>NZ_JBHSBL010000018.1:657025-663491 GCF_042650585.1 Actinoplanes subglobosus
GCCGCCTGCAGCGCCGCCAGCATCGCCTGCGGCAGCTGCACCACCTGGGCGTCCATCACGTAGAACGAGTCCAGGTCGGGGTCGAGGATGAGGTTGGAGTCGTTGCCGATCTCGGCGATCAGCGCGGCCAGGGCGGTGGCGGTGGCGATCCGGGCGGCCACCGTGCCGTCGCCGGGCTCCGGGACGGCCGCCACCGCGTCGGCGATCTCCAGGTCCGGCTGGGCGTCGGCGGCGGCACGGACGGCGGCGAGATCGGGGGTACGGCCGGCGGCCGTGTCCGTCAACGCGACGAGCACCGAGCGCAGGACGTCGGCGCCCTCCCGCTCGCGGGTGCTGAAGGCGATGTCCGACGAGGTCACCGCGGTGTACATGCCGGTGGCCAGGGCCCCGGGGACGAGCAGGGCGAGCACGACGACACCGAGCCGGGTCGCGGTGCGGATCCGGTCGGTGATGCTCAGAACCGGTCGCAGCACGGTCGGCGGCGAGGCACTCGGTGTCATACCCCACCTTCCTTATGACCCTTCAAAGGTTTTTATACGGCAGAAGCGCAGATGTGTCCGGCGTTCGGGTCAGGCCTCCGACAGGGCCGGTGCCCGGTCGATCCAGGCGGTCAGGTTGGCGGGCACATCGGCCTTGCTGTAGAGCCAGCCCTGCACCAGATCACACCCCTGCTCGCGGAGCCAGTCGCGCTGGGCCTCGGTCTCCACGCCCTCGGCCACCACCCGGTGACCCATCGCCCGGGTCATCGCCAGCACCGCGCGGACGATCGGCTCCTTGGCACCGTTGTCGCCGACACCCTGCACGAACGACCGGTCGATCTTGACGATCCCGACCGGGAGCCGATCCAGGTAGCTCAGCGACGAATAGCCGGTGCCGAAGTCGTCGACGCAGAGCGTGACACCCATCGCCCGCAGGGCGTCGAGGGTGAGCAGCGCCGCCTCCAGGTCCTCCATCACACCGGACTCGGTGATCTCCAGCCACAGGGCGGACGGCGCGAGGCCGTGCTCCCGCAGCGCGTCGTCGACGATGCGCACCAGCGAGCCGTCACGCAGCTGGCGCACCGCGACGTTCACCGACACGTGCAGCGGGCGGGCGCCCGGCCCGCGCCGGGCGGTCCACTCGGCGAGCTGCCGGACCGACTCGCGCAGCAGCCACGCCCCCATGTCCTCGATCATGCCGGTCTCCTCGGCGATCGGGATGAACCGCACCGGCGACACGAAGCCCAGCTCCGGCGACTGCCACCGCATCAGCGCCTCGAAACCGTCCAGCTCGCCCGAGGCCAGATCGATGATCGGCTGGAAGTGCGCGGCCAGCTCCTCGCGTTCCAATGCGCCACGCAGTGCCTGCTCCAGCCGGACCCGGTCACGCACCTGGTCCCGCATCGAGGCGTCGAAGAGCGCGTACATGTTCCGGCCGTTGCTCTTGGCCTTGTACATGGAGGTGTCCGCGTCCCGGATCAGGTCCAGCGCGTGCACGTCACCGGTCGACTTCGCCACCCCGATCGACACCGACGTCACCACGTCACCGATGGAGAGCGAGAACGGCCGGTTGAACTCGGCGATCAGCCGCTCGGCCAGCTGCTCGCCCAGCCGCTCGCTGGGCGGACCGGCCAGCGCCACCACGAACTCGTCGCCGCCGATCCGGCTGACCAGATCCTCGGCCCGCACCTGCTGGGTGAGCCGCTCGGCGACCGCCCGGAGCAACTCGTCACCGACCCGGTGACCCCAGTTGTCGTTGATCATCTTGAACCGGTCGAGGTCGAGGAAGAGCAGGCTGATCTCGAGACGCTCACCGGCGGCGCGGCCGGCCCACAGCGTCACGGTCTCGGTGAGCAGCTCCCGGTTGGGCAGGTCGGTGAGCGCGTCGTGGGTGACCCGGCGCCGGCTGATCCGCTCGGCGCGGGCGCGGGAGTTGTTCGAGCGGATCACCCGGTACAGCACCGTCAGCACCAGCGACAGGCACAGGGCCGCCCGGATCAGGTTGCTCGCCATGGACTCCGGCGGCATCAGCGCGGTCAGCCCGACCGGGAAGATCACCATCGCGCCGATCAGCACGGTCCGGCCACGGCTCAGGTCACGGGTCACGCCCTCCTGCGGCTCGGTCAGCGTCCGCATCGACGGGTGCAGGGACGCCGCGGTCAGCAGGACGAACATCAGCAGCAGGAACGTGTCGACCCACGACTGCGGTACGGGCACCCGCAAAGCCTCGCGCAGGCAGTAGAACAGGTCACCGGTGAACAGCGCCCCGCACGCGAGCACCAGCAGCCACAGCGACGGCTGCCGTACGCCCCGCGACAGCATCAGCCGGGCGGCCAGCACCAGGATCGTCACGTCGAAGACCGGGAACAGCGCGTTGACCTGCTGCGAGCCGGTCAGGTCGGAGGCCAGGTTCGGGGCGATCAGGAAGGTCCAGGTGAGGAACGCGATCCCGAGCCCCATCAGGAGCGCGTCGATCCGCGCCGAGTCGTCCTCGTCGGCCCGCCGGTGCCGCAGCATGACCATGAAGCAGAGGCCGATGATCAGGTAGGCCGGAATCGTGAGCAGGTCGGGGAGCAACGTCAGCCAGTCGGGCAACCCGCCGAACTCGCGGACCACCCGCAACAGGCTGCTCAGCACGAAGAAGTACGAGGCGTGCCGGATGTGCCGCCACGGCGTCTCGTCGGCCGGGCGGTTCAGGTGTGGCCCCCGGTGGATCGCGATCAGGCCCTGCACCAGGAGCAGGGCCATGACCGGGGAGGACGCCTGCTCCGGGCCGAACAGCAGGACCAGCACCAGAGGGAGCCCCACGCCCAGGTGCAGCCGGAACTCGAGAAGGGCCCGAGCAGCGGGCGCTTGGCCGTTGGCCTCGACGTGGGTCATGACCCTCTATCGGCGAGGAAAGCGCGTGCCTTATCCATGTCGCGGGTGATGACCCGGCTCACGCCGACTTCGACAAGACACGCGCCGGCCGGTCAGGTGCCGGTGCCGGTGGTGCCCTGCTGGGTGCCCTGTTGCTGCTGGGTGGTCCCGGAGTCCTGCTGGGTGGTCCCCGGGTCCTGCTGGGTGGTGCCGGAGTCCTGCTGGCCGGGCATGCCGCCACCGCCCGGCATGCCTCCGCCGGGGCCGCCGCCGAATCCTCCGCCCGGGCCACCCTGCTGGCCGGTGGAACCGTCCTGGGTGGCGACGACCGGGGTGCCGCCGACCGCGGTCATGATGCCGGCGGTGATGCCGGAACTCGCGATCGCGGTCACCAGGACGGCGGCGATCAGGATCACCTTCGGGCTGCGTTTCGGCTTGCTCGCCGCGGGCGGCGGCGCCTCCCACGACGCCGTCGGCGGCCCGGCCGGCGGGAGCGGCCCACCGGGGAACCCGGCCGTCGGCGCGGGCGCGGTCGGTGCGATCGGCGCGGCCAGTTCGGCCGGCCTCGCGACGGGCATCCCGGCGGCCGGCGCGGCCGGCTCGGCCGGTGGGGCCAGCTCGGCCGGTGGGGCGGTGATGACCTCGGTGGCCGTGGTGGGCTCGTCGGCGGTCGCGGCCCACGGGTCGCGCGGGGGCTCGGTGGTCAGCTGGTCGTTGACTGTCATCTGTCTGCTCCTCGGGAGGTCGGCGAAGACCATCGTGCGGAGCGTGTTTGTGCGGACTCTGTGCCCCGAGCAGGAAACCTCTGTCAACCCGGAGTGGCCGGGAGACTGCTGATCGTGGCCACCGTTCCCGGCGCGGGCATCCGGCTGACGTCCCGCTGCCGGATCGGGTGGATCTCGTCCGACGGGCGACCGGTATTGCGGCGACCGCCTGACATGCGAGATTGTCGCGCGTATTCGAGGGAGGCCCCGATGGAAGAAGCACTCGCGGCGTACACCGCCGGTCATGGCGACGGCAGCGTCGGCATGCGTGACGGCACACGCGCCAACGACCCGGAAACCGGACAGGACTACCGGATCGGTGTCGTCGACGGCAGCGTCGCGGCGTTCCAGGCCGAGCTGGTCGCCGAGGTCCGCCGGCTCCTCGACTCGCCGGAGGGGCTCTGACCTGTGACGCGACCCCTAAAGCGGGGGGTGCTTTGGCATCTGGGTCGGGGCTCGGCTAAGGTTTCATCCGTCGCCAGGGAAACCTGGGGGTCAAGCGGAAGTGGCGCAGTGGTAGCGCATCACCTTGCCAAGGTGAGGGTCGCGGGTTCGAATCCCGTCTTCCGCTCGGAGAAGGCTGTTGCTGATCCTTGCATCGGCCGCCTCGGTGGAGTGGCCGAGAGGCGAGGCAACGGCCTGCAAAGCCGTGTACACGGGTTCAAATCCCGTCTCCACCTCGCTTTTATGGTGCGGGGCGATTGGCGCAGCGGGAGCGCGCTTCCTTGACACGGAAGAGGTCACTGGTTCGATCCCAGTATCGCCCACGAGTAGTTCGTTATTGAACCGGATGCCCGTTTGGGGATCCGGTTCTATTTCTATCTATGGTGATGACCTGCGGTTATGCGCAGGGCTCGGCGGTTCGTGGCCCACTATGGTCTCGCCCGGTCCGCCACCAACCCAGCGCCGCCTCGCGCAGCCCACCCGACCGTCGCACACGCCGCTGGTCGACGCCGATCGTCGTACTGCTCAACTAGCTCCCGGACGACCGGCGCTGTCAGCTCGATCGGTTCGACGCTTCCGGACTCGACCTCTTCCCGCCGCGGGAGGGTGACGCGGTCGGTATCGGCTGTCCGCGCGCGAGTACAGCGTGATCGTCGTCGTCGCCAAGTGGTCCACCAGTGTGGTGTGCGGCTAGCGGATCTTGCGCGGCCGCGCTCCGATACGTCGACATCGATACGGCGGAGACGCAACGGCGCGGCACGCTGGACGCACTTCGCAGCGTGGCCGAGGAAGTCCGTCGTTGGCCCCGCGGGTGCCGCATGTTCGGCAGCACCATCGCTGGGTATGCGCCCATCATGACCACTGTTGACGAGGTACTGCGGTACCTCAACGAGCTGGACTATCCGGCGACCAGGGACGACATCGTCCAGGAGGCTGAGGGCGAGGGCGCGCCGATCGGGGTGCTCAAGGCGCTGCGGGGCATGCCGCCCGTCGAGTACCGCAACAAGGACGAGGTGGTCCGCTCGGCGAAGACGGACATCGCCCGGGAGACCCCGGCCGAGAAGGCCGCCAAGGCACGGGACAAGAAGCACCAGCGGGTGGCGGAATACCTGCGCGACACGAGCTGACCCAGCCGCCGTCGACCGGCTCTCACCCGTACCGGATGAAGCACCTGCCTGTTCGCCGATTCGCCGAACAGGTCCGAGCGAACGAGGAGGACGACGATGGACGAGCGGGCACTCGCCGCGGTGGTGGCGGACCGGGCCGGTCTGGCCAAGGAAGAGGCCGCGGACCTCATCCGCGGCACGCTGGAGGAGGTAGGCAAACAGCTCAGCGGCGGCGAACTTCGGGAGCTTGCGCTCGACCTTCCGGAGGATTTGGCCGGCAACCTACCGCCGCGGCACGACGGCGGAGCGCATCCGGTTCCGCTGGACGACTTCGTCCACGAGCTGAGCCGGCGTACGGGCCTCAAAGAAGACGAGGTCACCCGGGGTGTCCGGGTGGTGCTGACCACGCTCAGCCAGACGACCGACGGCGCGCACCTGCGGCACGCCCTGTCCCAGCTGCCCGCCGAGTACCGTGAGCTGACCACGACGGCGGCCTGAACAGCGTCACGCCCAGGTCAACCCACCGCCGACCCGCACCCTTGACGCGCCAGTAGTGTCGGCCCGTCCGACGCCCTCATCTCGGCAAAGCAGTCCGCCTTTGTGAGGGACGGGATCAGGACGGGGCAAACGGGTGTGTGGTTCGGACTCTGCCACGTATCGCCCACGGGTATTTGCATCCGAACCGCCTGTCAGATCTGACAGGCGGTTCTGTTTCCGGGTCCGGCGGTGAGGTCCCGGCATCTGATCTGCGCGGCGCCCGGTCGGCCACCGTTCATCCGTCCGGGATGATGCGACCGCCGGGTGGCGGCTCGGGTTCGCTCGGCCGCGCGGTTTTCGCTCGGTGTCGCCGGGGATCGTACTCAGTGGTGCACCTTGTGTCCCATATCTGTCGGGTTCCGTCGGAGTGCTTGTCGGGGGTCGTGTCGAGTTCCAATATCCATAGGTCTGTTTCGATCTAAGGACGGGGATTTAGATGCGAAATCGAGCAATGGTCCGTGCGTTGTCCGTCGCCGCGCTCGCCGCGGGTGGCCTGATGCTTCCCGCGGCCGCACAGGCTCAGCCCTCCGACTGCTGGAGCAGGTACTGGGAGGGCACCTCCATCCAGACCGGATGGCAGGCCGGCTGCGACACGACCTCCCGGCCGGGTAACGACCAGTGGCGGGCGATCGCCTACTGCGTCCGGGACAACAACCCCAACATCCGGGTCACCGTGTACGGCGGCTGGGTCGGTGGGGCCGGCGGTGTGAAGTCGATCGCCCGCTGTGCGCTCAACTACTCGCCGAGCAGCGGCACGTACCAGACGCGGATCCTTCCC
>NZ_JBHSBL010000018.1:663510-735429 GCF_042650585.1 Actinoplanes subglobosus
CCTCCCGGCGGACGCCTGTCCATGCTCCGGAGTCCGCTCAGCTGATCTCGGATCGCAGGGTCCGCAGCGATTTCCCGCTCGTTTCGTGGATCCAGTAGGCCCAGCCGTCGATCGCGGTTCCGACCAGTTCGCTGAGGGCCGGTGAGGGTTCCCGGTAACGGCCCTTGTCGGTCTTGATCCAGCCATCCGGCTCGACGGTCGCGGTGAAGGTTCGCCCCTTCCGGACCTGAGTGTGCGTGAGGGTGTCTCCCGCCTTCAGCGTTTCGCCCTGCTCCAGGAGGGGCTTCAGTTTTCCGCGGATCACCGTGGTCGACGTGGTTCCGGGGCTGGAGGAGGTCGCCGGTGCCTGGGGCTGCTCGAACAGCAGGCGCCGTAGGACGTCATTGGGCTGTTCGAAACCTCTGACGTGGCGTTCCAGATGCGCGTAGACGTCGTCGTCGACCTCGATGCGGCGCATTGATTCTCCTATCGTCCAGAATCTCTAATCTGAGAGATTCTGGCAGACTGGATAAATTTCGGCAATCCTGCCGGGTGGTCGGGTTCATCTCGCGCGGGTGAGGTGCGGGCGGGGCGGACCGGGACAGACTGCGGGCCATGTGGGTCCGGCCGTCTCGGGAGCCGGGCCGCCCTGAGGCCCGGACGCGGAGACGACGCCATGTCTAAGAAGGACAAGCACCACCCGAAGAGCGACGGGCAGGCCGTCACCAGGATGAAGCGGCAGGCGTACGAGGAGGAGATGCGGCGTCTGCACGGTGAGCTGGTGGCGATGCAGGAGTGGGTGAAAGCCACCGGCGCCAAGATCTGCGTCGTCTTCGAGGGGCGCGACACCGCGGGCAAGGGCGGCACCATCAAGCGGATCACCGAACGGGTCAGCCCACGCGTCTTCCGGGTGGTCGCGCTACCGACGCCGACCGAGCGGGAGAAGAGCCAGATGTACGCCCAGCGGTACATGGCGCACTACCCGGCCGCCGGTGAGGTCGTGATCTTCGACCGCTCCTGGTACAACCGGGCCGGCGTGGAACACGTGATGGGTTTCTGCAGGCCGGAGGAGACCGAGCGTTTCCTGGAGACCGTCCCGGCCTGGGAGAAGGCCATGGTCGACTCCGGGATCCTGCTGCTCAAGTACTGGCTGGAGGTCAGCCCGGACGAACAGACCCGGCGGTTGCAGAGCCGCATCGACGACCCGCGCAAGGTGTGGAAGTTGTCCGATATGGATCTCAAGTCGTACAGCCACTGGTACGACTACTCGCGGGCGCGTGACGCGATGCTCGCCGCCACCGACACCGCGTGGGCGCCGTGGTTCGTCGCCGGCACCGACGACAAGAAACGGGCCCGGCTCAACATCATCACGCACCTGCTGAGCCAGGTCCCGTACGAGCCGCTCAAACCCAGCACCATCACGCTGCCCAAACGGCAGGGCCCGAAGGGTTACCGCGATCCGGGGCTACCGCTTCGCCACATCCCGACGCCGTACGGCGAACTCGCCTGAGCCGGTGCCGCCGGCGCCGGGTGCGGGTGATCAGATCAGCTCGGCGGCCGCCTCCACGTCGGCCGGGTCGACCGCTTCGAGCGAACCGAAGACCGAAACAGCCTGGTAGTAGGTCCACGCCAGGCTGAGGCAGGCCGGGCGGACCACCGCCGAGTAGGTGGCGCACTTACGTTTCAGGTCGGCGTAGAAGGCCGAGTCGACGAGACTCTTGTTCGCGCCGGAGAACGCCCCGGCCGCCTTGTAGTTCCGGTAGCCGAAGTCATGACGGTGACAGGACAGCGAGAAGTCGAAACCGAGCGGCTTGTCCGGGCTCGCCGAGCAGAAGTCGGTGCTCCAGTCGAAACCGTAGGCGGCCCAGTCGCCCTGATTCCGCCGGGCCGCGTTCCAGGAGTTGTAGGAGGAGGCGGACGTCTGGGTGAACGAGGTCAGTACCGCCATCTTCTCGGCGGCGGTCACGGCGTAGGCGGGTCCGGCCAGGCCGAGGACGACGGCGAGGGAGAGGACCGTGGCCAGCAGGACCCGGAGCGGTCTGATGTGGACGGGGGAGTCGTGAGCGGCGGTAGTCGCAACCGGTGGTGTCGCGGACATCGGGGCTCCTTCGAACGGCCCGCCCTGAGGGGCGGGCTGCCGGTGGGCGCCCGGGCTACCGATCGGTAACCCGAACGATCACTAAGTCTGGAGCCAGAAGCCGCGCACAAGCCCAGCATCAAATCGGTCTTTGCCGATCCCCGCGCAATCAGGCGCTACCCGATGATCATCGCGTCGGCCGCCGGATAGTAGGACCACCACTTCTCGTGACTGTGCTTTGTGACCTGTCCGTTGAAGCGTCCGATCAGCAGGTAGTCACCGTTGATGACGAAGGCCGCGTCTTCGGGCCCGGACAGCAGGACCCGCTGAACCACGGTCACCAGGTTGACGGCGAGTTGCTCGCGGTCGATGTCGTCGTCGATGTCGAAGGAGATCGCCGCGAACGGATCCGGTTCCCACTCCCAGTCGCCGTCATCGGTGCCGGCGTCGACGTAGCCGTTGCGGCCGCTGCGGACGGCCACGGCGAATCCGTGGGTCTCGTTGAGATCGGCGGAGAGAGTTGGCCCCGACCCGGAGGGCCGTTCCGCCTGATCGGGAAACGCCCGTTCCGCGAGTTGATCGGTGGTGATGGGCCCGGCGAGTGTCAACCGGTAGCTAAGCGACATTCTTACCCTCGATAGTTCTCTTCAGGCAGATTCATCTGGATGATCTCACCTCGCTGTGTGACGACCTTGAGCTCCTTGAGGCCCGGGATCGGCCAGTTGTCGAACTGCCGCTGCAATGCGTCCAGGTCGCCCCGCCAGTCCTCCAGATTCACCACCACTCGCTGGGTCTGACCCTTGTTGACCTTGTCCTCGGCTTCGTCCCAGATACCGCGCACCGCCTTGTTCGCCTTCGTTGGTGAGTAGCAGTCGAACACCCGCCCTTCGATCAAATAGTCGGGCTTGCGTGTCGCGGACCCGATGTCCCCCGTGCGGGAGCGGGAGTTCGCAACCTCGAGCGGAGTGGGGTTCTGATGAATGCGATAGCCCGCGTCAGCGATCATCGCGGCGCCGGAGTTCTCCAACTCGTCGGACCGTGCGTTGGTGGCGTCGCCTCCAGAGCTGATCGTTTTGGGCGGACCGGTCGGAGTGCCCCCGAGGGCGCCGGTCGCTCGTGTCGTGAGGTGGTCGGGCTGGCCTCGGGCGATGTCGGAGGCGGTTGCGGCGGGGCCGTTGCCCGCCCGGCCCTGTAGGGCTGTGGCCATGGCGGCGGCCTCGTTGGAGCGGACACCTCCGCCGGTCGGGGAGCCTCCGCCGTGCGGGCGCGATCCGGAGCCGTCGGGGGTGCCGCCGCCGCTGTTGCCTCGGGGTCTCGGGGGCATCAGCTGTTGAGCAGGCGGGTCAGGTTGGACAGGCTGGTGATCAGGGCGCTCGTGCAGGAGGCGATTCGGCCTGCCCATTTCGCGACCGCTGACGCTATCTGGGCTGCCACCACCGGGATCGTGACGACCAGCAAAGCCTCGCCGGCCCAGATGATCACGCGGGCCACCAGGTCGGCTATCAGGTCGCGGACCAGGTCTCGGGTGAGCGTGACCAGGTTTCCGGCGGCCCGGGTGGCCGATGACATGGTGTCGGCGAGGACGCTCAGGCCGCCGAGGACGTCGACGTTGTTCGCCATCAGATTCTGGTAGGTGGCGGCGGCCTCGCCCTGCCAATCGGGTGTGCCGGTTGTCAGGCAGGACTGGAGGTCGCCGGCCATGGCGCCGAGTTCGGTGGCCATGTCATGCCATGCGGCGGCGTGGGCGGCGACCACGTCGGGCAAGCCGGTGAGCCTGTCGAGGATCTCGCGGAGGGGCTCGAAATACTCCAGCGCCCAGCCGAGACCATTGGCGAGCAGGGCACCGAACGGGTCGATCACGGTGGCCACGGCCTCGGCGGCGAACGCCCCGCCGGCCAAGGCGCTGTCGGCCCACCCGCCGCCGTCGACGGCTTGGAGGACGCCCTGGAAACTGTCCGCGAGAGAAAGGCCGGAGGCGGGCGAAGCGCCGGAGGCGTGCGAAAGGGCGGAGGTGGGTGTGACCTGCGGGCCGGACGACTCGGTGAAGGCGGCTGTCATCGGCTGGCCCTCAGAGGTTGCCGGCCCGGCGGAGGCGGTCTGCGGCGTCCGCGTCCGTGGACTCGTAGTCATGGCCGGTTCTGATCAGAGCCTCTTCCGCTAGGCGGAGGTTCTCCTGGACGTACCGATGAATGGCTTCTTGGGCTTTTTGTCTTTCGTCCAGAATTTCGGACATCCAGCCGCAGAGGAGACCGTAGGCGGCGTCGTTCCGGGCGATGGCCGCGCTCGCGGCCGTGACCGCGGCGAACCGGTCGCGGATCGCCGCGATCCTCGCCGCGTGATCGCGGATCTGGGCCGGGTCGGCGGAGAAGCCCGCCGGGTCGGCGAAGGAGCCCGCCGGGTCGGCGGAGGAGCCCGCCGGGTCGGCGGAGGAGCCCGCCGGGTCGGCGGAGGAGCCCGCCGGGTCGGCGGAGGAGCCCGCCGCGCCGGCGGAGGAGCCCGCCGCGCCGGCGGAGAAACCGTCAGCCACGGTCGTCCTCCAGGCGGGCGATGACCGCGCGGGCCGCGGCCGAGTTTGGACCGTAGGCCTCGGTGACGATTGTCCGGGATTGTTCAGTCGCGGCGTGCCGGGCGGTGGTGGTCGCGGCGAGGACGGCTCGGGCGACGGCGTCGGGTGGGACCCGCTGGATGCGGTCGGTGAACCTGATGTCGAGGAGAGCGCCGGTCGCGTCGACGGTCACCTCGGTGAGGTCGTTGCCGTCGCGGGCGGTGGCGCGGATCCCGGCGATGCGGCCGGCGGCGGTCCGGGCGTTCTCGGCGTTGCGGTCGACCCGGTCCTGCCAGCCGCGCAGGTAGGCCAGCGAGGCGTCGGGGTCCAGCAGCTCGTCCATCGTCTCCCCGGAGTGAGCGGAGGTGATCCGCGGCGGGCGGAGTGGCCCGCGGTGGGTGGAGGTGGCCCGCGGTGGGTGGAGGTGGCAAGCGCCGAAGTCTAACAAGGTCGTCGATGTCCCGGGGGTGGCTCGATCCTGTAGGCCGGGACGGCGGAGGCGGGGGAGACCGGTTACACAGAAATTGGTGTTTTCCCAGCTCAGAGGCCTGCGTAAGGGTGCCCTAAGTCCGTTTTGGGGGAATTGTGGACCGGGGTCGCTTTGATCTGAACCTAGGTTGAGGTTTTACAGTCGCCACAGCCTGCCGTCGATCTTGGCTGACGGAATCGAAGCGCGCGAGTTAGGAAGCGACCATGAACCGCCCCCTGCGAGTTGCCGTCATCGGAGCCGGCCCGGCCGGTATCTACGCCGCCGACCATCTGATCAAGGCATCGGAGACGGTCACCGTCGACATCTTCGACAAGCTGCCCACCCCTTACGGCCTGATCCGGTACGGCGTGGCGCCCGACCACCCCCGGATCAAGGAGATCGTCAACGCCCTCTTCCGGATCCTCGACAACCCGCGGATCCGGTTCGTCGGCAACGTCTCCTACGGCGTCGACGTGAAGCCGGAGGAGCTGAACCGCTTCTACGATGCCACGGTGATCTCCACCGGCGCGGAGAAGGACCGTTCCCTGGACATCCCGGGCATCGACCTGCAGGGCAGTTTCGGCGGCGCCGACTTCGCCTCCTGGTTCAACGGCCACCCGGACGTGCCGCGCGACTGGCCCCTCGAAGCCCGTGAGGTCGCTGTCATCGGCGCCGGCAACGTGGCCATCGACGTGGCCCGGATCCTCGCCAAGACCGCCGACGAGCTGCTGGTAACCGAGATCCCCGACAACGTGTACCAGGCGCTCAAGGCGAGCCCGGTGACTGACGTGCACCTGTTCTCCCGGCGCGGCCCGGGCCAGGTCAAGTTCACCCCGCAGGAGCTGCGCGAGCTGGACCACTCGCCGAACGTCGAGGTGATCGTCCACCCGGAGGGCATCGAGTTCGACGAGGCCAGCCTGGAGGCGATGCGCCAGACCCGGCACATCAAGATGTGTGTCGACATCCTGCAGAACTGGGCGGTCCGTGACCCGCGGGACCGGCCGCGCCGCCTGCACCTGTACTTCCTGCAGGCGCCGGTCGAGGTCCTCGGCGAGGACGGCAAGGTCGTCGGCCTGCGCACCGAGACCCAGGAGCTGACCGGCGACGGCTGGGTCCGGGGCACCGGCGAGTTCACCGACTGGCCGGTCCAGGCCGTCTACCGTGCCGTCGGCTACCTCAGCAGCGCGCTGCCGGACCTGCCGTTCGACACCAGCACCGGCACCATCCCGCACGCCGCCGGCCGGGTCATCGACCTGGACGGCGAGCACATCCCGGGCACCTACGTGGCCGGCTGGATCAAGCGCGGCCCGGTCGGCCTGATCGGCCACACCAAGGGCTGCTCCGGCGAGACGGTCGCCAGCCTCCTGGAGGACGAGGCCGAGGGCCGGCTGCCGGTCGCGCCCGAGGCCGACCCGGCCGCCCCGATCGCCTACCTGGAGCAGCGCGGCCTGCCGATCACCACCTGGGCCGGCTGGCAGCAGCTGGACGCCCACGAGATCGCGCTCGGCGAGCCGCACGGCCGCAAGCGGATCAAGGTCGTCGACCGCGACGAGATGACCACGATCTCCCGCGGCTGACCAGGACGTACGCGAAGGGGCCCCGCCCATCGGGAGGGGCCCCTTCGTCGCTGTCAGCGACCGGCGGCGTCGGCCAGCGCTCGTTCGACCGGCACCGGTTTGCCCAGATAGAAACCCTGCCCCAGGGGTACGCCGCACGCGGCCAGCGCATCCCGCTGAGGTGCCGACTCGATCCCCTCGGCGATCACGGTGCAGCCGTTCTCCCGGGCGAACTCGACCAGCAGCCGGATCGAGGCACGGCGGGCGCCCTCGGTCTCGACACCGGCCAGCGCCTGCCGACCCAGCTTGAGGAACGCCGGTTTCAGCGACTCCATCCGGGCCAGGCTGTCGTACCCGGCCCCGGCGTCGTCGACGGCGATCCGGACCCCGGCCGGCAGGTCGGCCAGGTCCTCCGGTTCGGCGCCGTCGATCTCCAGGACGATCGGCCGGTCGCTCTCGGCGAGCAGTTGCTCCAGTTCGCGGCGGCGGCGCAGCAGCCCGGCCGAGACGTTGACGGCGAGCCAGGTGCCCTCCGGCAGGGACGCGGCCGAGGCCATCGCGGCCCGGACCAGCGCGGCGTCCAGGTCGATGTGCCGGCCGTGCTCCTGGGCGTCGGCCAGGCCCTGGTGGGGGCTGCTGCCGTCGGCGAACCGGGTCAGCGCCTCGTAGCCGGCCACCTCACCGGACTCCAGCTCGAAGATCGGCTGGAAGACGGTGAAGAACGTGTACTCCTCGAACGAGCTGGACACCTGCGGGGCGCGGGTGCCCCGGCGGCTGGCCGCGGCGGCCTGCGACGACCGGACGGCGACCATACCGGGGGAGTTGCCCTCGGCGCCGTAATGCAGCACCGACGCCCAGTCGCCGATCGCACCGGCCACCGCGCGGTTCTCGGCGTGACCACCGGCGGCCGGCTTGACGGTGGCGGCGGGACGGGACCGCTTCGGCTGGACCGGGCGGTACAGCCAGGCCTTCAGGTGGGTGAGCAGGTCGACGACGGTGTTGCCGAGACCGACGAAGGCGATCATCGCGTACGAGGCGAGGACCAGGTTGATCAGGGCGAAGACCAGGTTGGCCCACTGGCCCAGCTGCACGTCGCGGACCACGGTGTAGGCGCAGAGCGCGATCAGGGCGAGCGGGGCGAGCAGGTAGGTGGTCGCCGCCGTCGTCCGGTTGCGCACCTTGGGCGTACGTTTGAACTGGCTCTTCTCGCCGGTGAGCAGCTGCAGGATGGACGCGAAGCTCCCGGACAGGTTGACCGGCAGCAGGATCAGGTTGAAACCGTAGATCCGCAGGATGTCCATGCGCTTGTAGCCGACGTACTTCAGGTCGGCGGCCATCATCATGAAGTACGGCACCGACACCAGCAGCAGCACCGGGTTGAGCAGGTCGGCGTTGAACGGGTACGCCAGCATGATCACCAGGCAGATGGAGCTCCAGAAGATGGAGGCCATGTAGTTGACCCGGAGGAACAGCTCGCCGAAACGGTTCTTCTGCCCGCGCGCTGTCTTGGCCCGGAACTGGTCCTTGAGCCGGGACAGGATGAGCAGGCCGCCGTTGGCCCAGCGCTGCCGCTGGATGGCGAGCGAGCCGAAGTCCGGCGGGGTGGCGCTGTAGGCCATCCGCTCCGGGTAGTTGTGCAGCGTCCAGCCGTGCACCCCGAGGTCGATCGTGGACTCGGTGTCCTCGATGACCGTGCGGTCCTGGATGTACCGCTTGATCTCCCAGTCACCCTCGTAGGTGGCCTCGCAGATGTCGTCGAGCGCCTTCTTGCGCAGCACCGCGTTCGCGCCGACCCAGAACGTCGCACCGTAGTGGGTCATGCCCTGGTGCACGATGTGCTGGATGTCGGTGGTGGCGCCGGAGATCCGCTCCAGGCGGGTGGCCGCACCGGGGAACGCGCTGTACGGGGTCTGCGACACCGCGCACTGGGCGTACGCACCCTGCTCCATCAGGTGCACCAGGCGCAGCGCGTACTCCGGCAGCAGCACACTGTCGGCGTCCAGGGTGAGGACGTAGTCCGGGTTCGGGATGGTCAGCTCGGCCCGGCCCGCGCCGGCGGAGACCAGGGCGACCCCCATCGGGGTGCTCACCTCCTGGTAGCTGCCGCCCATCAGGCCGATGTAGCTGTTCAGGTTCATCGCCTTGTTCGGCTCGGCCGACAGCGACACGTACCGTTTGCGCTCGAAGCTGGTCACCGTCGCGTCGAAGATCGCCATCAGCCGCTTGTAGAGCTGGACCATCCGCTCGGCCGGCAGCACCGCCTCCTCGGCGGCGCCGCGTTCGAGGGCCTCGGCGATGGTGCCGAGGTCACCGGCGAGCCGGTTGACGATGTGCTCGACGAAGAACGTGTCGGTGTGGTCGACCATCTCCTGGCGGTGACCGAGGCCGTAGAGCCAGCCCACCGCCGACTGGTACTCGGCGGCCAGGTCGCGCATGTCGTCGACGGTCGCGGTGTGCCCGTCGAGGCCGGTCGCGAAGCGCTCGTACGCGGCCTGCGCGCGCGTGAACGGCACGGCCAGCTCGGACTCGATCGAACCCGGCAGGGCCCGCGCGGAGAGCAGCAGGTCACGGGCGGCCCGCGTCTTCGGCTGCTGCGGGTCGTCGATCAGCAGCACCACCCGCAGCCCCGGGTACTCCTGGAGCGCGGCCGACAGCAGCGTGGTCCGGATGACCCGCTCGTCCTCCTGATAGGACGGCACCAGTACGGTCACCGTCGGGGTCGGCCCGGCCAGGAACGGGTCCAGCGCGATCCGCGGCGCCCGGTGGTGTGCCCGGCTGCGGTAGAAGAACCCGATCCGGGTGATCAGGTAGGCCATCGCCGAGCCCATCAGCGCGGTGACCACCAGCATGTAGACGATCGCCTCGACGACCAGCTTCGCGCTGCTCGCCTTGCCCACGATGAACTGCTCGAACACCGTGTAGGCGATGTAGCAGGCCCACACCGCGATGGTGAGGACGATCGCGAGGCGGCCGCGGGCGATCCGGCCTTCGGAGACGGGCGGCGGAGTCAGCGGGTGGGGTGCCGACCGCCGGTCCGCGCCCCACTGGCGTGGGGTGTCGAGCCGGTGCTGGTCCACCGGTTTGCGCTGCATGTGGGATGGCCTCTCACTGGGGATGGGACGCCGGCCCCGGCGCGGTTCCGCCGGTGCCCGTCGACCGGCACCATCGGCCGGTGCGCCGGGTCGCTTGAAGGTTTCCGCCCGGTTGCCTTCAGCACGGGTCGTGGCTGCCGATTCGAGAAGCCGACGACGACCCGTGAACGAGAGGGCACCCATGACGACCGCCACCCCGCAGCTGGCGCGGCCGGAGCCGGACGACCCGCTCGCCGACCCGGACTGGCAGGAGCCCGAGGGCCCGGTCCAGAAGCTGTCCTGGCTACGGCTCGGCTTCCTGATCCTGGTGGTGGCCGGACTCGGAGCCGGCGGAACGGCCGCGGTGATCCACTACCGGGACAACGCCGGCCCGGCCGTGAAATCCTGGGCGGTGCCGTACGTCGACGTCACGCTCACCCCGACGTTCGAGTTCCAGGACCCGGCCGTGAACCCGGCCAACGACGTGGCCCTCGCCTTCGTCGTCGCCGACCCGGAGGACGGGTGCGCGCCCAGCTGGGGCGGGGCCTACACGCCGGACGAGGCGGCCGCGTCGCTGGAGCTGGACCGCCGGATCGAGCAGCTACGCGCGTCCGGCGGTGACATCATGCTCAGCGTCGGCGGCCTGACCAACACCGAGCTGGCGGTCGCCTGCACCGATCAGGCCCGGCTGACCGACGCCTACCGCCAGCTGGTGCGTCGCTACCAGCTGGACACCCTCGACCTGGACGTCGAGGGCACCGCCGTCGCTGACAAGGCGTCGCTGGCGCGCCGGGCCCTCGCGCTCAAGACGCTCCAGGCCGAGCGGAAGGCCGCCGGTGGGAACCTGGACGTGTGGATGACGCTGCCGGTCGCACCGACCGGGCTCACCACCGACGGGATCGCCGCGGTGCGGGCCACCCTGGAGGGTGGGGTCGCGCTGCGCGGCGTCAACGTCATGATCATGGACTACGGCACCGGCGGTTCCAGCCCGGACATGCTGGAGCTCGGCGAGAGCGCGCTGGAGGCCACCCACAAGCAGCTGTCCGACCTCTACCTGCGGCTCGGCGTGCAGCTGACCGGTCCCGAGGTGTGGTCGCGGATCGGCGCCACCCCGATGATCGGGCAGAACGACATCGACGCCGAACGGTTCACCGTCGCCGACGCGCAGGGGCTGGCCGCCTTCGCGATCGACAAGGGCCTCGGCCGTGTGTCGATGTGGTCGCTCAACCGGGACGCCCAGTGCACCGGCACGTTCACCAACGTGGTCGTCCACTCCAACACGTGCAGCGGTGTCTCCCAGGAGAAGCTGGCCTTCTCCAAGGTCTTCGCGGACCTGCCGGGCGCGATCGTCGGCAGCTCCGGCCGTGAGGCCGTCACCATCCCCGCGCAGTCGTCGGTCACCGACGACCCGGCGAAGAGCCCCTACCCGGTGTGGCGTCTCACCGCGCAGTACGTGCGGGGCTACAAGGTCGTCTGGCACGGTGTCGTCTACGAGGCCAAGTGGGCCAACCAGGGCACCGACCCGTCGGCCGGTGGCGACTCGGCCACGCCCACCCCGTGGTCGGTGATCGGCCCGGTGACCTCGACCGACGTCGCGCCGTCACCGAGTCCCACGGTCACCGGCGTCACCGACGAGTGGAACCCGGAGACGATCTACTCGCGTGGGCAGAAGGTGCTCTTCAACGGGCTGCCGTACGAGGCCCGCTGGACCAGCACCGGTGACGCGCCGTCGACCGAGTACCCGATCAGCCCCGACGACCCGTGGAAGCCGCTGTTCGTCGTGCCGGGCGAGCCGGTCACGAGCTGAACCTGTCTGAGGTACGGCTGGCCGTAGCTCAGACAGGTACGAACGTCCCCGGGCCGATGGCCCGGGGACGTCTCGTCATTTCAGGCGCCTGCGTACGTCCTCGGCGGTGCTCGCGCCGGGCGACCACGGGGCCACCCACGGAGTGTCGGCCGGTGGGTGGATCACACCCTCCTCCAGGAAGGCGTAGCGGCCGGCCAGCACCCGTTCGGCTGCCGTCACGTCGAGGCGGTCGGTGTTGTCCCACAGCGCCGCGAACCCGGCCTCGGCACGCAGCCGGGACTGCCGGCAGAACAGGTCGGCCAGCTCGCGGCCCTCGGGACGGTCGTCGCGCTCGGCGTGGGCCCGCGAGCACACCGCCGCCATGGCGAACAGCTCGGCGCCGATGTCCACGATCCGGCCCAGGAACGCCTGCTTGCGCTCCATCTTTCCCTGCCACCGCGACATCGCGTAGAACGTCGACCGGGCCAGCTTGCGGGACGCGCGTTCCACATACCTCAGATGGGCTGCCAGGGGGCCGAATTCGCCGTACCCCGCAGGGTTTTGACCTTGACCCACCGTGAGTGTCGGCAGCCACCGCGCGTAGAACGCGCCCGCTCGCGCCCCGGCGCGGGCCTTGCGGCCCAGGTCCGCCTCCGGGTCGATGATGTCGCCCGCGACCGACAGGTGCGCGTCCACCGCCTCCCGGGCGATGAGCAGGTGCATGATCTCGGTCGAGCCCTCGAAGATCCGGTTGATCCGCAGATCGCGCAGGATCTGCTCGGACTCCGACGCCCGCTCGCCGCGGGCGGCCAGCGAGTCGGCCGTCTCGTAGCCGCGGCCGCCGCGGATCTGGATCAGCTCGTCGGCCACCTGCCAGGCGATCTCGCTGGCGAAGAGCTTGACCAGCGCCGCCTCGATCCGGATGTCGTTGCGCGCGTCGTCGGCGATCAGGCAGCAGAGGTCCAGCATGGACTCCATGGCGTAGGTGGACGCCGCGATGAACGCGATCTTCTTGGCCACCGCCTCGTGCGAGCCGACCGGACGGCCCCACTGCACGCGGTCCGCCGACCACTCCCGGGCGATCGCCAGAGCGCGCTTGCCGGCGCCGACACACATCGCCGGCAGGGAGAGACGGCCGGTGTTCAGCGTGGTCAGCGCGATCCGCAGGCCCTTGCCGAGGCCGCCGATCACGTTCGCCTCGGGCACGAACACGTCGTGGAAGCGGGTCACGCTGTTCTCCAGGCCGCGCAGGCCGAGGAAGGCGTTGCGCCGCTCGACCGTGATGCCGGGCGAGTCGCCCTCGACCACGAACGCGGTTATGCCCTTCTCCGGGACCCGGGCCATCACCACGAGCAGGGTGGCGACGGTGCCGTTGGTCGCCCACAGCTTCACGCCGTTGAGCCGGAAACCGCCCTCCACCGGCTCGGCCACGGTGCCCAGCCGGGCCGGGTCGGAGCCGACGTCCGGTTCGGTGAGCAGGAACGCCGACACCTCGCCGCCGGCCAGACGGGGCAGGAACGCCTTCTTCTGCTCGGGTGTGCCGAACATCTTCAGCGGCTGCGGCACGCCGATCGACTGGTGCGCCGACAGCAACGCGCCCACCGCGGCGTTCACCGAGCCGGTCATCGTCAGCGCCTGGCAGTAGTGCAGGTTGGACAGTCCGAGCCCGCCGTACTCGGTGTCGATCTTCATGCCGAACGCGCCGAGCTCGGCCAGACCGTGGAAGACCTCGTCGGGGATGCGCGCCTCGCGCTCGATGCGCGCGCCGTCCACCTCGGAGCGCAGATAGTCGGCCAGGCGGTCGAGGAACTCCGGCCGTGGCGTGGGCGCCGGCCGGGGGTGGATCAGGTCGAGACGGAAGCGGCCCAGGAAGAGTTCCCTGCCGAAGCTGGGCTGTCGCCACTCGGACTCGCGAGCGGCTTCAGCGGTCTGCCGTGCCTGTTTCTCCGAGACGTTCGTGCTCATACATACCCCCTCCTCCCGCCACGCTACGCACTCGCGTTACCGAGTGGTAGCCGTCGGTAGGCATTCGGTTGCACCCCTTCTCCGCGTCCCGGACGGGCCGATCAGTCGTGGCGTAACCCGCTGAGATCGAAAGTTCAGGAGAGTCCATTGCTGGAGTCGAAGCTCAACCGCCGTTTCTTCCTCGGTGCCGGCGGTGCCGTTGCCGGATCGATCGCCCTGGGTGGTCTCGGCTCGTCGGCCGCGCTGGCCGCGGAGTCGGGCATGACCCCGGAGAAGGTTCTCGCGAACCTGATGGCCGGCAACAAGCGCTTCATCTCCGGGAAGGCCAAGCACCCGCACCTGAGCCGTGAGCGGATCGGTGACGTCGCCAAGGGCCAGCACCCGCTGGCGATCATCCTGAGCTGCGCCGACTCGCGGGTCGCGCCCGAGCTGCTGTTCGACCAGGGTGTCGGTGACCTCTTCGTGAACCGGGTCGCCGGCAACGCGGTGGACCCGCTGCTGCTCGGCAGCATGGAGTACGCGGCCGAGGAGTTCGTGCCGCCGCTGGTCATGGTCCTCGGTCACGAGCGGTGCGGTGCCGTAGCGGCGACCCAGGGCTGTGTGCGCTCCGGCGGCACCGCGCCCGGGCACATCCAGCTGGTCGTCGACGCGCTCACCCCGATCGTCGGCCCCTACGCCAACGACCCCGACGCGGTCGAGAAGGGTGTCCAGGCGAACGCGAAGGCGCAGGCCGCGGCCATCACGGCGCAGAGCGCCATCTTCCGGGAGAAGGTCGAGGCCGGGCACATGAAGGTCGTCAGCGCCCGATACGACCTGGACTCGGGCAAGGTCACCCTCCTCGGCTGATCAGTCACTCCACGCATTCCCTCGGGGGCGGCACCGTCACGGTGCCGCCCCCGCATGCGTTCGCCCCGCCGGGTGATATGCCAGATTCATGAAGTTCTGGCAGAAATTGCGTTCCGGAAACCATCAGAACTCTCATGGCGGATTCCTAGGAAACGCTTCTAGGGTCGATGAATGCAGAGTCCGGTGGTCGCATCGTGATGACGGTGCTCCGCCCGGACGGGCCCGCCGCGCCGGAGCCCGTTCCGGAGGAGCCGAAGAGACGGTGGAACACCCCTGAGCTGCGCCGCAAGGTGCTCATCGGGGCGATCGTGGCCTGGGCCGTGGCGATCACGGCGCTGGTGGCGGTCCGCGGTGGTGACGGGGGGACACCGGCCGCCGCCCGTCCGGTGGCCTCCGCCTCGCCCTCGCAGGCGCCGCTCACCGTCTCTCAGATCTACCAGGCGCTCACCCCATCGGTGGTGCTGATCCGGACCACCGGGCACGACTCGCAGAACAGGCTGGAGGCCGGCACCGGCACCGGCGTGATCGCCAACGCCGACGGCACGATCCTCACCGCCCTGCACGTCGTGGACGGGGCCGAGAGCATCCGGCTCACCTACGCCGACGGCACCGAGGCGACCGCCCGGCCGGCCAGCGAGGACCCGGCGCAGGACATCGCCACGCTCACCCCCGACAAGCTTCCGGAGACCCTGGTCCCGGCGGTGCTCGGCGGCGGCAGCCGGATCGGCGAGACCGTCGTGGCGATCGGCAACCCGCTCGGCCTGACCTTCAGCACCAGCAGCGGTGTCGTCTCCGGCCTGGAGCGTGTGCTCAACCGCGAGGGCGAGGACGACGTCCAGGGCCTCATCCAGTTCGACGCGGCGGTCAACCCGGGCAACTCCGGCGGGCCGCTGATCAACGACCGGGGGCAGGTGGTGGGCATCGTGATCGCGCTGGCCAACCCGAGCGGCGCCGGCACCTTCATCGGCATCGGCTTCGCCGTCCCGATCGGCGCGGCCCTCGGCGGCACCGGCGAGGGCGACGGCCAGTCTCCTCCCCTCTGAGCTACTGAAAGTGACGGACACATGAGCTGGACCGACGCCCCGCCCGCCTCCGCCGGCCCGATCGAAAAGGTGCTGTACGAGGTCAAGAAGACCATCGTCGGCCAGGACAACCTGCTCGAGCGGCTGATCGTGGCACTGCTGGCCCGCGGACACATCCTGGTCGAGGGCGTGCCCGGGCTGGCCAAGACCCTCGCCGTCAAATCGCTCGCCGAGGCGATCGGTGGCGACTTCCACCGGGTGCAGTTCACTCCCGACCTGGTGCCCGCCGACATCGTCGGCACCCGCGTCTACAACCAGCAGAGCGGCGAGTTCCAGGTGCAGCTCGGCCCGGTCTTCACCAACCTGCTGCTGGCCGACGAGATCAACCGGGCGCCGGCCAAGGTGCAGAGCGCGCTGCTGGAGACGATGCAGGAGCGGCAGGTCACCATCGGCCGGGAGACCCACAAGCTGCCCAGCCCGTTCCTGGTCATGGCGACCCAGAACCCGATCGAGAACGAGGGCGTCTATCCGCTGCCCGAGGCGCAGGTCGACCGCTTCATGATGAAGGTGGTCGTCGGCTACCCGAGCGTCACCGAGGAGTTCGTGGTCGTCGAGCGGGCACTCAGCCGGCCCGCCGCGATCCAGAAGATCATCGACCCGGTCATGCTGGCGGCACTCCAGGAGGAGGTCGACAAGGTCTACGTCGACCCGTCCCTGATCGAATACGCGGTGAACCTCGCCCACGCCACCCGCGACCCGGCCCGGGTGGGTCTCACCGACCTGGCGAAGTACGTGACCTTCGGGGCCAGCCCGCGATCGTCGATCAGTCTGGTGCTGGCCGGGCGGGCGCTCGCCTACATCCGCGGCCGGGAGTACGTCGTACCCGAGGATCTCAGCGACCTTGCCCTGGATGTTCTGCGGCACCGTCTCGTGCTGTCCTACGAGGCACTGTCCGACGAGGTCACCGCCGACCTGATCATCGCGAAGATCCTGGCGAACCTGTCGTTCCCGGAGCCCGCCGGCCGGGGCCGCTAGATGACCGCCGCCCCCGACCGGCTGTTGCGGCGTCTGGAGTGGAAACTCGGGCGCCGCCTCGACGGGCGTCTGCAGGGCTCCTACCGGACCGTGTGGCACGGCGCCGGGCTCGACTTCACCGACCTGCGGGCGTATACGCCGGAGGACGACGTCCGGCACATCGACTGGAATGTCACGGCCCGTCTCGACGAGCCGTTCGTCCGGCAGTACACCGAGGACCGGGAGATGACCGCCTGGATGGTGATCGACCGGTCGGCGTCGATGCGGTTCGGCGGGGGCGCCGGCAAGGAGTCGACGGCCTCCGACCTGGCGGTGGCGATCGCGCGGCTGATCTCCCAGGGCGGGAACCGGGTCGGGGCGATCCTGTTCGACAACCAGTCCCACAAGGTCATCCCGCCGCGCACCGGACGGGATCAGGTGCTGCGCATCACCCGCGAGGCGACTAAAGAAGTCACGAAAAAGTCGGACAAAACGACTGACCTGACCGGGATGCTGCGGTTGGCTGCCGCGACCACCGCACAACGGCGCAGCCTCGTCTTCGTCATGTCCGACTTCATCGGCGAGCCCGGCTGGGACCGCCCGCTGGCCCAGCTCACCCACCGGCACGAGGTGGTCGTCATCCGCGTCGTCGACCCCGCCGAACTCGAACTCCCCGACCTCGGCCTCATCCTCGTCGAGGACGCCGAGACCGGTGAGCAGCTGCTCGTCGACACCAGTGACCCGCTGCTGCGCGCCCGCCTCACCGAACAGGTCGGCGCCCGCGAGGCCGAGCTGGCCGCCGGCATGCGCAAGGCCGGCGTCGACGCCCACCGGATCACCACCGACCAGGACATGCTCGCCGCCCTGGTCGACATGGTCCGCCGCTCCGGACGGAGGCGCCGGTGACCTTCCTCTATCCGGCCGTGATCGGCGTGGCGGTCCTGGTCAGTGTCGCGGCCGTCGCCGGCTACGTGACCCTCCAGAGGAGGCGGGCGGAGGCGCTGAGAAAGGCCGGCTTCGGCACGCTTCAAAAGAGCCGGCTCCGCCAGCATCTGCCGTACGCGCTGCTCCTGGCCGCCCTGCCGGTGATGCTGATCGGCCTGGCCCGCCCGCAGGCCGAGGTGGCCGTGCCCCGCGTCGCCGGCACCGTGCTGCTCGCCTTCGACATCTCCAACAGCATGTCGGCATCCGACGTCGCCCCCAGCCGGCTCGGTGCCGCGCAGGAGGCGGCGAAGGCGTTCGTCGAGGACCAGCCGGACAGTGTGGACGTCGGCGTGCTCGTCTTCGGCGACCAGGCACTGCTCACCCAGGCGCCCACCGACGATCACGCGGCCGCGATCGCCGCGATCGGGCGGGTCTCGCCCAGCGGCGGCACCTCGCTGGGACAGGCGATCCTGGTCGCGCTCGGCACCATCACCGGCAAACCGGTCAGCCTCCCCGCCGAGGGCGCGGTGCCGACGACCCCGGACCTCGGCTACTGGCCGTCGGCCACCATCGTCGTCTTCTCCGACGGCGAGGAGACCGGTGGACCCGACGTGCAGGCCGCCGCCGAGCTGGCCGCGGCCGCCGGGGTGCGGATCCAGACGGTCGGCGTCGGCACCGCACAGGGCGCGACCGTCGAGGTGGACGGTTTCCAGCTGGGCACCGCGCTGGACGAGTCGTTGCTGACCACTGTGGCGCAGGTGACCGGTGGGGCGTACCAGCAGGCCGGTGACGCGGCCGCGCTGACCGACAGCACCCGGTCCATCGACCTGCGTCTCACCACGGAGAAGGAGCCGCTCGAACTGACCGCCGGGTTCGCGGCGGCCGCCCTGCTGCTCCTGACGCTCGGCGGGCTCCTCGGCATCCGCTGGCACGGAAGGATCGTCTGATGTCGCTGAGCTGGCCCTGGGCGCTGGCCGCCGTCCTGGCGGTGCCGCTGCTGCTGCTCGCCCGCTGGTGGTTCAACCGGCGCCGCAAACGGACCGCGATCACCGTGTCCAGCGTCGCGCTGATCCGCGCCGCGCTGCCCGGCCGCACCGCCTGGCGCCGCCGCATCCCGGTCTACCTCTTCCTCGCCGGGTTGCTCGCTCTGGCCGGCGGCATCGCCCGGCCACAGGCGTCGGTCGCCGTGCCGTCCAACGACACCACGATCCTGCTGGCCATCGACGTGTCCGGTTCGATGTGCAACACCGACATCGCCCCGAACCGGCTGGCCGTCGCCGTCGACGCGGCCCGCGAGTTCGTCGAGGCGCAGGAGGGCGACACCAGGATCGGGCTGGTCGCCTTCTCCGGCATCGCCGGCCTGCTGGTCCCGCCGACCGCCGACAAGGACCCGCTGCTCGACGCCATCGAAAATCTGAAGACCGCCCGTGGCACCGCCATCGGCCAGGCCATCCTCACCTCGATCGACGCCATCGCCGAGATCAATCCGGAGGTCGCCGGGACCGGTGTCGAGCTCGACGGCACGGTGCCGGACGGCGCGACCGTCGACTACGAGCCGGACACCATCGTCGTGCTCACCGACGGCTCCAACACCACCGGCGTCGACCCGGTCACCGCCGCCGAACAGGCCGCGGCCCGGCGCCTGCGCGTCTACACGATCGGGTTCGGCACGACGAGCCCGCAGCAGATGGTCTGCACCGCCGAACAGGTCAGCGGCGACTCGGCGTTCGCCGGTGGTGGCTTCGGCGGCGGCGGTTTCGGCGGAGGCGGCGGTCGTGGTGGCGGCGGCAACCGGGAGATCGACGAGGAGGCGCTGACCCAGGTCGCGGACCTCACCGGCGGTCGCTACTTCAAGGCGCAGGACGCCGAGCAGCTCACCGACGTCCTCGGCGATCTGCCGCGCGAGTTCGGCCTGACGAAGCAGGACGTCGAGGTCAGCGTCTGGTTCCTGCTTCTCGGGACGTTGCTGGTCAGCGCGGCCGTCGGCCTTTCCCTCTGGTGGAATCGCGGTCCGGCGATCCGTCGCTCATAAACCCCCTTTCCGGTACGCCGTTGGCGGCCCCCGACCGCACCTGGCCCGTCCCGGGCCTACACCGCGACGCAGGCCGGCGGCAAGACCGTAGCGCGGCCGCCGGGCTGAGGCGGTGGCCCGGCCGGGGGCCGGTGGCCGTACCACATCAGGGGTTGAGGCGGCGGTGACGTTGAGCCGCCATGCGGACCGGGGCGTTGGGCTCGCCGAAGCGGTCGTAGCCGGAACGGCGTTCGACGATCTCGAAGAAGACGCGGCCGCCGAAGACCGGGGTGTAGAGGTGCAGCAGTTCGTGGCCGGACGGGTCGCGGTCGTAGAGGATGCCGTGGCGGGACAGGGCCGCCACGAAGGCCGCATCCAGGGCGAACCGGGCGGCCAGGTCGTCGTAGTAGTTGTCCGGGACCGGGAGTGCGGGCAGGTCCAGGGCGGCGGCGGTGGCGATGATGTCGGCGGTGGTGAAGGCCACGTGCTGGGGGTCGGCGACCGCGGGCGCCCAGTCGCCGCGGCGCAGCAGGGCCACCGTCAGGGCCACCCGGACGGATCGGGACGGGTTCGCGACGGCGCGGGAGCGCATCAGGCCGAACGGCGCGGCGTACTCCTCGGTGGCGAGATGGTCCAGGCCGAGCACCGAATGGTAGAAGAGGCCGGCCTCGTCGAAGTGGTCGAACGGCTGCGCCAGCCCGAGATGGTCGACCGCGAGGAGGCCGGCGCCCGGGCCTTTCGCCGAGCCGGTGGGCAGGAAATCGGCCCGCCAGCCGTCGCCGGGGTGGGTGACGAAGACGCTGGTGCCGTCGGGGGCGGTGATCGCGGCGAGTTCGGTCTCGCCGGGTTCGCGGACGTTCGGGTGGGCGGGGGCCAGCAGCGCCCCGGCGCGGGCCAGGGAGCGGCCCGGATCGGCCGAGGTGACCGCGAACGCGCTGATCGCGGCCGGGCCGGGGTGGGTCACGGCGCTGTTCAGCACGATGCGGGCGGTGCCCTGCTCCCAGAGCTCGACCGGTTTGGTGCGGTGCTGGCCGGTGTGGGTGAATCCGAGACCGCGCAGCGCCGATCTCAACTCGGGGCCGGAGTGGCCGTCGACGGCGAATTCGGTGAACGCATGGCCGGTCAGCTCGGGTGCGTCGGGGAGGCGCGCGTCGGGGAGGCGGCGGATCGTCAGGTCGTTCTCCAGGGCGATCAGGGAGCGCATCGCGTCGATCGCCGTGCGGCCCGGGTCGGACTGGCGGAACACGTCGTTGAAGACCTCCAGCGACAGCGGACCGTGGTAACCGGCGGCGAGCACCAGCTCCACGAACCCGGGCAGGTCGAAGGCGCCCTGGCCGGGGAAGAGGCGGTGGTGGCGGCTCCACTGCAGCACGTCCATGCTCAGGTGCGGCGCGTCGGCCAGCTGCAGGAAGAAGATCTTGCCGGGAGTGATGCCGGCGATCCCGGCCGGGCTGACGTCGCGGGACAGCACGTGGAACGAGTCGAGGCAGAGCCCGAGGGCCGGATGGTCGGCGCGCTGCACGATCCGCCACGAGCGGTCCCATGTGGAGACGTGGCGGCCCCAGGCGAGTGCCTCGTAGGCGATCCGTATGCCGCGATTGTCGGCGCGCCCGGCCAGTTCCGTCAGTTGCGCGGCTGCCCGGTCGTCGTCATCCACGGCGTCCGGCGCGACCGAGGAGCAGACCAGGACGGTGTTAACCCCGAGGGCGGCCATCACGTCGAACTTCCGCGCGGCCCTATCCAGATTCTTCCGAAAGATTTCATCCGAAACGGAGTCCAGGTCGCGGAACGGCTGGTACAGGTCGATGCTCAGCCCCAGGTCGGCGCACCGTTTGCGGACCTCGGCCGGCGTCATCGGCGACACGACGAGATCGTTCTCGAAGAGCTCGATGCCGTCGAATCCGGCCGCGGCCGCTGCCGTCAGCTTGTCGTCGAGGGTCCCGGAGAGGCAGACGGTGGCGATCGACCGGCGCATGGGGGCTCACTTTCGTAGATAGCCGGTCACCAGGTCGCCGAGCATGGTGCGGTAGTGCTCCCTGCGGTCCGGGGCGAGCAGGTCCCGGTCGAAGAGCGCGCCCCACGTGTGGCGGTTGGCGACGCGGAAGAAGCAGAACGAGCTGATCATCATGTGGACGTCGAGGGCGTCGACGTCGTCGCGGAACACACCCTCGTCGCGGCCGCGGTCGAGGACGCCGCCGAGCAGGGCGACGGCCGAGCTGTTCAGGTCGACGAGCCGGGCCACGTGGTTCATGTGCTTGGCGTGCTGGGCGTTCTCGACGCCGACGAGCTTGATGAACGCGGGGTGCGCCTCGTGGTGGTCGAAGGTGACCTCGGCGAGCCGGCGGACGGCGGCGACCGGGTCGAGGTGGTCGACGTCGGCGGTCCGCTCGGCGGCGCGGATCTCCGAGTACGCCCTCTCCAGGACGGCCAGGTAGAGCTGCTCCTTGCCGCCGAAGTAGTAGTAGATCATCCGCTTCGTGGTCCTGGTGCGGGCGGCGATCTCGTCCACTCTGGCCCCGCTGTAGCCGCGGTCGGCGAACTCCTCGGTGGCGACGTCGAGCAGCTCGGTGCGGGTGCGCTCGGCGTCGCGCCGCCGCTCTCCCGCCTCTGCCAGCACTGTTTTCTCCTGCGTCATGGGACCAAGTCTGCCGTGGGCCTTGACAGTGTCCGCCGTCACACCCGATAACTAACGTACCAGTTCGTACATTAGAAATGGAGATCACGATGGCGGCTTGCCGATGCGGGTTGATCGGGACCGGGATCGGCGCGTCGCTGTCACCCGCGTTGCACGAGGCCGAGGGGAGCCACCACCACCTCGGGCTCAGTTACACGCTGTTCGACGCCGATTCCCCATCGGACCTCGAACGGCACCTCGACGAGGCCGAACGCGCGGGCTTCGCCGGGCTCAACATCACCCACCCCTTCAAGCAGCAGGTGATCGAACACCTCGACGACCTGTCGCCGAACGCCCGTGCCATCGGCGCGGTCAACACCGTGGTCTTCACGGGCGGACGGCGGCAGGGGCACAACACCGACGCGTACGGCTTCGCCGAGTCCTTCCGCTCACAGCTTTCCGGCGCGGCCACCGGCCACGTCGTGCAACTGGGCGCGGGGGGAGCCGGCGCCGCCTGCGGCCACGCGCTGCGCGGTCTCGGTGTCGAACGCCTCACCATCGTCGATCCGGATGCCGACCGGGGTGGGGAGCTGGCCGACCGGCTCGGCGCGACCCATGTCCGCGAGGCCGGCCCGGAGCTGCTCGCCGGTGCCGACGGCCTGGTCAACACCAGTCCGATCGGCATGCACCACCACCCCGGGATCCCGCTTCCCGCGGAGTCACTCCACCGTGGCCTGTGGGTCGCCGACATCGTTTACATGCCGGTGGAGACGGAGCTGCTGCGCGCGGCCCGTGCCGCCGGGCTGCGGGCGGTCGGCGGCGCGGCGATGTGCGCCTATCAGGCCGCCGCCGCGTTCGAGCTGTTCACCGGGCGTACCCCCGATATCGCGCGGATGTTGCTTCACCTCTCCCATCTTCTGGAGCGCGGCAATGTTGACCGAGACCACCACTCGTGAACTTCCCGAACCCCCCTCACTGCGCCGGATGGTCGGGCCCGGCGTCGTCGCCGTCGGCATCGGCATGGCAGCCGGCGAGATCATCCTCTGGCCGTATCTGACCGCCATCGGCGGCCTCGGCCTGCTCTGGCTGGCCTTCACCACGCTGGCCGTGCAGTTCGTCATCAACATGGAGATCGAGCGCTACACGCTGGCCACCGGTCAGACCGTGGTGGCCGGGTTCTCCCGCTGGTGGAAGGGCTGGGGCATCATCATCTGCCTGGCCGGCGCCTTCCAGTACGTGTGGCCCGGCTGGGCGACCAGCGGCTCGACCGTCTTCACGTACCTGATCGGCGGCGGCGACCCGGTGTGGATCACGGTGGCCACGCTGGTGGTCATCGGCCTGCTGCTGTCGCTGTCCAAGGTGGTCTACAGGACCGTCGAACGGGTGGAGACCGTCAAGGTCGTCCTCACGCTGTTCTTCCTGGCCGTCGTGGTCGTCTTCGTCATCTCGCTGAGCACCTGGGGTGACGGCGCCAAGGCCACGGTCACCGAGTTCGGGCAGATCCCGGACGGCATCACGTTCACCATGCTGCTCAGCGCGATCGGCGCGGCCGGGGCCGGTGGTGTGCACAACCTGGTGCTGAGCAACTGGATCCGGGACAAGCGGTACGGCATGGGCGCGCACGTGCCCCGGCTGGTCTCCCCGATCACCGGCCAGGAGGAGGCGGCCGGCGGCGGCGACCGCTACCAGTTCCCCCTGGACGAGACGTCGATGGGCCGCTGGAACCTGTGGTGGAAGCGGGCCAACGTCGAGCACCTGGTCACGTTCGTGGCGGTGTGTTTCGTGACGATCGGCGTGATGAGCCTGCTCGCGTACGAGACGCTGTTCGGCCGGGGCGACCTGAAGTCGGACCCGTCGTTCCTGCGGATCCAGGGTGACATCTTCGAGGCCGAGGTCGGCACCTGGCTGAAGCTGCTCTTCCTGGCGGTCGCGGTGGTCTCGCTGTGGGCGGCGGCGATGGGCCTGCTCGACATCATCGGCCGGCTGGCGTCGGACTTCCTGCGCCGCAACTACCTCGCCGACTCGGCGAAGTGGACCGAGCCGCGGCTCTACCTGATCGTGGTGTGGACCGAGATCGTCCTCGGTTCGGCGATCCTGCTGGCCGGTTTCACCCAGCCGCTCGGCCTGCTGATCGTCTCCACCTGCGCGGCCTCGGTGGTGACACTGCTCTACTCGATCCTGTTGGTCCGGCTGAACACGAAGGACCTGCCGGCGCCGATCCGGATCCGCGGCTGGCGCCTCGGTGGCCTGCTGCTGGCGATCGCCTTCTACGGTTTCTTCGCGATCGCGATGGTGGTGACCCAGCTCGACAAGCTCTGAGCGGGATCGGGGGCCGTCCATCAGACGGCCCCCGATTCCTCTACACGCGCCGGCGACGGGTCCAGGAGAAGCCGACCAGGCCGGCGAGGGCGGCCAGCCCGCCGCCGCTCGCCGTCCAGATCCAGCGGGACGAGAAGTCCGGAATCCAGCCGAAGGAGAACGATTCCGTGTCCTCGTCCGCAACGGCGGGCGGCGGCGTCGTGAGGACCTCGCCGGGGCGGTTGTCCGGGACCAGCGGGGCGGCCAGCGAACCCTGGTCAGCCCCGGTGTCACCGGTCGGCGCGGTGAGCTTCAGGTTCACCTCGACCGGCAGTCCCAGGTCCTTCTCCGGCAGCTCGGTGCTGGACAGCCGCACGTAGTACGTGCCGGGCAGCGGATCGCCGTCCCACGGCTCGGCCCACGAGCGGACCTGCCGCAGCCGGCAGCCGAGCGTCACCGACGTGGCCGACGTCTCGGCGACCGGGCTCTGCTCGCCGCCGACGCAGGCCTGCCGGCGGCGCAGACCGTCGAAGACCTCGACGGTCCACGCGTGCGACCCGGTGCGGCCCTCGGCGGGCAGCTTCACGTCGATGGCGAGTTCCGGCCGCTGCCCGGCGGTGGCCGGGAACTGCCAGTACAGGTAGTCACCGGTCACGGCGGAGACCTTGACCGGCTGTTCCGCGGAGATCGGCACCGCGGTCAGGTAGGACGTGCCGGCGGTGCTGACCAGCGGAGCCGGGCCGGCGGACGGATCAGCGAGAAGAAGAGCCGCTGCGAGTACGAGCTGCTGCATGATCAGTTCTCCTTCCACTTGGCGACCCACCAGCGGGTCAGCCAACCGGCCAGCACCCCGGCGATCAGACCGGCGATGACGAGCACGAAGAGCAGCAGGAATCCGCTGCCGAGCCCCGGAGCGTCCGGAGCCTGGGAGGCGGCGACCAGGCCGATGGTGAGTTCGACGGGCATGCCAGGAGCGCCGGCCGCGGTGGCCGAGGCGAACGAGTTGCTCACGATCAGGCAGATGTCCGAGGTCGCCGAGAGCGCCGGTTCCTCGTCACCGGACCAGCGCAGACCGGCCGAGATCACGTCGGCGCGGCCGCTGCCCGCGTCCACGCCGCGGACCAGTTCCCGGCCGTCCACGGTGGCCGCCTTGACCAGCACGCCGTAGTCCCGGTTCAGCGGCCGGTCCAGGGCGATGCTGACCGAGGCCCGCAGTTCGTCGCCGTCACGGACCGACACCCGGTAGAACCGGTGCTCGCCGATCAGTTCCCGATCGGTGTAGACGCCGGCGGCCAGCAGGGGCGCGGTCTCGCAGTCCCGCGCGCCCTCGACCACGGCCGGGGTGACCGGCGGTGGCTGGGCGGCCCGGTCGACGAGCTGCTTGATCCGGTCGGTCAGCTCCTCCTCGCTCTGCGCCGCGGCATAGGTGCCGCCGGTCGCCTGGGAGATGCAGACCAGCTGCTTGCGGGTCTTCTCGTCGGGTGCCAGGCCGAGCGTGTCGACGACCAGGTCGGTGCCCTGGGCGGCCAGTTCCCGGGCCACGTCGCACGGGTCGGGCGGGGTGCAGGTGTCCTCGCCGTCGGTGATCAGGACGATCCGGCGGGCCGCTCCGGCGCCGTCCAGGTCCTTCGCGGCCTCGCGCAGGGACAGCCCGATCGGGGTGAATCCGGTCGGCTTGAGGGTGGCGATGGCGTTCTTGGCGGCGACCCGGTTGACCGGCCCGACCGCCACGATCTGCTGGGTGTCCTTGCACCCGAGCTTCTTGTTGTCGCCGCCGTAGGTCGCGCCGAGTACCCGGATGCCGAGCTGGGTGGTCTCCGGCAGGGCGTCGACGACCTCGTTGAAGGCGCGCTTGGCGACCGTCATCCGGGTCTCGCCGTCGATGTCGTCGGCCTTCATCGAGCCGCTGACGTCGAGGACCAGCTCCACGACGGGGGGTTCGGGGGCGGTCTCGTCAGCGTGCGCGGGGGAGGCGCCGGGAACGGCGACCGCGATCAATCCTATTGCTGCCACTATGGACAGTTTTCTGTGGATCACGCGGCAAGATCATAAACATACTTCACTCGTACGGGTCTCTCGGGGCGGCGCGACCCGGGAATGAACGTGTGATGAACAGCTCGGTCGGGTCGGAGCTTTGGCGGGCATTTGCGGCGGTTTCTGGCAGGTCAGACGGTCGTACTATCCGGTCCCGAGCACGTCAGAGCCGTCCGGAGTGGAAATGCCCGAGGAGACCGGCCGCTATCAGAAGATCACGCTCCTGGGAAAGGGCGGGATGGGTGAGGTGTGGGAGGCGCTCGACGCCCATACCGGCCGCACCGTGGCTCTCAAGCTGCTCACCTCCGCCGCGCTGCTCGACCCGGAGCTGCGGGAACGCTTCCTGCGGGAGATGCGCCTCGCCGCCGAGATCGAGAACCCCTACGTGGTCGCCGTCTACGACTTCGCCGCGACGCCCCAGCCGTACATCGCGATGCGCCTGATCCGTGGCATCACCCTGGCCGAGGAGATCCGGATCGCCCCGCTGAACCCGGCCCGGGCCGTCGACATCGTCCAGCAGGTCGCGTCCGCGCTGGCCGCCGCACACGCCAAGGGCCTGCGGCACCGTGACGTGAAACCGTCCAACATCATGCTGGAGCGCGGGCACCGGCAGGGGCACGATCACGCGTACCTCTTCGACTGGGGTATCGCCCACCGGATCGACACGGCCGACCCGGAGATCACCCGGGGTGGGCAGATCGTGGGCACGCCGTCCTACATCGCCCCGGAACGCCTGCTCGGCACCCAGTCGGACCATCGCGCCGACATCTACTCGCTGGCCGTCGTGCTCTACCAGGCGCTGACCGGGAAGCTGCCGTTCGGCGAGACCGGCATGCCGTTCCCGCTGCGGGCGCACCTCTTCGACCCGCCCCGTGGCCTGCCGCCGACGATCCCGGCCGAGCTGCGCCGGGTGGTCGGGAAGGGCCTGGCCAAAGAGCCCGATCAGCGGTACGCGAGTGCCGCCGACTTCGGGGAGGAGGCCTGGGCCGCGCTGAACCCGGCGAGCGCCGAACCGTCCCGGCTGTCCCGCCGTGACGTGTCCTGGCCGGCCGGCGGCGGCGTGCTCGGCGCGGCGGCCGGGGTGGCGCTGGCCTCGGCCGGCCTGCTCGACACCACGTCCGCGCTGTGGGCCCTGCCCGCACTCACCGCGGCCGGCGCCTTCCTCGGCTGGGGCGTCCGCCCCGGCGCCACCGCGAAGGACGACACCACCCGCATGATCGACCGGGGAGTGACCCGATGAGACTCCGCCTGCTCGCCGTCGTCGTGGCGGTGCTGCTCATCCTCGCCGTGGTCTGGCGGGTGACCCGCCCGGGCGAGACCGCGGCCGGGACGTGTTCCACGAATCCGGCCGAGGTGACCGGCATCGTCGGCTCGGAGAAGGAGACGTTCCTCAAGGACCCGCGGGTCGTCGACGTGTTCCGGTGCGCCGGGTTCATGCTGCGCATCGACGGCGACGGCTCCCGGGACATGGTGAACCGGGTCGGGTCCGGATACGACTTCGCGTTCCCGTCCAGCACCCCGACCGCCGAGAAGATCATGCAGACGCGGGGGATCGCCGAGTCGTACAAGCCGTTCTCCTCGGTGATGGGCGTGGCCACCTGGCAGCCGACGGTCGACGTGCTGCGCCGGGCCGGGGTGGTGGAGACGGTGAAGGACCGCGACGTCGTCTCGATCCGGCGGCTCGTCGAGATGTCCGGGCAGGGCACCACCTGGAAGAAGATCAACCAGAGCTCGCCCAACGGCAACGTGGTGATGCTGCGGACCACCGACCCGGCCGACTCCAACTCGGCCATCATGTTCCTCTCCATCGCGTCGGCCGTGCTCAACGACGACCGGCCGGTCAGCGGGGCGGACACGCTGCCGAAGCTGATGCCCGGCCTCTGCCGGCTCGTCCTCGACCAGGGCACCAAACCGAACACCAGCGGCGTGCTCTTCGAGGAGTACCTGACCGGCGGCGCCGAGCGGATCCCGATGGCGCTGGTCTACGAGTCGCAGTTCCTGGACACCGTCTCCGCCCAGAAGGTGCCCGGCGGCGGTGACCACGTGCTGCTCTTCCCCAACCCGACCGTCTACGCCTGGCACACCGTCGTGCCGCTCACCCCGGCCGGCAGCGCCGTCGGCAAGCTGCTCCGCGACGACGAGACCCTCAAGGACATCGCCGCCGAGTACGGCTTCCGCCCGCAGGGCCGCACCCTGGCCGACCGGCCCAATCCGCCGGTGGTCGTCGAACCGCCCGACTACCAGGTGCTCGAGATGATGCTCGACCGGCTGGCCGAGCAGCGGAAGGCCGCACAGTGCCCGAGGTGAGACGTGTCCTGGCGGCCCTGATCGCGGTGACGGTCCTGGCCGGCTGCACGGTGGAGAAGGCTCCGCCGCCGCTTCCGGTCCGCTCCGGTCCGCCGGTGACGCTGCGGGTCCTCGCCGGTAGCGAGCTCGCCGACATGCAGCCGGTCCTCGACGAGGCGGCGAAGGCGACCGGCGTCTCGGTGACGATGGATCTGATCGGCAGTCTGGAGGGTGCCGAGACGGTCGCCACCGGACGAGCCGACGGGAGGTACGACGCCCTGTGGTTCTCCTCCAACCGGTACCTGGAGACGCTGCCCGAGGCGAAACAGCGGCTCGGCAACGCCGCCCGGATCATGGGCTCGCCGGTGGTCCTCGGTGTCCGGCCGGCCACCGCCCAGCGGCTCGGCTGGACCGGGGGCGCCGTCACCTGGACGGACATCGCGGCCGTGGCGGGCCGGGGCGAGCTGACGTTCGCGATGACCGACCCGGCCGCGTCCAACACCGGATTCTCGGCGCTGGTCGCGGTCGCCTCGGCGCTCGACGGCAGCGGCCGTGCCCTCGACGCGGCCGCCATCGACCGGGTGGCCGCCCCGCTCACCGCCTTCTTCAGTGGCCAGCGGATCACCGCCGGGTCGTCCGGCTGGCTCACCGACGCCTTCACCGGCCGGATGACCGGCACCGATCCCGGTCCCGCGGTGGACGGGCTGATCACCTACGAGGCCTCGCTGCTGGGGCTGAACGCGTCCGGGCGGCTGCCCGAGCAGCTCACCGTGATCCGGCCCGGGGACGGCGTGGTCAGCGCCGACTATCCGCTGACCCTGATGACCGGCGCCTCGACCGGTGCCCGGGACGCGCACGAGCGGCTCGCCGCCTACCTGCGTGGCGCCGCCGTCCAGGACCGGATCGTGCGGGAGACGTGGCGGCGGCCCGCCGTCACCGGCGTCACGCTGCCCGCCGAGCTGCCGGCCGCCCCGGCGGAACTGTCCTTCCCGGACACCCGGGAGGCGATCGACGCGTTGCTCACCGCCTACCAGGACCGGCTGCGGCGGCCGTCGCGGACGGTCTACGTGCTGGACGTCTCCGGCTCGATGAAGGGCGACCGGATCCGCCAGCTGAAGACCGCGCTCGCCGGGCTGACCGGCCTGAACACGTCACTGACCGGGGAGTCCTGCCGGTTCCGCAGCCGCGAGGAGGTGGTGCTGCTGCCGTTCAGCTCGAAACCGGCGGCCGCACAGCGCTTCACCGTGGACGCCACCGACCCGCGGCCGTCCCGGGAACGGATGCGGGCCGCTGTCGGCCGGCTGTCCGCCGGGGGTGACACCGCGGTGTACGACTCGCTGGCCGCCGCCTACCGGGAGCTGGACGGGGCCGCTGACACCAACCGGTTCACGAGCATCGTGCTGATGACCGACGGCGAGAGCAACCGCGGCCGTGCCCTCGCTGACCTGCTCACCGTGGTGAAGCGGCGACCGGCGAACGCCGAGCCGGTGCCGGTCTTCCCGGTCCTCTTCGGTGAGGCCGCCGAGTCGCAGATGCGCCAGGTCGCCGAGGCCACCGGCGGTGAGCTGTGGGACGCCCGCGGCGGTGACCTGACCAGGGCGTTCTGCCAGATCCGGGGTTATCAGTGACTACTTGAAAGCGGCGTGCCCGGTGAGCGCCTGGCCGATCACCAGCGTGTGGATCTCCGACGTGCCCTCGTAGGTGAGGACCGACTCGAGGTTGTTGGCGTGCCGCAGCGGTGAGTACTCCAGGGTGATGCCGCTGCCGCCGAGGATGGTCCGGCACTCCCGGGCGATCGCCAGCGCCGTCCGGACGTTGTTGAGCTTGCCGACGCTGATCTGGTGCGGCTTGATCGTGCCGGCGTCCTTGAGGCGGCCCAGGTGCAGGGCGAGCAGCGCCGACGTGTTGAGATCGACTGCCATGTCGGCCAGTTTGCCCTGGGTGAGCTGGAAGGCGGCGATCGGCTTGCCGAACTGCACCCGCGTCCTCGCGTAGTCGACGGCGGTCCGCACACAGTCCAGCGCCGCCCCGGCCGCCCCGAAGACGATGCCGAAGCGGGCCTCACCCAGGCAGCTCAGCGGTGCACCGAGACCCTGCGCCCCGGGCAGCCGCGCCGAGTCGGGCAGCCGCACGTCGTCGAAGCTGAGCTCGCCGGTGATCGAGGCACGCAGCGACAGCTTCTTCTTGATCGTCCGGGAGGTGAAGCCGGGCGTGCCCTTGGGGACCAGAAAACCCCGGAACCCCTCTTCGGTACGGGCCCAGACGGTCGCCACGTCGGCGATGCTGCCGTTGGTGATCCACATCTTGGAGCCGTTGAGGATCCAGTCGTCCCCGTCGCGAACCGCCCGGGTGCGCATGTTCGCCGGGTCGCTGCCGAAATCGGGCTCGGTGAGGCCGAAACACCCGATCGCCTCACCGGCGGCCATCCGGGGCAGCCACTCCTGCTTCTGCTCCTCCGACCCGTACCGCCAGATCGAGAACATCGCGAGCGAACCCTGCACCGACACGAAGCTGCGCAGCCCCGAGTCGCCGGCCTCCAGCTCCAGGCAGGCCAGGCCGTAGGCGACCGCGCTCGTCCCGGCGCACCCGTAGCCGTCCAGATGCATGCCGAGAACACCGAGTTTCCCCAGCTCGGGGGCGAGCTCGCGGGGGAACGTGCCGGCCTCGAACCAGTCCGCCACGTGCGGGCGGACGTGCTCCGACACGAACCGCGCCACCGTCTCGCGGATCTGCCGTTCCTCGTCGCTGAGCAGGCTGTCGATGTCGAGCAGATCGAGCGGGTCGGTGAGGGTCATGGTTCCGATTCTGCACCGCCGGGCTCGTCAGGGTTCTCCCAGACCGGTGATCTAGCCTCTTGATCATGGCGGCCTCGATACCTGGACTCAACGACCTCGTCGATCCGGACGTCCGTGACCGGGTCGCGGAGTTCCTGGCCGGCGTCGAGGGCGCGCTGCTGGCTGCGGTGACCAGTCCCGACCCGCTGATCGACGAGGCCGCCGCGCACCTGGTGCGGGCCGGCGGCAAACGGTTCCGCCCGCTGACCGTCTCGCTCTGCGCGCAGCTCGGCGACCCGTCCCGGCCCGAGCTGCTGACCGCCGCCGTGATGATGGAGCTGACCCACCTGGGCACGCTCTACCACGACGACGTGATGGACGAGGCGCCGCTGCGGCGGGGCGCGGCCAGTGCCAACTCGCGGTGGAGCAACCGGATCGCGGTCTACGTGGGTGACTTCCTGCTGGCCCGGGCCGCGGGCATGGCCGCGGCCCTCGGCCCGGAGGCGGTCCGGCTCCAGGCGAGCACCCTGTCCCAGCTGGTCCGCGGGCAGCTGGCGGAGACCGTCGGCCCGCGCGGCGGCGACCCGATCCGTCACCACCTGCAGGTCGTCGAGGACAAGACGGCCTCGCTGATCGCCACCTCGGCCCGGTTCGGCGGCCTCTTCTCCGGGCTGCCCGAGCACCACGTGTCGACGCTCGCCGAGTACGGAACCGCGATCGGTATCGCCTTCCAGCTCTCCGACGACCTGCTCGACATCGCCTCGGAGACCGCGCAGTCCGGCAAGACGCCCGGCACCGATCTGCGGGAGGGTGTGCCCACCCTGCCGGTGCTCTACGTGTTGTCCGACCCTTCGTCCGGCAGCCCCCGTCTGCGGGAACTCCTGTCGAAAGGCCCCCTGACCGACGATGAGGAGCACGCTGAGGCGCTCGGCCTGCTGCGCGAGTCGGCGGCGCTGAAGCAGGCACGGGAGACCGTGCACGGTTACGCGGAGGCGGCCCGGCGCAGCGCCGGCACGCTGCCCGCAGGTCCGGCCCGCAAGGCGCTCGAACAGCTCTGCCACTACATCGGCGAACGAACGGGCTGAGTTCCCTTCACTCCCTCGGCCGCATGCCGATGGAGGCTGTGCCAATTCTCTGGAAGAGCACAGCTGGGAGTGAGATGCGACGCGAAGACGAGGGCTTCACCATCGTCGAGCTCATCGTCGCCTTGGCGGTCTTGAGTGTCGCCATGGCGGGCCTGGGCGTGTTCTTCGTGGACGGCACGACCGCCGTCTCACAGCAACGCGACGAGCGACAGGCGTCCCAGGTGGCCGCCACCGCGCTGGAGCAGATCCGGGCCCTGGAGGCCAAGGCGCTGCTCGTGGGCCGCGGCAAGGACAACGTGGCGGCGCAGTGGAAGTACGGCACCGACACCAGCCCCTTCCGGGAGCGGCTCAAGCCGTACCTGAAGAGCATGCAGATGGAGTGGTCCGCCGACGCCGCCACCACCGCCGGTGACGACGCGGCCATCCCGACCAAGTCCAAGACGGTGACCGTCGGCGGGATCACCTTCGAGCAGACGATCTTCGTGGGCGGCTGCGAGGTGTACTACATGACCACCGACGCGTGCGTCGACCCGGCGTCGGTCGCCAAGCGGCCCGCCGACACGACCACGATCCTGCAGTACTTCCGGGTCGTCGTCATGGAGACGTGGCCGCACAAGAGCTGCTCGGACACCGGTGGGCGGTGTGCGTACATCGCCTCGACCCTCGTCTCGCGCACCGCCGAGCCGATCTTCGACGTCAAGCGCCCGTCGCCGGTCGTCCGGGACCTCACCCTCAACCCGGTTCCGGTCTTCTACAACGGCGTCACCATGGCGAACCCGTTCCAGTTCAAGGCCACCGGCGGCACGCTGCCGAACACCTGGACGTTCACCGGCCTGCCGCCCGGCATCACCGGCTCCAAGGACGGCCTGCTCAGCGGCAAGGCCACCAAGGTCGGCACCTACTCCGGCGGCACCGCCGTCGTCACCGACGCCTCCAGCCGCTCGGACACCCTCAGCGGCATCACCTACCGGGTGGTCGATCCGCCGACCCTGACCTTCGCGTCGGCACCGCGCAGCCACGTCAACGAGGCCGTCACCATCCAGCCGACGGCGGCCGGCGGTGACACCACCGGTACCCCGAAGTACACCTTCACCGCGACGGGGCTGCCCACCGGGATGGCCATCGACGGGACGACCGGTGCGATCACCGGCAAGGCTCCGGCGACATACACGGCGACGGTACGGGTGACCGACGTCAACGGTGCCTACGCCGAGACCACCTACACCCACACCGTCTACCCCGACCTGCAGCTGGTGAAGCCGGCCGACCAGAAGGTGAACGCCGGAACCGCGGTCAACGCCACGGTGTCCGCCTCGGGTGGCTACGGCACCTACACCTACGGGGCCACCAACCTGCCGACCGGCGTCACGATCAACACGAGCACCGGCAAGATCACCGGCACCGCGCTCATCCCCGGGCGCTACCTGCCGACGGTGAGTGTGACCGACGGCCTGGGCCTGACGAAGAGTGACCGGTTCGAGCTGGTCATCTCCACCACTACGGCGCTGGCCTTCTCCTCACCCACCTCGGAGATGACGTCCTCGGTGAACCAGTCGGTGTCGGTCCCGATCACCACCAACGCCACGACCCTCGGCAACAAGGGCACCACGATCACCGTGGTCGGGCTGCCACCCGGCCTGAAGTACAACAGCGGCAAGGACACCATCACCGGTACGCCGACGACCGCGGGCACCTACCTGGTCACCCTGACGGCGGTCAGTGTGACGCCGGCGCAGACCGCGATCACCACGTTCGTCTGGACCATCGCATGAAACTTTTCGGAAGGGGGAGGCGCGTGCGGCGGCGTGACGATGAGGGCTACTCCCTCGTGGAAGTCCTGGTGGCGGCCAGCCTGATGTCGGTGGTGATGGCGGTGTCGGTGACCGCTGTCCTGCAGATCTACTCCAGCATCAACCGCACCGAGGAGACGGTGGCGGTCCGTGACGCCATCGACGTCAGCTTCCGGCGGCTGGACCGGGAGATGCGGTACGCGACGCGGGTGAACCTGCCGACCAAGGTGAACGGCCGCTGGTACCTGGAGTACCAGCTGCCGATCACGGACGGCAGCACCAACGCTCCGTGCCGGCAGCTCAAGCTGGAGAACGGGGTCCTCACCCTGTCGTCCTGGAAGCTCCCCGCGATCACCCCGGAGAAGCCGTTCATCATCGCCTCCGGCGTGACGGCGGACACCACCAAGGGGCCGGTCGAGATCTACGCGCCGGGCGACAAGCCCTACGCCACGGCCACCGCCGGTGCGGCCGGCGTGGGCTCCGCTTTCGAACCTCAGTTCCTGCAGTTCAGGCTGAAGTTCTCGGTCAACACCGGAAAGGTCTCGCTGCCGTTCGACAGCGCGTTTACCGCGCAGAACATCGACCGCGACCTCTATCGCCAGATCACCGCCGGTGCGGTGTCGAACGACTGCAGCAAGGGAAGGCCGACCTCATGATCACGCTCCGCTTCTCCCGTGACGATCGCGGCTCGCTGCCGATGGCGATGATGATCGTGACCGTCGGCGTCGTCATGGCGGCGATGATGCTGCCGGTCGTCGTCCAGCAGATCAAGACCACCCGGGGCATCGTCGACCGCAACACGGCCCTCAACGGGGCGCAGGTCGGGCTCGACGTGGTGATGGCCCGGGTCCGGGCGGCCTCCGTCGACAAGGACGGCGACGGCCAGATGGAGGGCCAGCTCGAGGACATGCCCCCGTGCCTGGTCGAAGGTGACGCCGGGGTCAGCGGCACCGGTGAGAAGCTCAAGTACAAAGTCAAGATCGACTACTACGACCAGGACAACACCTATCTGGGTTGCCCGCTCACCAAGGTGCCGTCCACCGCCAAGGTGACGTCCATCGGCCTGTCGCCGCAGGCCGTGACCTCCTCCAGCGGCACGTCGACGAGCGGCGCCCGCACGCTGACCGCCACCTACGTCTTCTCCACCAGCAACACCAACATCCCGGGCGGCGCTATCCGGATCGCCGCGACCACGACCGCCAGCCTGTGCTTCGACGCCGGCTCGTCGAAGCCGGCGGCCGGCACCGCCCTCGTGGTGAAGGTCTGCAACGGCAGCAGCACCCAGCAGTTCGGCTACACCGCCGACCTGTACCTGAAGCTGATCAACTCGGAGACCGACTCCAACAAGAGCCTCGGCATGTGCCTGACGCCGGCCAGCACCACGCACGCCAACAACGTCGCCCTGGTCTTCAAGAACTGCCCGGACGTGACCCGCTCCACCGAGTACCAGTGGAGCCTGGACGGCAGCAGCCAGTTCCACTCGACCAGCACCAAGTCGGCGATCGAGAGCTTCTGCGTCAACATGAAGGCCGCGAACACGATCGGCACCGCGGTCGTCCTCAACACCTGCTCGGGCAACACGTCGCTGGTCATCTGGCGGTCGGACCCGGGTGTCGGTGCGGGCATGGCCGGCGACTCCACCAACCAGCTGGTCAACTACGCCCAGTTCAGCCGTTGCCTCGACGTGACCAGCAAGAGCACCAGCTCGACGTACATGATCGCCTGGTTCTGCAAGCAGAGCCCGAGCGGCTCGGTCGACTGGAACCAGATCTGGACGCACCCGATCCCGGTCGCGCCCGAGACCAAGAAGACCGGTCCGATCGCGGTCAGCTCGAACGGCACCAACTACTTCTGCCTGAAGTCGCCGCAGAGCGCGTCCGCGACCATCTACGTGACGACGGTGGCCTGCGACCCCAAGTCCACGACTCTGGCCGACAACCTGATGTGGACCGTCTTCCACGCCACCGACACCTACGCCTCCAGCTACCGGATCATGGACAGCAAGGGCTTCTGCCTCCAGCCCACCGACCTCAACGCCACCGTCAAGGACACCCACAGCGACGGTACGAGCAAGGTCAAGGTCGAGAAGTGCAGCAGCGCCGAGCTCCAGAAGTGGAACGCGCCCGCGAACATCAGCAAGCTGACGCCGATCACGAACGTCAATGAGAACTAGTGACGGCACCGCCTCGGACACGGGCTTCACCCTGGTGGAGACCGTGGTGGCGATCATGGTCGTCATGGTGGTGACGGCGTCACTCACCGGACTGTTCATCACGACGAGCCGGCTCGCGCATCTGCACGGCGACAAGCAGACCGCGATCCAGCTCGCTGACGACGCCATGGAACGCGTGCACGCCCTGAAGGTCGCGGCCGTCCTCACCGGCCGCGACCAGAAGAGCGTGCAGGCGCAATGGGCGAACCCGCTCAGCGACGTCCACGCCATGCTCGACAGCGCGGTCACCGACCTCGCCTACGACGACGACGCGGCCGACGGCGCCGGCGCCACCGCCGCGGTGCCGACCGCGCCGCTGGAGAGGACCCTCAACGGTCTGACCTACCGGCAGTACTTCTACATCGGCACCTGCGTACGGCCGTCGGCCGCCTCCTCCGAATGCGTCGCCGCGTCCGTCGCGGCGAACGCCGGAAAGAGCGCTGTCATCCCGTTCTACCGGGTCATCGTCGCGGTGACCTGGCCCGGCCGGCTCTGCACCGGCAACGTCTGCACCTATGTCAGCTCGTCCCTGATCGGCAGCAAGACCGAGGAGCCGGTCTTCAACACCAACGCCGGTGCCGACGAACTGGACCTCACCACCGAGATGGACAGCACCGTCTACGACGACGTCACGCTGCCGCTCACCCTCGACTTCACGGCCACCGGCGGCGAGGGCGTCCTCACCTGGTCGGCCGTCAACCTGCCGCCCGGCCTGGCGATCAGCTCGTCGACCGGCACGATCAGCGGCACACCCACCACGGCCGGCACCTACGCCACCCGGGTCGTCGTCAGCGATGTCTACGACCAGCAGGACTACGTCGCCTGGAGCTGGCAGATCAAGGCACTGCCGGTGATCAGCACCGCCAACACCAGCGCCGTGACGATCAAGGGCGGTGTCGCCTTCACGAAGACGTTCGCCGCGACCGGCGGATCACCGACCCTCGTCTGGTCGGCGACCGGTCTGCCGCCGGGCCTCACCATGGCCGCGGCCACCGGCATCGTCTCCGGCACACCGACCGCGGTCGGCTCCTGGACGTCGACGATCACCGTCACCGACGGACATCAGCAGGCGGGCGTGAAGACCTTCACCTTCACCGCCGCCGCGCTGTCGATGAGCGTCGCCGCGCAGACCCTCACGATCAACACCGCCGCCTCGGTGACGATCGCGGCGGCCGGCGGCATCCAGCCCTACACCTACACCGGCACCAACCTGCCCACCGGACTGGCCATGGACGCCTCGACCGGAGTGGTCAGCGGTACACCCACCAGGACCGGCAGCTGGACCGTCGTGATCAAGGTGGTGGACGCGGCCGGCACCACGGTCAGCAAGAACGCCACGTGGAAGGTGACGTGATGAGGCGGCGCGACGACGACGGCTACACCCTCGCCGAGCTCATCGTCGCGACCACGCTGATGGGGGTGGTCACCGCCGTGACCACCACCGCCATCGTGCAGATCTACCGGTCGTACAACGCGACCGACACCGAGATCGAGGCCCAGACGCAGGTCACCACGGCGTTCCGGGTCCTGGATCAGGAGATCAGGTACGCCCGGAGCATCAGCGACGCGGGACAGCTCGACGGTGATCACTACGTGGAGTACCTGGTCAACCTCGACGACGTCGACACGTGCGTGGAACTGCGGCTGCGTACGTCGACGAAGGAACTCCAGCGTCGCCAGTGGGCCAAGAACACCGGCTCGCCGGCACCGACCGCCTGGACCACGCTCGCCTCGTCGATCATGTCGGACCTGCCCTTCACGGTCATTCCCGCCGACTCCAACGCCATCGACGGCTTCCGCTACCAGCGGCTGCGGGTCCACTTCACGGCGACCGTCGGCACCGGCCCCGCCGCGTCCAGCCGGGTCACCGACATCACCTTCACCGCGCTCAACGCGACCGCCGACGACAACTCGGGGACCTGCACCGAAGCCAGGGGAGTCAGCTCATGAGGACGTGGCCGTGCCGCGGGGACGACGGGTCGCTCCCCATCGCCGTCCTGATCACGCTCGTCGGCGTCAGCCTGAGCGCGATGCTCACCGGCATGGTGGTCAACGCGATCAGCGACTCCAACCTCAACGCCCGCCGGGTGCTGGCACTGCACGCCGCCCAGGCCGGCCTCGACGTCGGGCTCGCCCAGGTGCGTGGCGCGGTCAAGAACAACGCGATCACCGGCGCGGAGGAGGGCGACCGTTCCCAGTTGCCGTGCAGCGCCCTCACCGGCACCGTCGGCGCCGGCAACACCTCGTCGTACACGGTGACGGCCGCCTACTACCGCACCGACCCGCAGGGGCAGGACGCCGCCTGGCTGCGGAGCAACGCCATCTCCTGCGCCACGGTCGGCGGCCCGCAGTACGTCCCCGCCTACGCCCGGTTCACGTCGGTCGGCAAGGCGGTCACCGGTGGGCGCACCATGACCCGGACTTTGAGCGGCACCTACGTGCTGCACACCACGAACGCCAACATCTACGGCGGGCTCATCCACGCGTACCGGACCAGCAGCAGCGTCAAGGACTACTGCATCGACGCCGGATCCGGCGACCCGGCCGCCGGCACCGAGGTCACCATGCAGCTGTGCAGCGCCGGTGCGGTCGCGCAGACGTGGGCGTACACCGACTCGCTGCAGATCGTGCTGGTCGCCTCGCAGAAGCCGTCCCGGCCGCTCGGCATGTGCCTGGAGGCCGGTACCACCCACACCACCGGCAACATCGTCACCGTCCAGCCCTGTCAGGGCACCAAGCCCTCGCTGTACCGGCAGCAGTGGAGCTTCAACGGCTCCGCCGAATTCGTCGGCTCCGAGCTGACGGCCGGCTCCAACACCGACGGCTCCTGTTTCTACCGGGCCACCGACGGCGCGGCCGACAGCAAGCTCCTCCTGATCGTCAACTCGTCGGCCTGCAACACCAGCACGGTCAACGCCCGCCGCTGGGCACCGGACGCCGCGGTCGGTGCCGGCATGGCCGCCTCCCCGGCCGGACAGGCCGTCGGTCAGCTGGTCAACTACAACCAGTTCGGCCGGTGCCTCGACGTCACCGAGAAGAACGTCAGCTTCGTCCACATGATCGCCTGGCCCTGCAAGCAGAACCCGAACCCGGCCAACGTCGAGTGGAACCAGCGGTACAGCCTGCCCGCCCTCGACACCACGAAGGCCGGGACCGCCGACAACCACGCCACCGGGACGATCACCACCAACAACGGGTCGGTCTACTGCCTGACCAGCCCGGCGGCGACCGCCCTGGGCCAGTACGTGCAGGCCAAGTCGTGCACCGGCGCCACCAACCAGCGCTGGACCGTCTACGGCGAGACCAACAAGTACGCCACCAGCTACCAGATCGTCGACGGGACCGGGAAGTACTGCCTGCAGCCGCACGACCCGAAGTCCGAGGACGGCCCCGACTACTACCAGCCGACCACGTACAAGATCAGCAAGATCTACGTCGGCGTCTGCAACGGCTCCACGCTGCAGAAGTGGAACGCCGACCAGAACGTGATCGCCGCCCTCGCCCTGAAGGACGTCAAGGAGACCGACTAGCCGGTGGGGAAGAAGTTGCCGTACACCTCGAGGGGGTTCGAAGCCGTCGCGGCGACGGCCCGGTAGGTGTCACCACCCGCGTTGCGCCCGCCCGACGGGTGGCTGTATTTCGCGGTGAACGTGTAGGTGCCCGGAGCGAGGGTGTCGGCCGGGGAGAGCGTGAACCGGTAGACGAACGCACCCGCCTCCTCGGCGACCACGGTGCTGACACTGCCGCCGGGCGCCTGCTTGGTGCCGCCGCGGGAGACCAGACCGTCGGTACGCGCCACCCGGATCACCACCTCCAGGGCGGTCAGCTCCTCGGTGGTCTTCAGCGTCACGATGCTCGCGCCCTCGGTGTCGCCGCTGTCCGGGTCGATCGAACCGTCGGACCAGAGCGGGCCCTGGCTGACCCGGGTGAAGCCCGGCTGCCCCTTGGTGAGCGACGGCGACGGGGTCGCGGCCGACGTCGTCCGGCTCGGCGCCGGGCGGGTGGCCGGCGGTGTCGTGGTGGCGGCGGGCGTCGACGGGGCGATGCTCACCGGGTCGGTGGGCGGCGGGCTGGTCACGGTCACCGCCGGGGCGATCGACGTCGCCGGGGCGGCGTCGTCGCTGTCGTCGGCACCGGCCAGCGCCCACGTGCCGACACCGCCACCGCCGAAGACCGTCACGACGGCGGCGACCACGGCGGCCATCCGCACGCGGGGGCCACGGCGCACCACCGCGGCACGACGGCGCCCACGGCCGCTGTCCTGCATGGCGGCCGTGGTGATCCGGTCGAGGATGGCGTCGCGGTCGGGCCGGTGCGCCTCCGCCTCGGCCCGCAGTGCCGCCCGGAGGTGGTCGTCGGAGAGCCTCACCGTGCCACCTCCCATCGTGCCGCCGACTCGGGAAGTCTCATCGTGCCGCCTCCCAGCCGTCGATGCGAACGTGGTCACCCAATAGTTCGGCAAGCTGCTTCGCGCCGCGGGACGTCGAGCTCTTCACCGCGCCGACGGAGATACCCAGGATCGCGGCTACCTCACGTTCCGGCAGGTCGAAGGCGTACCGCAGGACCACGCAGGCACGACGCCGGTGCGGGAGGCGGCGCAGGGCGCCACGGACGTCGAGGACGGCCGGTACGTCCGTGTCACGGCCACGACGGAACGCCTCGAACGACAGCAGACGCTCCCGGCCGCGGCGGCGCACCCAGCCGCGGGCCAGGTTCATCACGATGCCGTGGCCGTAGGCGACCGGGTCGTCGGCGGCGTTCACCCGGTCCCAGTGCCGCCACACCTCGGTCAGCGCGTCGGCGGCGAGATCGTCGGCGACGTCCGGCTCGCCGGTCATCAGGTACGCCAGACGGGACAGCGAGGCATGATGCCGCTCGAAATACGCGCGGAAGGCGTCGTCGCGCATCGGCATCCTCCTCCCCTTGATGACCGGACCGGACCGGACGACGTTAGAGATCCGGACCGGCGCGCGGCAAGGGCTGTTCGGCCGGTGAGACGCGGATATCATCCCGAACGCCGGGAGTCATATCCCACCCGGCGCATGGATTCGATAGGTTGCCGCGGTGGAGACCGGCTGGCAGACCGGGCTGGCCGGGTTCACCGCCGGCCTGCTCATCTCGATCGTGACCGCACCGGTCGGGGTCTCCGGCGCGGTGTTCCTGCTGCCCGTCCAGTTGAGCGTCCTGCACGTACCCAATCCGGCGGTCACCCCGACGAACCTGCTCTACAACGTGCTCGCAGGCCCCGGCGCGCTGGTCCGTTACCTGAGGCAGGGCGGCTTCGACCGTCCGCTGACCCGGTTGCTGATCGCCGGCACTCTGCCCGGCGTGGTGCTCGGCGCCTTCCTGCGTGTGTTCGCACTCCCCGGCCCACGGGTGTTCCGCCTCGTCGTAGCGGCGGTGCTGCTGCCCCTCGGCCTGTGGCTGTGCCTGCGGGCCCTCCGCCCGCCCCGCCCGGCCCCGGGGGCCGGCCGAGGCCGGAACCTTCCGATCCGTTGGCTCGGGCTGGGCGTCGGAACGGTCGGCGGGATCTATGGCATCGGTGGCGGCTCCCTCCTGGGGCCGATCCTCGCCGGGGCCGGGATCCCGATGGCCACGGTCGCCCCCGCCGCTCTGGCCTGCACGTTCGTGACGTCACTCGCGGGCGCCGGCACCTACGGCCTGATCGCTCTCGCCACCGGCGGCACCGAGATCGCCCCGCACTGGACACTGGGCCTGCTCTGTGGTGCCGGTGGCCTGATCGGCGGTTACCTGGGCGCCCGTCTGCAGAGACGTATCCCGGAGGCGGCGCTGCGCTTCCTGCTCGGAACCCTGGCCGTGGCCTTGGCGGTCGTCTACCTGATCCAGGCCATCCGGTCATAGACCGAAGCCCACCGGGCGTCTCAGGAGACCTCGCGGAGCTTTCCGGTGGTGACGTCGTAGACGAAACCCCGGACCGAGGACTTCACCGGGATGAACGGGTCGGCCTGGATCCGCCGGAGGGACTGGCGGACGTTCTCGTCGAGGTCGGTGAAGGCCTCGGCCGCCCAGGAGGGCTTGAGGCCGACCTCTCGTTCGATGTCGGCCTTGAAACCGTCGTCGGTGAAGGTCAGCATGCCGCAGCCGGTGTGCTGGATCAGGATGATCTCGGTGGTGCCGAGGAGGCGCTGGCTGATGGCGAGGCTGCGCAGCCCGTCGGCGGTGACGACACCCCCGGCGTTGCGGATCACGTGGGCGTCGCCTTCGGTCAGGCCGAGCAGCCCGTACGGGTTGAGGCGCGCGTCCATGCAGGCCAGAACGGCGACCCCGCGCGACGGAGGAAGTGGCAGCCCGCCCTTGTCGAAGGTGGCGGCATAGTGTTCGGCGTGGGTCAGCAGTTCATCGGTGACGCTCATGTCAAAACATGCTAACCAGATAGGCTCTATAGAGACAGGTGTCTGAGGAAACGGCCCGGATCGGCGAGGAACGCCCTGGTCAGCGCGACCGGTTCGGCCTGGTCGTAGGGGACCTCGCGGATCGGCCCCTCCGGTGTGATCTCCAGGATCGTGGCGCCGGGCGAGGCCAGCAGGATCGGCGAGTGGGTGGCGATCAGGAACTGGCTGCCCGCCTCGACCAGGTCGGCGATGCGCAGCAGCAGGGCCAGGCACCCGTTGACCGACAGTGCCGCCTCGGGCTCGTCGAGGAGGTAGAGGCCGCCGGGCCGGAACCGGTGGGCGGCCAGGTCGAGGAAGGACTCGCCGTGGGATCGCTGGTGCGGCGAGACCCCGCCGTAGGAGCCGGTGACGCCGAGACGCTCGATCTCCGTGGCCACGTTGTAGTACGACTCGGCGCGCAGGAAGAAACCGGACCGGGGATTTCGTCCCGGCGTACGGACAAGGGTCAGATGTTCGCCGAGGGACGACTCGCTGGAGCGGGTCGCGAACCGGAACGACTCGGATCCGCCCTCGGGGTTGAGGCCGGCGGCCACCGCGACCGCCTCGATCAGGGTGGACTTGCCGCTCCCGTTGTCGCCGGACAGCAACGTGACCGCGGTGGGGAAACGCAGCTCCCGGCCGTCCGCGAGAGCGCGGACGGCCGGGAGATCGAACGGGTATCCGGCCCGGGGCGCACCGTCGAGCCGGATCGCTCTGATGAACAGGGTCAGTCCAGCCGGGGGACGGCCACCGGCGCGACCCGCCAGATGCGGGCGGCGTAGTCGGCGACCGTACGGTCCGCGCTGAAGAACCCGCTGTGTGCGGTGTTGAGGATCGACATCCTGGTCCAGCGGGCGGTGTCCCGCCAGGTCTTCTCGACGTGCTCCTGCGACTCCAGATAGGACCGGAAGTCGCCGAGCGTCAGATACTCGTCCCAGTCGAGCAGGCTACCCGCCACCCGCCGGCCGACGTCGCCGAAGATGCCCGAGATGAGCGTGTCCATGGCGGCCCGCAACTCGTCGTCCCGCTCGTAGTAGTGGCGAGGGTGGTACCCGTTGGCCCGGGCCTGCGCCGCCTCGTACGCGTCCATGCCGAAGAGGAAGAAGTTGTCCTCGCCGACCCGGGCGCGGATCTCGATGTTGGCCCCGTCGAGCGTGCCGATCGTGATGGCGCCGTTGAGGGCCAGTTTCATGTTGCCGGTGCCGGACGCCTCCTTGCCGGCGAGCGAGATCTGCTCGGACAGGTCGGCGGCCGGGATGATCCGCTCGGCCAGGGTGACGTTGTAATTGGAGGGGAAGACGACTTTGAGGTACGGCGAGACGACAGGATCAGCCTCGATGCGGGCCGCGATCGTGGCGATGAGCCGGATGATGTCCTTCGCCGCGTGGTAGGCGGGCGCGGCCTTGCCGGCGAACAGCACGGTGCGCGGCACCCAGTCGGCCGCCGGGTTCTGGCGGATCCGCTGGTAGAGCGTGATGACGTGGAGCAGTTTCAGCTGCTGCCGCTTGTACTCGTGGAACCGCTTGATCATCACGTCGGTGAGCGAGTCGGGGTCGCCCACGGCCAGGTCGACCTTGTTGGCCCGCTTGATCGCCTGCCAGCGCTCCCGGAACGAGCTGTCGTCGGCGAGCCGCTCCAGCCCGGCCAGTCTCTCCAGGTCACGCAGCCAGCCGTCGTCGCCGAGGCCCTCGGTGATCAGGTCCGACAACCGGGGGTTCGAGAGCTTGACGAACCGGCGGGGCGAGACGCCGTTGGTGACGTTCTGGAATTTCGCCGGCCACAGGGCGGCGAAGTCGTCGAGGACCGTCTCGCGCAGCAGTTTCGAGTGCAGCTCGGCGACGCCGTTGACGGCCTCGGTGCCGACCACGGCGAGATGCGCCATCCGGACCCGGCGCTCCGGCTCCTCCTGAATGATCGACATCCGGCGCAGGCGGTCGTGGTCGCCGGGGAACCGGGCCTCGACCTCGCGCAGGAACAGCATGTTGATCAGGTAGATGATCTCCAGATGCCGGGGCAGGAGCTTCTCGAACATCCGGACCGGCCAGGTCTCGAGAGCCTCCGGCAGGAGGGTGTGACAGGTGTAGGCGAAGGTCTTCCGGGTGATCTCCCAGGCCTTCTCCCATGGCACCTCGTACTCGTCGACGAGCAGGCGCATCAGCTCGGGGATCGCGATCGTCGGGTGGGTGTCGTTGAGCTGGATGACCGTCTTGTCGGCGAACGTGTCCCAGCCCTCGTTGCGCAGCCGGAACCGGCGCACGATGTCCCGCAGCGAGCAGGAGACCAGGAAATACTGTTGCTTCAGCCGCAGCTCACGGCCCAGCTCGGTGCTGTCGTCGGGGTAGAGGACCTTGCTGATGTTCTCGGCGCGGACCGCCTCCTGCACGGCCTCCGCGTACTGTCCGGCGGAGAACCGGCTCAGGTCGAACGAGGCCTCACTGGCCTTGGCGCTCCACAGCCGGACGATGTTGACCGTCTCGGTGCCGTAGCCCGGGACCAGCATGTGGCTGGGCTCGCCGAGCACGATCTCACCCGGCACCCAGGTCTTGCGGGTCTCCGAACCGGGGATCGGCTCGGTGTGCCCGTAGAAGCCGACGGTCTGCCGGTCGTCGGGCGCCGGGAACTCCCACGGGTTGCCCTGGAACGCCCAGTCGTCGGGCAGCTCGGTCTGCCCGTTCTCGGTGATGACCTGGCGGAAGATGCCCAGGTCGTAACGGATGCCGTAACCGACGGCCGGAATGTCCCGGGTGGCCAGCGAGTCGACCAGGCAGGCCGCGAGCCGCCCCAGGCCGCCGTTGCCCAGACCCGGCTCCACGTCCAGGTCCTCGAGGTCCTCCAGGCTGAAGCCGAGAGCCTTGACCGCCTCGGCGGCGAGGTCCCCGGTGCCGGAGTAGAGCAGGTTCTGTTCGAGCTGTGCGCCGAGCAGGTATTCCGCGGAGAGGTAGTAGACCCAGCGGGGGTTGCTGGCGAACTGCGCGGCAGCGGTCCGCGCCCGGCGCTCGGCGAGGTGGTCGCGCACGGTCTGGGAGAGCGCCTCGTACGCGTCGCGCGCGCTCGCCGACTCCACGGTCGTGCCGCGCCGGTAATAGAGGTTGCTCAACAGGTCCTGCTGGAACTCATCGGTGGTCTTGCCCAGTTTGCGTAGACCGATGCCCTGTCGAAGATCCATGCCGCCATTGTGCCTCCGGGAGGTTTCAGAACACCCCTCTTGGAGCTAACGGCCCGATCGTCCGCTTTCCGACTCCGGAGCGGCGGGTGGGAGACTGCCGTGTGCTCCACGATCTGCTGCCGTCATCCGTGGCCACCGCCGAGGCGTTCGGTGACGACCCGGACGAGCCGTGCTTCCCCGGTGAGGAGGACCTGGTCGCGACCGCTGTCGCCGGCCGCCGCCGGGAGTTCGTGACGGCCCGGCGCTGCGCCCGGGAAGCCCTCGGGCGACTCGGGTTCGCGCCGGCGCCGATCCGTCCCGGGCCGCGCCGCGAGCCCCTCTGGCCGGACGGCGTGGCCGGCAGCATCACCCACTGTGCCGGTTACCGGGCCGCCGCCGTCGCCCGCGTCACCGACGTCGCGAGCCTGGGTATCGACGCCGAGACGCATGCCCCGCTGCCGCCCCGGGTGCTCCCGGCGGTGACCGCTCCCGGCGATCGCGAGCATCTGGCCGGTCTCGCCGCCCGGGACCCGGCGATCCACTGGGACCGGCTGCTCTTCTCGGCCAAGGAATCCGTCTACAAGGCGTGGTTCCCGGTGACCCGGCGCTGGCTCGGCTTCGACGAGGCGAGCCTCGACATCGACCCGCTCGGCGGCACCTTCACCGCACACATCCGGGTCGAGTCGCCCTGGCCCACCCTGCACGGCCGCTGGCAGGTGACCGGCGGCCTGGTCCGGACCGCCGTGACGATCACCGGTCAGCTGTAGTGCTGCAGCTCGGGCCAGGCCAGGGACCACGGGCGGTCCATCCGGCAGACGTGGACGCGGACGCCGACCTCCTCGTTCTCCACACCGAGCGAGTTGTGCAGCGTCGCCCTCGGCACGCAGGTCCCGAGTGACTCCGGCGGCGTGTCGATGACCGCGATCACGATCTTCTTCGAGTCCGGTGGCGGGCCGAACTGGTGCAGCGCGTTGTGTCCGCTGTAGACCTGCGGCAGGCGGAGCGACGGTCCGTACCGGTCGAGTGCCCCCGCCTCGCCGTAGTTGGCGGTGAACAGCACTGATCGTTGCCGGTCGGTGGCCGACAGGCCGGCCCAGACGGTGCCGATCTGCCACACGTACTCCCGCCAGCCGATCTGGTCGGGAATCGTCTGGTTCATCTCGGCCGGCAGCGACCCGGCCACCGCCCGCTCAGGGATCACCGGCAGCGACGAGACCACCGCGGCTGCCGACGTGACCAGGACCGCCCCGGCGACCAGCACCTGACGGCCATGCCGCCCGCTCACCCAGCGCCCGGCCACCACGGCCCCGATCGCATGCAGGCCGAGCAGCAGGCCCACCGTGTAATACGGCTGCCCGGCGGTCACCAGGACCACGACGACCATCAGGGGGTACGCCACAGCCAGCGCCCGCAACCGCCGCAACCTCGGGTCGCGCGCCAGCACGACGAGGCCGGCGATCCACACCGGAGGCAGCGCCAGCAGGACGAACTGGAGCGGCACCAGCATCACCCGGGACTCGCCGCCCTTGTCCGCCGCGATCGCCGCCGCCATCCGCGCCTGCGGGAACCCCTCGGTCACCTGGTAGATCAGGTTGGGCGCGCCGATGACCACGGCCGCCGCCACGCCGATCCACAACTCCCGGGACCGCAGGACCTCGCGCGGCCCGGCCAGCAGCACCGACACTCCCAGGCAGAGCAGCAGCAACAGCACGAGATGCTTGTTCCACAGGCCCAGCCCGGCCACGACACCGGCGCCCAGCCACGCCCGCGGCCGTGCCCAGAGCAGCGCCCGGATCACGAAGAACAGCACGCCCAGCCAGACCAGCAGGTCCGGTGTGGAGGTCGAGGTGACGTGGGCCGACGACAACGGGAACACGCCGAGCACACCGGCCGCCGCGATCGACTGGCCGGCGGCGCCGCCGCCGGTCTCGCGGGCGATCGCCGCGGCCACCAGTGCGGTGAGCCCGAGAAGCACGGCGGCCGGCACCCGGATCGCCCACAGGGTGTCGCCGAACATGTCGATGCCGAGCCGGACCAGCATCGGGGTGAACGGCGGCTGGTCGGCGTAGCCCCACTGCGGATGCTCGCCGAGGATCCGGAAGTACAACTCGTCGCGGTGGTAGCCGTAACCGTTCGCAGTGATCAGAAGCAGTAGCGTGGCGGCGGTCGCGGTCAGGCCGACGGGCCACCAGGCGTACGGCTGACGGGCAGAATCCATACGCTGCGTATCTGAGGTGTCACTGAGCGCATCGACCACGGTCCCACCGTACGGGCCGTCGCCCACCGGCCGCCAATGTCAACTCGACCAGCCCGCACCCAAGAGGCACGTGCCGCACCCGCGGCAGGCGCCGTCACCCTCGACCGTCCCGTCCGCACGCAGCAGATACGGGCACGGCTCCCCGGTAGGTGTCGGATAACGGCGGTCGGGCTCGACCTTGCGGGGCTGTTCCGAAACGGTCGTGGTGGTCATACCTCCATTGGCACACGGAACCCGGTCGGCGTACCCGGGCCGAAAGTCCCGCCGGTTCGGGCGGGTCATCCCCTGGAGTGCCGGTGCCATCATGAGGTCGGCGATGTCCGTCGATGTCCACGGAGGAGCGTTGACCGAGCCCGAGCCCCGTGAGCCCGACCGTCCGGCCGCCGCCGAACGGGCCCGTGCGGGCGTGCGCTCCTGGGTCCGGGCCGCCGGCCGCCGCACCCGGGCCGGATTGCGATCGGCCAGCCCGTACGCCATCCTCGCCTTTCTCACCGCCTCCGCGGTCGCCCCGGTCGCCGGCGCCGGGCTCGGCGCGCCGGACGCCTTCGCCGCCGCCCTCGACCAGGTCGGCGGCCTGGGCAGCAACTTCCTCGCCGACACCCTGAGCGAGACGGCGAAACGGCTGCGCGACCGGGACCCGCAGGCGGCCGGCTGGAGCGAGGAGCAGTGGCGCGACGCGATCGCCGCGGACCTGCTGCCCCGGCTCGCCGCCGCCGACGAGCAGGGCCGCGCGCTGCATGAGGAGATCTCCCGGGTGCTGCGCGGGGTGGACGCGGTCGGTGCCGCCATCACCGAGGCCGCGATCACCGACGAGGAGCTGCGGCACCAGCTGGAGGCGGCGTTCCGGGAGCTCGGGCTGGGCGTCGGCGAGCTCGGCTGGATGATCACCGAGGTCCGGCAGAGCGTCGACGGGCTGCGCCAGCAGTTCGCCGTGCAGAGCCTGGAGCTGAGCCGCCAGCTGGAGCAGGTGCGGCGGCATCTGGCGGGCGTGGCCCGGGAGCAGCTGCCGGCGGGGGACGACGTGCCCGCCGACGTGCCGGGGGGAGTCGTTCCGCCGTACCCCGGGCTGGTCAGTTTCCAGCCGGAGGACGCACCCCGCTTCCGCGGCCGGGAGACGCAGATCGCGCAGCTTCTCAGCCGCCTCGCCGAGCAGGCGGTCGGCGGGCCGCCGCTGATCGTCACCGGGGTCTCCGGTGCCGGCAAGTCGTCGCTGCTGCGGGCCGGTCTGCTGCCGGCCCTCGGCGCCGGTGCGCTCGGTGCCGAGCCCGCCTCGTGGGCATGGGTGCTGACCAGCCCCGGTGCCTCCCCGGTGGCCGATCTGGTGGCCCGCCTGCACGGCCTGACCGGTCCCGGCGACGACGTGCCGCACGACGACCTGGTCAAGGCGGTCCGCGCCGAACCGCACCGGATCGGTGTGCTGGCCGCGGCCGCCGCCGCGGCCGGTCGCCGCCCGGTCATCGTGGTGGACCAGTTCGAGGAGCTGTTCACCCAGTGTCCCGACCCGGCCGAGCGGCTCGCCTACGCGACGGCGCTGGCCACCGCCGCACCGGCTCTGGTGGTGATCGCGGTCCGGTCCGACTTCTACCCGGCGTGTGCCGCGCTGCCGCCGCTGGCGACGATCCTCGCCGCCGGGCACGTCGTCCTCGGGCCGCTGGACAGCGAGGACATCCGCCGGGCCGTCGTCGAACCGGCCGAGCACGCCGGCCTCACCGTCGAGCCGGGCCTGCCCGACCTGCTCCTGCACGACCTGGGTGCCGACGAGCGGGACGGCTACCAGCCGGGAGCGCTGCCGCTGCTGGCCCACGCGCTGCGTGCCACCTGGGACCGGCGGGAGGGGATCCGGCTGACCGTGGCCGCCTACCGGGCCACCGGGGGCATCCGGCACGCCATCGCCGAGACCGCCGAGCGCATCTACCTGGACCTGCCACCGGAGGACCGGGACCGCCTGCGGGACGCCCTGCTGGCCCTGGTCACGGTCATCAGCGACGGTACGGCGGTCCGCCGCCGCGGTGAGCGGGCCGCCAGCGACTCCCGGGTGCTGCGCCGCCTCGTCCGGGCCCGGCTCGTCACGGTCGGCGCGGACACCGTGGAGATCAGCCACGAGGCGCTGCTGACCAGCTGGCCCCGGCTGGCCGGCTGGGTCGCCGAGGCCCGCGAGGACCTGCTGCTGCGCCAGTCGGTGACCGAGGCGGCCCGCGACTGGGACCGCTCCGGTCGCGACCCCGACCTGCTGCCCCGCGGCTCCCGCCTGCTCGCCGCCCGCGAGCGGGTCCCGTCCGGCGACGGCGTGCCCCCGCTGGTCGGTGAGTACCTGGCCGCCGGTGGTGCCGCCGCCGAGCACGAGCAGCGTGCCCGGGAACGGGCCACCCGGCGGCTCCGGCGGATGGTCGCCGGTCTCGCCGCGGCGCTGCTGCTCGCCGTCGGCGGCGGTCTGGTCGCCCTGGACGGGCAGCGCACCGCCGAGACGGTCGGCCGGGACGCCCGTTCCCGGCAGTTCGCCGCCGAGGCCCTCGCGCTGCTCGACCAGGACGAGCCGGCCGCCGTCCGCCGGGCGCTGGCCGCGTGGAGCGAGGAGCCGACCACCGAGGCGCGGGGCGCGCTGCTCTCCACGCAGATGGTGCGGTTCGCCGGCCGGCTCGGCACGGTGCCGGGCGGCTACTCGGCGGCGGTCAGCCCGGACGGGAGCCGGATCGCGATCGGCGACAACAAGGGTGTCGTCCGGCTCTGGGACACCGCCACTCTCACCGAGGTCGGCCCGCCACTGGCCTACCCCGACCCGCCGGCGGGCATCGAGACGATCTGGGTCAACTCGGTGGCGTTCTCTCCGGACGGCCGCTATCTGGCGTCCGGCGCGGTCGTGCCCGACGGGCTGCGGATCTGGGACGCGGCCACCGGCACCCCGCTGCGGTCGCTGCCCGCGTTCGGTGCGGTCGCCTGGCTGCCCGGCACGTCCACGGTCGTGGCGACCAGCACCACCACCGGCACTACCGAGCAGAAGAATCTGGGCTTCTGGGACGCGGCCACCGGCCGGTCGATCCGGACCCTGCCGGTCGGTGCCGACAGCGCCACCTCACTGTCGATCAGTCCGGACGGCGCGTACGTTGCGGAGACCGGGACCCAGGCCGTCGCCGAGGTGTGGCGGCTCAGCGACGGCCGCCGCATGATGACGGTGACCGGGCCGAGGTTCCTCGCCTTCGCGCCGGACGGTTCGCTGATCACGAACGAGGAGGGCACCGGCGGGCAGGGCCGGCTCAAGCAGTGGGAGACCGGCACCGGCCGCAAACTGCGCGACATCACCCCGGAGGACCATCTCAGCCCGACGCCGGCGCCGTTCGCGGTCACCGGCGACGGCATGATCATCGCCGCCTCCACCCGCCGCAGCGTGGACCTGTGGTCACTGACCAGCGACACCCTCGGGACCCTGCGCACCGGCCTGTCCGTCTACGGCGCGTCGGCGGCCTCGGCCAACGGGCAGGTGGTGGTGGTGACCGCGCCGACCGGACCGTCGGTCGTGCACCGGCGGGTGGTCGACTCCCTCAACACCGACGGCGAGGTCTACGGCGCGGTGTTCTCGCCGGACGGCCGGCGGGTGGCGGCCGGCGGTGAGGACGGGACGGTCCGGATCTGGGACACCGCCTCCCGGCAGCTGCTCACCTCGTTCCGGCCGTCCGGGCCGGTGAGCGGGCTGGTCCACGCCGGCGGCGGGCTTCTGGCGCTGGTCACCGCCGAGAACACTCTGGAACTGTGGGACGGGGCCGGGAAGCGGCAGCTCCGGCTGGAACTGGGTCAGTGCTCCAGCGACCTGGCCGTCTCGCCGGACGGCGGGTTCCTCGCGGTGGCCCTGTTCACCTGCCTCGGCGAAGGCGAGGTGGGGACGCCCGGCGAGATCCACGTGTTCGACGTCGCCGCCCGCCGGATGCGTGGCGAGATCGTGCTGGGCAAACCGTCGGACGAGAAGACCGAGTCGACCTACGCGCTGTCCTACTCCGCCGACGGGAAGATCCTGTACGCCGCGGTCACCACCGGCAGTATCGAGCGGTCCGACCCCGGGTACTTCGCCGATCTGCGGTCCTGGCATGCGGACGACCTGACCCCGGTCGGTGAGTCCCGGCAGCTGGGCCGCTATCAGCCGCTGGACCTCGCGGTCGCGCCGGACGGGCGGTCGATGGCCGTGACCGGGACGAACCGGTTCGTCGACGTGCGCAACGGCGACGGCTCGGCCTCCCTGTGGACGACACGTGAGCAGGGCGACCAGATCGACCGGGTGGCGTTCTCACCGGACGGGCGCACTCTCGCGGTGAGCGACCGGGCCGGGCCGATCGTCCTCTGGGACACCGCGGCCCGGTCTCCGCAGGCCACCCTGCGCGGGCACATCGCCGTGGTGGCGGCGCTGGCCTTCTCACCGGACGGAGGCCTGCTGGTCAGCGGATCCTTCGACTCGCTCGTCTCGGTGTGGGCGCTGGATCCGGCGGTCGCGGGGCGCAAGCTGTGCGGTATCGCGGCGGGGCTCAGCCGTGACGACGGGGAGAAGGTGCCGGCCTATTGCGACCGGTTCGGCAAGTGAGTTTCCTCCGGGAAGGTGTCGATGATGGGGCTGTCAGATCTGCCGGTTCCGGCCGGCGGCGATGCCGGCGATGATCTGCGGGATCATCAGGGCGACCATCAACGCCAGCGGGACCCGCCAGCCGCCGGAGGCGTCGTGGAGGGCGCCGACCAGGATCGGTCCCGGGATGGCGAAGAGATAGCCGATGCTCTGGGCGAAGGCGGAGAGCTGCACGACCGTGGCGGGAGTCCTGCCACGGAGCGCGATCATCGTGAGGGCCAGCGGGAACGCGGCGTTGACGACGCCGAGGAGGACGGCCCACAGCCAGGGGGCGGCGGCCGGGGAGGCCCACAGCCCGGCCCAGCCGGCGACGCCGAAGAGGCCGAGGACGAGAGCGATGCCGCTCTGCGACCGGAGGCGCCCCGCGTACGCCGACAGCAGGAACGACAGTGGCACACCGAGCAGGGACGTGACCGCGAACAGGACCCCGGCCAGGGCGGGGGAGAGGCCGGCGTCTCGGTAGATCTCCGGGAGCCAGCCGATGATCACGTAGGCGGAGGTCGACTGCATGCCGAAGTACACGGCCAGGGCCCACGCGACCGGGTGGCGGCTCACCCGTACCGCCGAGGGGGTGCCGGAAGCGGACGCGGCCTCGCGCGAGCGGGCCATCAGCAACCACGGGGGAAGCGCGACCACCGCGGCGAGTGACCAGCAGGCGAGCCCGAGCCGCCAGTCGCCGTCGAAGGCGCCGGTGATCGGCACGGTCGCGGCGGCGGCCGTGGTGGCGCCGATGTTGAGCGCCACCGAGTAGAGGCCGGTGACCGTGCCCACCCGGTCCGGGAAGCGGTCCTTGACGATCGACGGCAACAGCACGTTGACCAGTGCGATCCCGGCCAGCGCGACCGCACTGAACAGCAGGAACAGGGCGGAGCCGCCGGAGAAGGGCCGGATCGACAGGCCCGTGACGAGCAGCAGCAGACCGCCGAGGACGACGCGCGCGGAGCCGAGGCGCCGGGCCAGGCGGGGCGCCGCGAGACCGATCGAGGCGAAACACAGCACGGGTACGGACGTGAGGAGCCCCGCCACCGTGGCGCTCATGCCGAGCCCGGCCCGGATCTCGGTGAGAACCGGGCCGATGCTGGTGACCGCGAGTCGCAGGTTCACCGCCGCGAGAAGTAGCGCCGTCAGTGCGAACAGCCCGCCGGCACGGGTCTTCTCCTGGATCACCACGCCAACCAGCGTATCGGGTGACCGGCGTAACACTCCTTACAGAGTCGTCACGCGGCGGCGGGCTCCTGCTCGCGCTCGGTCTGCTCGTTGAACTCGCGCTTGCTGGACTGCCAGCCGTCCTCGTTCATCCCCCGGCGCCAGTATCCGGAGATCGACAACTGGTCCATCGGGATGCCGTGCTCGACCCGCAGGAACCTGCGCAGGTCACGGACGAAGTTGGCCTCGCCGTGCACGAACGCCTGGACCCGCCCGGGCGGGAACGCCAGCCCGCGGACCGCGTCGACCAGCCGCTCACCGGCGTCCCGGTGCAGCCAGGTGATCTCCGCGTCGGCCGGCGTCTCGATCTTCTGCTCCTCGTCCGGCCCGGAGACCTCGAGGAACGCGTGGACCCGGGCGCCCTCGGGCATCCGCTCCAGGGCCGCGGAGATCGCCGGCAGCGCGCTCTCGTCACCGGCCAGCAGGTGCCAGTCAGCCGCGGCGTCGGGCGCGTAGCCGCCGCCGGGACCCATGAACCGGAACGGATCGCCGGGCCGGGCGCTCGCCGCCCACGGGCCGGCGACGCCCTCGTCACCGTGCACCACGAAGTCGACCCACATCTCGCCGGCCTCGGGCAGCCACTTGCGCACCGTGTAGGTCCGGACGCAGGGCCACTCGGCGCGGGGCAGGGTCTCGCGGATGACGCCCATGTCGAACGGCTCGGGATACGTCACGCCGGGCAGCGGGAAATGGACCTTGATGTAGTGGTCGGTGAACTGCCCGGCCTCGATGCGGGCCAGAGCGTCACCGCCGACCACCACACGCACCATGTGCGGAGTCAACTGCTCCACCCGGGTGACCACGCCCTCGTGGGCCGGTCGTGCCGGTCTGTTCGCCATGGGCTGCACCTCACTGCCGGGGGAACGGTTACCGCCGCCGCTTTCACCGCGGAACGGATAGTGCCAGTGGATCGGATCTCGGCAGGTAAGGCTACCCTTATTTTTCCCGATCTACCCACCCGCCTCGAATTTCCCGGAAATTTCACACCGGCGGTTCATTTCCGCCGCGGTTCAGCGGATGAGCAGCGCAAAAGGCCCCCTCCGGCGTCAGCGGAACGGTTCCGCGAGGTGATCCTCCGGCCTCGGTGAGCTGATCCGGTACGGGGCCGATCCTCCTCGCCGGACTACCCCGTCCCGCCGGGTCCGGGGCGACGGGGCTGCCCGCTCCCGGCCGTGACGCCGCCGCCGGGCTGAGGCGGTCGGCCGGGGTCAATACGAGAACGGCGGGCCGGACCAGATCGGTCCGGCCCGCCGTCACGGTGTGCCGTGCTGCGAGGTGCCGTGTTGCGAAGTGCCGTTCGTGCGAAGCGTGCGGCTGTTTCGGTGTGCCGGTCAGCGCCAGTGGTTGCGGGGGCGGGTCCGGAGGAAGGCCGCGATCAGCAGGCCGATCAGGACCATCACCGCGCCGCCGCCGATCCAGGCGAGGTTGCTGCTGATCAGGTTGATCGATCCGGCCTGGGCGGGCGGCTCGGCCACCGTGTCTCCGGTGCTCTCCGGCTCGTCGGGTGCGCCGTTACCGGGGTCGGCGGCGAGGCCGGGACCGTCGGTCGGTTCGTCCGTCGGCTCGGGGTCGGCGTCGTACTCCGGCTCGGCCGCCTTGGTGGTCTTCTTGGTCGTCGGAGCCTTGGTGGTCTCTTCCACCACGGGCGTTTCCTCGGACTCCTCGGATTCCGACGTTTCCGACTCGGTGTCGGCCGTGGTCTTCGTCGCCTTCGGGGTGGCCTTGGTGGTCGTCCCCGAGGTCTCGGCCTCTTCCTCGTCGTCGTCGTCGTTCTTCGTGGCGGTGACGCGCGGTGTAGCGGTGACGACCGTGCTGTTCGGCTTCGCGGTCGCCGGCGGCTTGCTGGTCGGCGTGGTGGCGGGCGGCGTCGTCGGGGTCACCTCACCGCTGTTGGTGTCGTTGCCGCCGTTGTTGTTGCCACCGTTGTTGTTCCCGCCGTTGTTGTTCCCGCCCTGGTTGCCACCGTTGTTGCCACCCTGGTTGCCACCGTTGTTGCCGCCCTGGTTGCCACCGTTGTTGCCGCCGTTGTTGTTGGCGGCCCGGGCGATGACACGGACGGAGTCGAGGGCCGGCGTCTGGTTGGCGCGCTCCATCATCGGGATACGGTGCGAACCGTCACCGGCCCACGAGGAGCACTGGAACTCGCCCTCCTGGGGCAGCCCCGGCACCTGGATGGTGACGCTGTCCGGCTCGGCGCCGCCGCGGCTGTCCTCGGTGGCGACGAAGAACGCCGGCACGGGCGCGGACTCGGGTGCCTCGTCGTTGTTGTTCAGGATCCGGCAGGCGGTGTGGAAGTGCCCGCGGACCAGACCGTTCTGCAGGACGCTGGACTCCACGTAGTACCCACCCTGGCCGGCCGCGAGGAAACGGTCCCGGATCAGGTTGCGGGTGCTGATCCGCAGCTGGAACGGCGCACCGACGGCGACCTCGCCGGGTGCGTCGGTGATCAGCAGCGTGGGGTTGTTCGCGGCGACGCCGACCTCACCGAACTCGGTCGAGACACACCGGTTGCCCTTCTGGAAGCCGTCGTGGGCCTCCAGGTCGCTGTCCACACAGGTGTCGGTGAGGATCGTCAGGTTGTTGCCGACGACCTTTCCGGCTCCGCTCTCACCGGCCTTGGTGCTGGTGTCGGTGTCCGCGGCGTTGGCGAACTGGGTGAAGCCGACCACCCCGCCGATCGCGATGATCACTGCACCGGCGGCCAACAGCCGGGTACGTCGTTGCCCCGAGCTTCGCATGACGAGACCTTCTTTTCCCGATTCCCGGTCAATGAAGGCGCCGGATCCCGGCGCCGACCGACCAGACGTTAAAGGCGCGTCTCACAGAAAGCAATTCCGGAACCGGGATCGGAGATTTCTTATGGTCACCTTAAAGAAAATATGTGGGATCGGCCTCGAACCCCGAGCATCATCCGAACGGATGATGTCCGGGGTTCACGCGATCTCGGAGAAAAGTCTCTGAGCAGGGATAGTAACTCACATGGCGGTGAGCGCCCACCATCAGTGATCGGGCCAGAAACCGCGCGACGCATAGACATCGCGCAACACCTCGATACGGTCCGTCATGATGCCGTCGACTCCCATGTCGAGGAGACGATTCATTTCTTCGGGATCGTCGACAGTCCACACGTGGGCCTGCAATCCGAGCCGGTGCAGATAGGCGAGAAATCGCGCGGTGAGCACGGTGACCCGGCCGTGACGGACCGGGATCTGGGCGGCGACCACCGACGCGGGCGGCCGCAGCCGGACCCCGGCCGTCGCGGCGAACCACAGTCGCGTGGTCGCCCGCATGCCCATCGAGGTGGCGACCCGCGGGCCGGCCAGCGCACGGACCCGGGTCAGGCGGGCGTCACTGAACGAGGCGAGCAGCACCCGGTCCTCGGCGCCGGTGGAGTGCACCGCGGCGACGGCGGGCTCGACCACCCCGTCCGCCTTGACGTCGACGTTGAACCTGACCTGCGGCCAGGCGTCCAGGACCTCGTCGAGGCGGGGGACGGTGGCGGCGCCACCGACCCGGACCGATGACAGGTCCGCCCAGGTCAGGTCGGCGACGCGGGCCTGGCGGCCGGCCACCCGGTCGAGCCGTTCGTCGTGGATGACGACCGGCACCCCGTCGGCGGTGGCGTGGACGTCCGTCTCGACATACCGATATCCCATGTCGACGGCCCGCTGGAACGCCTCGGCGGTGTTCTCGTCGCCCTCGGCGGCGCCTCCGCGGTGTGCGAAGGCCAGCGGTCCCGGGGCGTCCAGGAACGGGTGGCTCACCGGGGCAGTATGCCGGGGCTTGTTGGCGTGCGCCAAAAGAGGTCGAATGGCGGTGGCGGCGAACAGGGGGCGCGATGTCCGGACCCACGGTTGTCATCATCGGTGCGGGGATCGTCGGGTGTGCGCTGGCCGACGAGCTGACCGCCCGCGGCTGGACCGACGTCACCGTCCTGGATCAGGGCCCGCTCTTCGAGACCGGCGGCTCCAGCTCGCACGCGCCGGGGCTGGTCTTCCAGACCGATCCGTCCCGGACCATGACGCGACTCGCCCGTTACACCGTGGAGAAATATGCCGAGCTCGGCTGCTTCGCCCCGGTCGGCAGTCTCGAGGTGGCCACGACGCCGGCCCGTCTCGCCGAACTCCACCGTCGTTTCGGGTTCGGACAGTCCTGGGGCGTCCCGTCATCCGTCCTGGATCCGGCCGCCTGCGCGATGCTGTACCCATTATTGGACAAATCATTAATTACCGGCGGGCTTTACGTGCCGTCCGACGGACTGGTCCCGGCGGTCCGTGCCGCCCAGGTCCAGGCCGCGCGGGCGACCTCGCGCGGCGCCCGGTTCCTGGGGAACACCGCGGTCACCGGGATCACCGCGCGATCGGGGCGGGTCACCGGTGTCGCGACCGCCGACGAGGAGTTCCCGGCGGACATGGTGGTCAGCTGCGCCGGGCTCTGGGGGCCGGCGATCGGCGCGATGGCCGGGGTGCCGGTCCCGCTGCTGCCGATGGCCCACCAGTTCGTCCGGACCGTTCCGGCCGGTGCCTCCGATGGTCTGCCGATCCTGCGTCATCAGGACCGTGACCTCTACTTCCGGGCGTATGGTGATCGGTTCGGCATCGGCTCCCACCGGCACGAGCCGATGCCGGTCGACCTCGCCGACCTGCCCGGCGACGCGCACCCGTCGAAGCTGCCGTTCACCCCGGAGGCGTTCAAACAGTCCTGGGCGGCGGCGGTCGAGCTGATCCCGGGACTGCGCGGCGCCGGTCTGGAGGAGGCGTTCGACGGCGTCTCCTCGTTCACCGCCGACGGGTTCCCGCTGCTCGGCGAGGCGGCGTCACTGAGCGGCTTCTGGGTGGCGGAGGCGGTGTGGGTGACGCATTCGGCCGGCGCGGCGAAGGCGGTCGCCGGGTGGATGGTGGACGGCCGGGCCGCGATCGACCTGCACGAGTGCGACCTCAATCGGTTCGACGCGGCCCAGCTGGCGCCGGACTACGTGCGCCGGCGCGCGATCCGCACCTTCACCGAGGTCGACGGCATCCCGCACCCGGCCGACCCGCCGCCGGTGCGCAACGTCCGGGTCAGCCCCTTCCATCCGCGGCAGGTCGAGCTGGGCGCGGTCTTCGGCGAGGCCGCCGGGTGGGAGCGCCCGCTCTGGTATGCCACCAACCCGCCCCCGGAGGCGCCGCGCCCACGGGACGAGTGGTCGGCCCGGCACTGGTCGCCGATCGCCGAGACGGAGGCCCGGCTGACCCGTCGCCGGGTGGCCCTCTACGACATGACCCCGCTGACCCGGATCGAGGTGACCGGCCCGGTCGCGTTCCTGTCCGGGCTGGTCGCCGGAGACGTGGACCGCCCGGTCGGCACCGTCGTCCACACCTTCCTGCCGGACGCCGCGGGTGGTGTCCGCAGCGACGTCACGGTGGCCCGGCTGGGGGAGGAGCGATTCCAGCTCGGGGCGAACGGGCCGCTCGACGTCGACTGGCTGCGCCGCAACGCCCCGCGGGGTGTCGCGGTTCGTGACGTCACCGGCGGCACGTGCGGGGTCGGTCTGTGGGGTCCGGCCGCCCGTGAGCTGGTCGCCCCGCTCACCGGCGTCGACGTGTCGGCCGAGGCGTTCCGTTGGTTCCGGGTGCGGGAGGGGCACATCGGCACGGTTCCGGTGACCATGCTGCGGTTGTCCCGCGTCGGTGAGCTGGGCTGGGAGATCTACACCGAGGCGCAGTACGGGCTGCGGCTGTGGGACACGCTGTGGGAAGCGGGCCGGGAGCACGGGCTGATCGTGGCCGGGCGCCTGGCGTTCGACAGCCTGCGCCTGGAGAAGGGGCGTCGCGCCTGGGGGCGGGACATGACCAGCGAGGACGACCCGTACCAGGCCGGGCTCCTGCCGTCCGGCGACACCCCGCCGGACCGCCGGCTCACGTGCCTGGTGCTGGCCGACACCGGGGACATGCCGCTCGGGCGGGAGCCGGTGTACGCGGGCGGGTTCCCGGTGGGTCACGTGACGAGTGCGGCGTACGGCTGGTCGGTGGGTGCCCCGATCGCGTACGCCTGGATCCCGTCGGCCCTGGCCGTGCCCGGCACGCAGGTGGAGATCGGCTATTTCGACCGCCTGCTGCTCGCGACCGTGGCCGAGGAGCCGCTCTTCGACCCGAAGCACGAACGACTACGCCGCTGATCTGCGAATTCTCCATCGCGGGCGCCCCGGGTGTGACTAGCATCGAGTCGATCACGACAGCCGTGGTGGCGTTTCCGGCGGTCACACGATCGTGGGTTTCCCGACCGGGCCGACCGGCCGGACAGCGCGGCGTACCCGCGGATGATCGCCTCGAAACGAAACCGTCCGGAGTAAATAACGGGACTCGCTCACACGGCTTCGCGGACTGCCCTAGCTTAGGCCAGGTCTAAGTCGGGCAAATCCGTTCGAAGTGGAGTATGTCGTGCGCTTTTCTCGTTCGTCCAGGGTCGCGCGGGGCGGTCTCTGGGCCTCCGCTCTGCTCTCGATAGTGGCCGCGGTGAACTCGGGAGGAGCGTTCGCGGCCGACGTCGAACCGCCGTACACCCCTCCGCTGGCCCTCAACGGAACCGCTTCGCTGATGTGGCGCGCCGGGGACGACGAGCGGGTCATCCGCTTGACCGACGGCGGCTACCGCCAGGCCGGGTCGGCCTGGAGCATGCAGATGGTCGACCTGACCCAGTCGTTCGAGACGAGGTTCACCGCTCACCTGCGCAGTGGCAAGGTCGGCGCCGACGGCATCGCCTTCGTCGCGCAGGGCGAGGGGCCGCGCGCTCTCGGCGGCTGGGGCGGTGGACTCGGCTATCGCGGCATCTGGAACAGCGTGGCCGTCGAGTTCGACATCTTCCAGAACAAGCCGGACCCGAGCAGCAACCACCTCGCGGTCTCGGTCAACGGCAATCCGGACCGGCACGAGTCGGCCGCCGAGTCATCGATCCCGCTCTACGGCAAGCCGTTCCAGGCCAGGATCAAGTACGACGCCGACCGCCAGCGGCTGACCGTACACGTCCGGTCCCGCGCCGAGGGCGCCACCGAGGAACTCCTGCTCGACCAGAAGGTGGACCTCGCCCGCAAGGCCGGCGTGCCCTTCGGCTGGGTCGGGTTCACCGGTGCCACCGGCAGCCTCACCGCGCGCCAGGACGTCTACGAGTGGTCGGTCGGCGCGCCGCACCTCTGAGTCATCCGTTCCCGCCGGGGCCACGTGCCCCGGCACTTTCCCATGCTCCGGCCCGGACCGGGCCGACTCCACCCTCCCCGATCGGAGAGAGTTATGCCCACGGTCGACCGTGTGCTTCCCGGCGAGAAGAACGCCGTCATCGACATCCACGCCGCCATCCCGTCGATCCCCGCCCTCCCGGAGGACCCGGACGACGGCGGCGAGCGCGAGCCCCGGGTCAGCGTCATCGTCCCGGCGCTGAACGAGGCGAAGAACATCCCGCACGTCTTCGCCCGGCTCCCGCAGGTCGACGAGATCGTCCTGGTCGACGGTGGGTCCGTCGACGACACGGTGGCGGTGGCCCGGCGTCTGCGGCCCGACATCCGCGTCGTCCGCCAGAACCGCAAGGGCAAGGGAAACGCTCTGGCCTGCGGGTTCGCCGCCTCCACCGGCGACATCATCGTGATGATCGACGCCGACGGCTCGACCGACCCGCTGGAGATCCCCCGTTTCGTCGAGGCTCTGCGCGACGGCGCCGACTTCGCCAAGGGCTCCCGGTTCCGGCCGACCGGTGGCAGCGCCGACATCACCCGGCTGCGCAGGGCCGGCAACAAGTGCCTGAGCATGCTGGTCAACGTCCTGTTCCGGACCCGCTACAGCGACCTCTGCTACGGCTACAACGCGTTCTGGGCGCACTGCCTGGACGTCTTCGACCTGGACAGCACGTCCCCGGCCCCGGACAACGCGGACGGCCGGCTCTGGGGTGACGGTTTCGAGATCGAGACCCTGCTCAACCTGCGCGCCGCCCGGGCCGACCTCAAGATCACCGAGGTCGCCAGCTTCGAGCACAACCGCATCCACGGGGTCAGCAACCTCAACGCGCTCACCGACGGGCTGCGCGTCCTGCGCACCATCGCTCGTGAGTGGAGCCCGCGCCGGGCCGCGGCCAAGCGGGTCGCCGAACGGCAGGTCCGATGAGGATCGGCATCGTCTCCAACGCCTACCACCCCGACATCGGCGGGGTGGAGACCCACGTGAAGCGGCTCTGCGCCGGCCTGATCGCGGCCGGCGACGAGGTGGAGGTGATCACCCAGCACACCGTCCGGTCCGTCGAGACCATCGACGGCGTGCTGGTCCGCCGCTTCCCGCTCACCGTCCCGGCCGGCAACTACCGGCTGTCCGTCCCGCTCTGGCGCTGGCTGCGCGCCCACGCCGGCGACTACGACGTTTTGCACGCGCACAGCTACCACGCCCTCGCGGCGCTCTGCGCGGCCCTGGGCAACCGGTCCCCGCTGGTGTTCACGCCGCACTACCACGGGACCGGGCACACCCGGTTCCGTGCGGCGCTGCACCCGCTCTACCGGCCGCTCGGCCGCACCGTCATGAACCGGGCCTCCGCCGTCGTCTGTGTCACCTCGGCCGAACGTGACCTGGTGCTCCGCGACTTCCCGGCCGTCGGCACCCGGGCCGTGGTCATCCCGAACGGCACCGATCCGCGCCCGGCCCGCGGCCCGGCGTCGCCCCGGACCCGCCGGATCCTCTGCGTCGGACGGCTGGAGCAGTACAAACGCGTCGACCGGGTGATCCGGGCGATGACCCGGCTCGGGCCGGAACACCGCCTCGACGTGGTCGGCACCGGCCCGGCCGGAGACCGGCTGCGCCAGCTCGCCGCCGGTCTCGGGCTCGCCGGGCGGGTGGTCTTCCACGGCCGCCTCGACGACGCCGCCTTCGACTCCTGCCTGGCGCAGGCCTCGGCGGCGGTCTCCGCGTCCACGCACGAGGCGTTCGGCATGGCCGTCGCCGACGCACTCGCCGCCGGCCTGCCGACCGTGGCCACCCCGATCCCCGCGCACCGCGAGGTCGCCGGGCTGGCCGGGGACAGCGCGTGGCTGCGGTTCGCCGACCCGGACGACGAGAACGCCCTGGCCACGGCACTCAAGGCCGCGGCCGCCATCGGGCGCACCCGGCCGGCCATCCTGCCGACCTGGTCCGACGTGGTCGGTGCGACACGCAACATCTACGCCGCGGTGGGACGCCGCACCGTCCCCGTGGGGGCCGTCAGCTGATGAGTGCCGCCACGGCCAGTCCCACCATCGACCGGCGGGACGGCCGGGACCCCGTACCGGCGCCACGCGCCTGGGCCGGGCCGGTCGCCGCCGGGATCACACTCACGATCACCGGGGCGGCCGGGGCCGTCGCCCTGGCGACCGCGTACCGGCGGGCCGAATGGGGGCAGGACCCGTTCACCTGGTTCTGGGCCGGCATGCTGGTCTTCAGCCTGCCCGCGGCGTACTGGGCGGTCCGCAGGGGAACCAGCGCCCGTCTGCGCCTCGCCGTCCTGATCGGCTACGCCTGCTTCACCTACCTGCCGAAACTGCTGCGCAACCCGGCCGGCCCGCTCTACCACGACGAGTACGCCCACTGGGGACAGAGCCACGACATCCTCCTCGACGGCCTGCTCTTCCAGCAGAACCCGATCGTCCGCGTCATCGGCGACTACCCCGGCCTGCACGCCACCGTGGCCTCGCTGGCCGCGCTCACCGGCGTCACCGTCTGGCACGCCGCCCTGTTCGTGCTGATCCTCGCCCACGTGCTGCTCACCCTCGGTGTCGCCGTGCTGGCCGGTCAGCTGTGGCCGGACCCGCGGATCGCCGCCGCGGCCGCCATCGTCTACAGCCTGAACAGCTCGTTCCTCTACTTCGACACGCAACTGGGGTACGAGTCGCTGGCCATCGGCCTCCTGGTCTGGGCGCTGGCCTGCGCCCTGTGCGCGATCCGGGCGGTCAGCACGCGCGCCCGGCTCGGCTGGTCCGCCCTGTTCCTGCCGTTCACCGTGGCGATCACCGCCACCCACCACCTGACCGCGATCTGGCTCACGGGCACGGTGGGCCTGATCGCTTTCGCCGGTACGGTCTTCCGCGCGTCCGGGCGTACCACGGCATGGGCTCTGACCGCGACCGCCGGAGCCTCGGTGACCCTCTGGATGGCCGCCGTGTCACCGCGGACCGGAAGTTATCTGGAGCCCTACCTGGGCCGGGCCCTCGATCAGTTCGGCGGCATGGCCGGTGGCGGCTCCGGCGGCCGCACGCTGTTCAACCAGTCGGTCGCACCGTGGTGGGAGCAGCAGGCCGCCTTCGTCGCCCCCGGGGTGGCCCTGCTCGCCACGGCCGCCGCCGCGGTGCTCTGGTGGCGGCGGCGTCGCGTCACCGACCCGCTCACCAGGGCGGCGTCGGCGGCGATGCTGATGCTCGCCGCCCTGTACTTCCCGGCGACCCTGCTGATCCTGACCCCGTCCGGCGCTGAGGGCGCACGCCGGTCATGGGCCTTCAGCTACCTCGGCATCGCCGTGGTGACCGCCCCGTTGATCATCGCATTGCTGGACCGCGCGCGCCGCCGGATCAGCGGTTCCGGAGTTTTTCTTCTGGCGATGTGCGCGCTGGTCATGGTCGGGAACACGGCGGCCGGCATGAACCCGTCCTACCGGTTCCCCGGCCCGCCGGTGTTCGGTTCGGACACCCGGGCCGCCACCCCCGAGTTGCTGGCCGCGTCCGCCTGGCTGCGCGAGACCCGGGGCCGCGGCGCGCGCCTGGTCGCCGACCGCTACTCCGGACTGATCTTCGGCTCCTACGGTGAACAGGAACCGACCACCGGCTCGGAGAGCTTCCCCACCTACGAGCTGTACCTGGCCCAGCCCGGCCGCCCGATGCCACCGGCCTTGATGGAACAGCTGCGCAGCTGGCGCTTCGAGTACCTGATCGTCGACCGCCGGATGGCCGAACAGGTCCCCGACATCAAGATCTACTTCGAGACGAACGAGCCGATCCCGCACGACGGGAAACCCGGCTTCACCCGGTCCCAGCTGACCAAGTTCGACACCCTGCCCTGGCTGATCAAGGTCTACGACGGGCCGCACATCGCGATCTACCGCTTCGACTTCGGCAGCCTCGGACAGCGCATCCACATGGGAGCCCGATGACCTTCCCCCCACTGCTCCGTACACCGGCCGTCAGACTTCTGCTGGTCTCCTACCCGGCCCTGGCCGGCATCCTGCCCGCCGCCGGCCGGCCCTGGCTCACCGTCCCCCTGTGCCTCACCGCCCTGGCCGCCGTCGGCGCCCTCTGGGTCCGCGCACTCCCCGGCCTGCCCGCCGAATCCGGTGTTCCCGCGGCCCGCGCGGGCCTCGCCGCGGCGGCCGGTCTGATCACGGTGCCGCTGGCGGCACTCACCGTTCATACAATCGGCCATCCGGTACGGCCGGCGCCTCTCGTGATCACCTGCACGGTCCTGGTGACGGTGCTGGGCGTGGCCGCGGTCCTCCGCGATCATCGCGCCCTGCGCCGCGGCCTCCGTACCCCCGAGCCCGGTCCGCGTGATCACGAGGCCGGTCCGCGTGATCACCGTGGCCACCGCGTCGGCCGTGGGATGGCCGCCCGGTTCGGACTTCCGGCGCAGCGCCGGTACGACACCGAGGCCGGCCCGTCGTCCTCGTCCTCGCCGCCGCTTTCACCTTCGGGCGGCGAGGCCGGTTCCTTTTCGGGCGGCGAGCCTGGTTCCTTTTCGGGCGGCGAGCCTGGTTCCTTTTCGGGCGGCGAGCCCGGTTCCCCTTCGGGCGGCGAGCCCGGTTCCCCTTCGGGCGGCGAGCCTGGTTCCCTTTCGGGCGGCGAGCCTGGTTCCCTTTCGCGCGGCGAGCCTGGTTCCCTTTCGCGCGGCGGGCCGGGTTTCCTTTCGGGCGGCAAGCCCGGTCCTTTCTCCGGCCGCGGGTCCGGCACGGGCGCGACGGCTGACGGTGACCTGCCCGGCCCGGGACGAGGCCCGGTGCGGACGACGGTGGCCGTGACGGTTCCGCTGGTTCTGGCGGTCGGTGTCGGCGGATGGGCGGTCCGCGGCTACCTGGCCGCGCCGCGCCCGGCCGAACCCGGATACCTGAGCGTCGCCCTGAACGGCTGGGCCACCGCGATCGACAGCCCGGTCACCGTCCCGGCCCGCGGACTGGTGGTGCCGGTCCGGGTGACCAGCGCCGGCCTCGCCGACACCACCAGCCTGCTGCAACTGACGGTGGGCGGCCGTGTGGTGGCGAGCCGCCCGATGACGGTCGCCGCCGACTCGGTCCGTTCGCTGACCGTCTACGTCCCGGCTCTGCCCGCGGACGGCCGTCTCCGTTCCGTGGCCATCAGCGTGGGCGCGACCAGTATCGGCTTCTACGCCCTGGGCCACGCCGACAGCCGCGTCTCCCCGGACTCCGCGGCGAGCGCAGCGGTGACCGGCCCCGGAGTCGGCCCGCACGGCCCGGCCGCTCCGGGTGACGGTTCCGCGGGCACCTCGGGGTTCCAGCCGGGCGCCGCCGCCGCGGGAGGTCCCGGTGACGGCCTGCCCCGTCCGGGTGGCTCGGGTGTCCGGCCCCAGCTCCCGGGCCCGGGTGTCCGGCCGCTGGTCCCGGGCCCGGGTGTCCGGCCGCAGGTCCCGGGCCCGGGTGTCCGGCAGCAAGGTGCTGCTGTGGTGACCGGCCCCCGGGTCCGCCCGCACGGGTCTTCCGCCGACGGGGTCGGGGACGGCCGGGGCGCCGGGCGGCCGGCGACCGTTCCGCGGACCCGGACCCACCGGACCGGGCCGGCCGGCGACCGTTCCCCGGCGGACCGGACGACTCCCGCAAGGACCCCGGGAGCACGCCCCCGACCGGTCGTCCCGCACGGCACCCGGCCCACGGACGCCGTGGCCGTTCCCGGCCTGAGGCCCGACGGTGGCGTGTCCGCTCCCGCGTCGAGGCCCGACGGCGGCTTCACCCCCGGCCTCGGGCCAGACAGCGGCGTCACCCCCGGGACGAGGCCCGACGGCGGTGTCACTCACGGGTTGTGGCCCGACGGCGGTGTCACTCCCGGGTTGTGGCCCGACGGCGGCTCGGCGGCCCCCACGGTCGACGACGACGGGACCCGCAAGGGCGGCACCAAGGGCGGCCGGGCGGTGGCCGGCCCGCAACGGACGGGGGACGACGGCTCGGCGTGGTCCGCCGCACAGAAGGACGCGGACGACGGCCGGGTGGCCTGCTCGGGCAAACGCCGTGCCGTTCTCGCGGGGGAGCGGACCACATGCTGATCACCGCGGCCCGCCGCCTGTCCGGGGACTCCCTGGCCCGCAACAGCCTGCTGATCATGGCGACGACGGTGAGCAACGGCGGGCTGGGCTACTTCTACTGGCTGCTGGCCGCCCGGTCGGTCCCGCCGAACCACATCGGCACCGCGACCGCCCTGATCTCGGCCGCCACCGCGGTCAGCATGATCGCCAACCTGGGTGCCGGGCACATGTTCATCCAGCGCCTGCCCGGCAGCGACGCCGCCACCTGGTCCCGGATCGTCGGCGCCGGCCTGTTCCTGGGTTCGGCCGCGACCGCGGCGACGGCCACCGCGGCCGCGCTGATCATCCCGCTGTTCTCCGGCAACTTCGGTTTCCTGACCGGTGCCGGAGGAACATCGTCCCTGGTGGCGGCTGCGATCGCGGTGACCCTGACGACGCTGCTGGACAACCTCTACGTGGCGCACCGGGCCGGGCACGGCATGCTGATCCGCAACCTGGCGGTCTCGCTGGGCAAGATCGTCACGCTGTTGGTCCTCCTGGCCACCGGTGTCGGGGGTGCCGCCGCGGTCCTCGTCTCCTACATCATTCCCACCCTCCTGATCAGCCTGCTGACGATCTCGATCGGCACCCGCGGCCTCCGCCCCCGCACCGGATCGGACCCGACGGACTCCGCCGGATCGGGCCCGGCGGATTCAGCCGGATCGGATCCGGCGAACTCCTCCGGATCGTCGATCGGCCGCTGCAGGATCGCCGCCCTCGCCGCGTCGGGACCCGTCGTCCGGGGCCGGGCCGGGCCGGGCCGGCAGTCGGTGGTCGCCGGGCTACGTACCGAACTTCCACACCTGCGGGCCGCGATCACCGGCCACCACCTGATCAACCTCACCCAGGCGGGCCCGGCCGCGCTGCTGCCGGTCCTGGTGACGGCCCGGCTCGGCTCCGACGCGAACGCCCACTTCTACGTGGCCTGGATGACCGCCTCGATGCTGTTCATGGTCTCTCCGGCGGTGGCCTCGGCCCTCTACGCGGAACGCACGAACGCCGTACCGGTCCCGGTCTCCCGGGCGGCGACGGTGGTCCTGTCCATGGTCGGCGTCCCGGCCGCCGTGCTCCTGTTCGCCGGCGACCGGATACTCGCCCTGTTCAGCGCCGGGTACGCGGCCGAGGGCGGCCTGCTCCTCCAGATCCTGGTACTGGCGGCGCTGCCCGACGCGGTGGCCAACCTGGCGGTCGCGCACTGGCGGTCCGCCAACGAGTTCCGCCTCTGCCGCCGTCTGAACCTGGTCCGCGCCCTGACCTGCCTATCACTTGCCTGGCTCCTGCTGCCCGGCTCCGGGGTGACGGGTGCCGGCGTCGCCTGGCTGACCGGTCAGGCCGCCTCCGCCGTCCTGGTGGCCGCGGTGGCACTGACCCGCCGCCGTCCCCGATCGCCGGCCGTCGCTCAGACCTCGAACGGCGACGCGATGACCGGCGTGAGCGACGGCTCGCGAACTCCGGAAGGCGAGGGCGCGGTGGGCGTACCGCAGAAGAGTGGCGAGGGGTATCGATGAGGATTCTGCATCTGTCGAATCTGTACGCGCCGGTGATCGGCGGCCTGGAGCGCAGCATCGCGACCAGCGGCGAGGAGATGGTGCGCCGCGGCCACGAGATCACCGTGCTGACGCTGGCGACCCCGGAGGCGAGACACGACGAGACGATCAACGGGGTACGGGTGATCCGCATCCGCAGCATCACGAACACCCTGGTTCCCGCCCTGAACGCGGATCCGCGCAAGCCGTTCCACCCCACGACGGCCGATCCGCTGGTGACGGCCGGGATCGCCCGCGTGCTCCGGACCCACGACTTCGACCTGGTGCACAGTCACGACTGGCTGATGTACAGCTACCTGCCGCTGCACGGGACCCCGCTGGGCCGGCCGCACGTGCACACCGCGCACGACTTCGGGCTGACGTGTGTGCGCAAGACGTTCGCCCGGGAGGGCCGCCGCTGTGACGGCCCGAGTCTGGGCAAGTGTGTACCGTGCGCGGCCGGTCAATACGGCACACCGAAGTCGGCCCTGCTCACCGTGGGTCTGCGCGCCCACCGGCACCGGGGCATCGACTGCCTGACGGCGATCTCGAACTCGGTGGCGTCCGCCCTGAACCTGGCCCGCCTGCCGGGGGAACTGCCGGTCCAGGTGATCTCCAGCCTGGTCCCGGACGGCCTCGACGAGCTGGCCCGGACCACCCCGCGCCCGGACTGGCTGCCGGACCGGCCCTACCTGCTGTTCGTCGGCCAGCTCGGCCCGCACAAGGGCGTCGACGTGCTGTTCGACGCCTACGAGAAACTGTGCGCCGGTCTCGACGATCCGCCCCGGCTGGTCTGCCTCGGTACGGCACGCGACGACACCCCGCCGGTCCCGGAGGGTGTCCTGGTGCGTACCGATGTGCCTCATCCGCAGGTGATGGCGGCGTGGCGGCACGCGGCCGCCGGTGTCGTGCCGTCGCTGCTGGAAGGGATGGGCCAGGTCGCGGTCGAGGCGATGCTGGCCGGCACCCCGCTGATCGCCTCCGCCTCCGGTGGCCTGCTCGACGTGGTCGGCGACGACGGCGTGAACGGCCTGCTCGTGCCGCCCGGCGACGCGGAGGCCCTGCACGCGGCGCTGAGACGTGTGCTCACCGACCCGGACCTGGCCGCCCGGTTGCGCGCCAACGGTCTCCAGCGTGGCCTCGACTTCACCGCGGCCCGCGTCGTCCCCCAGATCGAGGAGGTCTACCGTGCCTGCATCGCCTGATTCGTTCGGTCACGCCGAGGCCCACATGCTGAGTCACGCCGGCCGGGCTCCCCGGATCCTGGTGGTCGGGTCGGGGTGGCGGTTCCTCTCCGGCATCAGCTACTACACCTGCCGGCTCAGCAACGCGCTGCACGACCGCTACGAGGTGGGCGCGATCCTGATGCGACGGCTGCTGCCGGCCCGGCTCTACCCCGGCCGGGACCGGGTCGGCCGGTCCCTCACCGATCTGCGTTACGACCAGGATGTCCGGGTCTTCGACGGCGTCGACTGGTGGGCGGTGCCCAGCCTGTTCCGGGCGGTGCGGTTCCTGCGCCGGTTCCGGCCGGACGTGCTGGTGCTCCAGTGGTGGACCGGTGCGGTGCTGCACTCCTACCTGGCACTGGCACTGGCCGCGCGGAGACTGGGCATCCGGGTGATCGTCGAGTTCCACGAGGTACAGGACACCGGGGAGGCCCGGCACCGGTGGGCCACCCGCTACGTGCGCCGGTGCATCCGGCCGCTACTGAGCCGTACCGACGGGGTGGTGGTGCACTCCCGGTTCGACCAGGCGGCGCTGGCCGAGGCGTACGACCTGGGTGCGGTGCCGGCCGAGGTGGCGCTGCACGGCCCGTTCGACCACCACCTGCCCGACCGGCCGGTGCGTGAACCGGGGGACGACATGTGCCGGCTGCTGTTCTTCGGGACGATCCGGCCGTACAAAGGCCTCGAAGATCTTGTCCTGGCCTTTGCCGACCTGGGCCCGAACTATCACCTCACGGTGGTCGGGGAGACCTGGGAGGGCTGGACCGGACCGGGCGAGATGATCGCCGAGTCGCCGGTCCGCGACCGGATCTCGTTCGTCAACCGCTACGTCGCCGACACCGAGGTCAACGAGTTCTTCGCGCACGCCGACGTCGTGGTGCTGCCCTATCGGCGCAGCTCGGCGAGCGGACCGCTGCACATCGCGATGAGCCACGGCCTGCCCGTCGTGGTCACCGCGGTCGGCGGCCTCGTCGAGGCCGCCGAGCACTACAGCGGCGCGGTCCTCGTGCCGGCGGCGGAGCCGGGGGAACTGCGGGAGGCGATCGTGCGTGCCGCCGGCCTGACCGGCCGCCGGCACGCCGACCCCTCCTCCTGGGGGCGTACGGTCGACGCCTACACCCGCCTGCTGACCCGGATCGGGATCACTCACGAACCGGTGATCGACAACGCCACGTCGTCGAACCAGACCGTCCCCTTGTTGTCACCCGACTTGAGGTGAAGCTGGACGCTGGTCGCCCCGGGCGGGGCGACCGCGTCCACGGTCAGCCTCGTCCAGCCGCTGTTGCCCTTCGCCACCTGCTTCGACGAGGTCTGGCCAAGCCAGCGGTCGTTGATGTCGAACCAGCTCAGCGCGATCTCGTTGGAGCCGGTCACCCCGGCGCCGCGGGCCCACGCCTCGGCGTGCCAGGTCTGCCCGGCGCGGACCGGGTCGACCGGTGACGTGCGGATCGACGGCAGGCTGGAGCCGCTGCGCGCGGTCCCGCTGAACCGGGCCGACCAGCCACCGGTGCGGGACACGTCACGGGCCCGGATGGCGGTGCCCTCGTCGGCCAGGTACGGCCGCCACGGCGAACTGCCCGGGTTCGCCTCGAAACCGAGGTCGAGCAGACTGTTCGTCAGACGGCCCCCGGTCCACGCGGTCCGCACCACCGACGCCGCCGGCTTGGCCGTGCCGTCCGACCGGTACAGACCGAACCGGTACTGGGCCGGCGCCTTCGACACCTGCGAGTTCGACGGGATCGCCCCGTCGGAGAAGTCGTACAGCGTCCACGGTGCCACCGAACCCACACCGGCCTCGGCCGCGGCCGCGAACACCCGGGCCAGATACGCCGCCTGCTCGCCCTCACTGCTGACGGCGGTGCTCACCCCGGTCTCGCCGATCACGATCGGACCCGGGGCGACCGCCGCCTGCGCCCGCCGGATCTCGGCCAGCGCCCGCTCCGAGTT
>NZ_JBHSBL010000019.1:0-265 GCF_042650585.1 Actinoplanes subglobosus
GTTCAACGACATCGCCAGGTTGGGCAGGTAGGCGCCGGGGTTCGCCTCGGCCAGCCGCCGACGGATGGTGACGGCTTCCTGGCTGGGCTCCAGCGCCTCGTCCCGGCGGCCGAGCTCCGAGAGCATGGCGCCGAGGTTGTTCAACGACATCGCCAGGTCGGGCAGGTAGGCGCCGGGGTTCGCCTCGGCCAGCCGCTGGTAGATGGTGACGGCTTCCTGGCTGGGCTCCAGCGCCTCCTCCCGGCGGCCCAGCTCCGAGAGCCGG
>NZ_JBHSBL010000019.1:271-112024 GCF_042650585.1 Actinoplanes subglobosus
CGGCCAGCCGCCGGTAGGCGGTGCACGCCGAGGTCGCGCTGGCGAGCGTCGCCGGGTCATCGGCGGCGGATTGGCGGGTGGCGAGCGTGGCGAGGGCAGATGCCCACTCGGCGAGCTTGTCGTCGGTCTCGTCGTCGTCCGGCCGTGGCGGCATAGCTGCCGTGGCGGCGATGAGCGCCAATTGGCGCAGCTCTGTGTGCCCGATCGGGATCACCGCGTTGAACTGCTGTAGCGGTAGCGGGCTGTCGTCGCGTCCGGCCAGTTCGGTCAGCGGTGCGACGAACGGGCCACCCCGGTGCAGCGCGACCGCGAACGCTTGCGGCCACAGCCCGGTTCTCCGCTGCAGTGCGGCGCGGGCAAGCTCGGTGGCTGCCTGCCGGGCGGCGATGCTGCGTTCGGCGGTACGGGTGAGGTTGTCGCAGAATCGAGAGGCCAGGCTGTCGAACACCGTCGTTGCCGTGCGCGTGTCCTCCTGCTCGGGCAGTAGGTCGACGGCCAGAGCGTATCGGGCCGGCTCACCCGGGAACTCGCCGAGGATGAGATGCTCGGCGACCGGGTCCGGCCGCAGCGCGAGAACGTCGTCGCCGTCACCCACCAGCTGCGCCAGTCCTTCCACCAGCTGGGCGGGCGCGAGCCGGGTGTAGTCGGCGATCTCGGCATGACGCAGGACGGTGGCCAGTTGCCGCCGGGTCGGCGACAGCAGACTCACGTACGCCGCAGCCATTCGCAAACCCTCGGCGGCCGGACGGTCGTGGAACCGGCCCTCGATCGTTTCCGCCCAATGGGCCAGCTCCCGGTCGATGACCTCGTTGAACAGGCCGGTGCGGGACGTCGGCCGGTCGGCGTCGGCGCGGGCGGCGAGCCAGGCGAGCATGACCAGTTCGAGAGTGCTCCACCGGCTGGCGTCCTCGGGTCCGTCCGGGTCGTCGACCGCCTCGGCGGTGTTGGCGAACCGGCGGTAGGCGCGGTTGAACAGCCGTACCGGGTCGGGGTGCCGGGCGTCGAGGCGTAGCTGCGGGAAGGTCTGCCGTGACACACCCGTGCGGGTGAGTTCCTTGTCGAGTGCGGTCCACCAGTCGGCGCGGAACCGGGCGGTGAACAGCACGGCCGTGGGTCGCCGCCGGGTGGACAGATCACGGAGCAGGTCGCGTAGCGCTTCGGTGGGCCACCGCTCGACATAGTCGATCACGACGAGTATCGGCGAGGCCACCCGGACCAGCCAGGACAGCTCGTCAGCGGCGGGCGGGGCGATCAGGAACCCGGCATGCCACCGGTCGCGGATCAGCCGGTTGGCGAGCTCGGCGGCGAGGTGGGTCTTGCCCGCGCCACCGACGCCCTCGACGACCGCGATCCGCAGCGGCTCGGCAGGCCCATCCGCGCCAGTGCTCTCCTGAAGGGGTTCCCCGGCGGGGGCGCGGCACCAGCCCAGGAGCAGGTCCAACTCAGGCCGAGGCTGGAACGGCACCACCGTGGTCCGGGCGCGCAGTTCCGCCAGCGGACCATCGCCGGCCGACGCCTGCGGCTGGTACGGGGGCTCCAACGGCAGCACGGTCGGCCGGCCAGGCGGCTCGAGCGCGTTGCTCGTGTCGTAGAAACGTCCGACGTCGACGCCCAACTGCCACCGCCACCGGTCCCCGGCGAGCAACTCGGCCGCCGACCGCACCGCTGCGGCGAAGTCGGCCGGACCGGACCCGTATCCCTCGCTGGCCAGAGTGATGTCGATCGGAAGGAACCCGCCCATGTCGTCGGCGTAGGTCCGCAGTCCGCCATGCGTCCAGGCCGGCATCGCCGTCAACACCGGCTGGTCGCCGCCCGGCGCGTCGTAGTCGCGGTGCCCACCGATTGCCGTCCACTGGCTGGGAAGCCAGACCACGACGATCGCATGAGCAACACCTCCGTTGGCCGCCTCGGCCACCACGATCAGCGGGTGAACACCCGCGGCCAGGCACGCTCCGGCGAACGCGACCGACAGATCCAGGCAATTGCCCCACCCGGGCACCTGGAAGATCTCGTCAGGCGGGCGGATCAGCTGCCCGCTACCCGTACCGGTGATCGGCTCGTCGGCGTAGCGCACCCGGGCGGCGGAGAAAGCCGCGTAGATCGCCTCCACCCGGCTCAACACGTCCCCGCCGTGCCCCTCTGCCCGGGCCGGCAGGCCCGGCAGCCGTCGGGCCACCTCGTCGGGCTGCACGTAGAGCAGCAGCCCGGCCGGATTGTCCGCACGCCACGCCGGCCACCTCACCGCGTTTCCCCCACCTGCGGATCAAGGACCACGACCTGCGCCTGGGCCGTAAGATCGACGCCTGCCTCGACCGTGACGTCGTAGCTCCCGGCGGGCAAGGGCGGCAATTCACCCCGCCAGCGTGTGCCGGCCGGGCAGTTCGGGTCGGGCAGCAGATCCCGCACCTGTCGGGGCCCGCCACCGATCGGGGTGACGCTCATCCGAACCCGGTCCGCGGCCAACGGAGCCGGCAACACGTTCACCGTCAGCGGCTCCGGCTCACCCGCGACGGCGAAGTCCTCAAGGTCCAAGCCCAGCCACGGCCGGTCCGGCAGCTCGCCGCCACGGGTCGGGATCGGCTCGCCGGCATATGACCGCAGCACGTCGACCGGATCCGCGATCGACCCCATCGGCCCGTGCCGTGCCGCGACCGGCCGCCAGTCCTTCGGCGACTCACCCAGCTCGACCGGGATGGCGCACAATGCCGGCACCGTGCCGTCGCCGGCCCAGCCGGCATTCCCGCGCCACGGCGGATCCTCCTTCGACACCGTCAGCCGGCCATCATCGACAGTCGCCAGGTTGGGGGTGCCGTGCCCGCGTGCGAAGTACGGCACCACGTCAGGCCGTTGGGCAGCCTCCAGCGCCGACCAACCATCGCGGAGACGCTCATGGACAGCCCGGGCATCAGCAGCCATCCCGGCGAACGTCTCAGCGTAGGCGGCCAGGCCCGGGTCGGCGTCCACCATCGAGGCCGGTAGCGTGGTCAACTCCATCGGGGCCGCCGCCTCGGCATCCCACACCGCTGGATACTGCGGCAGAAGCTCATACATCGACGGCCAACCGCGGATCACCCGGGTCATCCGCGGATCCCGCAGCCTGCCCGCACCCGCACCGTTGATCAGCCAGTCGAGGGCCTTCGGTGCCCCTCGCGCCGGAGTCCCCAGAGTGATCAACGCGCGGCAGCGTCGCCAGCCCTCCAGAACCCCGACCCAGTAACGGGCGACGAGCCCACCCATCGAATGCGCCAGCACGATCACCGGCCGGTCATCGCGAGACAGCCGGTGCGACAACGCCTCCTCGACCGCCTCATGAACGCGGATTGCGGCATCGGCCACCGAACGACGGAAGTCGTACGGCACCAGCAACACGTCAGTTCGGGGATCCACCTTGCCCGGCCGATACGTGTCGATCACCGCATCCGGGAACGCGTTGTACAGGTGCAAGCGGATCCGCTGATATCCGGGCAACGTCAGCAGGGGTGGCAGGATCGACAAGTCCTTGACCAGCTTGACCGGCTCCAGCCGGGGCGACCTCGCCAGATCCAGCCGAGCCGGCGAAGCCACCGCCCCTACCAGAGCCGAGGCGGTCAGACCGTAACGGACCTGCTCCACAGCCGGTTCGGGGCCGGCCAGCTCGCTGCCGCCGATGCCCGGGAGAACCACCACCAGGTGCCGCAGCCGCGCCATGCCACCTCCCGCGTGTGTCACACCAGATAGGACAGGCTAGCGAAGAAGTCCGATGAAGCCGCCACTCTTCATACCTTCGGCCGACGGACGACCCGAATCTGTCCCCGGCACCGGTCCATTCGTTCAGGGTGCGCCTTCCACCCTGGCGGTGACTCCCGGAACCGGCGGCCGGGACCATCTCAGGGCACCCGGACCGGACGCCGCACGATCAGGGCCCGGCCCACCTGGCCGGCCGCGTTGTCGCCCCAGCACCACAGGCTGTGATCGGTACTGATGCCGCAGGCGTGCGCGCCGCCCGCACTCGCCGCCAGCCAGGTCCCGTCGCCGGACAGGACCGGGGCGTCCCGGCCGATGGTGGTGCCGTCGCCGAGCTGACCTGCGGCGTTACCGCCCCAGCACCACAGGCTCGCGTCGGTGCGGACACCACAGGCGGCCGACGACCCGACGGCGACGCTCGCCCAGTTCCGGTCACCGGTGACCTCGAGCGGCGCGGTCAGGGCGGGCCCACCGCCCCAGCACCACAGGCGATGATCGGCGTCGACGGCGCAGGTGCGGTCGGCCCCGGCACGCAGCGAGACGACACCGGTCAGTCCGGTCACCGGGGCGCCGGGAGCGGCCACCGCACCGTCGCCGTGCTGGCCGAGGGAGTCGTCGCCCCAGCACCAGACCGCTCCGGCCCGGTCGGCGGCGCAGGTGTGATGGTCGCCGGCGGTGACGTCCGCGACGTCGGCCCGTACCCGGGTCGGCGCCAGTTCCCCGGCCGACGGCTCCGAGGTGACCTGGCCCCGGCTGTTGTCACCCCAGCACCAGACGACACCGTCGGTCTGCACGGCACACGCGTGCGACTCGCCGACGCCGACGCTCACCCACCCGGTGCCGTCACCGACCCGGGCCGGTGGGTGAGCGTCCCAGCACCACAGTGTCGCGTCGGCCCGGACGGCGCAGGTGGTGTCCCCGCCGGCCGCGATCGCCCACCAGCTCCCGGGCACCTGCCTCATCGCGGCTCCGCCGCCCCAGCACCACACCGATCTGTCGGTACGCCGTGCGCAGGTGTGCCGAGCACCGGTGACGACTTCGGCCCAGTCCGTGCGATCACCGACCCGGACAGCGGAGGGGACACTCGTCGACGAGACGGACGTGCCGTCGCCGAGGTGGCCGCCGGAGTTGTCGCCCCAGCACCACAGGCCGCCGTCGCCGGTCAGCGCACACGTGTACCGGAACCCGGCGATGACCTGCCTCGTCGTGAGGTCGGCGTTCACCGGGACCGGCCGGGTGGAGCCGGCGGTGGTGTTGTCACCGAGCTGACCGTTGTCATTCGCGCCCCAGCACCGGGTGCCACCCGCGGTGGTCAGCGCGCACGTGTGGTCCGTGCCGGCGGCCACCGACGCCCACGAGGTTCCAGCGCCGACACGGACCGGCCGGTCCCGATCGACGGTGGTGCTGTCACCGAGCTGCCCGGAGCCGTTGTCACCCCAGCACCACAGTGCCTTCGCGGTGTCGACGGCGCAGGTGTGATCGTGCGTGGCGTTCACGCTGGTCCAGGACGACGAGGTCCCGACCCGGACCGGTGACGTCTGCTGGCCCTGGTCCGGGCCGGTGCCGAGCTCGCCGGACGGCCCGGATCCCCAGCACCACAGCGTGCCGTCGTCGCGGACGCCGCACGTGTGTGACCCGCCGAGATCGACGTCGGTCCAGGTGCCCGTTCCGATACGGGCCGGTTCCGGGCGGTCCTGGTCGGTGCCGTCACCGATCATCCGGTCGGCGTTGGAACCCCAGCACCACAGGCTGCGGTCGTTCCGGATCGCGCACGTGGTGTTCCCCGAGGTGGTGACCGTGGCCCAGGTCGCGTCGGTCCCGACCCTGGCCGGTGGCAGGGCGCCGCCGCCGGTGGTGCCGAGCCCGAGCTGCCCGTTCGAGTTGCTGCCCCAGCACCACAGGCTGCCGTCGGTGCGTGTCCCGCACGTGTGGGTCCCGGCGGGCGACACGGACGCCCAGTCCGTGCTGTCACCCACGCGGACCGGCGCGTTCCGCTGCGTACCGTCGCCGGCGTCGCCCCAGCACCACAGCGTCCCGTCGCCGGCGATCGCACAGTTGGCCCTCCCGGAGCCGGTGGACACCGACTTCCAGGCCACCGTCGAGCCGGCCGGGGAAGAGGCCGACCCGGCCGGGGGAGCCGGTGCGCCCGGGCCGGCGGTGGCGGATCCTGGATGAGGAGCCGGAGCGCCCGGGAAAGCGGCCACAGCGCCTCGATAGGGAGCCGGCGTGCCCCGGGAGGAAGCCGAAGAAGGCGCAACACCCGGCGAGGAGGACGGGGTGCCCCGGGCGGGGACGGCGAATGCTGTGACCATGCACAAGGCTGCCGCCAGGAGTCCCGCGTGACTTCGAGATACCGGCATCGGTGTTCCCTTCCGGACGGAGTAGTTGATCTTCCGTTCGGTTCAACGACCCTCGGTGACCAGCCGCCTCGCCCGTGAGACGCGGTGATCGGCGGCACCACCGCCGGGCGTCGCGCGGTGGCCACGGCCGGGTGTAGGTACCGTTACGGTCCACGGCGTACCAAATGGGGTGGTCATGGCTCTTGATCTTCATGCGGCTTCGTTCGGTGACGCGGCCGAGGCCTACGCCCGGGGCCGTCCGTCCTATCCGGCCGAGGCGGTGGCCTGGGCGGTTCCGGCGGCAGCGCGGCGCGTGCTGGATCTCGGTGCCGGCACCGGGAAGCTGACGCGGGTCCTGCTGGACGCCGGTTTCCAGGTCGACGCCGTCGAGCCTTCGGCGCAGATGCGCGATCAACTCGCGGTTTCCGCTGGTCAGGCTTCCCTTTTCGAGGGTACGGGGGAGAGCATCCCACTACCCGACGCGTCGGTGGACGCCGCCGTGTGCGCACAGGCGTGGCACTGGGTCGACCCCGCCCGAGCCGTCCCCGAGGTGGCCCGCGTGCTCGGGCCCGGCGGCACCCTCGCCCTGATCTGGAACATCCGCGACCACGACGAACCGTGGGTGGCCGCCCTCGACGACGTCCTGCACCGGCACACCCGCCAGGAGATCGACACCGCCCCGCCGATCGGCGGCCCGTTCGAGGAGCCGGAACGCGCCGAGTTCCGCTGGCGGCACCCACTGAACCGGGACTCGCTGCTGGACATGGTCGCCTCGCGCAGCTACGTGATCCTGCTGCCGGAACCGCAGCGGCGGGCACTGTTCGACAGCGTCCTCGGCCTGCTGGACCGGCACGGCGTCGGCGACGAGTTCGAGATGCCGTACCTCACCCGCTGCACCCGCGCGCGTCTGCGGTGACCATGGGGGAGTTCATAGCGGAATCCAGTACCGCTTCGACTTCCCCGAGCCGGTGTCACGGACGTCTTCGAGCAACCCACCGTGCCCTTCGATAGTGCGCGCCGAGGCCACGTTGTCGGTCTTGCAGGTCAGCAGAACGCGATCCATTCCGAGTCGGCGTGCCTCGTCCAGCATCGTGCCGAGTGCCCAGGAAGCCAGACCTCGGCGACGCGCAACCGGTCGGACGCCGTATCCGATGTGCCCTCCGACGTCGAGTAGTGAGTCGTTCAGCTCGTGCCGAAGCGCGATCGCGCCGACCACCTCGTCATCGTTGATCACCCATCGATAAGTGCAGTGCACCCATCCATCCTCGGGCGGGACCGACCGATCCTCGTGCGCGTGCAGACGCCCGACCCAGGCTGCGAAGCCCGCCGGGGAGTCCACCTCATCGATGGAACGCAGACCAGCGCCGGGCTGGTGAGTACCTCGACCCCAGTCGTCACGGGAGTCAAGCCAGGCGGTGTGCAGGCGGATCGTGGGCTTGACCAGTCTGAGCATAGGCGGACGGTAGCGTCACCTCTCGATGAGCTGCACGGGCTTTATCGCTGGTGCCAGCTCGCCCATCGGCAGGACCAGGCAGCGGACTTGGCGGCCACTGGGCACCCTGGGCTCGCGGCCGGGGCACCGCGGCCGAAGCGACGCGGACCGTCGGCCACTGGCTGCTGCTCGGCCACGGCTTCCAGCGCATGGAACCGGACGATCTCAGTAGAGCCAGGCACTCAGCGCCGTCCGACCAGGTCGCCCACCTCGGTACGCGACGAAACCCCCAGTTTCCGCAGGATGTTCGACACGTGCACCGCCGCCGTCTTCGGTGAGATGTACAGCCGCTGCGCCAGCTCCGTGTTGGTCAGCCCGTCACTGATCAGCACCGCCACCTCCCGCTCCCGGGGCGTCAGGGCGGCCGGGCCGGTGACCGCGGCCGGCGCGTCCGCCGGTGCCATGCCCAGTTGGGCCCGCACCCGGTCCAGCTGCGTCACCCGCCAGCCGCACCACCCGGCCAGCAGGGGAGTGGCCGCCTCGACCTGCACCTGCGCCTCACCCCGCCGGTCGGCCGCGAGAAGGCAACGGGCCGCACCGACCCGGACCGTCCCGCGGACCGCCGGACTCAGAGTGTGTGCCTCGACGATGGACAGATAGCCGGCCAGCGCCTCGGCGTGCCGGCCGTGTGCCTCGGCGACCTGCGCCTCCACCAGAACCCGGTACGCGTCCCACACCTCCGCGTCCAGCAGCAGCCCGGCCATCGCGTCCAGACGATCGGCCGGCAGCCCGAGTTCGAGCGCCGCCGAGACCAGGTCGTGGGCCTGCTCGCCGCTGCGCCAGCTCTGCTCCGCCAGCCCGGCGACCAGCTCCGCGAGGGCGGCCTCGGCGCGCGGCCGATCATGACGGCGGCAGGCCAGGTGAAAGGCGAGGCCCGGAATGACGGTCGGCGGATTGTTCGGCAGCGCCGCCAGATCGGTGATCAACTCGTCGACCTGGTCGAGCTCACCGGACTCCAGCGACAACCCGGCCAGGAACACCCCGTGGAAGTCGGCCCACCGGCCCCGACGCCGCAGACTCCGGTCCTGGGCCCGGCCCTCCTGCAACGCCGCGACCGCCGCACCCAGGTCACCGGATCGCAGCGCCAGCCGCGCCCGGCCCTGGAAATAGGCGGCCACCGCCATCGACTCGAACCCGGCCCGCTCGGCGTTGACCCGCATCCGCTCCAGGATCTCGGCATGCTCCGCCTCCGACGGCGGCGCCCCGTGCACGAGCACGTTCAGCGCCCGCGCCGCCAGCACCCACTCACCGGCCGCCTCGGCCTCCGTCACCAGCGCCGACAGGATCCGGCCTCCGTCGGCGGCGGTGTGCGGCACCTCCGACAGCGCCGAACCCTTCTCCAGCAGCGCGGTCATCCGCACGCCCGGCAGGTCGAACTCGTCGGCCAGCGCCAGCGCCCGGTCCGCCCACAGCAGCGCCGTCTCGGTCTCGTCGTACAGATACGCCGACTGGGCGATCGCCGTCATCGCCCGCGCCTGCCCGGCACCCGGTGGAAGCTGCGCGATCAGGCTCTCGATGTCGGCGGTCAGCGCACGGACCTCCGTTGTCTCCCGTGACTCCCACGCGATCCGGACCAGCAGATACAGCGCCTCGGCCTGATCGGACGGATCACCGGCGTGCGCCCGCCACCGTCGCCCGTGCCGCTGCGCGTCGTCGAGCAGACCGGCCAGCCAGGCCGCCCGGGCCGCCGCACCGAGCAGCTCGGCGTCCTCCGGAACCTCGTCCAGCCCCATCTCGGCCAGCTGCAGCGCCTGATAGGCCGAACCGATCGACAGATACAGCGCCGCACCGTGCCGGGCCGCCGCGATCATGTCGTCGTACCGGCCGGCGCCCCGCGCATGATGCGCCACCATCGCCGGATCCGACCCGCCGCCGCGCAACAGCACGTCCAGCGCCGCCTCGTGCAGCCGCCGCCGCTGCCGGCCCAGCATCTGCCCGGCGATCGCCTCCCGCACCAGCGCATGCCGGAACGCGAACTCGTCCTCACCCGACTCGACCAGCACACCCCGCGTCACCAGGTCCCGCAGCACGGCGATCAGCTGATCCTCGTCGGTGCCGGTCACGTCGGCCAGCAGGTCGAACAGGATCCGATGGCCGAGCACCGTGGCGGCCTCGACGATCCGGTGACTCGCCGGATCCAGATCCTCCACGTGACGCCGCAGCACATCCGCGAGACTCCACGGCAGCGGCTGATCGACGAGCGCCTCCAGGTCGTACCCCGGCAAGGCTTTCAAAAGCTCTTCGAGGAAGAACGGGTTGCCGCCGGTGCGCTGGTGCAGCGCGGTCGCGGCACGCAACGGGGCCGGGGCACCGATGGCTGCCGCGAGCAGGGCCGCGGTCTGCGCCGGAGACAACCGATCCAGCCGTACGTGTGTGACGGCGTGCCGTCGTTCGAGCTGCGCCAGCAGCCCCGCCACCGGCTGACGACGCGTCACCTCGTCAGGCCGGTACGTCCCGATCAGCAGCCGCGGCCCGCGCTGGTCGGCGATCCGCTCGAACAGCGCGGCACTCTCCGAGTCGGCCCAGTGCAGATCCTCGAAGACGATGACCGCCGGCGCGTCACCGATCAGCCCGGCGAGGATCGCGAGCCCCGTGTGCAGCCGCTCGACCGGGCTGCGCTCGGCGTCGGCCAGCGCGGCCAGCTGCCTGTCGTCGACGCCGGGCCGCCCGTCGATGGCGTCCAGCAGCACCTCGTAGGGCCGGGCCAGCGATCCCGGCTCGGCCTGCCCGACCAGCACGATCGTTCCCGCCGGCACGATGTCGAGCAACTCGGCGACCAGCCGGGTCTTCCCGATGCCGGGCTCACCGGCGATGATCGCCACCGCCGGCTCGCGGGACTTCGCGAGCTGCGCCAGCCGGCGCAGCTCGCTTCCCCGCCCGATCATCACCGGGCTGGCACCACCACGGCCGTTTCGCACGACGACAGGGTACCGGCGGGCCGCCCCCGCGCCTTACGCCCACGGCGGGTCAGCCGGGCACTCGACAGCAGGCGCTCCCGATCGGCGTCGGCGATCATCTCGCGGCTGCGGTCGTGGGCCAGGTCGAGCATGAACTCAGGGTTGGTGAACATTTCCGTCTCCTCGCGGTTCGTCGATGTGTCAATCGTCGTCCGTAAGGAGGGCCGGCACATGGGGTGCCGTTACCTATCTTCCCAGCTCAACGAGCCGTAGGTAGGGTACTCAGGCCGCCTAGGCATACCTAGGAGCGCGGGTGCAGAATGATCGCCGTGACGCGCTTTCAGGCGGATGTGGCACAGGGTGACCTGGAAGGGTTCATGCTGGTGCGCCCGGACGGCACCCTGACCGACGAGGTGGTCCACGTGCAGTGGATGGACAACCACCCGGCCGGCCCCGACACGCACGTGACGGTGTCGTTCGACGACGGGGAGAACGTGGAGTTCCCGTTCGGCGTCCCGGTCGTCAAGATCAGACTGGCCGACGTGGCGTCCCTGGGTCCCGGCGAGGCTCGCCTCGCGGCACCGGCCGGCTGGGGGACGCCCATCGACCCCTGGTGCTGACGCCTCACGAGGCCTGCGGCTGCCCCCGGCGCACGACGAAGAGGTGGGCGTCCAGGATCCGGCCCGCCTGGCGGCCCGCCTCGTGGATCTCGTCGTCGGACATCGCCGCGACGATCTGGTGGGCCTCGTGCAGGCCGTCGCCGTTGCCGGTGCCGAGCATGACCAGATACCAGCGCAGCGCCTGGACGAGATCGACCGGGCCGCCGAACCCGTCGCGATACCAGCAGGCCGCCGCGAACATGCACCCCTGATGCCCGGCCTCGGCGCCGCGCACATACCACCGCAGCGCCTCGTCGTCGATGTCGAGTTCGCTGAGACGGTTCGCCAGATGCGGGTACGAGTCGGTCACCCCGGCCTCCGCCGCCCGCCGCAACCACGACACCGCCTCGTGCGGGTCACCGGCCGCCACGCCGAGATTGTGGGCCGCGTAGCCGTCGCCGGCCTCCGCGGCCAGGCGGTTCAGCTCCGCCGACCGGGCCGGGTCGCCCTCCCGGATCAGGAACGCCAAGGTCCGCTGCCCCTCCGGATCACCGGCTGCCGCGGCCGCCTCCAGCAGCGCGATGCCGGCCTGCGGCTGGTCGAGGAAGAACGCGAGAGCGACACCGCACAGCGTTCCGGCGCGAGCATTCCCGGGCGACAGATCTTTCAGAGGGGGTACGAGCAACGCCACCTCCCGTCCAGCCCGAGGATCGTTCTCCTTCGCCGCGTTGAGGAACCACTGCATCGCACCGACCGGATCGTGGCGCTCGTGGGCGTACAGAATGCCGAGATCGAACGCCGCCTGAGGATCACCTTGCGCCGCGGCAGCCAGCAGGAGCCGCTCCGCCTCCGCGTCGTCCTTGGGGACGCCCTGGCCGGTGGCGTACATGACACCGGCCATCCGCAGCGCCCCGGCATCGCCGAGGTCAGCGGCCCGGCGATACCACCGCAGCGCCGTCTCGTAGCGCCGGGGTTACCGGTGCGGCGGGCCCCACGGCCCGGGTGCCGGGTAGCCCGAGTAGGCGGCGGGTGCCGGGCGGGCGGTGAAGTACGCGCGGACCTCGCGCGGCACGACCAGCCCGAGCAGCACGGCCAGGGGCAGGACGAACATGGCCAGCCCGAGGAACGGGAAGCCGTCCAGGCTGAACGAGACGAGCAGGGCGAACGAACCGATGAGCGTGGCCAGCGAAACCAGCACGAGAGCGGTGACCCAGGCCCACATCCGGCCCCGGACCAGCTGGAACGCCAGCGGCAGAAGGAACACCGAGAGGGCGAACGGGATCGCGTTGAGGACCAGGAACACCGTCCGTGAGCCGGTGCTCCACTCGTCACCGGAGAACGTCAGGGCCGTCTGCACGATGAGCCGCAGAATGTTCAGGGCCCCGAGCAGCGCGACACCGGCCGCGACGATGCGCACCATCGGCGGTACGACGGGAGTTCCAGGGCCGGGTGAAACCTGCACGATCACGAATCCTCACTCTGCGGTGGCCACCCGGGAACGCCGGACGACCTCAGCGAAGATCGTAGATCGAACTCGAACGGGTGTCCGCCCCGCTGCTGCCCGCGTCTACGATGCCTGCACGACCTTCGACTACCGGTGAGCGGCGGATCAGCGTGACATTGCAAGGATCCGCGCGACGGCGGGATGTCATCGGCCATGTTGCGTCGCGGATTCCCGTACGCCGGAACGGTGATTGTCTTCGGGTTGCCGTCGACGGTCCGGACGGTTCCGGGAAGACCGTTTTCGCGGACGAGCTCGCCGCGGCGGTGCGTGCGCTCGGCCGGCCGGTCGTCCGCGTGTCGGTGGACGATTTCCACAACGTCCGGACCGTGCGTTACCGGCAGGGCCGCGAGTCCCCGCTGGGATTCTGGGAGGACTCGTACGATTATCGACGGTTCCGGGACGACGTTCTGGAGGATGGCCGTCCGCGACGGCACGAACCCCGATCCAGGTCATCCGGGAATGCGTCGCTATGTCGAGGCGCAACGCATCTACTTCGCGAGTTGTTCGCCCCAGCAACGGGCCGACATCCTCATCGACAACGAGAATTTCGAGACCCCACAGATCGTACGGACGACCGGCTGACCTGCCACGGAGTGTTCAGAAACCCGCCGGCCCGGCATACGAGGTCAGCCATGTGGCCGACGGGCAGGGACGGGCCGGACTCGCTGCCTCCACTTTCGGAGCCGGTTGCGGCCGTTCCTGTCGGTGTCGATTCTGGCCGTGCTGCCGAGTGGAGCATCCGCGGGCGGCCGATGGAGTCGTCGACTCCCGCTTTCCGCCGGTTGTTCCAGCGTCCTGACCTGCGGGTACTGCACACCGGCAGATCTACTGTCGCTGCGAACAGGACTCTTCGAGAACGAGCATTATCCGACCGTCGTCGGTGCGGAACTCGGCCAGCGAGAAATCGCCTGGGGGCTCCGCGCCACTGGTGACGGACCGCCTCACTCGTTCCAGCAGCGCTTCGTGTTGCCGGCCGAAAACCTCGCGCGGCGCAGAGCCATCGGCGTGCAGAACGCGCAGGCCGGGACGCTCCAACAGCCGTCGTACCGCAGCGGCATGGGCCTCGATCTGCCGCCCGCACATGCGCCAGTGGTCACCCTGCCCGTCGACCCATTGGCGTTCCCTGATCGGCTGCGTCCCCGCGTCGGCGACGTGAACCGGATCAGAGACCCCGGAACTCGCCGCACAGCCTGGATCGGGGAATGACGGAGACTCTTCTGGCACGACGCCAGTATCACCCGGATGAAGGTCGGGCGGTTCGAGATGCCGCCGGCATGGTGCGGGTCGCGGTGTCGCGGCTGCCTTCCGGTAGCAGAACCGTGAACTGGGCGATCACCCCGTCATCAAGGCCGTCCGGGCCATTCATCTCCTCGGACGATCGCGTCGTCGACGGCAAACAGCGTGTGGGTGAGCCCTTCCACCTCCAAGCTATAGCGGAAGGGGGACCTTGCCGCAAGACCCGGGGCAGCGGGCACAATCGGGTCGTTTCCTCGCCCATGGGAAAGCGCATGCGAAAGCACATGAGAAAGCACGGGGGAGAGGACGGGTCAGCGGTGAGCCGCTACGTCGTGAGACTGGACGAGATCGATCGGGGCTCGGTGGCCCTTGCCGGGGGCAAAGGCGCGCACCTCGGGGAACTCTCGCGGATCGGTGGCCTCCGGGTGCCACCGGGATTCTGCGTCACCACCGAGGCCTTCGAATGGATAGCTTCCGCCTTCGACAAGGAACTCGAACGGCTCGAAAGTGCCGACCCGGACGATCAGGAAACGGTGCGGGGGCTCGGCGCGGAACTGCGGGAAAGGATCGAGACGGTACCGATTCCCGATGATCTGGCGGCGGAGATCGAGGCCGCACTGGATCAGGGACACTATGCGGTGCGGTCGAGCGCGACGGCGGAGGATTCGGCGGCGGCCTCGTTCGCCGGGCAGCACGACACCTACCTCAACGTTCCCGGCGACGCGGTCCTCGTACACGTGCGGCGCTGCTGGGCCTCGCTCTTCGCCGACCGGGCGGTCGCCTATCGGCTGCGCAACGGCGTCGACCACCGGAGTGTCCGGATGGCTGTCGTGGTGCAGCGCATGGTGTTCCCGCGGGCGTCGGGAATCATGTTCACCGCCGACCCGGTCACCGGGAACCGGCGGACGACCTCGATCGACGCGGGCTTCGGGCTCGGCGAGGCGCTGGTGTCCGGCCTGGTCAACCCGGACGTCTACCAGGTCCGCGGCGGGGCGATCACCGCGCGGACCATCGCCGTGAAACGGCTCAAAATCGAAGCAACACCGGAAGGCGGCACCGCACCGCAGGCGATCGTCTCCGGCGAGCAGGTCCTCAAAGACGAGGAGATCGTACGGCTGAACGCCCTCGGAAAGCAGATAGAGGCACATTTCGGGCGGCCGCAGGATATCGAATGGTGCCTGGACGACGACGGTTTCGCGATCGTCCAGAGTCGTCCGATCACCACCCTGTTCCCGGTCCCGGAGGCGCCCGACGACACCAACCGGGTGTACGTGTCGGTCGGCCACCAGCAGATGATGACCGAGGCGATGAGGCCGCTGGGCCTGTCGGTGTGGAAACTGACGTCCCCGGGCGAGATGCGTGATGCCGGCGGCCGCCTGTTCGTCGAGGTCACCTCGCGTGTCACCGAGAACCTGCTGACGATGATGTCCCAGTCGGACCCGCTGATGGGTGACGCCCTGCGCAGTGTCGTCGACAGTGGTTTCGTCCCGCTCGCCCCGGACACCGGCCGCCCACCCGTCCCGGGCCCGGCCGCACCCGAGCCGGTCGCGACCGACTCGGCGATCGTGGCCGGCCTGATCGAGGATCGGCGGAACATGCTGGCCGAACTCGAGCGGGACATCGCCGGAAGGTCCGGCCTGGATCTGCTGGACTTCGTTCTCGCGGACGTTCAGGAGATCCGCAAGATGCTGTTCGACCCGCGTAACATGCCGGCGATCATGGCCGGCATGGAGTCGACGTGGTGGCTCAACGAGCATCTGGAACAGTGGCTGGGGGAGAAGAACGCGGCCGACGTCCTCACCCGTTCGGCGCCCGACAACATCACCTCCGAGATGGGGATGGCCCTGCTGGACGTGGCGGATGTGCTCCGGCCGTACCCCCAAGTGGTTGATCTTCTGGAAAGCGGCGCCGGACCGGACCGTCTGCCGGAGGTGCCCGGCGGCCGTGCGGCCCTCGACGCGATCCAGGGGTTCCTCGACGTGCATGGCGTGCGCTGCGTCGGCGAGATCGACATCACGCGTCCGCGCTGGTCGGAGGAGCCGTCGGCGATCGTGCCGCTGATTCTCGGCAACGTCCGCAACGCCGAGCCGGGTGCGGCCGCCCGCCGGTTCGAGCAGGGTCGCCGGGAGGCCGAGGCGAAGGAGCTTGAGGTGCTGGCCCGGCTGCGGGAGCTGCCGGACGGCGAGGCGAAGGCCGCCGAGACGAAACAGAAGATCGACCGGCTGCGGACCTTCATCGGCTACCGCGAGTACCCGAAGTACTACCTGGTCAGCCGCTACTTCATCTACAAGCGGGCGCTGCTGGCCGAGGCGGCCCGGCTGACCGCGGCCGGGGTGATCGGGGACCCGGAGGACGTCTACTTCCTCACCCTGCCGGAGTTCCGGGACGTCGTGGCCGCCCAGCACGCCGACCACGACCTGATCCGGGAGCGCCGGGAGGCGTTCGCGTTCTATGAGACGCTGACCGCGCCGCGGGTGCTGACCTCCGACGGCGAGGCGGTGACCGGCGCCTACCGCCGCGGGGATCTGCCGGACGGCGCGCTGGCCGGCCTGCCCGTCTCGGCCGGCACCGTGGAGGGTCGCGCCCGGGTCGTCCACGACGTGGCCGACGCCGACCTGGCGGCCGGCGACATCCTGGTGACCGCCTACACCGATCCGAGCTGGACCCCGGCGTTCGTGACGATCACCGGCCTGGTGACCGAGGTCGGCGGGCAGATGACCCACGGCGCGGTGATCGCCCGCGAGTACGGACTGCCCGCCGTCGTCGGCGTCGAGAACGCCACCACCCTGATCAAGGACGGTCAGCGGATCCGGGTGCACGGGACGGACGGCTTCGTCGAGATCATTTGACCTCCGATGGCATGCTGTCCGGATGCCGAAGCTGAAACGCCGTCGACTGTGGCTGACCCTGGCCGTGTTTCTGCTGCTGACGGCCGGTCTGTGGGCAGGCAACTCCTCGGTGCTGCACGGCTCCGGGCAGCGCCGGCCGCCGCTGCTCGCGCACCGGGGGATCAGCCAGACGTTCCCGATCGACGGCTTGCAGAACGACACGTGCACGGCCACCCGCATCCATCCGCCGGATCACCCGTACATCGAGAACACCATCGTGTCGATGCGGGCGGCCTTCGACGCCGGCGCCGACATGCTGGAGTTCGACGTGCAGCTGACCGCCGACGGGCAGCTGGCGGTCTTCCACGACTCGATGCTGGAGTGCCGCACCGACGGCACCGGCCGGGTCGCCGACCACACCCTCGCCGAGCTGCGACGTCTCGACCTCGGTCACGGTTACACCGCCGACGGCGGTGCCACGTTCCCGTTGCGCGGCAAGGCGGTCGGGCTGATGCCCACGGCACCGGAGGTGGTGGCCGCGTTCCCCGGCCGTGAACTGCTGATCGACCTCAAGAACAACGACGCCGCCGACGGGTCAGCGCTGGCCGATTATCTGACGACTCTTCCGGCGGACCGGCTGGCGACCATCAGCGTGTACGGCGGCGACATCCCGGTCGAGGCGGTGCGATCCCGGCTGCCCGGGCTCCGGGCCACGTCGAAGGCCATCATGAAGGACTGCCTGATCGACTACCTGGCGACCGGCTGGACCAGCCACGTGCCGGACAGCTGCCACCACACCGAACTGCACCTGCCCGAAGCCTACGGCCGGTACCTGTGGGGCTGGCCGAACCTGTTCGTCGACCGGATGCGCGACGCGGACACCCGGGTGATCCTGGTCGCCGGTGACGGCGGCTGGTCGGAGGGCTTCGACCAGCCGGACGATGTGGACGCCATACCCTCCGGTTGGTCCGGCTGGCTGTGGACCAACCGGGTCGACGTGATCGCCCCGCTCACCGATCGTTAACGGGCGGGCAGCCGCAGCCCCGACATGCCGCCGTCGACCGCCAGCGACATCCCCGTGGTGGCGCCGGCGTCCGGCGACGCCAGATAGGCCACCGCGCCCGCCACCTCCTGCGCCGTCACCAGGCGCCCGGTCGGCTGCCGGGCCTCCAGCCGGGCCCGTTCGGCCGCCGGGTCGGTCGTCCGGGCCAGCAGCCGCGCCACCCACGGGGTGTCCACCGTGCCCGGCGCGACACAGTTCACCCGGATCCCCTCGGTGACCAGGTCGGCGGCCATCGCCAGGGTCAGCGCGTGCACGGCACCCTTGGACGCCGAATACAGCGCCCGCTGCACCAGCCCGGCGGTCGCCGCGATCGAGGAGAGGTTGACGATGGCGCCGTGCCCGCTCTCCCGCAGGTACGGCAGCGCCGCCGCGGACGCCCGCGCGATGCCGGTGACGTTGACGTCGAGGACCCGCGCCCACTCGTCGTCGTCGTTGGCCTCGACGGTGCCGACCGAGCTGATGCCGGCATTGTTGACCAGCACGTCGATGCCACCGAACGCACCGGCCACGGTGGCCATCGCCGCCTCCAGCGAGCCACGGGAGCAGACGTCGGCGATCACCGGGAGCAGGCCGTCGTCGGACGGGGTGCCGGGCTGCACGTCGAGCAGGCCGACCCGGGCGCCACGGGCCCGGAACTCGGCGGCGACCGCGGCGCCGATGCCGGAGCCCCCACCGGTGACGACAGCGACCAGGGAACCGAAACCAGTCATGACCAACCTCTCGTGAGATGGGTGAATCAGGCCCACTCCGGCCCGTCCGGAAAGGAGAACCGGGCCAGCGTCTCCGGCAGCATCCGGGCCGAGAACCCCGGCGCCTGCGGCAGCTGATACGCGCCGTCCCGGATCACCACCGGGTCGGCGAAGTGTTCGTGCAGGTGGTCGACGTACTCGATGACCCGGTCCTGGAGGCTGCCGGAGACGGCCACGAAGTCGAACATCGACAGATGCTGGACCAGCTCGCACAGCCCGACCCCGCCGGCGTGCGGGCACACCGGCCGGCCGAACTTCGCGGCCAGCAGCAGGATCGCCAGGTTCTCGTTGACGCCCGCCACCCGGCAGGCGTCGATCTGCACCACGTCGACCGCCTCGGCCTGCAGCAGCTGTTTGAACACGACCCGGTTCTGGACGTGCTCGCCGGTCGCGACCCGGATGCCCGCCGGCCGCAGGGCCCGGCGGACGGCGGCGTGCCCGAGGATGTCGTCGGGGCTGGTCGGCTCCTCGATCCACCACGGGTCGTACGGCGCCAGCGCCCCCATCCACTCGATCGCCTGCGGCACGTCCCACCGCTGGTTGGCGTCGACCGCGATCCGGATGCCGTCGCCGACGGTTCGCCGGGCCAGGGCCATCCGCCGCACGTCGTCGGCCAGGTCGTGGCCCACCTTCAACTTGATCTGCCGATAACCGTCGGCCACCGCCTCCCGGGCCAGGCGCTCCAGCTTCTCGTCGGAGTAGCCGAGCCAGCCCGGTGACGTGGTGTACGCCGGATACCCGCGTTCGGCGAGCAGCGTGATCCGCTCCTCACGGCCGGGCCGGGCCGCCTCCAGCAGGTCGATCGCCTCGGCCGGCCCGAGGGCGTCGGTCAGGTAGCGCCAGTCGACGAGATCGACGACCTCCCGCGGGGTGAGGTCGGCCAGGAACCGCCACACCGGTTTCCCGGCTGCCTTGGCGGCCAGGTCCCAGGCGGCGTTGATCACCGCGGCCGCGGCCAGGTGGACGACACCCTTCTCCGGGCCGAGCCAGCGGAACTGCGAGTCGTGGGTGAGCCGCCGCGCGAACTCGCCGAGGTCGTCCACCGGGTGGCCGACGACCAGGGGGGCAAGCGCTTCGACGGCGGCCTGGCAGATCTCGTTGCCACGGCCGATGGTGAACGTGAACCCGTGCCCCTGCACGCCGGTGTCGCTGCTCAGCACCACGTACGCGGCCGAGTAGTCGGGGTCCGGGTTCATCGCGTCGGAGCCGTCCAGCTCCCGCGAGGTGGGGAAGCGTACGTCGTACGTCCGCATCGCCGTGATCTTCATGTGGCGTCCCGGACCGTGTTGCGCTGGCCGCCCAGCCCGTCGATCTCGACCTCGACCACGTCACCGGCGGTGAGGTAGGGGAACCGGCCGGACAGCGCGACCCCCTCCGGTGTGCCGGTGTTGATCAGGTCGCCCGGCTCCAGGACCGTGTACTGCGACAGGTGCCAGATCAGATAGGCGACGTCGAAGATCATGTCGGCGGTGGTGGAGTCCTGCCGCGGCTCGCCGTTGACCCGGCTGCGCAGCCGCAGATCGCCCGGATCGGCCAGCTCGTCCGGGGTGACCAGGTACGGGCCGAGCGGGTTGAACGTCTCGCACGACTTGCCCTTGGACCACTGCCCGCCGGACTGTTCGAGCTGGAACTCCCGCTCGGACAGGTCGTTGGAGACCACATAGCCGGCGATGTGCCCGGCCGCGTCGGCCGGCGACTCCAGGTACCGCGCGGTCCGTCCGATCACCACACCCAGCTCGACCTCCCAGTCGACCCGGGTGGCCCGGCGCGGGATCAGCACGTCGTCGTGCGGGCCGACGATCGTGCCGGGCGCCTTGTAGAACATGATCGGCGACTCCGGCGGGGTCGCGCCGGACTCGGCCGCGTGCGCCGCATAGTTCTGCCCGACGCACAGCACCACGCCGGGCCGGGCGATCGGCGGGCCGAGCCGAACGCCGGCGATGTCCGTCTCGGGGAGCCCGGCCGTGGACCGGACGCCCCCGGCGGCCAGGAACGCACCGGTGATGTCGGCGGTCACCGGGGACAGGTCGTAGTACCGCCCGTCCGACTCGGCGACCGGCCGCTCGCTGCCGGCGGATCCGACTCGCAGGTATCTCACGTGAGCTCCAAACGGTAGGTACTGATGGCGGTGCCGCTGAAGACGTCCGCCGGGAGGCCGCCGAGCAGTGCGCCGATCGCCTCCTTGACCTCGGTGTAGCCCGCCGCGACTTCGAGGACGGGCCAGTCCGAGCCGAACATCAGGCGGTTCGTTCCGAACATATCGACTGCCGTCTCCACATAGGGCCGCAGGTCGTCCGGAGTCCACGTCGCCCAGTCGGCCTCGGCGACCAGCCCGGACAGTTTCGCGACCACGTTGGGCCGGGCCGCGACCGGCGCGATCAGCTCACGCCACCGCCGCAGCTCCCCGGCCGCGATCGCCGGTTTGCCGAGGTGGTCCAGGACGAACGTGGAGTGCGGCAGCGCCGCCGCGGCGCGGGCCACCGACGGCAGCTGCGCGGCCCGGACCACCAGCTCGTTGACCAGCCCGGCGGCGGCCACCGTCGCCAGGCCGGCCCGCACCGGCGGCCGGTCGAGGAAGTCGTCGGCCTCGGCCTGCACCTGGTCGCGGATGCCGACGAGCAGACGGCCGCCGGGCCCGGCCCGGTAGGCGGCGATCGTGTCCGCCAGCAGCGGATCGAGCAGGCTCGCCCAGCCGACCACGCCGGCGATCTCCGGGGTGTCCCGGGCGGTCTCCAGGAACAGCCGCGTCTCGGCGCCCTCGCAGCGGCCCGCCTCCACCAGGACGGTCCGGTCCACCCCGGCGGCACCGAGCACCGCACGCAGGTCGTCGACGGTGTAGTCGCGGCGGATCCGGGCCAGCGACGGATCCCGCAGCCAGGGATAGTCGGCGGTCCACAGGTGCTGGTGCGCGTCGATGATCACGTGATCAGACCTTCCGAACGCAGGTCGGCCCAGAGCGCGCCGGGCACGGCGAACCCCGCCATCGCGACGGCGTCCCCGACCTCGTCCGGGCTGCGGGCGCCGACCAGCACGGCCGTCACCGCCGGATGGGTGAACGGGAACTGGATCGCGGCGGCCCGCAACGGCACGCCGTGACGCCGGCACACCCGCCGGATCGCCAGCGCCCGGTCGACCAGGTGCTGGTCGGCGGGCGCGTAGTCGAAGGTCGCGCCTGGCCTCGGGTCGGCCAGCAGGCCCGAGTTGAACACGCCCGCGGCGATCACCGCCACACCGCGGTCCGCGCACAGCGGCAGCAGCTCGCCGGCGCCGGACTGGTCCAGCAGCGTGAACCGGCCGGCCATCAGCACCGCGTCCAGTCCGCCGGTGCGCACCAGGTCGGCGAGCATCGCGGCCTGGTTCATGCCGGCCGACACCGCCGAGATCCGGCCCTGTTCCCGCAGGTCCACCAGCGCCGGGAGGGCTTCGCCGACGGCCGCGCCGAAGTGCTCGTCCGGGTCGTGCAGGTGCAGCACGTCGGCCCGTTCCAGACCGAGACGATCAAGACTTTCGGCGTACGACCGCCGCACGCCCGCCGCACTGAAGTCGAAGACCGGCGTCACCCCGGTGGGCTCGGCCCAGATGTCCTGGGCGTCCGACCCGCCCGGCCGCAGCAGCCGGCCCACCTTCGTGGACAGTGTGAACGACTCCCGTGGCCGCTCGGCGAGCACCGGCCCGGCCCGCCGCTCCGACAGGCCGTAGCCGTAGAGCGGGGCGGTGTCGAAGAACCGGATCCCCAGCCGCCACGCGTGCTCCACCGTGGCCCGGGCCGCCTGCTCACCGACCGGCGAGTACAACCCGCCGAGCGGTGCCATCCCCAGCCCGAGCCGGGTGACCCGGACCGGGGTCCGGCCGAGCCGGACCTGCTCCAGCGGGTTCATGACCCGGCGTGGATCCGCCGGACGGTCAGGGAGTTACGCATCTTCATCGTGTGAGCCCTTTCGGTGGAAAAGGGTGCCGCACCATGGATTCAACATCCGATGTATGACTAGGTCAATTGGAGATTGTTCGGGCTTTAGTCGGTAGCAGCGGTCGATACATCCGATGACTGACGCTCAGAGGGCGTGGCGCAGCCACTCCTCGACACCGGCGATGTGGATCGTCGCCCACGACCGCGCCAGGTCCGGACGCCGGGCGGCCAGGGCGTCGTGGATGGCCTGATGCTGCTCCCGGGTCCTCGCGACCGCACCCTCCTGGGTCAGCCCCCGCCACACCCGGGCCCGGCTGGTCGGCGCCGACAGGCCCTCGATCAGCGAACACAGCACCCCGTTGCCGGCGCCGGCCGCGATCCGGCGATGGAACTCCAGATCGTTGGCGACGAGCGCGTCGAGCGTCGGATCAGGACCGAGCTCGTCCAGCAGCGCCTGCAACTTCTCGATGTCGGAGGCGGACATCCGCTCCGCCGCCAGCGCGGTCGCCGCCGGCTCCAGGATCCGCCGCACCTCGAGAAACTGCAGCACGGTGTCGTCGCGGTGGAAGTCGACGACGAAACTCAGCGCGTCGAGCAGCACACCCGGGTCCAGACTGGTCACATAGGTGCCGTCACCCTGGCGCACGTCGAGCACCCGGATCATCGACAGCGCCCGGACCGCCTCCCGCAGCGAACTGCGCGACAGCCCGAGACGCGCCGCGAGATCCGCCTCCCGTGGCAGCCGGTCACCGGGCCCCAGCTCGCCCGACGTGATCATGCTCTTGATCTTCCCGATCGCGTCGTCGGTCAGCGCCACGCGACATCTCCCGTCGATGCGTCCCCGGCAGGCACGCCCCGACCTTACCGCCGCGGCCGCCGCCACCTCATCCTCGTCGACTTCCCGGCGAGCGATTCGAGCGGCGCCGGAACCGGATGGTCGTGATCGACGTAGAGGCCGTGGGCCCTCCGGGCGAACCGGCGGGCACTGAGTCGTCGCCGCCGCCCGGCACTGGCACGGGCCAGCCCGTAGGCGGCCTGCGCGGCGAGCAGCGGCTGCTCGGTGTCGCGGGCCAGAGTGGACGCCCGCTCGAAACAGCGCTGCGCCTCCGTCCACCGCCGCTGGGCCAGCATCGTCTCGCCCAGCCCGACCAGGGCCAGCGCCGTGCCGCCGGGATCGTCGAGCTCGCTGTCGACCTCGAGCGCCTCCTCGTACAGCACGCGCGCCTGATCCAGCCGGCCGAGGCCACGCAGCGACGTGGCGCTGTCGGCCAGGGCCCCGGCCAGCATGGTCCGGTCGCCGATCCGCCGCAGCCGGTCCAGTGCCTGGTGGTGAAGGTCGGCCGAGTCGTCGACCCGCCTCTCGGCGGCGGCGACGCTCCCGAGCCCGGACCAGGCGGCGGCCTCGCTGTGCGCGTCACCGAGCCGCTCCGCCACGGCCTGGGTCGCCCGGAAGGCCCCGGCCGCCCTCGCGTAGTCCTTCGCGTCGAACAGGATCTCCCCGATGTTGTACAGCAGCCGCGCCCGCAGCCCCTCGTCACCGGCCGCGACCGCGTGCCGGACGGCCTGCTCGTACAGCGGCAGGGCGGCCGCCCGGTCCTCGTGCCAGAAGACGATCTGCCCGAGCACCATCAAGGCGAGCGCCTGGCCCCGGTCGTCACCGGCGGCCCGCGACTCGGTCAGGGCCCGCCGGGCCAGGTCGCGTGCCTCGTCCGGGCGGCTGCGCCGGAAACGGGCCGCCGCGAGGTTGTGCAGGGCGATGCCGCGGGCCCGTGGGCCGGCGGCGGCCTCCGCGGCGGCGCTGTGCAGCAGCGACGCCTCGGTCAGCAGGCCGGCCGTGTCGAGGTGCCGGTAGAGGACCTCCGACAGGTCGGTGGCCACCTCGGGCCGCCCGTGCTCGGCGGCGGTGAGAGCCACCCGGACCAGCGCCGGCACCTCGGCGGTGAGCCAGGCCCGTGCCGCGGCCTCGTCGCCCAGGCCGGGCAGCGCGACCGAGTCACCGGCCGGGAACGAGGGAAGGGTGTGCCGCAACGCCGGGTACGCGGTCGTGGCCGCGAGCGCCGAAGCCGCCCGGTAGTAGCCGGCGAGCCGGTCCCGGGCGGCCTCGGCCTCGCCGGCGGCCTCGGCCAGATCCAGGGCGTAGAGACGCAGCAGGTCGTGCAGGGCGAACCGGCCACGGCCGCGGGCCTCGACGAGATTGGCCCGGGCCAGCTCGTCCAGCAGGTCGTCGGCGGTGGCGACGTCGTCACCGGTCAGCGCGGCCAGGGCGTGGGCGTCGAAATCCGGGCCCGGATGCAGCCCGGCCAGGCGCAGCGCCCGCCGGGCCGGCTCACCGGGCAGCCCCTGGTACGACCACGAGAACACGGTCCGCATCGCGCTGTTCGGATCGCCGGTCCGGCTCAACGCTCGCAGCGCCGAGGTGCCGGCCAGTTCCGCGGCCAGGTCGGCGAGGGTCTGCCCGGGCTGGTCCCACAGCCGCCAGGCCGCCAGGCGCAGCGCCAGCGGCAGGCCCGCGCAGTGGCGGGCGATCGCGAGCAGTGCCTCGGGGTCCTCGCGGGCGCGGTCGCCGAGCAGCGTGGCGAGCAGGGCCTGGCAGTCCTCGTCGGACATGCGCCGCAACGTCATCTCGGCCAGGGCCAGGTTGCCGCCGAGCCGGTTGCGGCTGGTCACCACCGCCCGGGCCGGTCCGGGGCCGGGCAGCAGGGCGCGGACCTGGTCGGCGGTGGCGGCGTTGTCGAGAACCAGCAGGATCTTGCGGCCCGCGATCAGGCTCCGATATGTCGTCACCCGGGCGTCCGGCGATTCGGGTACCTCGTCGGGCTTGACGCCCAACCCTTGCAGGAGAACCGGTAGCGCCTCGGCCGCGGTGACCGGCCGATCCGGGTCGTAGCCGCGCAGATTGATGTAGAGCTGGCCGTCGGGGAACCGTCCGCGATGCCGGTCGGCCCAGTGGACCGCCAGCGCTGTCTTGCCGACGCCCGCGGTGCCCGAGACCAGTACCGAATTCTGTTTCATCTGCGCATCGAGGCGGGTCAGGTCGGTCTTGCGGCCGGTGAACCGGGGATAGATCGCCGGCAGTTGGGCGGGAACCACGACCGGTCCGGGGCTGACCTGTTGGCGGGGCCAGACGTTGTAGGAGGTGATCGCCAGGGTGATGACCGCCACGGCCGCGCTGATGATCGACGCGCCCTTGTCGCTGCTTTCGAGGCCGAAGTAGAGGGACAGGCCGATCCCGCCGACGACGATGACGAGCGGGATGAATATCACGCGGAATGTCACCCAACGTGCCTTCATCATTACTAAATGGTAGGGACTTCAAGAGGTTCAGAGTCTAGGGAAGATCCCTGATTTCTCCGGGGGAGTGGGGGCCGGCCACGCTGACGGCCCCCACCGGCATCAGCAGTACAGATTGCCGCCCGGCGCGACGCCCAGGATCGACGTGAAGCGGTTGTACGCGTCGACGCGGCTCTGCACCTGCGCCGGGTTGCCGCCGTTGCACTCCAGCGACCCGTTGATGCTGCGGATCGTCTCGCCGAAGCCGCGGCCGTTGACGATCGCGTCGTGCGGCGTCATGGTGCCCGGCCCGCGCTGGGTCATCCAGTACCAGACGGCGGTCTGGTAGGCGACCGACGACTCGTTCTTGACCCGGTCGGGGTTGTTGAGCAGGTCGATGCCGAGCGCGTCACCGGCCGCCTTGTAGTTGAAGTTCCAGCTCAGCTGGATCGGGCCACGGCCGTGGTAGGCGCTCTGCCCGGCCGGGCAGCCGTAGGGCTGGCTGCGGTCACAGTAGAGCGGCCAGTTCGCCTGGTTGATCTCCTCGACGTAGACCAGACCGCCGGACTCGTGGTTGATGTTGGCGAGGAAGGCGGCCGCCTCCTGCTTCTTCACCGTGTCGCTGCCGGTGGTGGTGAACGCCGGGTACTTCTTCACGGCGTCGATCAGGCCGGCGTACGAGTAGAACGCGATCCGGTTCGGGAACATCTGGTTGAACTGCGCCTCGGACACCGGGAAGCTGCCCGGGTTGGTCGGCGGGTTGGTGGTGCCGCCGCCGGTGCAGGTGTACGGCGACCAGTACCAGGTGCTGATCACCGGGTCGTAGCCCGGGTTCTCGTTGGTGGCCCGGTAGTACTGCCCGTTGGTGTAGCGCACGATCGACCCGGCCGGGTAGAACTGCCCGGCCACCCAGTTCGGGTAGTTGCAGCCGGTCGTCGGCGGGTTCGTGGTGCCGCCACCGCACGCGCCGTTGTCGGCCCAGACGCCGGAGCCGCCGGTGCTGGGCGTCTCGCCCTGGGTCCACCACTTGGCGGTCCAGTTGCGCCCGCTGTAGGAGGCCCGCTGCCCGCCGGTGTAGACGGCCGAGTTGTTGTAGGCCGCGACGCAGGCCTCGGCGGCACTGGACGTCGACATCGGCAGGATCGCCGCGGCGGCGCCGGCCACGGCGACACCGATCGTCGCCAGGATCGACAAAATCCGTTTTCTGGGCATGGTTCACCTTCCGTGCGCCGGGGGACGCATGGTGCGAGAGGGATGAGAGGTACATCGACTCAACTAGATGGCGAGACCCTGCGTCAAGGTATCTGTTAAGAAAGTTCAAGAATTATCAAGGGCTATCATCCGCCGATGACCGCAGCGCCACTGCCGGAGTGGGAGAGCCTCCGCATCCTCCGGGCCGAGCACGAGTTCGCCTCGGTCCGCAAGGAGACGCGGGTGGCGTACCTCCTCTGGGGGTTGACCGGTTTGATCGGCGGCCACCGCTTCTATCTCGGCGACACCGGGCGCTCGGTCGCGATGCTGTTCACCCTCGGTGGCCTCGGCGTGTGGACGCTGCTGGACGTATTCTTCGTGGGACGGCGCGTGCGGGCGGTCAACCGCCGGCGCCGGGCGACGATCATGGCGCGATACGGGATCCTCGACAGCGACTGTTAGGTTGTGCCGGTGAAATGGTGGGACGCGCTGTGGCGCCTGGTCAGCATGCTGGCCGAGGCCGCGGGCTCGTCCGACCTGGCCGGCGGCACCACCGCCCTGGTCAGCGTCGTCCTGATCGCCGTCCTGGCCCGGGTCCTGCTGGCCCGCCCCACCCGCACCCTCGACGGCCGGGCCGCCGGGGGAGCGCTGCGCAGCCGGTCCGAGCGCACCGGCGTGCCCCGCCATCGAGATCCCGACGCGTCCGGGCGCACCCGCCCCCGAGGTCCGACAGCGGTCCCCGCGGCCGCCTGACCTCGCTGCTGCCCGTGTCGGGTGGCCGCTGCCGACCATCCTGTCGCCAGCCGCCCCTGGGGGTTCCTTCATGTCCGCGATCTATCACCTCATCTCCGCCGTGCTCCTGTTCTGGCACTCGACCTGGGACGCCCTGCTCGGCGATCCGCACGGCCTGTCCACCGACTGGGCCTGGGTCCTCGGCATCGTCTTCCTGGTGCTGACCATCCGGGTCGCTCTGTTCCCGCTGTTCCTGCGCCAGGTCCGCTCGCAGCAGGCCCTGCAGAAACTCGGGCCGAAGTTCCGGGAGCTGCAGGCCAAACACAAGGACGACCGGCCGGCGCTGCAACGCGAGCTGACCGAGTTGTATCAGCGGGAGAAGGTCAGCCCGTTCGGCGCGTTCCTGCCGATGCTGATCCAGGTCCCGATCTTCATCGGCCTGCTGCACGTGCTGCGCCACCTCAACCCGGCCACCACCGACCTCGCCACCCGGACCCTCTACGGCTGGTCGGAGGCCCAGTTCCTGGACGCTTCGGGCGCGCACCTGTTCGGTGCGCCGATCGCCGCGTCCTTCCAGGCCGGCGGCACCGTGCAGATCGTCGCCGGTGTCCTGATCGTCCTCATGGTCACGACCACGTTCCTGACCAGCCGCATGTCGATCCTCAAGTCCGGCTGGTCGGACAACCCGCAGCAGCGCACCGTCCAGCGGGTCATGCTGTACGGCATCCCGCTGTCGCTGCTCGCCTCCGGCCTGGTCTTCCCGGTCGGCGTGATCCTCTACTGGACCACGCAGAACCTGTTCGCCCTCGGCCAGCAGATCTGGCTCAACCGCAAATATCCGGCCGCACCCGGATCCTCCGACCCGCAGTCCGGGGATCAAGCGGAACGCCCTGCCGAAAAAGGCAGCTGACCCATCGTGCGATCCGTCCGCGGGCGGTTTTGTCGGTGGCGGACGGTAGCCTTCCGCCTCGTGAACGCCTTACTCCGACGTTTCGTCGAACTCGTCGAACCTGACCTGTCGGTCGCCGGCTTCGTCCGCCGGGGCCCGGTCTTCAGGTACTTCGACTCCGCCGGTAACGGCATCGCTCTCGACATCCAGCGCACCACCGCGCTGAGGGGCGAGGCCGAGTTCTTCATCAACGTCGGGGTACTGCTCGCCCCGCACCTCCAGTACTACTTCGGCCAGGATGATCCGCGCCTCGACGTCATGCCGAGGCACGGTGTCTGGCACCACCGCCTGGTGGCCACCGACGACACCGCGGAGCTGCCCGACCACACGTTCTCGCTGTCCACCGAAGCCGACACGGAACGTGCTGCCACCATCGTGCGGACGTGGCTGGTGGCGAACCTGCCTCGCATGAAGAGCTGGCTGGGCGACTTCGACGCGATGCTCGCCGCTGTCGAACAGGACAGGGAACGATCCGTCCGGGCGCGGGCCGAGCAACTCGCCTCCGGCGAGTGGAAGGCCGGCCGCTGGCCGGATGGAACATGGCACGCCGGCATCATCCGCGTCTACGCGCACGCCGAGCGTGGCGACGTGGAAGCGGTCGCGGCCGAGACCGCGGGCTGGCCCGACAACGGCCCGGACTCGCTGGCCGCGGTCGCCCTGACAATCGCCAACGAGCGTCTCAACGAACGGCAGGGATGATCATGGGTTACTCCGGTTTCGTCGTCATCGCGCGCACCAGCGGCACCCGGCTCGATGAGCTGGCGTGCATCGAGGATCTGTTCGTAGCCGTAACCGACGACGTTCGCGCCGGTGGCTGGCGGATCGGGTTCCTCGGCCCCATCGACGACACCTCGCCCGACGCCCTGGCCGGCGAACTCGCGCTGGAGACGGCGGCGCCGGCCATCGCACTGTCGGTCTTCGACAGCGACTGCGCCTTCGCCACGGCGGTCGATCCCTCCGGCAGCGCCGTCGAGTTCTACCTCAACGAGGAGATCGTGCGGGATCTCGTCGACGACGAGGACGAATTCGAGCCACTCAACGATCAGGCTGTCGCCGGACTGCTGGCATGGGCCGGAAAGGCCGGCCTCGTCGCCAGCCCCGATCGACTCACCGTCGCACTCGAGGTCAGGCCGGGCCCGGGCGGCGACGGGGTCCTCGAATTCGTCGAGGCCCTCGGCATCACCGAGCTGCCCGACTAGCGTGGACGAGGATGAAACCTATGAGCGACCGCGAAGGGCGTCCTGCCGTCGGGCCCAGTCGGGGCGCTCGCCGTATGCGTCGAACAACTCGGGAAGTTGGTCGACGGCTTCAGGGTGGTGCATGCGGATGATCCATTCACACCAGCCGAGGTCTTTTACCGGGTCACCGGCGTGGGCCCATTCCCAGTCGATGACCGCGACGGTGGTGTGGGTGATCGGGTCGAAGAGCATGTTGTTCGGACCGTAGTCACCGTGCACGAGCACAACTCGCGCCGGGCCCGGCATGCCGCCGAGAACCGTTGCGGGCTCCAACATCTGAACCTGACGCAGCGTTTGCCCGCAGGACCGTAGAACGGGCCCGGCCAGGCCGATGGCGATCAGATCCTGGCCGTGGACTCCGGCAACGTGCCGCATACGCAGCGCACCAGCTGGCGCGTCGATCAGATGAGGAACCGGCACGACACTGTTGGCCAGACGCGACAACGCCAGCCGCTCGGTAGATCCGCGGCCAGGGGCGGACGGGCCCTGGTACCGCTTTACCACCGTTGCACCGTCGCTGCGGGTGTCATGGGTATAGCCATGTGGTAGCTGCCGCATACCGCCGATCGTCCCAGCGTCAGGCGCGACGCAATGCGCCAGCCCGACCCGCGCTGCCTCAGGGCAGGGACACTCACCTGCCTCCGGAAGAGAGTGGCGAGTGCGCGACTGCGGCAGATCAGTGCACGTGATCATGGGCTTGTAGAGCGCCTTTGGTGGGTGTTTGAGAGTGCTGTCATCCGGGCGTGCTGAAGGTCCGGCGGCTCTGGCGGGTGGCGGGTCGTCCTCGGTCGAGGCGGCGGACCATGGTATTGATCGCGGACGTGTGCCAAGACGACGGCCGGCTGGACCACATTTCAGCGGCGGAGGCTACCTCTGCTACGGTTTCAGGAACGGTGGCCTGCGCTGCCCGTTCTCCTGTCGTTGCTGTCCCACGTTCAGCGATGCGGCATCGAGGGATAAGGCGATAAATCGTCACGCAGACGTTCTCCGGCTTGTCCACTCTGCCGGTGGTTGCGTGGGATCCATCGGAGACTGGGACATACCGTGAGCAGGAATCCCCGCGCCGTGCGGCTCGCCAAGCAGATGGGCATCCCCTACGCTGAGGCGCTGCGCCAAATTCGCGACCCTGAATCGACTCTGATCCAGGCCGACGATTCTGATCACCTTCTCGACCTTTTCGGCCAGCGCCCGGGTTCAGGTCCGGTGGCTAGCGGGCTTGCTGGGTTCGACGAGCTCACCAGTGGTCTCGAGCAGGGCAATGTTGTGGTTTTCGCGGGGGTCTCGTCGTCGGGGCTCAGCACTGCGTTGTTCACCATCGCCTCGCATGTCGCGGTACAGCAGCAGGTCAGCGCCATGTGGGTCGAGGGGAAGTCTCCAGTCGGCCTGGTGGCCGAGCGGATGGTCTCTGGGCTGGCCCAAGTGAACCGGACTCGTTTCGCCGATCCTAGCCTTTCCGGCGACGAGGCTGGCCGGGTCCGCGCAGCCACGGCCCGGCTAAAACGCAGTCCGCTGTGGATCCGCGATGGCCTGCGAACCGTTGCGGCTGTCGAGCAGGCGCTTCGCGCGGCACCGCAAATGCCGCGGGTCTTGATCCTCGACGAGGTGCGGCACTTCGACCATGTGCGAGCTGGCATGTCGTCCGAAGAGCACCTGACCGAGCTTGGCGTACTTCTCAAGCATCTGGCGATGCGGCTCAAGATCACGATCTGCATGGCGCATCGTGTTGAGGTTCTGCCGGCGAGGGAGCCGATGTACGCCGAGGACTTGTTCCCATTCGCGGCGGTCTCGGACAAGCTGATCTTGCTGCGTACCGAGCGCGGACTTGACGGTCAGGCGCGGACGCAAATGCATCTGGAGAAGAGCCGGACCAGCCGGCTCGGGAAGTTCTCGGTTACGCCTCGGTTCGAGTTCGCGCGGTTCGAGTCCTAAAGCCACGCCGCCTGAGGCGTCGCCCTCTAACTCCTGATCTCGACGCAGTCCCAACGCTGCGCATACGTGCCGGAGTCTTGAGACGATCGCCGGAGCCGCCATCAGCGCTTCGGCATGAGAATGAGACCGTGTTTGCTGTAGTTCGCCGCGACGCAGGCGCGGGGTGCCCGCTGCCCGGCCAGGTTGCGGTGTTGCGGGAGAGGAATCGTCGTTCGGGCGAGAAAGGCGAATAGGCTGGCGGCCGAGAGTGCCCATCACCCCGGGGCGCGGTGGTGCCAACGGTCAGCCCGGCCGAACGTGCCGTCCTCGGCGCCGTTCAGGAACGCGTGTTACTCGGTTTCCCGAAGGTCAACGCCAGTCCTGACAGGTTCTTTGAGCCGCGGACCTCGGTCGCCAGCCGGGTCGGATCCGGGCCGGGAAGTCTCTCTGCTGGTAGGGCAACGCGCCGAGAACCCGAAGCACCCGAAGTGCTGCCGCGAACTCTGGTTGGCCGGCGGCATAGCTGAGCTCAAGCTCGACGCTCAGAACCGAGCCGTGGCCGGCCACATGCCACTCCCGGTGGGGCCCATACCCGTAGGGACCGGGGAACCCCGCTGTAATGGACAGGCTTCTGCCCGACCCGGCAGGTTCGAGCGTCGCCAGGTAGAGGTCGGGCGGATTCGGGTCGAACGGTTCAGTGCGCCAGCCCGGGATCAGCCTGGCCAGTAGCCGCGCGAACTGGTCGGGTGCGCTGCCCGCCACGAACGGATAGCCCGGCGACTCGACTGCCTCACGCAGGGCGAGACTCACGCGGACACCACGCTTCCTGGGGAGAGTTCGTAGATGGCCCGGGCGCTCTCACCGTCATCGACGGGGGCCAAGGCCAAGCGGCCGCGGTCGACCTGCCGCAAATATCCGGGCCGATCCCGTGTCGATCCATACCTCTACCCGGCCGACGGCCGGGAGCGCTCGCGGCCCTTCGACCAGGATCGACCGGCTCATGCGGCCCGCTCCGCCTGGTCGAGGATGCGCCGGACCGCTGCACTGTGTTCAGCAGCCTCCGCGCGTTCTGACGCCTGCCAGGCACGGGCTTGACGAAGCCGCCGGCGCCATCTCACGCGTCGCACGATCTCGCTGAACATGCTCGCCTCCGATCGGGTCGGAGGCGGCGGGCGCATCACGGGACGCCCGCCGCCTCTGACCCGGAAGTTACGGCGGCCGCAATACAGCGAGGGGGAGAGTTCGTCCCCCTACCCCACGTATCCCCTGTCCCCGTCAAGGCCGATCACCAGGGCCAGCTCCCGGGCGTCCTCGCCCACGACGCCCGGCCGGGTCACCAGTTCAGCGACCGCGGCCCGCGCGACCGGATGATGTTTCGTCGTGTCGTGGGACTCCCGCAGCGCCTTGCTGAGATGCCACAACACGCCGACGTCGTCCTGCTGGGCACGGCGCTGGCGGGCCTGCTCGATCAGGAAGAACGCCCGTCGGGTGTGTGACGGCAGCCCCGCCAGGGTCACCTTCCGGGCCGCCGCCTCAGCCTCACCGAACCTGGCCAGATCCGTCTCGATCGTCACCCGGTAGATGTCGACGGCGGCGGTGCCGTACATCAACCACGGATGGTGGTAGCCCTCACCCAGACTGCGGGCCACACCGGAGGTGATGTCCCAGTGATGCCAGGCCTTCCCGCTCCGGCCGGCCTTGGCGTGGGCCAGTGACAGGCCGAGGTGCAGCTGCCCCCACACGGCGTGCGTGTCGGGCTCGGCATTGTCGTCGCGCGGGAGGAGATCGAGGGCATCGGTGAGGACGTCGACGGCGAGGTCGGTCTGGCCTGACGACCGGTAGAGGTGGGCGTAGTACCAGGCGGCGATCGCAAGGGCGACCGGGTCGTCGGCCTCCTGCGCTGCGGTGAACGCCCGGTCGGCGGACAGCCAGGAGAGTTGTTCGGACGGCTGGTAGGCGTTGAGGAGTTGCACCAGGTGATACGTGCGGGCCAGCTCGACCCTGGCGCGGCGCTGCTCGGCGCCGGACTGCCCGGCGACGGTGGCGCGGGCGTCAGCGACCAGCTCGGGGAGCACACCGGCAATCGCGGTCCGCTCGTTCGCGGATCCGTGCCAGACCCGCCACGCCATGTCGACCCGGCCGACCAATTCGGCTACCGGTAGCGGCGGCCGGGCCTGCGTGGTCGGTCGCAACAGGGCCGAGGCGACCGCCTCGGTGCCGGACACCGGTGCCTTGCCGGCACCGGCGACTGGAAGGGCGTGGCTGCCGGTGAGCTCGGACAGGTCACGCAGGTCCAAGGCCTCGGCGAGGGCGACCATCATCTGCAGCCGGGGCGGGAGTAGGCGGCCACTCTCCAGGGCTTTCACCCAGTCCGGAGATCGGCCGACGAGACCGGCGAGGACGGGCCTGCTTTTGCCGGCGCGTTCGCGGAGGGCGCGGAGTCGGGTGCCGAAGGTCAGGTCGTCGGTCATGGGTTCCTCCCAGCCATCACTCCCCACGGTAGAGGGTTGCGCGTGGCCGAGACCAGGCGTTCACGCTGGCGACCCTGGTCAGGACAGCCGTATCGGGTTCACCACGTCGGCGGTGATGGTCAGCAGCATGACCGCGCCGCCGATCAGGACCAGCGCCATCGTGACCGGGTACAGCCGGGTGAAATCGATCGGCCCGGCCGCCGGCAGGCGGCGCAGCCGCCGCAGGCCGTCGCGGATCCGCTCGAACCAGATGACCATGATGTGACCGCCGTCCAACGGCAGCAGCGGCAGCAGGTTGAACACGGCCATGAACAGGTTCAGGCTGGCCAGCAGCATCAGGAAGATCTCCCACAGGCCGCGCTCGACCGCCTCACCGCCGAGCCGGCTCGCCCCGACCATGCTGATCGGCGTGTCGGCACCGCGCTCGGCGCCACCGATCGCCGCCACCACCGCGGGCAGACGCTGCGGAAAAGCCAGGAGCTGATCGACGGTACGGCCGACCAGGTCACCCGTGAACGCCAGCGTCGCCCCGGCCGCCTCCACCGGACCGTAGGTCAGATAGGCGGCCGGTGCCTGCGCGGTCGCCCCGATCATCCCGACCTCGGCACCGTCGCGCGTCACCCGCGCCACGTCCACAGTCAGGATCAGTGTCGCCCCGCCACGCAGCACGGTGACCGCCGTCGGCCCACTCGCGGCCTGCACCGCGGTGAGCACGTCGGACCAGAGCGGCGTGGCCGTGCCGCCGACCGCGGTGATCCGGTCGCCGGGCAGCACGCCCGCGTCGGCCGCCGGGCACGTCGACGGGCACGTGGTGGACGCGACGACCGGCTCGGCGACCGGGTTCATGTTGGGCAGGCCGGTGCTGACCGCCATGCCGTAGAGGATCGCCATCGCCAGCAGCACGTGTGTCACCGCGCCGGACGCCATCACCACGGTCCGCTTCCACGCCGGGTAGCGCCACATCGCCCGCGGCCGCTCCTCCGGCGTCAGCTCGTCGAGCGTGGTCATGCCCGCGATGTCACAGAAACCGCCGATCGGCAGGGCCTTCAAACCGTATTCGGTCTCACCGCGCCGGAACGAGAACACGGTCGGGCCACGACCCACGAAGTAGCGCCGCACCCGCATCCCGAAGGCCCGCGCCGTCAGCAGATGACCCGCCTCGTGCAGCGCGAGAGACAGACACAACCCGGCCACGAACAGCGTGACCCCGATGACGTATGCCAGCACGCGGCGATCGTACGCCGGAATGGCCGCGTAGGATCGCCCCGCCGGAGCGAAGGGATGATCATGGGGGCCTCGCAGTGGAACCGCAAGGTTCCCTATCAGCCGGACGTGGATGCCGCCTTGCGGCAGGCCAGGCGCGAGGCGTACGCGGACGGCGACTACTACCGGCGCGAGGCGGACCCGCGCGCCCGGCAGATGAGCGAGGAGGAGTACGTCGCCGCCGAGATGGCCGAGGAGCGCGCGCATCTGGTCGCCGAGTTCGGTGAGGAGGACGCCGGGGAGCCCGACGACACCTTCTCCCGCGACTTCTGGCGGGCCGCCCAGATCGACGTGATCGACCCGGACTCACTGCTGGACTCCCAGCCGTACTCGGGAACGCATTCGATCATCGACATGACCGGCGTCGCCGGAAGTCCCGAGGGCGGCAAGGTGGCGCCGCTGCCGGCCGCCGACCTCGACAAGTGGTTCGGCACCGACCGGCCGGACGCGGCCGCCGTGGAGCGTGCCCTCGACGACGGTCTCGACGGTTTCGAGCGCTGGCACGGGGCATACGTGATCGCCTATGAGGGTGACCGGCCCGCGTGGATCTACTTTTTCGGCTGGAGCGGAGACTGACATGCCTGCACCCGCGATTCTCCGCGACGTGTTCCTCACCTACCGTGACCGTGACGGTGAGGAGGACGAGGGTTTCCTCTTCGAGGACCCACGCGGGCCGCTGACGCGGCTCGACGTGTTCGTCTACCGGTCGATGGACCTGACCACGTTCGCGACGATCGGCATGGCCGCCCAGCCGATGCCGTCGGCGCCCGGTCCGGGCGGGGGAGGCCGTGCCGAGTTGCGCCTGGCCCGCCGTGGGCGGCTCGCCAGGGCCGAGGAGCACGCCATCGCGGTACGGCTGGCCAACCTCGCCGTACACCCGTTCCTCACCGGCGAACAGCTCAACTGGGGTCACATGATCGGGCTCGGCGAGGAGTTCCCGGCGTTCCCCGGCCGCCGCTCGGTGTTCCTGTCCGGGCCGCTCAGCCCGGAGGCGCTCGACTACGTGCGCACCGGCGAGGGCGCCGTCCGCATCCTCAACGTCGTCCCGATCACCGATCTCGAGCGCGAGCGCGGCCGCCTCATGTCGCCGCTCTCCTTCGCCGAGTCCCTGCTCACCCAGCGTGACCTGTGGTCCTGATCCGCTGGATGTGGGTGATCTGCCAGCTCAGGTCGAGCGGCGCCCCGGTCCGGTGGTGGGCGGCCAGTTCCCGTTCGAGGCCGAGGAACATCCACGCCCGGTAGGCCGGCACGATCAGCTGCCGCTCCAGCTCCGACAGCGGGCGGACCTCCTGGTAGCCGCGGATCACCTCGTCCTGGTAGCCGCGCCACGACAATGCGAAATCGGCTACCCGGTACGTGTGATGGGTGCACTCGAAGTCGATGACACCGGTCAGCCGGTCGTCCTCGTACAGCAGATTCCAGGATGTGAAGTCGCCGTGGATGACACCGCACGGCACGTCGACGCCGGGATGCTCGCCGAACCAGGCCATCACTTCGTCCCGGCAGCGCCGCAGGATGCCGCCCTCCTCGGGTCTCACCGCCTCGTGCACCCGGAGCCAGTGCTCCAGCTCCGGATCGCCGACCACCTCGGCCGGCATCGCGAACCCGCCCCGCTGCCCGGCGATCCCGGTCGCCGCCTCGTGGAACTCGGCGAGCAACCGCCCCCGCGACCGCCGTTCCTCCTCCGACGCCTGCCGCGGCACACCGGGCAGCCGATTGAAGAGGATCCAGGCCCCTCCCGGTACGGCCAGAGGCTCCTCGATCGGCTCGGGCACCGGCCAGCCGCGCTCCCGCAGCGTCGCGGCCACCCGTAACGGGTACGCCCAGTCGTCGGTGAAGTACTTGAGGATCACCGGCGTGCCGTCCCGCTCGGCGGCCCACGTGCCGTTCGCCCGCTGGGTCAGCGCCCGGCAGTTCTCCAGCCGCCAGCGCGCGACGACCTCCGCTGTCACCGGCCCGCGCTGATCCCGGCCAGGATCAGGTCGATCCCCGCCATGAACTGCTCGCGGTCGTCGTGGTCGCCCATCTGCCGGGCCACCCGGTGCAGGAACGGGAACGTCGCCGGATCCAGGCTCGTCCACACGGCCGCCTCCGCACCCAGCAGGTCGGCGCGGCTCGTACCCGGCTCGTGCACCCGGGCGTTCGCGGCGTTCTGCCCGGCGCTGCCGAGAATGTAGTTGAGCAGCGCGGACGCCGCGTAGAACTGCTCGCCGGCGGGCACGCCGAGCGCCTCCACCTGCTGCCCGATCCGCTCGAAGATCTGCAATGTGCCCGCCTGGGACGCGAGCCGGGACAGTTGACCGCCGACCCACGGGTGCTCGTCGATCGCATCGAACAGCCCGAGCGCGATCGCCCGGATCTGACCTCGCGGTGAGGTGTCAGCTTCGTCACTGCGCAGCGCCTCGGCGAGGATCGCGTCGGTGGCCGCCGAGAGCAGTTCGCTCTTGTTCGCCACGTGCCAGTAGATCGCTCCCGCCCCGGTCTTCAGCCTGGTGCTGAGCGCGCGGAAGGTCAGCGCGCCGTCGCCGCCCTCGTCAAGCATCGCGATCGCGGCGTCGACGATCCGTTCCCGTGAGAGGCCGTCCTGCCCGGTCCTGGTTGCCATGCGCCCATCTTGACATGTCTGGAACGACGTTCCAAGCTAGGTCTGGAACGACGTTCCAGTGATATCGAAGAAAGGTCCCCCTATGAGTGCAATCACCCTGGAGGAGAAGACCGGCGCCGGATCCCTGCGCGCCGTCTGGCCGGCCATCCTCGGCCTGTCCGTCGTCTTCCTCGTCGAAATGCTCGACAACTCCGTCCTCAACGTCGCCCTGCCGACCATCGCCCGCGAACTCGGCGCCTCCGCCACCGACCTGCAATGGATCACCTCCGGCTACTCGCTGCTGTTCGGCGGCCTGATGATGGCCTTCGGCGCGATCGCCGACCGGTTCGGCACCCGCCGGATGATGCTGATCGGCCTCACCCTGTTCGCCCTGGCCAACCTGGCCGTCCTGTTCGTGCACACGCCCGGCCAGCTGATCGCCGTCCGCGCCGCCATCGGCATCACCGCCGCCATGACCGCCCCCGGCACCATGGCGCTCTGCTTCCGACTCTTCGACGCCGAGAACCTGCTGATGCGAGCCACCTCACTGATCACCACCGTCGGGCTCGTCGGCCTGGCCGTCGGGCCGACCGTCGGCGGCCTCGTCCTCCAGGTCCTGCCGTGGCAGACCCTGCTCGTCATGAACGTGCCGATCGCCCTGCTCGCCATCCACTGCATCCGCACCGGCATCCCCGCCGACGACCCCGCCCAGCGCAACACCACCCCACTCGACCTGCCCGGCGCTTTCCTCGGCACCGTCACCATCGTCCTGGCCCTGTGGACCGCCACCCTTGCCGTCGAGCAGGGCTGGGGACACGTCACCCCCTGGCTGGCCGGCCTCGGAGCCGTCGTCACCGCCGTCGTGTTCGTGGTTCACGAACGCCGTACCGCCCACCCGCTCTTCGATTTCGCCCTGATCAAGCGGCCCGCGGTGTCCGCCAGCCTCGCCTACGAGGCGGCCGTCGGCCTCGGCATGGCCGCCCTCGCCTTCAGCGTCTCCCTCCAGCTGCAGCTCGTGTGGGGCTGGAGCCCGGCCCAGGCCGCCCTCGGCAACCTCCCGCAGATCATCGTCATGCTCGCCATCGGCCCGTTCGTCGAAAAGATCGTCACCAGACTCGGCACCCAGCGCGCCGCCCGCATCGGCGCCGCCGCCGTCATCACCGGCCTGCTCGTGTACGCCCTGCTCGGCCGCTACGACTACGCGTGGATCGCGGTCGCGCTCGCCCTCACCGCCGGCGGCATGCGCATCGTCGCCACCATCGCCGGCGTCACCGTGATGCGCGGCCTCCCCGAGGACCAGACCTCCACCGGCGCCGCCCTCAGCGACACCAGCCAGGAAGTCGCCAGCAGCATCGGCATGGCCGTCACCGGCACCATCGTCGCGGCCGCCCTCACCGGCTCCCTCGCCGACATCACCAGCGGTACGGCCAGCGCGCACGCCTTCGAGAACGCCGTCACCACGGCCACCCTGGCCCTGACCGCCGTCTGCGCGGCCCTGGTCACGTGGGCCGCCCGCCGTGCCCGCACCTGACCACCCGCCACACCACACTCCCGGCGACGGCCGGCGCCGCGGGGGCGCCGCCCGTCGCCCATCGGTTTCCGGTATCGGCCGACGGAGCCTGTCTGTCGTGGAAATCGCTCGGCGCCGGAGAGGGCTTCCGTGAGCGGGCCCTTCACGCAAGCGCTTCCGGAGCACGCCGTCGCCACCAAGCGTTGAAAAGAGTGCTGACCTGTTCCTTGACCTCCTCGGAGACCAGGTTCAGCGCGTCTCCCATCAGCGGCTCGGCGGTGTATTGGTAGACCTGTGGGTGCCGTTCCACGGATGGGCAGGCGAAGAGGGCCAGCATCCGCAAGGCTCGAAGCGTGTCGTCTCCCAAGAGGGGAAAATGCGCCTCCACCAGCCTGGCCAGCGCCGACCAGACTCTGTCGATCACGATGTCCACGACGATTTCGGCGAGCTTTCCAGGCAGGCCGGACAAGTGGTCGACCAGGAAGTCCTTGACGAACTCTTTGGCCTTGTCGGTGACGATCTGGACGGCGGTGTCGATCTTTTCGATCCAGCGGATCAGCGCCACCAGCAGCCCGCACCACGTGTGGTCGGCCAGACGTCTCTTCACGTCGAGTGCGGTCTGCTGGTTCTTGATCTGCCTGTCGATATCTGCGTCGATCTCCTTCCACGGTTCGGCCATGAGTTTGTCGCCCAGGGTGGAAAGGCGCCGGAGATCCGACGAGGACAGTGCGGGATCAGAAAGATCTCCGGTCTGCGCTTGGGGTTCAGCAGGTGGCGTCTTGGGGTCGGTATCCCACAGGTGTTCCGTGATGTCCAGGCGTGCGAGGTCGACCAGCGCCTGACGGTTCCGGGCGTTGAAGTTCAGTTCGTCGGTCCGTTGGTTTCTTTCGATCCTGGCTTCGATCCGCCGGCGTCGATCGTCCCGCGCCGATGGCACGTCTCGGGCGAGTCTGGTCCAGCCTTGCCAGCCGTGAAGCGCACCGCCGCAGCCGGAGCAGACGCAGCCGGGATTCTGGGCGTTGGCGCAATTGTCCCTGTGTGTGTTTCGTGCCATTCGGCACCACCATCCCACCAAGCATAGCTTTCGGTGAATGTATGGCTACTCTAAGTGATGTCGGGGGTGCATCGTAGACACACCTGCCGTGGCTGATCACAAAACTTCCGTCATTCCGGTCGTCGAACGGAGAGGTTGGCTGCTCGTGGCCTTTGCCGATACACGCCTCACGTGACTTTGTCGGATTGCCGATAGGCTGGCGGAGCGAAATCGACTTCGTCATCAGATTCCTCCGTGGATACTCCGGCCTTCAGGCCGGAGAGGAAACGGACCCCTGCGGAGCAGGTCAGGGATAGCCGATTCGCAGTCAAGGCGAACTCGGCGTCTGCCCGCAGACCGGCCGCAAGATCGGTCACAAACAAGTGTTCTAACATGTGAGGCATGTCCAAGCGCCTCGTGAAGCGGGCTTTCAAGTTCCGCTTCCACCCGACTCCGGAGCAGGCCGACCTGCTGAACCGGACGTTCGGGTGCGTGCGCAAGGTCTACAACCTGGCGTTGCAGGCCCGGATCGAGGGCTGGTATCAGCGGCAGGAGCGGGTCAACTACAACGCCACGTCGGCGCTGTTGACCGCGTGGAAGAAGTCCGAGGAGCTGGCCTTCCTGAACGAGGTCTCCTCGGTCCCGCTCCAGCAGTGCCTGCGACACCTCCAGAGCGCGTTCACCGCGTTCTGGGAGAAGCGGGCCAGGTACCCGCGTTTCAAGTCCAAGCGCAAGTCCCGGGCGTCGGCCGAGTTCACCCCGTCCGCCTTCCGGTGGAAGAACGGCGAGCTGACCCTGGCGAAGATGACCAGCCCGCTGGACATCGTCTGGTCCCGGTCGCTGCCCGAGGGGCAGTCGCCGTCCACCGTGTCGGTGTCCCGGGACTCGGCGGACCGTTGGTTCGTGTCCCTGCTCTGCGAGGACACGATCGAGACGGCCCCGGCGACCACGGCGGCGGTCGGAATCGACGCCGGGCTCGACCACCTGGTGACGCTGTCGACCGGGGAGAAGATCGCCAACCCCCGCCACGAACGCGCCGACCGCGTTCGGCTGGCCCGCGCGCAGCGCGAGTTGGCCCGCAAGGACAAGGGCTCCAAGAACCGGGCGAAGGCCCGGTTGAAGGTGGCCCGGGTCCACGCCCGCATCACCGACCGTCGCCGTGACACCCTGCACAAACTGACCACTCGGCTCGTGCGTGAGAACCAAACGCTCGTGATCGAGGACCTGGCCGTGCGCAACATGGTCAAGAACCACACGCTGGCCCGCGCCATCAGCGACGCGGCCTGGCACGACTTCCGCTCCATGCTGACCTACAAGGCCGACTGGTACGGCCGGGACCTGGTCGTGATCGACCGCTGGTACCCGTCGTCCAAGGTCTGCTCGGCGTGTGGGGCCATCGCTGACAAGATGCCGCTGAACGTACGCAAGTGGACCTGTCCCTGTGGGGCCGTCCACGACCGTGACGTCAATGCGGCGCGCAACATTCTGGCCGCCGGGCTGGCGGTGTCTGCCTGTGGAGCTGGCGTAAGACCTCAACGGGGGAATCTCCGTTCGGGGCGGCGGGCTGTGAAGCAGGAAACCCGGCGGGCGACCGCCGGAATCCCCGTCCTTTAGGGCGGGGAGAGGTCAAGGGCCAGTCAGCGGCAGGCAGGGGCGGCACGGAGCGCCGTCCCGGACAGCAGCGGCAGCTGTCGAGCACCCGACTCCGCGGGCAGAAGACGGGTACATCGGCCGCCGTCAGCTACTCCTCGGCGGTGACGTCCTGCCCGGTCCGGGTGTCGGCCAGGTAGACCTGCTCGCCCGCTCGTGGGTCGCGGGCGTGCAGGGTATGGAACACCGGTGAGAACGGGCCGCCCAGCTCGACGACCGTCGCCCCCGCGCCGAGGACCCCACGGACCAGGTGCGGCGGGGCTGTCAGATCGATCCGGGTCACCACGCCCGGGGTAACCCACACCGGGATCCCGCCCAGGAACCCCGACAACTGCGCGTGGTAGTGACCGCACAGCACCGCCCGGACGTCACTTCCGGCCAGCACCTCGGCCAGCCGCTCCCCATTGCGGAGGTTGACCTGCTCCATCGACGGCGACGCGGCGGTCACGATCGGCGGATGGTGCAGGGCCACGACCGAACCCGCGGGCGCCGGCCGTGACAGCATGTCACCGAGCCAGGCCAGTTGCTCCTCACCGACGACCCCGTGCGTCGAACCGGGTACCAGACTGTCCAACGTGATGATCCGCAGGCCGGACACCTCACTGACCGCCGCCCGATCCGGGCCGGACGTGCCGAGATCCGCACCGTCCGGCCCGAGGTGGGCACTGCCGAACACCTTGGCGAACGGCTCCCGGGCATCATGGTTGCCGGTCGTGTAGATGTGCGGGATCCCGCGTTCCCGGGCGAACCCGCCGACCCGCCGCAACACGGCGGCACACCCGTCGGCCGAGCCGTCGTCGGCGATGTCCCCGGTGACCAGGACGACGTCGATGTCGGGGACGAACCGCGCGTCGTGCAGGATCCGGTCCAGCGAGGCGGCCGCGTCGACGCCGTCCTCGTCGAGGCCGGACCCGGTCAGATGCGGATCGGACAGATGCAGAATGCGATGCTCGGACACGGGCAGCTCCTCATCCGGTGAAGGATGAGCACCCAGGCGGTCGATGCCCCCGACGTCACTCCCCGGTGGTGATCCACCCGCGCCAGTCGTGTCCGGCCACGCTATGACGGCGGACGGCACCGGTGCAACGGATTACCCCAGCCGGTCGAGCGCGACCCGGACGCGGGCCCGCACCGCGCGATCCGGATCGTCGGCGAGAGCTTCCACCAACGGCCGGGCCCCGGGGTGTCCGCTGACGCCCAGCGCGGTCACCAGGTCGGCCCGGACCAGGGGAGACTCATCGGCCGCCAGGACAGCCAGCTCCGGCCCGCCGTGACGCGCGAGTCCGGCGGCGACCGCGGCACGAACCCGCGGATCAGGATCGCCGAGATGGGCACGCAACACCTCGAGCCGCTGAACCCCACGAGCGGCGGCGGCCCGCACCGACGGCTCCGGGTCACCGAGCAGTACCGCGAGCGTGTCCTCGATTCCGAAAGAGGCACCGGGGGCGCCGGAGAGGAGACCGAGGGCGCCGGGGGCGGGATCGAGGTCCCCGGCGATGCCGGGGGAGATGAGTAGGGCGCCGAGCGCGTCGCCGAGCACCGACCGCACCGCCGGCGACGGGTCATGGGCCAGCCGGGCGAGATGCGGCACCGCATCCTCGGAGCCGAACCACCGCAACCCGGTGACCGCGGCGAGCCGGACCGGATCGTCCGGATCGGCCAGCGCCGCCACCACCAGCTCGAAAGCCCGCCGATCATCCTTGAGCTCGGCCAGCGAACCGACCGCCGCCTGCCGGACCGCACGGTCCGGATCGGCTGCCGCTGCCCGCAGCAGATCCAGGTCGGCGGGTTCGAGGACATACCCGAGCGCCCACACCGCCGCACTCCGCAGACCCGGATGCGCCGAACCCGCGAACGCGACGATCACCGGCCGGCACGCACCCGGATCCTTCCGCATCAGCTCGACGACCAGCTCGCCGATGAGACGGCGATGGTCACCGCCCTCCAGCGGCCTGGCGAACGCCCGCAGGACCAGCGGAAACGCGGCGACACCGCGCAGACCCACGAGGAGGTACGCCATCAGATCGCGCCCGTACCAGTCGTGGTCGTCCAGGCAGCGCTCCAGGGCGGCCTGCACCGGCGGCACGAGCGACAGGTCCCCGGATCCGGCCAGCTCCCGAACCAGCGGCCACGGGTCGTCGTCGGCGGCCAGCCGGAACACGTGGTCGAGGCGCCCGGTCACGTCCCGAGACGGTACAGGGTGAGCGCGGCCAGCGATGGGGCGTCGACGATCTGCCCCGTCCGGATCATGCTGGTGATCTCCTCGTCGGTGACCGCCCGGTGGATCATGTCCATCTCGGTCGCCTCCCGGTCGGGCTCACCCTCGGCCAGCCCCGACGCGAGATACACGTCGAAGCCCTGCGTGCAGTACCCGTAAGCCTCGTAGAGATGTCCGAGATGGATCATCTCCTCGGCGCGTAGCCCGGTCTCCTCGGCGAGCTCCTGCCGGGCCAGCGCGGCCGGATCGCCTTCGGCGCCGGCACCCCAGCTGCCCTGCGGGAACTCCCACGCCCGCCGCCCGACCGGGTACCGGAACTGCTCCACCATCCAGAACCCGTCCCGCCAGCGGGGCAGCACCAGCGCGAAGTCCGGTTTCTCGACCACCCCGTAGATGCCGGACGTGCCGTCGAGGCGGCGGATCTCGTCCTCCCGTACCGTCATCCATGGATTTCGATAGACGACGCGGCTGCTGATCTGCTCCATGGAAGGCCTCCGATGCTGTTGACGATCTCGGGTTCGAGTTGTTCCGGAAAGACGACCACGGTCCGCGCCTGCGGACCCATCGAGGGCCTGGTGTGCCACGACTTCGACGAGATCGGCGTGCCGCCCGGCGCTGATCTCGTCTGGCGGCAGCGCAGCCTGGAGGTCTGGCTCCAGCGGGCCCTGCGCTATCAGTCCGACGGCCTGGACATGCTGCTCACCGGCCAGTCGCCGCTCGGCGAGGTGCTCGCCTGCCCGTCGGCGGCCGCCCTCGACGGCATCGCGGCGTGCCTGCTCGACGTCGACGACGACGTGCGCCGCCGGCGACTCACCGAGCGTGACCCGGGCCGGTGGGACGCCCGGCAGACCGACGCGTTCATCAATTGGGCACGCTGGCAGCGGGCGCACGCCGCCGACCCCGGCCACCGGCCGGAAGTGATCACCGCCGGTGGCTGGGACGGAATGCGCTGGGATCGGTGGGACGAGCACCCCCGATGGGCGGTAACGGTCATCGACACGACCGGCCGCACCATCGGGGAGTCCGCCGCCGACCTGCGCCGGTGGATCGACGAGAGTCAGTCCGCGAACCAGGACATCGCCTGACCGTGGCCGCGCGCCCACGCCAGCGGCACACCGTCGAGCGCGACCACGTTGTGCAGCGTGTCGTCGGGTGCCGGCGGCAAGCCGTCGAACGGGACCACTCCGGGCGCCTCGACCGAGATCCGGTGCCCGGGCAGCGTCCGGACCAGTGCCTCGAACGCCTGCCGCCGCGGCTCCGGCACCTGGTACAGCACGGACGTGTGGAAGATGACGAGCGTCGCCCCGGCCGGCGCCTGCGCCGCGAGAGCCGGCAGGTCCTCGACGAGATCACCGCGGATCAGCGTCGGTGGATCAGCGGCGGCGATCGCGGCCGCGGCCCTCAATCGCTCGCGACGATGCTCGTGTTCCGGCCAGATCAGCGCGTCCAGCCAGCCGACATCGTCGGGATCGGTCACGCGCAGCGGGTTCAGGTCGAGACCGGCCCGCCACACCACCTCCGGCAGCCGGGCCGGCGGTTCGGTGCCGGTGAGCTCGCACTCCAGGACCGGACCTGCGGTCCCGAGCAGCCGGTCACCGTAGCGGTAGGAGTACCGGTCGGGATAGAGCCCGAGCCCGGCCGACGCGCCGACCTCCAGCAGGGCGAGGGGTTGCGGCAACTTCGCGAGTACGGGCAGCAGCACCGCACATCGTCCGGGCTCGTTCGTCTGTGTCGCCCGGACCCGGAGGTTCGCCGCGATCTCGTTCCAGTGGGCGACCGTGAAGTCGTGGAACCCGGCCGGGTCGTCGACCGGGCCGCCGAGCAGCCGAACCACCCCGAAGAGCAGGTTCGGCTGCCGTTTCGCCTCCGGAACCGTCTCCAGTAACTCGTGGATCGCCGGGTTCGCGGCCACCGCACGGGACAGCCGCTCGTAGGTGGGGGAGACGCCGTAGGCTTCCCGGGTGGCGAACTCGGTGTAGGTCGCTGCGGTACTCATTTCAGCGATCTTGGCACAGCCGTCGCGGAGGGGACGCCCCGTGGGAATGGAACTGATCGGCCGTCGTCTCTCCGACGCCGAACTGAAATCGGTCCACGACGACCCGGACACCGTCGAGGCGCTGCTCTTCGGCGATCTCAACGACTACGACGCCGAGATGCCCGAGCCCGAGCTGAATCTGGACAAGTTCTGGCACGGCGTGCACTACCTGCTGGCCGGTTCGGCATGGGACCTCGGCGATGGTGTCGCCGGCGCGGCGGTCCTGGGCGGCGAGGACATCGGCGAGGACGGCGGCTACGGCCCGGCCCGCCTGGTCACCGCCGACCGGGTCCGCGTGGTGGCCGACGCCCTCGACGCCCTGGACGACGACACGTTGCGCGCCCGCTTCGACCGCCGCGCGATGAAGGCCGCCGAGATCTACCCCGACATCTGGCACGAGGACGTCCCTGCCGACAGATTCCTGGGGCACGTCGCCGACCTGCGGCGTTTCTACCGCTCCGCCGCCGACAACGACCAGGCACTGCTCCTGATGATCACCTAGATGACCGGCTCCCGCCGTCCATATCGCTGACCGATTGATCGCGCGGCGCGATGACTCGCAGGCCAGCGTTCAAAGGCGGGCATACTTCGGGCGAATAGTACCAATTCGTCGGCAAGGAGTTTGTGATGAACGCAGTAGTGGCGGTGGCCCTCGGATCGGTCCTCGCCGTGGCGCCCGCGACGGCCGTCCAGGCCGGGCCCGGATTCATCGACATCACGGTCGAGGTGCAGACCGGCGTTGCCGACGACGAAGGCAACGCGGACTGTCAGGAGTCGAACGTCGTGACCCAGACCGCCCCCACCGGCTACTACATCGACGAGGACTCCATCGAGATCGAGATGCTCGTCGAGCAGGGCACCGGCAACTCCGTCGACTACGACTTCACCGACTACGACGCCCTCGGCCGGCCCGTGGAGATCATCGTGTCGGCTCGCGCATGCAGTGAGGACGCGGCCTGGGCGGGCATCGGGCATACGGAGGGGCGGGTGACTGGGGCGTTCAAAGCCGCTTCCTGGTGACCGGTCACGGGACGGCCTGTTCGCTCGACGCTTCTTCCCGCGCGGTCAGCGGGCCGTTCAGGACGTGGACGACGACGGTCGCCACCGTGGTGAGGGCGGCCAGGGTCAGCCACGGCACGGCCGGGCCGCGGGTGTAAAGCGCGGTGAAGAACACCGGCGCGAGGACGCTCGCGAAGGCGAAACAGTACTGGTAGACCGCGAGATAACGGTCCCGCTGCGCGGGTGGCGCGGCCGCCGCGGACAGGGCGTTCGACAGCGGCGCGTGGATCAGGTCGGCGGCGGCGAAGAGGATCAGACCCACCAGGAGGTACGGGATGAGCACCGTTCCCGGAACCTGGACCGCCGCCGCGTACACCAGCGCCCACACCACCCACAGCACCCCGGCCAGCGCCAGCCCCCGCGGCCGGGACAGCGGCCGGACCAGCCGGACGGCCAGCGCCTGTCCCGACGCGAGCAGGACCGTGTTCGCCGCCAGCAGCGGCCCGACCAGCCAGTCCGGGGCGGGCAGCGCCTCGACCAGATAGACCGGCAACGCCACCCCGATGAACACGCTGCACAGTGCGAACACCGTGTTGACCGCGATCAGCAGCAGGTAGGGCCGGTCGCGCATCATCGCCCGGTAGCCACCCGCCACCGATTCGGCGGTGACCGGCGCGTCCCGTGGCGCGAACAGCAGCAGCACCCCCGACACCAGGAACGTCACCGCGTTGAACCAGACCACCGGCTGATACCAGCCGTACGCCACGACCAGCCCGCCGAGCAGCGTCCCGGCGCCCATCGACGCCATCTGGATCATGCCGGTGACCGCGTACCGCCGGTCGGTGTGCCCCCGTTGCTCGCCGGGCTCGCCGAGGCCGGCGACGACCGGGAAGAACGACGACCAGAACAGCCGCTGACCGATCGAGGCGAGCATGGCCACGGCCAGCACCCCGGCGGCACTGTGCGCCCACCCGTACGCCCCGAACGCCGCCGCTTGCAGGACCTGCGCGAGGATCACCCGGTCGACCGCCCGGAACCGGTGCGCCACGTGCCCCACCAGCAGCGGAACCGGCAGTGACGCCACAGCGGCGGCGCTCAGCAGCACCCCGACGGTGCCCAGCGACAGCCCGGCGACCTCGGTGAAGTACAGCAGCGACACCGGCAGGAACAGGCCGCTGCCGAACATGTCGACGGCAAGGGCCAGAGCGAGCGGAACGAGGCGTCGGCGTCCGGGCATCCGAGTTGTCTAACAGAACCGCACCCATCGATGCCGCCGAATTATTCGTCTGGCCGCCGGGTGTCCGAGCGATAGCCGACATCATTCTCCCGGCCGTCTGGCAAGATCGCGGGATGACTTCATCGCCGGGCTGGCTCAGCCGTTATCAGCGGGGGCAACGGCAGCGGGTGTGGCTGGAGCTGCGCCAGGTCGGCAGCACTCTCCGCGGGACCGGACTCGGCGAGGAGGCGCAGCTGGTCTGCGACGAGATGGCGCGCCGGGCCCGGCAGAACATCGAGGTCCTTGTCGAACGGCTGACGGAGGACGGCTACCGATTCCACTCCAACGACGACGGTCAGGTGCCGATGCTGCCGCATGCCCCTCCGACGGCGGGCGCTGCGGAGTACGTACAACGGCTGGAGGACCGGTTCGGTGCCGTACCCATGACGTTGTCGGCGTGGGCGCGCATCGTCGGGGACGTCTGGTTCGTGGGCACCCACCCGTCGATGCCGGGCCTGGCGGGCGCCGACCCGCTCGTGATCGAGCTGGAGGGCAGCCTGCACGAGGTGCCGCGGTGGTTCGTCGACGTCGTCGACGAGGAGTGGGACGACTGGCAGGAGAGGCAGGCGGAGGACCCCGACGACGAACCGTTCGTGCTCCCGGTCGCGCCCGATCACTATCACAAGAACAACACCAGCGGCGGCGGGGCGTACGGCTTCATCCTTCCCGACGGGTGCGTCGACGGGGTCTTCAGCTGGGAGACCGACCTGCCGTTCGTCTCCTACCTGAACTGGGTTTTCAGCGACGGCGGTTTCCCTCGGCCGCCCGGTGACAAGGACTGGTGGCAGCTGCGGCGCCGTCTCACCAAGGACCTGCTGCCGCTGTAGGAGGGACCGCCGGTCACGCGGCAGCAGGTGGGCGGGCCGTCGATCGGCCGTCGGTGCCTCCGGACCAGCGTCCGGCCGATCAGCGCGGCCCGGGCTTCACCGCTGGTGGGCCTTGGCCGGGAGCGGGCGGACGGCGGTGGCGATGAGGGCGGCCAGACCGAGCAGGGCGGCCACCGTGATCAGGGCGCGGAGCACGGTGATCCGGTCGCCGAGGAAGCCGATCACCGGTGGGCCGGCCAGGAACGCGCAGTAGCCGATGGAGGCGATCACGCTGACGCGGGCGGCCGCGCGGGACGGGTCGTCGCCGCCGGCGCTCATGCCGACCGGGAAGCCGAGTGACGCGCCGAGGCCCCAGAGCAGGGCGCCGGCGTAGGCGAGAACCGGGTGGGGGGCGAAGACGAACAGGGCGACACCGGCGGTGCCGATCAGGGCGAGGATGCGTACGACAACCGTGCGCCCGTGCCGGTCCAGGATGGCCGGACCGTACCAGCGGCCGATGGTCATCGCGACGAGGAAGCCGGCGAACGCGAGCGTGCCCAGCGCCGGTGACACGTGGTGGCCGTCGATGGCGGCGATGCTGATCCAGTCGTTGCCGACGCCTTCGGTGAAGGCGAAGCACAGCACGAACACGCCGATGAGCAGGGTGCGCGGCTCCTTCCACGCGGCGAGCGCGCTGAACCGCGGTGCCCTGTCGGCGGTGCCGGGATCGGGCTCGTCCTGGTCGGCGACGAAGTGGCGGGCCTGCCACACCACGGCGGCCACGACCACGGCGGCGACTCCGGTCAGGTGGGCGGCGACCGGCACGTGCAGGGCGACCATGCCGGTGCCGAGCAGTGCGCCGGCGACGGTGCCGAGGCTGAAACCGGCGTGGAAGCGGGACATGATCGAGCTGCCGAGGTGCCGTTCGACGACGGTGCCCTGCACGTTCATGCCGACGTCCCAGGCGCCGTTGGCGAAGCCGAGCAGGAACAGTCCGATCACGACGGGTACGACGCCGGCGAGCGAGCCGATGGCGGCGACGGTCAGGCCGACGCCGAGCAGGACGGCCATCGCCATGACGGTGCGTGACGACCCGATCCTGGTGACGACCGGCCCGGAGAGGGGGAGCGCGAGCAGGGAGCCGGCGGCGATGGCGAGCAGGACCAGGCCGAGGCCCGCCGGGTCGAGTCCGAGCTGGTCGCGGACCTGCGGGATGCGGGACGCCCAGCTGGCGAACGCGAAGCCGGAGCCGATGAAGGCGACGTAGGTGGCCGTGGTGGCCGCCCGGACCGTTTCCGGCCTTACAGTTGTGAACATGTTTTCGAACATAACAAACAGCGATGATGTTCGGAAAGTTGTATCGGGGCCAACTTTGCTGTTCAATGACGGGCATGACGATCAGTGACCGGCATCGGCGGATCCTCGACGCGGTGCAGCAGGCCGGCCAGGTCGGCGTCACCCGGCTCGCCGAGCTGACCGGCACCTCCGAGATGACCGTCCGCCGGGATCTGGAGCATCTCGCCGACCAGGGCGTCATCGAGCGTTACCGGGGCGGCGCGCGCAGCCTGACGCTGCGCGGAGAAGAGCCTCCCTTCACGGTACGCGCGCACGACGGCCACGAGGCGAAACGCCGGATCGCCGCGGCCGTGGCCGACATGATCGCCGACGGTGAGGCCGTCGTCCTGGACAGCGGCACCACCTGTGTCGAGGTGGCCCGCCTGCTGACCGCCCGCCGGCTCACCGTCATGCCGATGTCCCTGCACGCCGTCGACGTGCTGGTCGGCGCGCCCGGGTTGCGGCTGCTGCTGCCCGGCGGCGAGCCGCGGGCCGGCGAGCTGGCGCTGACCGGCCCGCTGGCCCTGGCATCGCTGGCCGCGCTGCGTTTCGACACCGCGATCCTCGGCTGCTGCGGCCTGACCGCCGACGGGATGACCGCCTACGACCTGGAGGACGCCGCGGTCAAACGCGCGATGATCGCCTCCGCCCACCGGGTGATCGCGGTGGCCGACCCGGCTAAGTTCACCCGCACGGCCCTGGCTCACGTGGCGCCGGTGTCCGCCTTCGACGTCGTCGTCACGACCGACGACGCCCTTGAGGAACACACCGGTGCCCTCGGCTCGGCGGGGACGATCGTCCGGCGGGTGTGAGCCGGCTGCTCAGAGGGAGGCCTTGCGGACCCCGGGGAGCTCACCGCGTAGCGCCATCTCGCGGAACCGGACGCGGGACAGCCCGAAACGGCTGAACACGCCGCGTGGCCGGCCGTCGATCATGTCGCGGCTGCGGCGCCGGGACGGGCTGGCGTCGCGGGGCAGCCGGGCCAGTCCGCGTAGTGCCTCGGCGCGGGTGTCCGGGTCGAGGACCTGCCGTTTCAGCTCGGTGCGGCGGTCGCAGTGGCGTGCGGACAGTTCGGTCCGGCGCTTCTCGCGCTCGGTGAGGCTGCGGCGGGCCATCAGAGCCGCACCCTCTCGTGGTTCCCGTGGTGGTTCGACATGCCGACACTTTACAATGAAAATCATTTCCAACAAGATGGGGTGGTGAACGTCCAACTGACCACCACCGCCGTCACCGTGCTGTCCGGCTTCGTCCCCAGCGCGGTGCAGGCCACCGCACAGGCCCTCCTCATCGCCGACGACCGGCTCGTCGCGGTGAGCCACGACATCACCGGCATCCGCGACGGCATCGTGCTGCGGACCGTCCGTACCGCGACCGGCATCCTCGAACACGAGACCGTCCGGATCGAACACGGCTGCGTCGCCTGCACCCTGCGCGAGGACGTCGTACCCACCCTGGCCCGCCTCGCCGCCGAACAACCCGGACGTGACCTGCTGCTGGTCCTGCCGCACACGATCGAACCGGAAGCCGTCGCCACCGCCTGCGGACCGCTGACCGAGGTCCGGTTCGACTCCTACGTCACCGTCGTCGACACCGACCGGTTCCTCGACGACCTGGTCAGCACCGACGACCTGCGCCACCGCGGCCTGCACGCCGCCGACGACGACCACCGCACGGTCGCCGACGTGGTCGTGCACCAGGTCGAGTTCAGTGACACCGTCGTGCTGTGGAGCCGCCCCGGCAGCGACCGCGACCACGTCGACCGGCTCGGCGCGCTCGTGCACCGGCTCGCCCCGTGGGCCGTGCAGGTACCCACCGGCACCACCCACAGCCTCGACATCGGCGGACTGTCCACGCTGGTCCGCGGCACCCGCCGGCACGACCCCGAACGCCCGGGAACGCTCGGTCTCGCCCTCGAAGGCCGTGCCATCGGCGTCCACGACCCGCAGACCAGCGTCGTGTTCCGCTGCCGGCGGCCGTTCCACCCGCAACGGCTGCACGACGCCCTCGACGAGCTGACCGCCGACGCCGTCCGCGGCCGTGGGCAGCTGTGGATCGCCAGTCAGCCCGACACCGTCATCGCGTTCGAGTCGGCCGGTGGGGGAGTGAGCTTCGGCAGTCTCGGTTACTGGCTGGACGCGCTGCCCGCCGACCGCTGGATGGAAGCCGGTGACCAGCGCAGGATCGCCGCCGATCTGTCCTGGCACCCCTACTACGGCGACCGGCGGACCGCGCTCGCCCTGATCGGGCTCGACCTGGACCACACGGCACTGACCGGGCTGCTCAGCCGCTGCCTGCTCACCGACGACGAGGTGGCGCAGGGGTTCGCGGCATGGCGGGAACTACCCGATCCGTTCGAGGGCTGCTTCCCAGTCCAATGACGGGTTCGCGGCGGCGTCGACGGCCAGGAACGGGTCGTCGAGCAGGGCGGTGAGCCGGTCGGCGGGCAGGCGCGGGCAGCGGACGGCCGCGACCCGGACCTGGTCGTCGGGGTCGCGGGTCAGCAGGTCGGCGGTCGCCGGGTCGAGTGCGGGGTCGTGCAACGCCAGCGCGCGGATCCGGGGATCGTCGTGGGTGGCGAAACGGGCCAGCCCGTCGAACGGGAACTGAGGCCGGGCCAGTACTTCCTGCCGGGCGTGGCCCTCGAGGAAGCAGCGCAACAACAGCTCGCCCGGCGCCTCCGGGTGGGTGGTCGCGAGCTTCTCCCGTACCACCGCATCGGGGTCGTCGGCGAGGACCGCCACCAGATCGGTGGGCAACCCGGTGACCGACGCCGCCCGCCGGCGCAGCCGGGGGTTGTCCGACCGCGCCCACCGGATCGCCCGCGGCAGATCGATTTCGGGCAAGATCAGCGCGGCCCGGTCGTCGTCGCTGACGAGGGCCCACTCGGCGAGGATCCGGCGGACCTCGGGATCCGGGTCGGCCGCCAGCCGTCGCACCAGGTCGTCCGGCAGGTCGGCGCGGTGGGCGATCCCGCCGCGGACCGACGGGTCCGGATCGCCGGCGAGCCGCCGCACCTGGTCGGCGGTCAGGTCCTGGTCGGTGACGGCGGCCCGGACGCCGGCGTCGGCGTGCCGTGACAGCGTCTCCACCAGGTCGGCGGGCGTCGTCGGGTTCGCGCCGACACTCCTCATGGCCTGCACGTCACCGGACGCCACCACCTGCTCGGCCAGCTCCCGCGACAACGGCATGTGCAGCACGACCCAGAACATGTGGCAGTGCTGACCGGGCAGATCGGCCGGCACCCGTGGGCGGTGCCGCTCGGCCGCGGCAGCCGCCACCAGCGGATCCGGGTCGTCCAGCAGCAGCTCCGGTTTCCGCGAGGCCGCCTGCCGGCGCACCCGCGGATCCGGGTGTTGTGCCGCCGCACGGATCCTGCCCACATCGCCGAAGAAGATCTCCTCGAAGTACTCGTCGACCGTCAACCACCCGTCCGGCGGGGGTTCGCATGCGCCGGACAGCACCTGTTCCAGAGCATCCGGGGGCAGCGGCGGACGATGGCGCCCTTCGAGGGCGCTGAGGCGCACCCGTGAGTCGTCGTCGGCGAGCAGACGAACCCGTAGCGCCGGATTGACGTCCGGATGCCTGCCGAGAGCCGACCGCACCAGCCGTGACGGGTGCCCGGCCATCGCCTCCTGCAACGGCATCGGCAGACGTGCCCGGCCGTGAAGGCCCGAGGTCAGCGCGTCAGGCCAGTCCCGCAGCAGCCGGACCAGAGCGTCCGCCGGCACCGAGGGGTTCTGGACGAGACCGCGCACCACGAGTTCGGAAAACACCGTCACATTCTGCCGAACCGGTTCGTCCTGCTGTCATGAAGCACATCCTCGTCACCGGTTCCACCGGCACCCTCGGCCGCCCGGTGGCCGACCTCCTCACCGCGCAGGGCCACCACGTCCGCGGCCTGAGCCGCCGCCCGGGCGCCGCCCACCAGGGTGATCTCGTCACCGGCGCCGGCCTCGACGCGGCCCTCGCGGGCGTCGACACGGTCGTGCACTGCGCCAGCGACACCCGCCGGCAGGGAAAGACCGACATCGCCGGCACCCGCAACCTGCTCGACGCCGCCGCCCGCGCCGGGCACCCGCACGTCATCTTCGTCTCGATCGTCGGCGTCGACCGGATCCCGTTCCCCTACTACCGGATCAAGCTCGACGTCGAAGGCCTGATCACGGCGTACGGCGGGACGACCCTGCGGGCCACCCAGTTCCACGAGTTCGTCCTGTCCGGCGCCCGGCTGGCCGCCAAGCTGCCGCTCGTGTTCGCACCGGACGTCGACGTCCAGCCGATCTCCACCGCCGACGTCGCCGCCCGCCTCGCCGAACTCGCCGCCGACCCGGTCCCGGGCCGCGCCGACGACCTCGGCGGACCCGAGGTGCTGCACGCCCCCGACCTGTTCCGCTCCTACCTGGAAGCGATCGGCAGCCACCGCCGGGTGGTCCCGGTCCGCCTTCCCGGTGCCGCGTTCCGCGCCTTCCGCGACGGCGCACACCTCACCCCGGCGCATCGGTCCGGCGGCGAGCGATGGTCCGGCTTCCTCGGCGGTACGGCCGTCAAGCGCTGATCCATTTCGGGCGGCCCGGTGCCCTCACCGGGCCGCGATCACGCTGTGTCATCATCACCGGCATGAGTACTTGGGTCTACAACGATCGCCCCGACGGTGTGAGCTTCCTGCCTGCCCGGATCACCGGACCGGCCCGCACCGGGATCGAGGAGGAGATCTGGACCTGGATCGTCCGGGGCGACGACGACCCGGCCGAGTTCGTCGAGTACCTCGAGGACGACGAGGACCGGCACGGCCTCACCGACGAGGAGCTGACCGCGGCGTACGAGGCGGCCCTCGCGTTCCGGCGCGATCAGCAACGGTCGTGGGGTGAGATCCGCAGCAACCTGACGATGGCCTTCGACGAGCTCAACGCGCGCGGCGTCCTCGCCCGGGAGAACTTCAGCTGCTGCGGCACCTGCGCGTCGGCCGAGATCCACGACGAGCGCGACGACTCGCGGCACTGGCACGGCTACGTCTGGTACCACCAGCAGGACACCGACTCGCTGATCGCCGACCCCACCGGTTCGGTCTACCTGGGCTACGGCGTGTATCCGCCGGCCGACTTCGACGAGGAGGCGTACGAGAAGCTGGCCGACAGCGAGAAGGAGGCCGCCTACCAGATCGACCTCGAACACCTGATGGACGCCGTGGTCTTCCCGACCCTCCAGAAACACGGCATGCAGGTCGTCTGGAACCGTGACCAGTCCAAACGCATCCTGGTGACCGGCGCCCACTGGTACGCGCCCCTCGACTGACCGGGAATTGTCGGACCAACGGGGTGACTACCGGTCAGCGCCTAGCATGTGGCGCATGCGGGAGGCACAGGAACGGATCGAGGCCGCGCTGGCGACGCGGGCGACGGCGCTCGACCTGTCGCGGTGCGGGCTGCACGAGGTGCCCGAGCAGGTGCGCGGGCTCACCCACCTCGAATCGCTCGACCTCCAGTTCAACAGCCTCGACGACCTGCCCGGCTGGCTGACCGAGCTGGACGCGCTGACCGGCCTCAACGTGCAGAGCAACGCCCTGGAGGAGGTGCCCGACGTGATCGGGTCGCTGACCGGGCTCCAGGTGCTCAGCCTGAGCGAGAACAATCTGGAGGCCGGCCCGCTCGACGCCCTCGGCCGGCTGACGAACCTGCGCGAACTCGCCCTGATCGACACCCGGTCGGATCGGCTGCCCGCCAGCATCGGCGACCTGACCCACCTCACCGACCTGGACCTCTACCTCGGCTGGTTCAACGACTCGCCGGACAGCCTGCCCGCGACGATGGGGCAGCTCACCGAGCTGACCCGCCTCGAGCTGTCCCGCAACGGCCTGACCACCGTCCCCGAGTGGATCCGCGGTCTGACGAAGCTGCGGGAGCTCGGCCTGTGGCTGAACGAGATCGACGAGATCCCCGACTGGATCGCCGAGCTGACCGAGCTCCGAGACCTGTCACTGCCCGGCGAACCGGACGACGCGCTCCTGGCGAGACTGCGCGGGCTGCCCCACCTGCGGAAAGTCAGCTTCGACTACGACGAGGTCGACCTGTTGTAGGCGGCCTTGGCGTCGACCACCGCCTGCTGGACGTGCTCACGGTCCACGCCGCTCACGTTCAACGGCGGGTGCAGGCGACGGACCAGAGTGGCCTCCACCGAGACCGGCTCGGCGTCCTGGGCCCAGGTCAGCCACAGGTTCGCGTGCATCCACGCGGTCAGACGGGCCTCGTCCTCCGGGACCAGCACGACCCGGTCGGTGAAGGTCGTCCGGTAGCCCTCGGAGAGAAGCAACCCGGCCAGGGTGCGACGCAGCGTCGAGCTACCCGAACGCCGCAGGTGGTTCCGCAGGATCCGGCCGCGCAGGTTGCCGGCCCGCCCGAGATACAGCATCCGCATTGACGGGTCGTGCTCGTTCGCCCGGCCGGGCAACTCGGGGAAGACCGCCGGACCGGCCCACCACGCGTAGACACCGCCGCCCCGGGCGAGCTGCCGGACGGCGACGTCCAGGGCCACCGGCACACCGGACAGCAGCCGCAGGGCCGCTTCCGCCCTGGCCAGGGCGGGTGACATGGCATCGGTCGGAGATTCGGGTGTCGTCATCGGGAGTCATCCTAGGCAACACGCCGGGCCAGCCTGCCGATCGAGGTCCCGGCCCGCATCGCCGGATCTGCCGCACCCGCTCCGAGGCATCGTCCTCCTACACCCGATAGCCGTTGCCGCAACGCCAGGGGCCGCAGCAGTCCTTGTTCGGCAGGCCTCGTCGTAGCGGTGACCCGCGCACACGTTGACGTTGCGTGTGCTCGTGCCGTCGTCCCGGCGTGGTTGAGCGCTCACGATCGGCCGTGTGTGTTCGCTCGTGCCCGTTCGGGCAAGAACCGGGCCGCACGGTCGATCACTGTGTGCGCTGGTCGACGTTGCCGTCCCGCGCCACCGGCAGCAGCGGTTCCCCGACCGGCATGGAGCGGTCGTGGTATGTAATTGCCCCCGTGTCCCGCTCTCACACCATCCGGTATCGGTTCGCGACCGTGCGCCGCGGTGACGCCGATCTGCTGGTGGTGGCCTTCTCAGGCACGTACGACGAGAGCGACGGCGACGGCGTGTTCATGCGGGCCGTGCTCGCCTCCGCGCGCCGGGCGCACACACCGGCCGGTGTCGTACTGGACCTGCGCGACCTCGATTACCGCTCCGGCGACATGATGGCTTCGGTGCTCGACGACGCCGTCGTCCACGGCGTGAACCCGGCGGTCGTGGTGTCCGACAGCTGCCGCAAGGCCCTGACCAGCCTGGTCACCTCCGAACTGGGCGAGGACCCGGGCGCGTGGCTGTTCGGCAGCGTCGATGACGCGCTGCGTGCCGTCGACGCGGCCCGGCACCGCCGCGGGACTTGACACCGCCTGCCTCAGTCGATGTCGAAGATGCTGTGCTTGTCGTAGAAATGCAGGACGTAACGGCAGCGGACACAGATCATCAGTGTCATCCGGTGGCTGGTGAACCCCCATCGGCTGTCCTGGCGGGACTCCTCCTGCTGGAACTCGGTCCCGTGGCACAGGGGGCAGGCGAGCTGCGGTTCAGTCACGGTCGCCAGGATAGTGCTCGCGGGCGACCGGCATGATGGGTCCGTGACCGTCGACATCCACCGGCTGCACCGGGCGTTCGAGGAGGCCGAGTCCCGCGGCGACACCGGCGCCTTGGACACTCTGCTGGCCGACGACTTCCGTTCCATCGGCGAGCAGGGATACGTGCTGGACAAGGCGCAATGGCTCGGCAAGTTCGCCGACTTCGCCTACACCGGCGTCGAGAGCAGCGACATCGAGATCGCCGCCTACGAGCACGCGGCCATCGTCAGGTGCGTGCAGCACAGCAGCTCGGTCTGGCGCGGGCAGCCGATGGAGCTGACCGTCCGGGTCAGTCAGACGTGGGTCGAGCAGGCCGGCGGCTGGCGCCTGGCCGGTATCCAGTTCAGCTCCCTCGTCGGTGAATAGCGTGGACGACCGCGACGACGGCGTCGAGCCGGGCTTTCTGGACGCGCCGGAGCTGATGGTCCACGTCGAGGAGGCGCTGCGCCTGGTCAACCGGGATGTGGCGACGATCGGGCCGGGCCGGGAGTGCCGGTTCCGGTTCTTCGACGAGGAGCGCGGCCGCAACGGCAACGCCTACGTCGAGACGTGGGACGGGCACACCGGGTCGGGGTGCGGTGTCCACCCGCGTGAGGGCGCCGATCCGGTGTCCGCGCTGGTGGCGGTGGCCGAGGACGCGCAGGACGCGGTGATGCACGCGCTGTGGTCGGCCTGGCCGGTGTGTCCCGGTCACCGTGGCGGTGTGCATGCCCGCGAGCATGACGGGGCCGCGGTCTGGTGGTGCGGGGGCGGTGGTCATGCCGTCGCGCTCATCGGCGAGTGGCCGCACCGGTGACGGAACCCGTCCGGGTGGTGCGCTCCTACCAGGAACGGATGGCCGGCTACCGGCGGGTGCTCGAAGCGCGGTCACCACACACGACCCTCGATCGTCTGCGGGAGCTGGCCGGCGACCCGATTCGCCCGGTGCGCCTGTGGACGGCCCGTAACCCGCGCACCCCGCCCGACGCACTGGACCGGCTGATGGACGACGAGGACAGCTCGGTCGAGTACAACGCGCTGCTCCACCACGACACTCCCGGTCCCGCTCTGCAGCGCACGGCCGGCCGGGAGGAGGTCCGCTTCGGCGACCGGCACCTCCTCGACCGCGCGATGATCGCCCACCACCCGAACACACCGGACGACCTGCGGCGCCGTCTGCTGGAGCAGGGCGCCTGCACCTGCCCGGCGTGGTGTTCCGGGCTGGCGCCGTTCGGTCCGCGAGGGTGACCCGCCGGTAGGGCTTACAGTGCGGTGGTATGGCGGGGTTTCTGCTGCGGCCGTTGCGGGCCGGGGATGCGGTCGGGGAGCGGCTGGCGGCGGCGGAGTGGTCGCTGGTGGCGGAGGACGGGGACGGGACGGTCGCCGGGTGGGCGTCGTTGCGGTCGTGGACCGAGGACGACGGGGTTCACCTGTTCCTCACCCACGGGCACGTGCGGGCGGCGGACCGGCGGCGTGGACTCGGCGGGATGCTGCTGGACGAGACCGAGGTGGCCGCGGCCCGGCTCAGCGAGCAGAGGCGCCTCGGTGGGACGGTGATGCTCGGTGGCAACGCCGACGACGGGCAGCACGACCGGGCGGCGCTGCTGGCCAGCCGGGGGTACGCACGGATCTTCACGATGATCTGGATGCGGCGGGACGCTTCGGCCGTACCGCTGAGGGATCTGCCGCAAGGGATCGCGGTGCGCAACGCGACCGTGGACGATGCCGGGGATCTGTGGCGGCTCGCGCAGCGGGCGTGGGCCGGCAGGCCGTTCGTGACCCTGCCGCCGGAGGACCGGCTGCGGGACTGGCTGCGACGGTCGGACCGGTCGTCGTTCCTGGTGGCGACGTCGGGGGAGCGGATCGCCGGTTTCGTGGCGGTGCACGGTGACGAGATCGAGGATGTCGCCGTCGACCCGGATTTCCAGCGGCGCGGGCTGGCGTCGGCACTGCTGACCCGGGCGCTGGTGGCGCTCGGCGGGCCGGCGCGGCTGCGGACGGAGGCGCACGATCCGGCCGGGGCGCGCACGCTGTACGAGAGGCTCGGCTTCCGGGTGGCGACCCGTCATCACCGTTACCGCAAGCGGCTGCGGTAACGCGCCCGGGCGTCGGTGATCGCCGGCTCGTGCTCGACCGCCCACTCACCGACAGCGATGATCAGCGGCAGCAGGGACGCACCGAGAGCGGTGATCGCATACTCGACGTGCGAGTCGGCGGCCCGTCGGCTGACCAGGCCGTTCTCCTCCAGGCCGCGCAGCGTGCGGGTCAGGATGCGCCGGCTGAGGCCCTCGACCGCGCGGTGGAGCCGGTTGAACCCGGAGGGCCCGCCGTCACGCAGGACGACCAGGATCAGGACGGACCATTTCTCGCCGACGAGGCGCAGCACGTCGGGCACCCCGGTCGCCGCGCACGACGAACGGTCGGCGGCGGTGACCGGCAGGGGCACGACCGGTGACATGAATGTGCCTTCTTTCGGCCGGGTCCGGTGGCGTCGACGATCCCAGTATGCGCACTGTGGTGATCGCGGGCGGGACCCGCGGAATCGGCCGGGCCCTGGCCACCTCGCTGGACGCCGACGTCATCGCTCTCGGCAGCGCCGACGCCGACCTGACGTCGGTGCGGGAGACCCGGGACCTGATCGGTCGTCTGCCGGACCGGATCGACGCCCTGGTCCTGTCGGCCGGATCGTTCTCGCGGCGGCGGATCGTGACCGCCGAGGGCCACGAGCGGACGTTCGCGATCGGTGTCCTGGCCCGTTATCTGCTGGCCGACGGCCTGCGCCCGGCCCTGGAACGCTCCCCGGATCCGATGATCCTCAACCTGTGCGGGGTGGGTGGCATCCGGGCCGGTCATGTGCACTGGGACGACCTGACCCTGACCCGCGGGTACTCGCTGTTCGCGGCGACGATGCAGGTGGCACGGGCCAACGATCTGCTCGGCGCCGGATTCGCGGGCGAGTATCCGGGCACTCCGATCCGGTATGTCCTTTACAACCCGTTGTTCGTCGACAGCGGGATGCACGTCCATTTCGACCAGCCGATGCGTGCACTGGTCGGTGGCGCCGCGAAAGTTCTCGGGATGTCGGCGCGGAGGGCCGCCGAGCCGCTGAAAGCCCTGGTCGATGTCCCTCCGGCGGACTGCCTGACCGCTTTGCGCCGGGGCGTGGCGGTGCCGCTGCCGGACGCCTCGGATGCCGCGCGTATGTACGACGTGATCCGCACCACGCTAAAATGACACACGTGTGTTATTTTCTGGCCCGCGGTGAGATCGCCGGGACAGGAAGGCACACGCGATGGGCTGGAGCACGAAACTCGCCTACGGCTGGGGGAGCCTGGGCAACAACATCATCTACGGGTTCGTCGCGACGTACCTGGCGCTGTTCTACACCGACGAACTGGGCGTCACGGCCGCCGCCGCGTCGCTGCTGTTCCTGGTCGTCCGGGTGGTCGACGCCCTGTTCGACCCGGTCATGGGGATGCTCGTGGACCGCACCTCGTCACGCTGGGGACGGTTCCGGCCGTACCTGCTGTTCGCCCCGCCGCTGCTGGGCCTGCTCACCGTGCTGTGCTTCTCGATCCCGCAGCTCGGCGAGTCGACGACGCTCGCGCTGGCCTACCTGAGCTACCTGCTGTGGGGGCTGTCGTTCTCGGCCATGGACGTGCCCTACTGGTCGATGTCGGCGGCCCTCACCCTGGACGCCCGCGAACGCACCTCGCTGGTCATGGTCCCGCGCACCCTGGCCAGCATCGGCTTCATCGGCGTCAACATCATCACGCTGCCGCTGGTGGCCGCGCTGTCCTGGCCGGCGGTCGCGGTCCTCTACGCGGTCACCGCCATGATCCTGACCTGGATCACCTTCGCCCGGGTCCGCGAACGCGAGGACTACGTGCCGTCCCCCCGCTACGGGGCACGCGAGATGCTGGCGCTGTTCGCCAGGAACGGCCCGCTCCTGCTGCTGCTCCTGGCGATGCTGCTGACCGAGATCGCGTTCACGATCCGCAGCATCATCCCCGCCTACTACCTGCGCTACAACTTCGACGCCGAGGCGCTGGTGCCCGCGTTCGTCGGCGTCTTCGCGATCACCACGGTCACCGGCTCACTGATCAGCCCGGCCGCGGCCAGACTGTGGGGCAAGCGGACGGCGGCACTGGCCGGCCTCGCCGTCACCACCGTCACCTCGATCGGATCGTGGCTGACCGGCTACGAGTCGCTGACACCGATGCTGGTGTGGATCGCGATCACCGGGCTCGGCTACGGCGTCACCAACATCACCCTGCTGTCGATGCTGGCCGACACCGTCGAGTACGGGCAGTGGCGCACCGGACGGCGTACCGAGGGACTGGTCTTCTCCAGCAACATCTTCAAGACCAAGGTCGCCTCCGCGATCGGCGCGTCCCTCGGCCTCGCCCTGCTCGGCGTCTTCGGCTACGTCGCCAACACCGACCAGACCCGGGCCACCCTCGACGGCCTGCACGCGACCATGACGATCGTTCCCGGCGTCATCGGCGTGCTCGCCGCGATCCCGCTCATCTGGTACCGCCTCGACGAACAACGTCACGCCGAACTGGTCCGGGAGCTCGAACTCGCGTGAACATCGACCGTATGCGCCGCGACGTCGAGGACCCGCGCGTGGTGGGCTGGGGCCGCATGCCGCAACGCGCCGAACGCTCCGACGCCGACACCATCGAACGGATCAGCCTCCGCGGCACCTGGGACTTCGCCTGGAGCCCCACCCTGTCCTTCAATCCTGGCCTGTCCGAAAATGACACATGGGGGAAGATCGAGGTCCCGGCCGTCTGGGAACTCAACGGCCACGGCACCCCCTACTACCTGGCGTTCCGCTACCCACCGGCGATCGGCCGGGACGGCCGCCTCAGCACCACCGACCGGCCGACCGGCGTCTACCGCCGCCACCTCGACATCCCGCCCGAATGGGCCGGCCGCCGGATCACACTGCGCTTCGAGAGCGTCAAATCCGCCTTCCACCTGCTGATCGACGGCGAACTCGTCGGCTACAGCGAAGGCTCCATGACCGGTGCCACCTTCGACCTGACCGGCCGGACCGGCTGCGAGGTCACCGTCGTGGTGCACCGCTACTCGACCGGGACCATCCTCGAAGACCAGGACATGTGGTTCCTCTCCGGCATCACCCGCGACGTCTGGCTCGAGGCCGAACCCGCCCACGCCCCCTGGGACATCGCCGTCACGACTGATTACGACCATGTCGAAGAGCGGGGCTCGCTGCGGGTCGAGGTCGACGCTCACGTCCAGGTCCACCTCGGCGACGACCTCATCGCCGAGGGCAGCGGGTCATTGCAGGCGGTCGACCTGCGGGTCCGTCCCTGGAGCGCCGAGACCCCCATGCTGTACGGGCTCCGCGTCACCACCCAGCCGCAGGACGGCACCCCCGACGTCCGCCACCTACGCGTCGGATTCCGGCGCGTCGAGATCGCCGGCGAGCAACTCAGAGTCAACGGCCGCCCGATCGTCCTGCACGGCGTCAACCGCCACGACTTCCACCCGAGCCGGATCTGGGACGTCCCCGCCGACGTCCGCGAACACGACATCGCCCTGATGAAGGCCGCCAACGTCAACGCGATCCGCCTGTCGCACTACCCCAACCCGGACCAGGTCTACCGGCTCGCCGACGAACACGGCCTCTACGTCATGGACGAGGCCGAGGTCGAGTCGCACGGGGTCCGCCGCCGAGGCATCCCCGGCGACGACCCGCAATGGCTGCCGTCGGTGCTCGCCCGCGTCGAGGCGATGGTCCGCCGCTCCCGCAACCACCCGTCGGTGATCATGTGGTCGCTGGGCAACGAGGCCGGCGACGGCGAGGCGTTCCGTGCCGCCAAACGGGCCGTCCTCGCCCTCGACGACACCCGGCCGGTCCACTACGAGGGCGACACCACCCTCACCACCTCCGACGTGTACTCCCTGATGTACCCGACACCCCAGCTCGAACGGCGCATCGGCCGGCACCGGGACGTGCGGATCAACCCACTCCAGCGGCTGCTCAACAAGCTCGGCGGCGACGACAAGGCGTTCACCGCGCGGCAGTACGCGGGGCGGCCGGTCATCGCCTGCGAGTACGCCCACGCCATGGAGAACAGCTTCGGCAACGCCGCCGACCACGTCGAGAACTTCCACCGGTACCCCAACTGGGCCGGTGGCTTCGTCTGGGACTGGGTGGATCAGACGATCGCCGTACCGCTGAAGTCCGGTATTGATCGGCAGGCCTATGGCGGCGCCTTCGGGGAGACGCCGACCGACCGCTGGTTCTGCGCCAACGGCATCGTCGCCGCCGACCGCACCCCGCACCCCGCCTACGACGAACTGGCGAAGGTCTACCAGCACGTCGTGATCACCCGCACCGGCGACGGGATCCGGCTCACCAACCGGCACACCTTCCTCGACCTGACCGGCCAGACCCTGCGCTGGCGCCTCGAACGCGACGGCACGACGGTCGCGTCCGGCGAGGTCGGCGACATCGTCACCGCCCCCGGCCGGACCCGCGACCTCCGGCTGCCGATCATGCCGATCGCCGGTCCCGGCCTGTGGGCCCTGATGATCGAGGTCGGTGAGATCGCCTGGGAACAGTTCGAACTGGCCCGCATCCCGGACACCGGCTTCTCCGAATACGCCGGCGTCGACACCCGCGACGGCGCGATCACCTCACTGCGGTTCGGCGGCGTCGAGTTCCTGCGCAGCCCACTCCGGCTGAACCTGTGGCGCGCCGCGACCGACAACGATCGCGGCCTGGCCAACTTCGCACCCGTCCTGACACCCCTGACCGGGGTGAACGCGTGGCGCCGCGCGAACCGGCGGGCCCGCCCCTACCGCAACGATCCGGGCCGGATGCGCTGGCGCGTCCGCGGCGCCGACATCCGCCTCGCCGTCGAGGCCACCCTGTCCGGCGTCCGTGTCGAGATGTGGGCCACCGCCGGACGGCACCAGCTGATCCGGGCCGGGCTGACCGGCACCCTCGACGACCGGCTCTCCCACGTCGAATGGATCGGGCGCGGCCGCGGCGAGAACTATCGTGACCGCTGTTCGGGGTCCCCGCTCGGACGGTGGTCACGGTCGGTGGAAGAATTCCCGCACCGGTACGCCCATCCGCAGGAGAACGGGAACCGTACCGGTCTGGAGAGGCTGACACTCACCGGCGGCGGCCTCACCCTGACCATCCGCCGCATCGCCGGTGACCCGTTCGAGGCGTCGGTCCGGCCGTACACGCAGGAGCAGCTCGCCGCGGCCGCGTACGCCGACGAACTGCCCGCCACCGGGCCGGCGACGCTGTCGCTCGACGTCGCCCAGCGCGGGGTCGGCGGCGACAAGCCGGGCGACCTGCGGCTCCAGCGGGCCGGCCGGCTCGCCCCCGGAAGGACCTGGCACTGCGCATGGCTGATCGAAGGGACGACGCGATGACCGAGTGGAGGCTCGCCGTCCGGCGGCGCGGCACCGTCGTGCCGGTCAGCGCCACCGACGCGACCGTCACCACCAGCGGCGACGGCCCCGGCTTCTGGCTCGACGTCACCGCCGGCGCCGCCGAGCTCGAACTCGACCACCTGGTCATCCGGCTGCCCGCCGCGGTGCGGCCCGGCGACCTGGCCTGGCTGTCCGGTTACCAGACCTGGTCGGAGTCGCAGGTCCGGCCCCTGGCGGCCCGGCGACGGCCCCTGCACCCGGTGGCCCGGCTCTTCAAACTCGACCGGTACGGCGACGCCGCCATCGCCCGCGACCAGCGCGACCCGCGTGCCGAATGCTCCCACGAGGTCCTCGCCGTCCAGAACGGCACCGGCGCCCAGCTGTGGGGATCCCGGCTCGGCTTCGACGCGTACACCGTCATCGAAGCCGGCACCGACGAGCTGCGGATCGTCGTCGACGTCGCCGGCTGGCGCCTCGAACCCGGCCGCACCACCCGGGTCGCCTGGATCGAGCACCACCACGGCGAGCACGCCCCGGAACTGCTGCGCGCCTGGGCCGCCACCGTCGCCACCGCCCGGCCCGCCGACGCGATCACCGGCTGGACCAGCTGGTACCGCTACTACGGCGACATCGACGCCCGGCGGCTCACCGGCGAGATCGACGTCCTCGCCGCCTCCGGGGTCCGGTTCGACGTGTTCCAGATCGACGACGGCTGGCAGGCCCGCGTCGGCGACTGGACCGGCTTCGCCCCCGGCTTCCCCGACGGGGTCGCCCCGCTCGCCGCGTCCGCCCGCCGCGCCGGGATGCGGCCCGGCCTGTGGCTCGCCCCGTTCGTCACCGCCCGCAACAGCGACCTCGCCGAGGCACACCCCGACTGGCTGCTGCGCGACGACCGCGGCCACCGGGTGCCGGCCGGCTGGAACCCGGGCTGGAAAGGCACCTTCTACGCCCTCGACCTGCAACACCCCGAGGTCGTCGACCACCTGGCCGGTGTCGTGCGTACCGCCCGCGACGTGTGGGGTTTCGGGTTCTTCAAACTCGACTTCCTCTACGCGGCCGCGCTCGACGGGCGCCCCGGCGCCACCCGCGCCCAGCGGATGCGCCGCGCCATGACCCTGCTCCGCGAGTGGTGCGGCGAGGCCGCCGTCCTGGGCTGCGGGGTGCCGCTGGTCAGTGCGGCCGGCCTGGTCGAGTACTGCCGGGTCGGCGCCGACGTCGCGGCCAGGTGGGAGGACCCGGTCCAGCGGGCCCTGCGCTACCCGGAACGCATCTCCACCGTGTCGTCGATGCGCAGCAGCGTGGCCCGCGCCTGGACGGACGGCGTCTGGTTCGGCAACGACCCGGACGTGGTCATCCTGCGCACCGACGACACCCGGCTCAGCGAGGCCGAACGCCGGGCCCTGTTCACCGTCAACACCACCCTCGGGTCGCTGGTGTTCGTCAGCGACGACGTCGCCGGCTACGACGACGAGACGATGGCGCTCCTGGCCGGCTGGGACCCGCCCGGCGCGGCCACCGTCCGCCAGCACTCCCGGGCCGGGGGAGTGGACCACCTCGTCACCGATCGCGGGTCGCTGGGCCTCGCGCTCGGCGACGTCACCGGCCGTGTGGTCGGCTAGCCGTGGGCGTACGGGAGAGACGCCGTGAGGCACTGGTCGCCGCCGCCCGCGAACTGTTCCTGGAGCGGGGCGTCGATCAGGTCACCATCGACGACATCGCCGATCGCTGCGACGTCACCCGCCGGACCGTCTACCGCTACTTCGCCACCCGTGAGCAGGTCGCCCTCGCCGTCGAGGTGGACGTGCTCCAGCGGTGGGCCCAGGTGCTCGCCGAACACAGCCCGCGGTGGACCGGCACCGGTGCCCAACGGCTACGGGCCGCCTTCGCCGACGTCGAACAGCTCGTCGACGACGCCGCCGACGAGGTCCGCTTCACCCGCGTCTTCGACGCCCAGCCCGGCGTCAACGTCACCGACGAGCTGGGCCGGCAGTTCCACGCCGTGGTCCGTGACCTGCTCGCCCCGATCGTGGAGATCCTCGCCGCCGGCCGCCGCGACGGCACCCTGCACTACACGGTCCCGCCCGAGCTGATGGCCTCCACCATGACCAACGCCTACCTCGGTCTCGCCCAGCGCGTCTACGGCATGGGCGACCGGCTCGCCGGTGAGCAGGGCATCGAACCACGCCGGATGCTCACCGAACTGGGCCGCCTCTTCCTCACCGGCCTGGGAGCGGCGCCCTCACGGTAGGACCACACACCGCCGGCAGCGGGCCTCATAGGTGTACGTCCCGTCGTCGGGCAGCGCCGTCGACGGGGCCAGCTCGCGGATCATCGGCTTGCCGTGCTCCAGCACCTGGGTGTGCGTCGCGTCCAGCGACCGGCACACGTCACAGACCGCCCGCCGGTAGATCACCTCGGCCGGCGCCAGCTCGAACAGCGCCCGCACCGGCGCGAACAGCTGCCCCCGATGATCCAGGTCGATGCCGGCGACCACCACCTTGACCCCCGACCGCACCGCCGCCCCGAGGATCGCGATGTCGTCGACGGTGAACATGTGGATCTCGTCGACCCCGATCACCTCGACCCCGTCGTCGGCCGCCCCGGCCAGGCTGTGCACCTTGACCGTCCGCAGGCTGCCGCCCGACCGCGACGTCACCGCCGTGTCCCGCCCGTGCCGCGCCGACTGGAACACCCGGTGCGGAATGTTCGCATACTGCAGCGGCGACAACAGGCTGATCATCTCAAGCGACTTGCCGCCCTTCATCGGGCCGAGGATCACGGTCAGGTCCATGCCGCACACCGTGCCACCCCACCCGCCCGGGCATCAAATCATGATCGGGAAAGGGTGGCCCACACCACCTTGCCGTCGTGGGTGGGCTGGCTGCCCCAGCGCACCGACATCGCGTCCACCAGCAACATCCCCCGTGGCGCGTCCGGATCGGTGGACACCCGGCCCGGCAGCCGCGGCACCTCCGCCGAACCGTCACGGACCGCGAGCAACAGATGACGCACGCTCAGCGTCAGGCGCAGACTCAGCAGCGTCCGGGCGTGCACCACCGCGTTGGTCACCAGCTCCCCGGCGATCAGGCGCGCCGGATCGACCAGATGCCGCAGGTCCCACCGCGCGCAGGCGCCGGCGGCCACATCCCGCGCCCGCCGGGGCGCCCCGCTGGCCGGCAGCATCATGTCGCTGATCGCCGGCAGACGCGGCCCCGGATCCGCGGACATCGCCGCGTCGACCGTGGAGAACACCGTCATCCGTCCATAGCAACCGCCGGTTAGCAGCCGCGACATCCCCGGCCCGGGCGCGGCCAGGAGCAGGGGCGTGCCCGGCCACACCGCCGCCTGCCGGGACACGGCCAGGAACACCGCCGCTGCCGCCGGCTCGGCAACACCCATCCCGGCCAGATCCAGAACGACCGCGTCAGGCTGCTCGACCAGGCATTTCATCAGCGCCAGCCGCACCTGCGACGCCGACGACACCGACAACTGGCCGGTGACCCGGACCAGCAGTCGTGTGCCGACCGACTCGACGTCGCATCGGATGGCGGTCACCCAGTCATTCTCCCTCGCACCGTTCCAACCCGGCAAACGATGGAACTCAGACGTCGACGACGGTGGTGACACGCAGGTACTCGAGCAGCTCGGTGACCCGCAGCACCTGATGGACGATCGGGGAGACACCCTCCACCGACAGCGTGGCCCCCACCTTCTCCGCCGAGTCACGGCACTGCAGCAGCGCCCTGATCCCAGCGGAGTCGAGGAAGGCCAGCTCCGTCGCGTCGAGGGCGACATGCGCCGGACCGAACTGCTCGATCGCGCCGTCCACCGCGTCCCGCAGCCGGTCGGCCTCGTCGAAATCGAGCTCACCGATCAGGCCGACCCGGACGCGGGCGTCAGCATCTGCCTCACCCACCACGAGGGTGAGCCGATGGGCGGACTGCGCGAAATTCATGAAAGACCCCTGTCAGGCACGCGGTGGCGGTCCCTCACTGCTGAAGGTGTCACTGCCACCCTACGCCTGATGTCCCCGGCGGGCAGGGCTCCGCACCGAGGATCACCCGAAGTCGTAGACGGTCACCGGGATGTCGCGCGCACACAGCGCCGCCACGATCATCGGCTCGATCCGCTCCCACCTGCCTCCGGACAGGCCACAGCCGATCCTCGGCATGTGCACCGAAGCACCCAGCTCGGCGGCGTGACCGGCGACCGTGTGCAGACAGCGCTCGATCGCCTCGTACCGCACCGGCGGCCCGCCGCTGCCGCTCCTGATACCCCGCTGGCCGACCATGTTCGCCACCCAAACGTCCGGCTGAACCTGCACCAGCTGGGTCGCGCCGAGCCCGAAGTCGTTGCCGGCCCGCTCCCGGTGCCACTGCCGGAACGCCCGCTCCGGCTCCTTCCACCGGCGCGAGATCGCCACCACGAAACCCTTGCCCCAGCCGCCGATGTCATTGGACACATGCGCGATGATCTTCGGCCCCTTGGCCTGCGGACTGGTCGCGTCACCCTTGACGATTCTCAATGCCAACACCCGGCGATCTTCGCGTACGGACGGCCAGAACCGCGATCGGAATACTCATGATCACAAGTCCCTGCCAGCCGCTGAGCCCCGTCAGCCACCCGTCGATCCGGTCCTCCGCCGCCTTGTCGGCCACCACCACCTGCACGAACGAGAAGACCACGGTGTTGTTCACCGCATGCCCCACGACAGCCGGCCAGATCGAACCCGACGCCAGCCGCAGCCACCCCAGCAACACCCCGAAGAAGACGCAGAACACCGTGAACGGCAGCAGCGGCCACAGCCCGTCCGCACCCGCCGGGACGAAACCCGGCATGTGCCACACCCCGCAGATCACCCCGATCAGGATCATCGCCGGCCACGTGCCCAGCGGCTCCCGCAGACGGTTCAGCAGATAGCCGCGCCAGCCCCACTCCTCGTAGAACGCCAGCGGCAGGATCAGCACGAACTGCCCCAGGTTCGCCACCAGCGCCTGCCCGATCAGATCCCACGGAACACCGGTCCGCCCGGCCGTGTCCGGCGCGTAGACGTCCCGCAGCGCCGAGAAGCCGTCCAGGTCGACCGGGTAGATCCCGGTGACCGCGTTCAACGCCACCGCGGCCGCCGACATCACCACGAACAGCACGAACGCCAGCCCGCACCAGCCCAGGGTGCGGTGCCACGGCCGTACCGGAAGAATCGACGTGGCCCTGGCGACGCCCTCGGCGGGCCGCCAGAAATACCGCGCGGCCACCCACGTCGCGACCGCCACCGACACCATGATCGCCCAATAGAGGAACCGGGTCCCGGTGACCACCTCCAGCCCCCGCAACAACCAGGGCAGCGCGAACACGATCCCCAGGAACACCCAGACATCTCCCCGTGACTTCATCCGGCCAGTATCCGGGCTCGCCCGCCGGTGACACAGTGGATGGTCAGTGCATCGGACTCGACTCCGTCTGAGGTGATCGGTGTGTCAGACAGTCCACAGACCAAAGCCCCGTGGCTACCGCCGCGCTGGGTGATCCGTACCGCCTGGGCGGTCCACCGCGGCCTCTACCGCATCACCGGCGGCCGATTCGCCCTGCAGCGGGCCAAACCGCAGCACTGGGGAACGATGCGGGTCACCGTCACCGGCCGTCGCAGCGGCCGCGAGCGCCCCGTCATCCTCGCCTACATCGAGGACGGCGCGAACCTGTCCACCCTGGCCATGAACGGCTGGGGCGAGGGCGACCCGGCCTGGTGGCTCAACCTGCAGGCCAACTCGGACGCGCACGTCGTCTGGCCGGGCGGCGAACGTCTCGTCCGGGCCCGGGCCGCCGAGGGCGCCGAACACGAGCGCCTCTGGCAGCTGTGGCGCGACACCAACAAGGACCTCGACGCGTTCGCCGCGAACCGGACCACCCCGACCGCCGTCGTCATCCTGGAACCCCGGGCCGGATGAGACACACCCGGCCCGGGGTCACCGGTCAGCGCCGCCGCAGGGCGAACACGCCCCAGCCCAGATAGCGCCGCTGGTAGCGGACATAGTTCAACGGCGCGGTGTCCAGCTCAGCACGGAACGCGTCGGCCAGCTCATCGTCCGGGTTCTCGTCGAGCCAGGCCCGGACGGTGAACCACTGGGCGGCCACATACCGATCCCAGCTGTCCTCGTCGGCCAGCACCATCTCGACCAGATCCCAGCCGAGCCGCCCGAACGACTCCACCAGAGCCGGCAGGTCCCGGAAGTCCTCCCGCGACCCGGCGCCGCTGCCCTCGACCGCCACCTGGTCCGGCGGGGCCTCCCGCCAGAACGGCTCACCGATCAGCATCGTGCCGCCCGGCCGCAGACTGCGCTCGAGCAGCGCGATCGTGCCCTCGACACCCCGGCCGATCCAGGTGGCGCCGACGCACGCGGCCACGTCGACCGGCGTCGCCGACACATGGCCGGAGGCATCACCATGGGTGAACGTCACCCGGCCGTCGACGCCCATCTCGGCCGCGCGGGCCCGGGCCTTCGCCAGGAACACGGTGCTGATGTCGACACCGGCGCCGGAGACGCCGTGGTCACGGCTCCACTGGCAGAGCATCTCGCCGCTGCCGCACGCCAGGTCGAGCACCGACATGCCCGGCCGCAGCCGGATGGCCGCACCCAGCGTGGCCAGTTTCTCAGCGGTGAACGGGTCGTGGATGCGGTGATCGCGTTCCCGGACGGCAAAACTACGTGGTAGATCCACTTCTACGATTCCTCACGTCGGACGTACTGAAGATGACCGGAACGGAGCCGACGAGAACACGCATAGTAGCCACCCCTTGAGTCAGAACGTGAAGGCGCCATTCTGTCAGAGGGCCGCCCTATGATCGGCGCCATGTTGGGAGTGCACTTCGCGATCACCGCCGAGCAGGAGAAGATCCTGCTCGACGCCGATGGCGACGACGACGCGGTCAGCGAGATCATGAGCGACTTCGAGGAGGAGTGGGCGGACGACGCCTTCCAGGTCGAGACCGACAAGGCGTGGGACGCGATCCACCGGTGCCTCACCGACGGCTCCCTCGACCCCGACGGCGGCACCCGCCCGCTCGCGCTGACCGTGGTCGGCGGCCGCCACCTGCACGACGAGATCTACGTGGTGCACGTGACCGCCGCCCAGACCCGTGAGGTGGCCGCCGCCCTGCTCGACATCGACGAGCCATGGCTGCGTGCCCGCTTCGCCGGGTTCGACGACGACTACGACGGTGCCGCCGACGACCAGGACATGGCCTATACCTGGTCCAACTTCATCGACGTGCGCTCGTTCTTCCAGCGGGCCGCCGCCGCGGGCCGTGCCGTCGTCTTCACCGCGATGTGAGCGGGGCACCGTGCCCAGTTGGCAGATGACCGTGGTGGCCGCCTTCACCAGGCTCGCCTACCAGCGACGATTCATCACCGAGGAGGCGGGGCTGCGCACCCTCGCGCGCCCCAAGGGCCCCTCCCAGCCGCCTCCGGCGATCTCCCGGCGATATGCGGTGACCACCACCCGTGACCACGGTTTCGACCTGCACCGCGTCCGCCCGCACGGCACCGGCACCGGCGTGACCGTCGTCTACCTGCACGGTGGGGCGTATACGAGCGAGATCGTCCGCCAGCACTGGTCGCTGATCGCCCACATCGCCGACCGGACCGGTCACGAGGTCGCCGTCCCCATCTACGGCCTGGCCCCCAACCATCACGGCCTGGAGGCGCTGGAGTTCGTCACCGGCGTGATCGCCGCCGAGACGGCCCGCGGCCGGCGCTGCTACCTGGCCGGCGACTCGGCCGGCGGTGGCCTGGCCCTGCTGTCCGCCCAGGCGGTCGGCGGCGTCGCCGGGGGAGTGGCCGGCGTGACCGCGATCGCCCCGTGGCTCGACCTGTCGATCAGCAACCCCGAGGTCGACGAGGTCGAGCCACACGACCCGTGGTTGCGCCGCCCCGGCCTGCGCCCATTGGCCGCCGCGTGGGCCGGCGAGATCCCACTCCAGGACCCACGGCTGAGCCCGCTGTTCGGCGACCTGTCCCGCCTGCCCCCGCTACAGATCCTGGTCGGCACCCGCGACATCACCCTGCCCGACTGCCGCCTGCTCCGCTCCCGCCTGCCGTCGTCGGTCCCGCTGACCTACCACGAGCAGGAGGGCGCCGTGCACGTCTACCCACTGCTCCCGGTCCCCGAGGCCCGCCAGGGTCGCCAGGCCGTCATCAGCCACATAACCGCCACCACCTGACCCACACCGCGCCCCGCCCCATCCACACACCCTCCGCCCCGACTCTCCATTCGCCGCGCCTTCGTCCCGGTTCTCCGTTCGCCGCGCCTTCGTCCCGGTTCTCCGTTCGCCGCGCTCCACCACCTGGTCTTTCCAGCGCGGACCTGGCGAGTGCGGGCGAGGCGCCGTGCCCTGCGGGCGGCCGCGGCTGGCAGGCGCTGGAGTCGCGCGAACACCGGGCCGTGGCACACATGACGCCGCCGCGATCACGGCGTCATGTGTCAATCGCGGCGGCCGTCGAACAGGTGAATGTGCTCCAGCCCCGGCCCGAACCCGGCGACGTGCCCGGGAGTGCCGTGGTGCTCCTTCGAGGGCGTGAACCGGCCCTCCGCGACCGCGAGGTCGTAGGTCCCGCCGATGGCGTACTCGGTGAGAATCCCCGTCACGCCATGCTCGGCCGCCCACTCGAGGCCCGCGGCCATGCTGGTGAACACCCCGGCGGCGAACCGGGCGCCGTCGCCGTGGAAGACCCAGACGTTCGACCCGGGTGTGGCCGGTGCCGACCGGTGCCGCATGCCGGCCGGTGTGAAGGAGAAGGCGTCCGCAAAACCGCCACGCCGATGTCGCACGGCGAGCACCACCAGCGTCGTCCGGGCCGCCTGCGGCAGATCGTGTCCCAGGTGGAAGCTGATCAGCGGCGACCCGGGATCAGCGGTCGTGTAGGCGAACGTCTTCGGGCGCACCTCACTGGACGGCCCGATCCGCACGGACGGGTCGCCGAAGGTCTCGACCAGCTCATCGACGGTCCGGTCCTCGTGCACCCACTCGTCGACCTCGGCGTCGAGCCGCTGGAACTCCGCCGGTGACAGGGCCCGGTCCAGTTCCAGCCAGCCGAGCCGATGCGCGATCTCGGCATACACGGAGGTGGCCGCGTCACGGCAGGAGTCCGCCGGCAGGATGCGGCTGTACGACCCCATGACGCCCGTGGCGGTGAAGGCATCGTGGTCACGGAGTTCCTGGCACTCGGCTGACCACCGATCCAGGCTGTCGTCCACCGCGGCCATCGCCTCCAGCAGGAGGCGCTCGGCCATCTCGTCCCGGCCGTACATCCCCGGGTGCCGGAGGACGTCGTTCAGCTGCTTGAAGTGATGCTGCCAGGCGTCAACCCGTCGGCCGATCTCGTCATTCGTACTCATCGCTGCCGATCATGGCACCCGGGCAAAACCGACGGGCCCCGCTCCCGTCCGCCGTCGAGCCATGACACGGTCAGGAACCGCTGGGCGCGAGAACCGCCATGAAGAAGACGAGGACCGCCGGGATCAGGGTGATGTAGCCGAGCGTCAGCCCGATGATCGCCAAGGTTCGGCCGGTGCGGGCGCCCGTCCTCGTCTCTGCCAGGCCGATGTGGCCGGCGATCACGGCGCCCACACACGGCAGCCCGACGAGGCACCAGCCACTCAGGACGCCGATGATCCCGAGAACCAGAGAGGCGGTCGCCCAGCCGGAGGCCGGCATCATCGGCTGCCCGTAGCCGAACGCCACGTTCGGACGGTAATGGCCGTGGTGGGACGGTCCGGGCCGGTAGTGCCCGTGATAGCCGGGCGCCGGTGGATACTGCTGGCCCGGGTAGGCCTGCGGCGGCGGGTAGGCCTGCGCGGGCGGATACGACTGCGCCGGGGGATGCGGCGGATACGGATCGGACGGTCCCGGCGAGTACGGCTGCGGCGGGAACGACGGCTGTTGCGGCTGCTGGTAGGGGTCCTGGCTCGGCTCGTACGGGTTGTAGCTCATCTGGACCCTTCGATCGGCTGTCCTGAAGCGTCCTACCGCACGGTACATGGCTCGGACAGCCCCACTCCGATGATCGTCGCCGATCTCCGGCTGATCAGTGGAGGCCCCAGCCCGGTCGAGCACGTGGCTCGACCGGGCCCCCTCGATCGTGACCGGGCCCCCCTCGGTGTGATCGAGCCTCCTGGCCTGGCCGAGCTGTCCCCCACTCGACCGGGTGTCCTGCGGATGCCGAGCCGGCGAAGGCTCGGACTCAGCTGATCGGGGCGGTGCCCCCGGACGCGTGGGCGAGAGCCCGCCGCTTGTTGAACGCCGCCGTCACGGCCGTGCCGGCGGTCGCGGTCACCGCGGCCTCGACCAGCTTGACGACGTCGTCGTGGGACACCTCGCCGAGCTCGTCGGCGAGGTCCGAGACCAGGTCGACGACCCGCTCGGAGACATCCGCGGTCACTCCGATCAGCCTGATCAGGATCTTGTCCATCAGGTCAGCGTCGATCACTTTCTGCTCCTCGGGAACGGTGAAAGGTGAACGTGATGTGTGTGTGCGGCGTACGACGCCGCGCGGTTGCTCTCGTCTGGTCCGGTTGGCGGCACGGCTGATCGAGCGTGGCTCGGCGCTGCCGACGGCACCCCGGCCGGCCCGGCCCAGCAGCTGAACCGTGAAACGGTCGCTGACCAGGACCCGGACACGAATCAGAGGCGACACGGGGACTGCCCCGGCCGCCTCGGGATGATGAGGGATGAACCGGCCGGCGACGCGCGCGAAGACCGCGACACGGACACCGGCACACTGCCCGCGTTGATTCCACTGGGGATCATCGCTTTGATGATCCGGTTCGCCTTCTCATCCGGTGTCATGTACAGAAGGAGGGGCCAGTGTCCACCCTGATACATCCGGGGACCGGTGACTTCATGGCCGATCGCACCCCGCCGGCCGGCACGACACCGCCGGGCGACACGATCGTGCCCGCCGAACAGGCCGGTGACCCGGGCGACCCCGCCCTGCTCGCGGTGGCGGCCGAGGCCATGCGCCTGGTCCACATCGACCCGCGGGTGGCCAAGGGTCAGGCGCTGCGACTGCGGGCGACGGCCCGGCGGGCGGGGGACGCCGGCGCCGAGTCGGCGGCCGAGCGCGTGCTCGGCCTGGCGGCGCGGGAGAGCAACCGGATGCGTTCGGCGGCGCTGCATCTGCGCAGGGCGGTCGCCGTCGCCGACCAGGCGGGGCTTCCGGTGGCGGCGGCGCGGGCCAGGATGACGCTGGCGCTGGTCCGGGCCGATCAGGGCGACATTCCCGGGGCGGTACGGCTGGGTGAGGCCGCCGCGGCGTACCTGGAAGGGCTGGAGGCGGCCCGCCTGCGTCATCAGCTCGCCGTCGTCGCGCAGCGGCGGGGTCTCCTCGAGGAGGCCCTGCGGGAGTACGGCGGAGCGCTGTCGGTGTTCCGCCGTGAGGGTGACCTGCTCTGGCAGGCGAAGGTGCTCAACAACCGGGGGGTGCTCCAGGCGTACCGGGGCCGGCCGGGTCCCGCCGAGGCGGACCTGCTGCGGGCCGAGGAGCTGTACGGCAAGCTCGGCCAGGACCTGGCGGTCGCCGATGTGCGCTGGAACCGGGGTTTCGCCGCCGGGCGGGCCGGGCAGGTCGTCGCCGCGCTCACCCACCTGGCCGCGGCCGAGGAGCACTACGTCGGCAACAACCTCTCCGCCGCCATGATCATGATGGACCGCTGTGACGTGCTGCTCTCGGCCGGTCTGCACGAGGAGGCCCGGGAGGTGGCGGCCGCGGCCGTGCGGGAGCTGGCCCGCCGCCGGATGGCCGCCGACCTGGCCGAGGCCCGGCTGCTGCTGGCCGCCGCGGCCCTGGCCTGCGGGGAGACCGACGAGGCACGCAAGGCGGCGCGACTGGCCGAGCGGGCCTTCGACCAGCAGGGCCGTCCGGGCTGGGCGGCCGTCGCCCGGTACATGCTGATCCGCACCGACTGGGCGGCCGGACGGCACGGCCCTGACCTGCTGCGGGCTGCCGTGGCCGGCGCCGAGGAGCTGCGGTCCGGAGGCTGGGCGGTCGCGGCAGCCGATGCGGCGCTGATCGCGGCCCGGTGTGCGCTGGCCGCCGGGCGTACCGCCGAGGCCACGGTGCTGCTGCGGCACACCGGGCGGGCCCGTGGGGCCGGCAATCCGGCGGCGCAGCGGGTCAGTGCCTGGCATGCCGAGGCGCTGCTGCGGATCGCGGCCGGGGACCGGCGCGGTGCGGATGCCGCTCTACGGGCCGGGCTGCGGGCGCTGGACGAGCACCGGCTCACGCTCGGCGCGACGGAGCTGCGGGTTCGTGCCGCTGAGCACGGCCTGGAGCTGGTCCGAACCGCCATGGAGCTCGCGGTGGCCGACGGCTCGGCGCTGGCGCTGCTCACCTGGGCCGAGCGGGTGCGGGCCGCCGCGCAGCAGGTCCGGCCGGCTCATCCGCCGGCCGACGACGGGTTCGCGGCGGAGATCGCCGAGCTGCGGGCGGTCGCCGCGGAACGCGAGCAGGCCTTGGCCGAGGGCCGTGACGCCCGCCGGTACAGCCACCGCCAGGCTCAGCTGGAACGCTCGATCCGCGAACGTACCCGCCGCACCCGTCCCGGAACAGCGGTCACCGGCCCGGTCGACGTGACGGGCACGCGGACGGCCGGGTGGGATGTCGGGGCGCTGTTCTCGTGTCTCGGTGACCGTGCGCTTGTGGAGTTCATCACCGTCGGTGACACGCTGTATGCCGTGGTGCTGGCTGGTGGCCGTCTCACCCGGCACGAGCTGGGGCCGGTCACGGTGGTCGACGCCGAGGTGCGCGGGCTGCGGTTCGCGCTGCATCGGATGTCGGTGCGGCCGGGTGGGCCGGGCGTGGGCGGGGAGCGGCTCCACGCGGTCCTGCTGGGCCCGCTGCAAGCCCGGATCGGGGATGCCGACCTGGTAATCGTGCCGTCCGGGCGCCTGCACGGCGTACCGTGGAGGGTTCTCTGCCGTGATCGGACGGTGTCGGTGGCGCCGAGCGCCGCCGCATGGTTGCGGGCCGTCACCGCGGAGTCGGCGGGTGACCGGACGGTGCTGGTGGCCGGTCCGGGCCTGCCGGGCGCGGCCGATGAGGTCACCGCGCTCTCCGGGCGGTACGGCGCGACGTCCGCGCTGCTCGGCGCCGATGCGCGGGTGTCGGCGGTGCTGGCCGCCATGGACGGATCCGGTCGTACGCACATCGCCGCGCACGGCACCTTCCGGGCGGACAACCCGCAGTTCTCGGCGTTGCGGCTGGAGGACGGGCCGTTGACCGTCTACGACCTGGAGGGCCTGCACCGGCCGCCGGGCCTGGTGGTGCTGTCGGCGTGCGACTCGGGCATGTCGTCGGTGCACCGCGGCGACGAAATCATGGGTTTCGCCGCCGCGCTGCTGGCGATGGGCACCCGTTCGGTGATCGCCACCGTCGCCCCCGTGCGCGACGGTGACGCCCGCGACGTGATGCTTCGCCTGCACCAGCACCTGCGATCCGGGTCGTCACCGGCTGCCGCGCTGGCCGAGGCCCAGCGACAGTCCGGCGACGACCCGGCCGCGGCCGCGTACGTCTGTTACGGAGCCGGATGACCGATCAGCGGTGCCGATGACCGGCCAGCCGGGCCGGATGACCGATCAGCGGAGCACGATGATCGGTCACCGGCGCATCGTGGCCGGTCAGGGCAGGATGAACCCCGGCGGCGCCGGGACATAACGCCCGTACCCGGGGAACGACCGCGACAGGCCGCCGAGCAGCCGGTCCGCCGCCTCCGCGCACGTCTCCTTCAACGTCGTGTTCGCCGCGATCTGCGCCGCCACGAACGGGGCCGCGAACGACGTGCCACTCCACGCGACGGCCCCGGTGAAGTCGATCGGGTTCGCCCCGTAGTTCCAGGTGCCGAAGACATACGGCGCGTGGACCCGGACACCCGGCGCGCAGGCGGTGATCCAGTCACCGGTGTTGCTGAACGCCGCCGGAACCTCCGTCCCGGCCGGATCGGTCGTGTCGATCGCGGCCACCGAGACCACCCCGGGCCGGCTGGCCGGGTAGAAGTTCGGCGTCGCCGCGTCCACGTTGCCCGCCGCCGCGACCACCACGGTCCCGGCCGGCAGGTCGTCGAGGACCGCCTTCAGTGCCAGCGGCTCCTCGTCACCGACGTAGGTACCGCCCAGCGACATGCTGATGATCTCCGCCCCGGCGTCGCGGGCCCGCAGGATCCCGGCCGCCAGCGTCCACTCGTCGCAGATACCGTGGACGTTGAGGACCTGGATGGACGTCAGGTGGGCGCGACGGGCGTACCGCGCGATGATCCCCGCCGCCGCCGTGCCGTGACCGCCCATCAGGCCGATCCGCCGGACCGCCGGGTTCTCATAGACCGTGTCCGGCTCGTGCCGGCCGTGCCGGGCGTGCTGGTAGAAGACCGGAAGCGTCAGCGCCGCCGGGTCGAGCCCGGTGTCGATGACCGCGACCCGCACCACGCGACTGTCCGTCGCCAGACCGCTGACCTGCGGGTTCGGCGCCGGGGCCGGGTCGGTGGCGGTGCCGCCGTGCAGTTTCGGCTGGCCGCTGATCGGGATGCTGCCGTTCGCGGCGAACACGTGGTTGAGCCCGACCCGCGGGCTGTTGCCGGTGGCCCGCAGCTGGCCGACCACCGCGGTCATCGCCGGCGGGTCGTCGCCGGTATCGGGCAGCACGTACCGGTGCACGTACTCGTCGATCCCGTCCGGGGCCTCCGACCGCTGGGCGCCCAGGCCCCGCATGGCGCCGCGGACCATCGGCGCGTCGTCGGCCGCCACGAGGATCTCGTTGGCCATGTAGTAGGTGTTACCGGTGCGCCGGACCCGTGGGTCCAACGCCCACGGGTTGGGGAAGCTGGTTTCTCCGGGCATCCTCGTCGTCTCGCTTTCTCGCGGTCAGCTTCTCGCTGTCAGCCGAGTGCCACCCAACCGGTGACGATCGGCGCGGATTCGGTGCCCCTGAGCCGCAGCCGGATCGACCGCACCACCGGCAGGTCGCTGTAGAACCTGCCCGCCGTGTCGATCGGCCGGCGGACGGCGCCCCCGTCGTGGAGCAGCTCCGCCTCGGTGTGACCGGCCGGCTCGACGTAGCCGTCCACCTCGAAACCGCCCGCGGTGCGGGCCAGGCCGAGATGAACACGGATGCCGTCGGGCCCGGCCGGGCCGAACACCAGCATCCGCACGTCGTCGGGGCCGCGGGTCAGGACCTCGGCGTCGGTGAGCGAATCCCATTCCAGGTCGGCGAACTCCTCGCCGTTGGAGCGGAACGCGTACGCGGCAATGGCATATCGCGCCACCTCGGGCGGCATCGGATCCACCCGGGCGATCAGTGCGCTGAGCGCCGCGTCCACATTCATGGCGTCGGCCTCCTCCTGGGTCGGCGGCAGGTCTTCGTCACCGGTCATGACCGCGCTCCGCGTGCTCTGATACATCCGCGAGACGGCGAAGTTTCTCCAGACACCGCCGCCGGGTCGGGCCGAGATAGCCGATCGGAACGCCGAGAGCTGCGGCGGCGTCGGCGTAGGAGGGCGGTGGCTGCGACATCAGGACCCGTAACAGCCGCTGACAGTTGTCACCCAACTGGGTGAGTGCCTGCCACAGACGGCCGGCCAGCGCGTCGCGGCGGATCTCCTCGTCGGCGGCGACGGCCATCTCCTCCGGCGACTGCTCCTCCCGGGCCGGGCCGATCCAGGCCAGATCGCCGGTGGGGACCATGCGGTTGCGGGCGGCCAGGACCCGCAGGGACTCCCGGCGTGCGGTCGTCGACAGCCACGCGCCGGCGTGTCCCGGGTCGGTCAGGCTGTCCAGCGACCGCGCGAACCGTTCCCACGTGGTCTGGCTGACGTCCTCGGCGTCGGCACGGCCCAGGCGGTGTGCCCGCGCCACCGACCAGACGAGCCCGGCGTACGCCCCGACCAGGTCCTCCCAGGCCGACGAGTCGCCGGATGCGGCACGGCGTACCAGCGCAGCCGTCTCCTCGGGCTCCATCGCGCCCTCCTTCTCGAAAACGTTTCACGGGGGCGTCGCCCAGCCGGTCGAACAGTATGACGTGGACGGTGCCGGCTAGTTGCTCCAGTGGCCCTCGGCGCCGGGCATCGCCGCGTAGAGGGCGTCCAGTGCGGCGCCGGACTGGGCGCTGACCCACAGCCACACCCAGTCGTCGCCGTGGGTGCGCAGCAGCTGGCCCGGCCCCGAATACCACCGCACCGGGGAGTCCTCGATGTCGATCCACATCGGCACGTCGGGCAGCGGCACCCGGTCGAACGCCGCCAACGCCGGGCCGACCAGCTCGGGGGCCAGCTCGGCGGCGTTGCAGAGCTCGAACTCGTGTTCCTGCACGACCGTGGTCATGGCGATGTCGACGCAGGCCAGGGAAACCCTGTCGAGGTACGGCTCCCAGCCGCTCCCGGTGTCGATGAGGACCGGTGGATCGTCCTGGCCGGCGGCGTCGAGCGGCACACCCCATCGTGTCTCGGTGATCTCCGGGTCGGCGAAGTGGAAGACCAGCACTCCGTCGTCCTCGCGTGGGCCCATCCGCTCCAGGACGCCGCCGAGCGCATAGGCCTCCCGCAGCGCCGCCGGCAGTGGCTGGTCGTAGTCGCGGCTCTCGCCGGTCAGGTCCCATGCCGCCGTGAACAGGCGCAGGAACTCCCACACCCCGGCCCGGTCTCCGATGCGCGGCGTCAGCTCAGCCGCAGTGTCGAACATGTCCCGGATCCTAGAGCTTTCCGGTGTCGCTCAACCGATTGGACAATCCGATCAAACGAGGTGTCGTGGCGGGCCGGGGAACACACTGAGGACATGGGCCTGGACCTGGGAAGTGTCGAGTTCTACACCGGACCGCCCGTGCTCGGCGGGCCGGACGACCTGGACGCCGTCATCCGCGAGTTCATCGACGGCGCCACCGAGACGCTGCTGATCGCCGTGCAGGAGCTGGACTCCCGGCCGATCGCCGAAGCCGTGCTGGCGGCCAAGCGCCGGAAGGTCCGCATCCAGGTCATCCTGGAGGGCGACTATCTGCGGGAGGATCCGCCGCGGGCCGATCCGTGGGCGGTGGCCGGGGAGAACGAGGGCAACCGGGTCATCCACGCGGCCCTGCTGCGCGCCGGGGTGGACCTGATCACCGACCTGAACCCGAAGATCTTCCACCAGAAGTTCATCGTCCGTGACCCGGGGCAGGACACCGCGGCGGTGCTGACCGGGTCGACGAACTTCACGCGTACCGACACCGGCATCAACCCGCCGGACAACCCGGAGCAGCCCGGCAACAACCTCAACCATCTGGTGGTCCTGCGCGGGCAGAAGGCGGCCGGCCTCTACCTGGCCGAGTTCCAGCGGATGCGCAGCGGCACCTTCGGCGCTCTCCAGGAACGGGTCAACCCGCGCCCGGCGGAGTTCCGTCTCGGCCGGATCCGGGTCAAGCCGATCTTCGCGCCCTACCACGGGCCGGAGATGGAGATCATGAAGCAGATGCTGAAGGCGCGGGAGCGGGTGGACTTCGCGATGTTCACCTTCGCCCAGTCGTCGGGTATCGACGACACGATGGAGTGGCTGCTCAAGGCCGGTATCCCGATCCGTGGCGTGCTCGACCGGGGGCAGGGCTCGCAGGAGTGGGCGGCGACGAAACTCCTGAAGGCGGCCGGTGCCGCACTCTACGAGAACGCCTTCGGCAACGGTGTCCGCAAGGTCCACCACAAGCTGATGATCATCGACCGGCGCCTGGTGATCGCGGGCAGTTTCAACTTCACCGCCCCGGCCAACACCCTCAACGACGAGAACCTCGTGATCCTGGGCGACCTGGAGGAGACCGATCCGGCCGCCGAGACCGCACAGCGCCGGCTCGCCGCGTACGCCCTGGCCGAGATCGACCGCATCGTCACCACCCTGTGCCGTCCGGTCCAGACCTGAAACGGGTTCTTCGATACGTCCCGGCGCTGATCAAACGTCCGCGGTGCGGTGCGACACCTCCAAAGAGTGGCTGTCGGGTGTCGCGGTGGCGGCTCGTGAACCGGCCTCGAGCGCATCGGGTGTTTGCCGACCTCGTCGGCGTCCTGACTCAACGAGGACGGGATCGCACGCAGCGCGATTGTGTCGCCTGGTCATCGCTTCGGGGTTGCAGCGTCGGACCCTGATCGCGAAAGGTGATCGGGATCTGTTGTCGTTCACGGTCGTGCAGGCCGGCTCGTCTGGGCATCAGCTATGACCTGCACGTTCACGCCGTGACGCCGTCAATCCGTTTTGCAGGATTCAGTGCCGGCGCGGATCCGTTGCCCTCGTTCGGCCGCCTGGCGCATCTCTGCCTCGATGCTCGGGCTGGGGAACCAAGCGGCGGTCTCCGGCTCTGCTCCCGCCGCCAGCAGGTCCGCGTTCAGCAGCCGGTACCCCGGCCCGTACAACAGATATGGCGCAGGTCCCTCGAGACCGTAGCGCCTGTATTCAGGCGGGAAAACAGCGGTCAGGACGAGGCCACGATCGTACGCCAGTCCCGTCAACCAATCGTTCGTCGGCCAGCAATTCCGGTCTAGTGACAGCGTCTTTTGCAATCCTTCCAACCTGAGAGGGTTTGCCTCGGCGTCAAACATCATCCATCCGGATGCTGGAGTTCCAAATTCTCGGCGCCCGTAGACACTTATCGCCGTACTGGACAGGTTGGTCATCACCACCGCTTCACTGGGAACGGTGACCACATTAGAGGTGACATTGTTCCAGAAGATCGTCTCACCGTTGACGGTAGCGAGTTTGAGCATTCTGCGTGGAAGGGCTGGGGTTGGCCCGTCGGCTACCCAGGTAGCCTCCACCACCGTTGTCCGCAGATTCAGGAACGACGACTGCTCGGGATTGACCGGAATACCATTTTCTGAATAGTAAGGCGGTTGAATCCGCTCTCTGACATAAAAGCCGGCGAGAAGGAGAACCGTGACCGTAGCTACCGCGCATGCACGGCGAGAGGCCGGACTGGGCACCACCCCGAATCGGACCCGAAATAAGGACAGGCCACGCTTATTAACTGCATTCACGACCAGCGCCACCGTAACTGCCAGCACCACCGCCAGCGCGATCGATGCCAGAAGGATGCGGTCCAACTGCAGAGTGATCGCTTGGGCGTACCCGATTCCAACGTCTTCAGGTTGCAGGCCGTACTGGCTATAAAACGCGGAATACCCGAAGTGGATCGGAACGAAGAGCAGCAACCCGGCCAGAGCGACCATGGCTGACACCGCTCCAATCCAGTTCGCCGGACCGGAGTCATCCGACGCATCCGGAACCTCCGGCGCGGCCTGCCGCAGTAAAGGCGCCGGAAGCGTCAGCGCAGTCGCAGGGCATGCTGCCCTCGTCGGCGCACGCCACCACCTGAGCAGAAGCAGCGGGGCAGCTGGAATGGCGACCGCACGCCAGTTCGGGAAAACGACGGCACTGTACGGCGTGGGATCTGGAACAACCTCGAGGATCATTCCCGCCAGTACGAGGATCGGTACCGACGTCCGAACGCGGCACCTCCAGGCCACGACGGCCGACGCCGATCCCATCACCACACACAGCAGCGCGGACAGGATGTCATTCGCCGGCCAAGGGAGCTGGTCGGCCAGCCCTCCCTGCGTGTTCTCAAGTGCCGGATGGAACTGTCCCATGACGCCGCCCTCGGCGAGCACAGAACTCGCCACCCCCTCTTCCGGTGGATATCGCACGATCCAGGCCAGGGCGGACGCGCCTGCGGCCATCGCCAGCAGGGCATCAATCGGCCAACGGCGGCCTGCCACCAATACCGCCGCCACCGCCACCAGGCATAGGAACCAGAAGAGCAGAAAATGCGCAGCTGGCCTGACCCGGCCTTGGCCTGCCACCACCAGCGCCACCACCACCAACACCACTGTCCATCCGGCGATCGTCCGCCAATGAGCCATCAGCAACTCGCCGACGATGCGCGCGCGGCGCCCAACTTTCCGCGCAGACCGGACAGTAAACTCGATCAACCTCCTTCGCATGAGAATCGAAGATAGCCGTAAGTTTCCAGCTTTCACCGGACTATCCGAGAAGAGCACCCCGATTCGCCGTAAAGATCCACCCACTCAGGCAAAACTTTACGGCGGCCGTAACTAAGTACTGCTGACGAGAAACACTATTCCGCCCCAATGGCGATTCCACTGGGACTCGATGAGACGCCATCCAACGAGCCCTTTTCATCGTGACGGTGCAGGTCGCGGCAGAGACAGAGCCCCGAAGTCGACATAGGACGAGGCTCTCGGTAAGACAGCAGTCGACCAAGATCCGATGCCCCGACCGGGAGCCTCGCCGTGCTGTCTCACGCTGCCGCGATTCCGTTGTCCACTCGCAGCCTGAACCACCTCGCCGGCCTCATCCGAGCCCACCGCAACCAGCGCAGGTCCCGATGGCGGCGCCTCGACCCCGGCCGGCAAGCCCTGCCCGCTCTCGCCCACCTGCGTAACGACGACACCCTGACTCCCATCGACCGGGTCGCCGACCAGAAGCCCTACTACTCCGGCAAACACCGCTGTCACGGCGTGAACGTGCAGGTCATAGCTGATGCCGCAGGCCGGCTCGTCTGGGCATCGGCCGCTCTGCCCGGCACCGTCCACGACCTGACCGCGGCCCGCACCCACGCCATCATCGACGTGCTGACCATCGCCAAGGTGATGACATTCGCCGGCAAGGCCTACCAAGGCGCCCGCGGCAGCATCCGGACACCGTTCAAACGGCACCGCTACCGGCCGAACTCTCCGCGAGAACCCGGCCTACTCAGGATGAAAAGGCTCAGTGAACCAGGTGGGTCAGTCGAATGTGGAGGTTCGGATGGCGAACGGGGGAACGGCGGTCGTCGCTGTGGGCGGTTCTCCGCGCAGATGGGTGAAATCCAGGCTCCGCGGCGGGTAATCGTGGTGGATTGTCGCTGTCGGGGGGAATCTCCGCCTTGAGATGGGGGTCGCGGACTGCTCGAATGACGGTCATTGCCGTGTCGGGTCCGTCACCTGGGGTGGGCGTGGGATTTGCCGAGAAATTCGCCGAGAAGTTCATTGCCGCCATCAATTCCATGACTCCGGATCTGCGGAGCATCTATGCGAGCAGCCATCAGCAGGACATCGGGGACTGGCACGCCAAGCAGGTCGCCATGGTCACCGCCTCCGGCGCCGGGTCGGCGGCCCTGCCTGGCTACCACCTGGTGGCGATGCTGGCCGACATCGCGTTCGTGGTGAACCGGCTGGGTGTGGCCAGTCACGGGGCCGGGGCGATCCTCGGGTACCGGGCGGGGCGCGGTGACGTCCTCGGTGAGGACGACATGGCCGCCGTCGTCCTCTACTGGGTCGGCGCCGGCGACTTCACCGCGGCGATGAAACAGGCCGCGCTGGGCCGTACGGTCGCCGGATTCATGCCGCTGGTCGCCGGGAACCCGGTCGCCGTGAACGCCGGTGTCCACACGATGATGGGCAGCCTGGGCTATCTGGCCGGGCAGAAGATCAGTGCGAAGGCGGGCGCCAAGACGGGCGGGAAACTCGGTGCGAAAGTGGCCGGGAAGATCGCCGCGAAACTGACCGCGAAAATGTCGGGAAAGGCGCTCGCCGGGTTCGTGCCGATTCTGGGCGCCGTCGTGGCCGGCGGGGTGAACGCGTGGATCGTCGACGGGATCCTGGACGCCGCCAAGGAGTACTACGCCGACAAACTGAAGATTCTCGGGGCCGGCGGAAGCGGTTACGGGCTCCCGGCCGGCGTCTGAGCGGGCATAGGGTTGGCGCGTGACGAAACGGCCGGTCCTGCTGTTGGACCTCGACGGGGTGCTCAACCCGTTCGCCGCGCCCATCTGCCCGGACGGCTATCAGGAGCGCGTCTTCTTCGAGGGTGAGGAGCCGGGCCGTTACTGCACGGCGCACGGCGCGTGGATCGAGGAGCTGGCCGCCGCGGGGGAGCTGTGGTGGGCGACCGGCTGGGGCGAGCACGCCAACGAGCGCTTCCTGCCGCTGCTCGGGGTGGATCCGCTGCCGGTGGTGCGGTTCCCGGCGGTGCCGTTCGAGCCGGAGCTCAAGGTCCCGGCGGTCGATCTGGTCGCCGGTGACCGGCCGACCGCGTGGATCGACGACAACCACACGCCGCGGGGCCTGCGGTGGGCCGCGGCCCGGCCGGCGCCGACGCTGCTGGTGTCGGTCGATCCGGCGGTCGGCTGGCAGCGCTGCGATGTGGATCACGTGCTGGACTGGGCCGCTCGTCTCTGACCCCACGGATGTCGTACCCGGCGTGTATGTTCCCCGGCTGTGAAGACCATGAACATCTCCGCGGGCCTCGCGTTCGCCGTCCTTTTCGCCGTCGGTGGCTGCTCCTCCGACAAGGCCGACACCTCCACCGCCGCCGCACCGACCACTGCGGCGGCCAGCAGCGCGCCGGCCGCGGCCGAGGTGCCCGCTGCTGCCGCGGGGGAGACGATCGGGGCCAAGGGCAGCGCCTGCGAGCTGCCGATCTCCTTCCAGACGGCGGCCGACTGGAAGGCCAAGCCCATCGATCTGAAGAAGCTCGGTGAGCTGGCCGCGCTGGCCAAGGTCGGCGACTTCACCGTCGTCTGCGAGGTCGACGCCAAGCCGGCCGGCAACATCGGCTTCCTGCGGGTGCACGTGGCCGACGGGCTCAGCGGCGCGCCGGCCGAGCACCTGCAGGAGTTCGTCAAGGCGTCGATCGGTAAGAAGGAGGCCTCCAACACGGAGATCGCCGACGTGCAGATCGGTGCGGCGCAGGCGGCCGAGGCGTCGTGGGAGACCCTCGACAAGGAGTACGACATGCGCAGCAAGTACGCCGCGTTCGCCCTGAACACCAAGGCCGGCATCGTCGTGGTGATGTTGAGCCCGCTCGACGAGGGTGAGTTCACCGGGATGCAGCCGGCCTACGAGTTGGCCAAGAAGTCCGTCAAGATCGACGCCTGACGGGAGACGCGGGGAGACCCGGGCGGCCGGTCGGCCGCCCGGGGACATCCTCAGCGCAGGACGGTGTCGATGCTGTCGGCCCGCCACTCGCGCAGCAACTCGTGGAAGGCGACCGGCCCCGGCCCGTAGGAGAACATCACCGGCCGCGGCTGGCCCTCACCGTTGTAGTAGCCGGGCGTGCACTCGGTCTGGAAGGCGAAGGTCTTCGGCGCGGTCTGGAAGATGATCCCGGCCCACTCCTCCTCGGCCTCCGCGGTCGGCTCGATCCAGCGGGCGCCACGCTTGCCGGCCTCGCCGACGACCGCGGCGATGTGGGTGGCCTGCTCCTGCAGAACGTGCACGAAGTTGACGGCGGCCGCGTTCTGCAGCGAACCCAGGTGGAACAGGTTCGGGAAGCCGTGGCTGTAGAAGCCGTGCAGGGTCCGCGGCCCGCGCGCCCAGTGCCCGAGCAGCGGCATCCCGCCCCGACCGGTGACCGGCAGGGTCCCGGACAGCACACCGGAGATGCCGACCTCGAAACCGGTGGCGAAGATGACGCAGTCCACCTCGTACTCGGTGTCGCCGACGACCACACCGGTCGCCGTCATCCGGGTGATGCCGCCGTGGTCGGCGGTGTCGACGAGCGTCACGTTGGGCCGGTTGAACGTCTGCAGGTAGAGGTCGCTGAACGTGGGCCGCTTGCACATGTACCGGTACCAGGGCTTGAGCGTCTCCGCGACGGCCTTGTCGGTGACGATCGCGTCGATGCGCTCGCGGATCTCGTCCATCTTGCGGAAGTCGGCCAGCTCGTCGAGGTGATCGCGTTCCTCGTCGGTGATGTTGGAGTCGACGCTGCCGGTCAGCATCTGCCGCTGCAGTTTCGCCGTCGACGTCCACCGGTCGCCGATCAGGTCCTCGTCGGCCCAGGCGCCGGTGACGTTGAGCAGGAAGTTCTGCATCCGCTCCTGCTGCCAGCCGGGCCGCACACTGTCCAGGACGGACTGGTCGGTGGGCCGGTTGTCGCGGACGTCGACGGTCGACGGGGTGCGCTGGAAGACGTACAGCCGCTCGGCGGCCTCGGCCAGGTGCGGGATGACCTGGATGCCGGTGGCGCCGGTGCCGACGACGGCCACCTTCTTGCCGGCCAGCCCGGTGAGCCCGCCGGTCTGGTCACCGCCGGTGTAGCCGTAGTCCCACCGGCTGGTGTGGAAGGTGTGCCCCTGGAAGTCCTCGATGCCGGGGATGCCGGGCAGTTTCGGCTGGGTCAGGGTGCCGGAGGAGATCACCACGTAACGGGCGCGGAAATCGTCGCCGCGGTCGCTGGTCACCTGCCACTCGGCGTTCTCCTCGTCCCAGGTCAGGCCGGTGACGCGGGTGTGGAACAGGGTGTCGGCGTACAGATCGAAGCGCTTCGCGATGGCGATGCAGTGCTGCCGGATCTCCTCACCCGGCGCGTACCGCCATTTCGGGACGTAGCCGACCTCCTCCAGCAGCGGCATGTAGATGGTCGCCTCGATGTCGCAGTGGATCCCGGGATAACGGTTCCAGTACCACGTACCGCCGAAATCGCCGCCCTCGTCGATCATGCGGATCTGCTGGACCCCGGCCTGCCGCAGCTTGGCGCCGGTGAGGAGCCCGCCGAATCCGCCACCGATCACCACCGCCTCGACCCGGTCGGTCTTCGGATCCCGGTCGGCCCGCTCGGTGTACGGATCCTTGGCGTAATAGCCGAAATCGCCGGCGGCCCGCCGGTACTGCGAGGTGCCGTCCGGCCGGATGCGCCGGTCCCGCTCCAGCCGGTAACGCTCGCGCAACGCTACGAGGTCCTCGGGCTTGAGGCGGTGGGGGATGGGGGGTGAGGGGGACATGCGGGCCCTTTCGCGGGGTTGATCCGGTGGTGCGACCAAACTCAGAGGGCACAATTTAAAGCACTTGTCTTACCAAAAGGGCGCTCGACATCATGGATGTCCGAAAATTCAACTTCAACAGCGGCGAGACCCCTTTAAAAAGCCTCATATCGTACGATCGGACGCCACCACGCCGCGCGGAAGAGGCGTCGTCAGGTCACCGGTGCGGTGAACAGCCCTACGATCGCGTCGATCAGACCGGCCGCCGTCGTCTCCCACACCGGCGCCGGATCCCGCTCGCGCTGCGCGCAGAAGTGGACGAGCAGGGTGTGCGCCATGTGGGTGCGCTCCTCCCGTACCTCCTCGGCGAGATCCGGAAGGCACCGCTGCAGCCCGTCGATGACCGCGAGCAGCCCCGCCGCGTCCCGGAACTCCTCGGCCGCCACCTCCAGCAGCGCCGGCTCGGTCATCAGCTGCGCCGAGAACCGCGCATACCAGCTCGGATGCCCCAGATCGGCGAGGTGGTCGGTGATCGGCCGGACCACGCAGGTCACCCAGTCGCGCAGGTCGTCGCTGCCCGCGTGCACGGCCAGCATCCGGCGGCGGATCCGCTCGGTCGGAACCGAGTGACGGCGGATGATCGCCCGTACCAGATCGGTCTTGGTCCCGAAGTGATAGGCGACGGCCGCGTTGTTGCCCTGCCCGGCGGCCTCGCCGATCTGCCGGTTGGAGACCGCGTGCACACCCTTCTCCGCGAACAACCGCTCGGCTGTCGCCAGGATCAGCGCCCGCGTCTGTTCGGCCTGGTCGGTCCGCGCCCGCCGCCCGCCCGTGCTCATCGTCGAACTCCGTGCCGTGAGGGAAAGCGCAAGGATAGGGCCATCGCGGCCCGGGCAGGCCACCGGAGCCGCCCGTTCACACTCCCGGGCCGCTATATGCTGCCAGAGTTGTGCAAACCGGACCCTTTCGCCTCCTGGGAACCGGGCCGCGGGCGGCGGCCCGGCAGGCAGGCGTGCTCTTCGCGGTGGCCGGCCTGCTCGCCCTGGTCGGCATCCTCAACGACCCGCTGCACACCGGCCGGCTGCTCCTGGTCGCCGCGTGCGACCTGACCCTGGCCGTGGCCGGGCTGCTCGGCCCGTGGCGGCGCCTCGGCCGCTACGCCCCGGGCTTTCTCGGGCTCGCCGGATTCGCCGTGCTCGGCCTGTCCACCTGGTCGTTCGGCGGCGTGGCGGCCGGCACCGGACCGTTCCTGGTGCTGCTCTACGCATGGGCGGCACTGCACTTCCCGCGCTGGATCCTCAGCCTCTTCGCCCTGCCGGCGACGCTCGCCTACCTGGTCCCGCTGATCATGACCGGTCAGCCGCCCCTCGTGCTCGGCAGCGCGGCCGTGCTCATGCCGATCGCCCTGGCCGTCGCCTTCCTCATCGAGGCTCAGGCCCGCCACCTGCGTGACGAGCGGGAACGACTGTCCCGGATCGAACAGTGGCGTGCCGCGATGATCAACACGCTGGCTCATGACGTTCGGGCGCCGCTCGGCACCGTACGACTGGTGCTCGAAGAACTCGAGGAGACCGCGACCGCGCCGCAGACGAAGATGATCGGCGCCGCCCTGCGCCAGACCTCGCGCATCGCGCGACTGGCCGACGGCCTGCTCGACGTCCAGCGCATCGACAGCACCGGCCACCTCAAGCTCGACCGGGCGCCGCACCCGGCGCACCTGCTGGTCAAGGACGCCTTGTCATATGTGCGCGAGGACGCCGACGTGCGCGCCGAGGTCGACGAGAACCTGGTGGTATACGTCGACAAGCAGCGTTTCGAGCAGATCCTGATGAACCTGGTCACCAACGCGCTGCGCTACGGCAGGCCGCCGGTGATCGTCCGGTTCACCCGGGACGCCACCGGCGACCGGCTAGAGGTGCGCGACCACGGCCCGGGCATCCCGGACCACCTGCGGCCCCGGCTGTTCGGCCAGTTCGCCGTCGGCGGCGACCAGGGCGTCGGCCTCGGCCTGTGGATCGTGCGGCAACTGGCCGTGGCCCACGGCGGCCAGGCGGCCGCCGAGGCCCGCGAACGGGGCGTGGCGATGGTCGTCACCTTCCCGGCACCGCCCGGCGATCAGCCTCAGCAGTAGCCGGAGGGACACTCCCCGCTGGCCAGCAGCTCGTACTGACGGCACTTCGGGCACCGCGGCGGGTCCGGCCGGGGCGGCGGCTTGACCGCGGCCCGCGACTTCGGCGCCGCAGCCGTACCGGCCGCCTTCGGTGCGGCGGCCGCCCGGGTCCGCTTCGCCGGCGCCGGCTTACCCGCGGCGCGCAGGTCCACCGCCTCGGCGGCCGCGTCCAGCAGCGCGTCGTAGTTGTCGTCGATGTAGTCCGCCTGGATCGACACCCAGCAGTCCGGATCGTCCGGGTCGATCACGAAGGCGCCCGGCATGCTCAGCGCCACCTCGTTGGCCCGCTCACGATCGACGGCGAAATCCACCCCGCCGGGGTGAATCCGCACCGCGACGGCGGTCTTGCCCTGCGGGCGCACCTGTAACGACCTGCCCAGCGTCTTCACGTCGACGGTGGTCCGGCTGCGCAACTCCAGCAGCAACCGGGCCACCGAGGGAGCCGCCCCGACCCCGGCGGAATCCGTTCCGTACTCGTCCATCCGACCTCCGCTCCGATGCGACCACGCGATCCTCTTGCCGTATCGACACGTCCGTGCCGCACGTGAGAGCCGTTGCTCACCCTACGTCGGCTTTCCCCAGGCACCTCTCACCGGGCGGCAACCTTGTGGCAACCATTCGCGGCTAACGTGGCGTTCCGACACGGACGTCGATCTCTGGGGCTGAGCCATGACATCGCCGCCGAAACTGGCACCCGCCGACGACTTCTACCTGGCCGCGCACGACGGCATCGGCGGACGGCTGCTGCTGTCCGACCGCGTGCTCGGCGTCGGCCTGGCCGCCGCCCTGCTCGGTGAGCTGATGTTCTGGCGCCGCCTGCGGCCCGACGGCGTCCTGCTGCACGTGGTGGACGCCACGCCCACGGGCGACCCGGCCAGCTCGGCGGTGCTGAAACGGATGGCGGGCGGCCCCGGGCCGTACGGGGCGGGCCAGTGGATCCACTACTTCGCCGCCGAGGCCACCGAGCTCATCGAGCGGCGGCTCATCGTGGCCGGAGTGATGCGGCTGGAGACCAAACGGCGGCTGCTCGGCGCCGGCACCACCTCCCTGGTGCTCACCGACCCGAAGAGTCCCGGCGAGCCGGCCGCCCGGATCCGCACCCACCTGTCGTACAACGAGGATCTGGACGTCGCCGACCTCATGCTGGCCGGGCTCGTCCTCGCCACCGGCCTCGACGAGTTCGTCCTGGACACCTGCAACCCGCGTGACCGGGCCCGGCTGTCCGACCAGTTCCGCCGCCACCTGCCGCCGCCGCTCGCCCACCTGGTCGCGCAGGCCCGCAACCTGACCGCCGACGCGGTGCCCGCCGCCGCCCGTTAGCGTTCCGGGCCCCGGGCCGTTGGAGGCGTGCGGCTCAGCGAGGCTGTCAGCCAGACGGTCACCTCCTTTCCTCCCTGTACGGGGTGACGGCGGGCGATACGGTCACCGGGACGCCGGTTCCGGTTCATGCGGAGGTGGAGGTGACGGTGTTGCGGGCGGTTCAGGAGGCGCTGCCCGACGTGCGCCCGCGCCGGGGTCTGCCCCGGAGGCCCGGAGAGTCGGTGGGTTCGGGTTGACCGCTCCGGCAACGGGTCGACGCGCTCGACGGGACCGTCGACGTCGAATCGTCGCCCGTTCCCGAATCGGGGCGTGAGATCCTTTTCGGACATGTGACTGGGCACGGTATTGGCAGGCTTCTCTACAGTGAGGCCGTGCATCCTTACCCGCCCCGCGCGCCCGAGCCGTCGTTCCTCGAGCGGGAGATCGCCGGTGTCCCGCTCTACGTCCACCTCATCGCCGTGTTCGCGACATGCGGGGTGTACCTGATCCTGCTGCCGTTCGTCCTCGTCTTCGGCGCGATCGACAAGGGGGTCAGCCGAGCCGTCGACCGTGTCGTCGACCCGCTGCTGGACAAGGCCCTCAAAGCCGCGCTGGTCGTCGTGACCATACCGGCCGTCCTCGTCTACATGGCCGGGGAGTGGCTCTACAAGCGTTACAAACGCCGCGCGGGCAAGCCCGAGGGCGCATGACCCTCGGGCGCCGACAGGGCATGGCCGGGAGCCCGTGAACTCGCCACTACCCCTGGATCATGGCCCAGACGCGGTCGAAGCGGGCGGCGGCGAGGTCCTGGCGGCGGATCCAGAAATACAGCATCCCCGAGTCGCCCCACAGCCACTCGTCCTCCTCCCGCTCGTCGTCGGAGTCGACCTGGAGGAGCAACCGCCAGTCGTCGGCGCCGGCCGCGAGGCCTTCCACCCGGGGATGGTGGAGGTCTGCCGGGTCCCACAGGTCGACACCGCTGGAGACGAGCTGGCAGTCGCGTTGCATCGGTCCCTGCTGGGGCTCCGGCCAGCCGAGAAGCCGATATCGTGGCGACTCCTCCTCGGCGTCGATGTTGCCGTAGGCGGTGTCGTCCACGTCGTGGGTGGCGGCGACCGCCTCGAACGCCGGCTCCGACGGCCACGGCATCGTTGCCACCGGCTGCCCGGTGACCGAGCGCGCCGCGAACGTGATCGCCTCCTCCGGGGCCTCAGCCGGGCGTGCTCCGGCCGAATCAGCCGTGACCACCCGCCAATAGTGGGCGTCCTGCGGCTGGCAACCCCATGTCTCCTGCTCGACCGCGTCGTAGAAGAAATTGAGCAGCAGGCCCGCCGGAAGCAATTGCTCGCCGGCCCAGCCGTTGACCTGGTCGGTGTTCACCTGGGCGATCAGGCACAGCGGCCGGCCGTCGTCGGTGTGCGGCCAGGTGAAGTCGTCGTCGACCAGTGGCACGCCGCCGAAACGGGTGACGACGCCCGCCGGATCGGCGGGGCCGCCCGGCTGACCCGGGACAACATCGGCGGTGTCATCCGGATGCAGGCGCACCGACGGCAGTGCGAGAGCCTCCAGGGCGGAGGCGGCCTCGCCGGTCAGCTTGTCGCGGAACTGCGCCCACGCCGATGGGACGAACTGCATGATGTGGCTCCTCGGGTCAGGTCAGCGTCGTCAACTGCTGGAGGATCGACGGGTCGGTGATGCGGTCGTCCTCCGACAGCAGCAGCACCTTGCTCAGGATCACGCTGGTCATCCGGTCGTCGTCGGCGAACGGCAGGAACAACCGGTGATGGTCGGTGGCGCCGAAACCGGCCGGGACGACGCACAGGTAGCCGCCCGGCTCGACGTGGATGCTGCCGCTGGTCAGATGCACGCGGTAGGTGGCCCGGGTGCCGTGGACGACGGCGGCCGTGCCGTCGACGGTGACACGGGTCAGGCCCAGGTCGGTGATCAACGCGGCCAGCACCCGGGCCCTGCTCTCCGCCCGCGCCGGTGAACCCCATCGGTCGGGGGCGGTGCCGGCGACCGAGACGGCCAGGTCCAGATCGCGCATGACCTCGGAGAACACCGTCGGCGGCACCTCCGCCAGCGGGACCGGCCGGCCGGACCGCAGGAACCGCACCTCGCCGATCCGCACGTCGTCCATGCCCCAGTAGCCGTGGAGATCGGCACTGAGCGCGGCGGTCAGGCCGGCACCGGCCGGGCGGGTGGCTTGATGATCACCATACTCGTGGCCGGTCGACCAGCCCCGGCCCGCCAGCAGCTGGGCGGCGACCCGGCCGGACACGGTCTGGCCGGCGAACCGCTGCGACACGTCGACGGCGTCACGCTCGGCGGGGGTCACCACGTACAGCTCGCGGAACGCCTGTTTCACCGGCTGCCGCAGCCTGCGCCGGACGATCTCCTCCTGCCAGGCGGCCAGCGTCCCCCCGGTCAGCAGGTCGAACGGGTGCACGGCGGTGACCGGGCCGGTCGTGTCGACGTCGTCGAGCAGGCCGACCGTGCCGCCGGCGTCGCGCCAGATCAGGCCGGGCAGCATCGCCGCGCCGGCCGGGAGCGACGACAGCCGGGCCAGCTCGTCGGGTGCCAGCGTCGCGGCGGTCGCGACGAGCCGCTCGACCAGGCCGGTCCGCATACGGCGGGCCTGCTCGCGGAGCCGCTCCTGGTGCTCGCGCAGATCACGGTAGGCCTCGTGCCCGCGGACGGTGGCCGGGACCGACCTGAGCGGCTTACCGCCCCTGGTGACCGCCAGCAGCGGCTCCGCGCCGTCGAACCGCAGCTCGATCCGGTAATCGCCGACATCCGCGCCGGACGGTGTCTCGGCGGCGAGCTGGGCCTCGCACTCCCACTCGAGGCGGCTCGCGTCGGCGGCCCCGGTCACCTGGGCCAGGTGGCCGAGGGCGATGTCGATCGCGGCGGCGTGCGAAATACGACGGTTCGGGCCGAGCTTGGCGCCCCTCTTCGCCACCTCCCGCAACGTCAGATAGCGGTCGAGGGCCGTCTCGCCGGGGGCGAGCGGCAGCATCCCGAACGCGGCGATGCCCTGAAGTGCGTTGTTCCTCACCCGTCTCTGCACGGCCGGCCGGTTGTCGCCGAGGACCGCCGAGATCAGCTCGCAGGGCTGCCGTCTCAGCAGTCTGCGGGCGACCTCGGGGCCGATCGCCTCGACCGTGGCGAGGATCCCCGCCCGGTCCTGCCGGAACGCCTCGTGGCCGGTCGGCATCGCCCGGATCAGCCGCAGCAGTGGCCCGCCCGCCTCCAGGTCGAACAGCGGCAGCATCGCCGCGTCGTCACCCGCCTCGACCCGCCACTGCCAGACCCGCTGCCTGTCGTCGTCGGGCCGCTCCCGGAGAACGGCGACCAGCTCGTGCTGCTCGGCGAAGGTCAGCTCGGCCGTCCCGAGGTATGCGGCCACCTCCGGGTCACCGGGCCAGTCCAGCGCGACCCGCACGAACCGCAGCCCCCGCGGAGCCGGCGCCCTCGGAAGATCCATCTCCTCCGGCAGATCGGCCGCAGCGGTCCCGGCGGGGAGCAGGCTCCACACCAGCGTGTCGATGTGGGCCCGGACCGCGCCGGCGCACGGGAGGGACTCGATGTCGGCCCACAGGTAACGATCGTCGGTGAAAGCCCGCACCACCGTCGCCGCGTCGAGGACGCCCGCGGTGTGCAGCGCGTCCAGCGCGCGGGCCGTCAGATGCCGGGCGATGTCACCGAGCGGCGTGTGGATCAGCGCCCGCAGCAACCGGAGGTCGGCGGCGGCCAGCGCCTGCCGGGCCACGTCGTCCAGCCAGACCGACAGGCCGAGCCCGCTCAGCGTCGTGGCCAGCAACGCCCGGCGCGAGGCGCTCGCCCACGGCGTGTCCAGCACCGCACCGATGTCGGCGCCGCCGGCGACCGGGAACGCCCCGTCATAGACATCGTCGAGCGCCGCCACGACGTCGGCCGAACAGGACCGCAGATGACCGCCGGCCAGCCGGTCACCGCGTCGCATCGAGCGGCGGATCTCGTCGGCGAGCGGGACCAGCTCCGCCGGACCGGCGGCCCGCGCCCGCTCCAGCAACGCCAGCAGCACCTCACGACCGTCGCGCGCGGCCGGCACACACGACTCGGGAATGTCGGCGAACGGATCGGCCATCAGCCACCCACCAGGGCGACCAGTCGCAGGAAGACGACCGGCTCGCCGGCCCGGACCGTGACCGGCTCGTCGAGGCCGGTGACCTGACGGCCCGCGTGGAACATGACGAACACGCCCCGGCCGAACGCCCGCTGCGCCCGCGTGACCTCGCCCTCCACCCCGGGTGGGGAGACGGGCCCGGACGGCATGCGGATCACGCCGGACGCGGCCTGGGCACGCACGTCCTCGTCGGACAGGAACTGCCGGGCCAGGGCACCACGGCAGCGCGCCGCGTCGGCCCCGGCGAGCCGCAGCTGCTCCTCGACCGCGAGGCGGATCAGCTCCCGCGCGGTCGTGCTCTCCCCGGCCGGGCGCACCCGCACCGGCGGCAGCCCTCCGGACGTGCCGGTCACCCGGCTGCGCACCTCGACATCGACCATGCGCGAACCCTAGAGCAGGGGTACGACATCGGGCCCTGACCCCGCCGGTGGGCCGGCGCCGTTAGGATGCGTCGATGCCGGACATCGTGATGCGTTCGCTGCGCGAGGAGGACGCCGCCGCGGTCCTCGACGCCCACCTGCGCAACCGGGCCTACCTGGCGCCCTTCGAGCCGCCGCGGTCCGAGTCGTTCTTCACCCTCGACGGCCAGCGTGATCGGATGCGGTCGATCGTGGCCAGGGAACGCGCCGGCGAGCTGGCCACCCGGGCGATGATCCGCGGCGACCGGGTCGTCGGTTACGCGTCGTTCGCCGATCTCACGCCGTCACCCCGGTGCGGCGCGACCATCGGCTACTGGGTCGACCCCGGCGAGCAGGGGCGGGGCCTGGCCACCGCCGCCGTCGCGGATCTTCTGGTCATCGCCGCGGACCGCGGGGTGCACCGGATGGAGGCGGCGACCGCGCCGACGAACACCGGCTCGCAGAAGGTGCTCACCAAGAACGGATTCGTCCATTACGGCACCGCGCACAGCCACCTGTTCCTCAACGGGGCCTGGCAGGACAGCCATCTCTTCGAGCGGATCCTCAACGACGACCCGCCGGGAACGTGAAGCTGTGGGCGGAGAGACACGGTGCTGAACCCGGAAAGTGTGAGAAGGAAGCGCCGCGATGGCCGCCCACAGCTGCCGCCGATGGTAGTCACGGGACGGTCAGCGTGACGACCGGTTTTCCGTCGGCCCAGTCGTCGGGCAGGACGGCGAGGGTCCCGGCAGCGGCGGCGGCGTGCAGACCGACCGGTCCGGCCGCCGTCAGGTCGCCGTCCGGGCCGACCGGGACGATGCGGACACCGCCGGGCATCAGCGTGGCGCGGCCGGTCACCGTCGCGGTCGGCAGGCCGGTGGGCGGGCGTCCGGCGAGGCCGGCCACCAGCGGTTCCAGCAGGGTCAGGGCGGCGACCAGGCCGGCGTACGGGTTACCGGGCAGACTGACCACGAAACGACCGTCCGGCAGCACCGCCAGCGCCTGCGGATGACCGGGACGGCAGCCGACACCCCGGACCAGCCAGGTCGCGGTCGCCGCGCCGAGCAGCCGGTGCAGATGATCGGCCGCCCCGGCCGACGACGAGCCGCTGACCACGATCACGTCGGTGCCGGCCGTCCCGAGCGCCGCCGCCAGCAGGTCCGGCTCGTCGGGCAGCCGCCGCGAGAGCGTGAACCCACCACCGGCACGCGCGGTGACCGCCGCGACCAGCCCGGTGAACGTGTCCCGCACCTGCCCCGGCCCCGGCGTCCCGTCGGTGATCACCTCGTCGCCGGTGACCAGCATCGTCACCGTCGGCGGCCGGTACGCCAGCACGTGCTCGGCCCCGGCCTGCAGCGCGGCCGCCGCCACGGTCGCCGTCACGATCCGCCCGGCGGGGGCGATCAGTGTGCCGGGGGAGAGGGCGTCACCGGCCCGCCGGATGTGCCGGCGCGTCCCGACCGCGCCGATGACCAGGCCGTCCTCGACCCAGCAGTCCTCGTAGGGGATCACCGCCTCGGTGCCGGCCGGCAGCAGCGCCCCGGTCGCGATCTCCACGGCCGTACCCGCCCGCAGGACCGCCGCGCCGGCCGGACTGCCGGCGAGCACCCGCCCGCACACCGCCCACGGGCCGTCGCCGGCCACCGCATACCCGTCCATCGCCGCGTTGTCGAACGCCGGAACCGGCCGCTCGCACCGCACCGCCGCGGCCAGCACCCGGCCGGTCGCCGCGACCACCGGCGTCAGTTCGGCGGGCAGCGGCTTGGCGGCGTCCCGCGCGGTGGCGTAGGCGTCCGGCCACGACATCTGCACCGGGTGAGTACAACCGCCCGGTGTGTCCCCGCCGTGCCCGCCCGGATGCCGGCGTGCGACCAAAACCTCACCCATGGTCCGCTCCCGTTGTGACCGCCGGCCCTGATCCTGCCCACGGTCCGCCTGCCCGGCCAGGGTCTTCCGGCCCCCGGTCACCAGACCCCGCGGGCGGCGGCGCCGGCGGCATACGCGGCGAAGTCCACGCCCGGGCGGCCCAGGACCTCCTCGACCGTGCCCGTCGGCTCGGTGTCGCCGCGGGAACGCAGCCGCGTGTAGCCCTCGACCAGGGACTCGATCACCTCGTCGGGCAGGCCGTCGGCGCTCATCGCCTTGCGGAACGCGTCGGGAGAACCGTCGAAGGTGATCTCCCGGCCGGTCGCGCGGGAGATCTCGGCGGCCGCCTCACCGAACGACAGCGCCCGCGGGCCGGTCACCTCCACCAGCCGGCCGAGCAGGTCGTCGCCGGTCAGGGCGGCCACCTCCACCGCGGCGATGTCGTCGGCGTCGATGAAACCCTGCCGGGCGTCACCGACCGGAACACACAGCCGGCCGTCGACCACGGGCTGCCGGAAGAACGTCTCGAAATCCTGGTGGAACCAGTCGGGACGCACGATTGTCCATTCGGGGGCGGAGTCCCGTACCCACTGCTCGGCCTTTTGCAGGTGACCGAGACCCATCACCTCCAGGCCCCGATCGGAATGCAGCACCACCCGCCGCGCCCCGGCGCGCAGCGCCTCCGGAAGAAACGCCTCCGGCATCGCCGTCTGATCCGGCAGAAGAATGAACATCGTGGGTACGCCGACCAACGCGGCCGCCCACGAGCCGGGCTCCGCCCAGTCGAACCGTGGCACGGTATGGCGCGACACCACCCGCACGTCCCGCCCGGCCTCCCGAAGCCGTGCAGCCACCCGGCTCCCCACCGTGCCGGTCCCGCCGATAACCAGAATCGTCCCGTCGTGGCCCATACCCCACGCTAACCCCTGTCACTGATCGACGACGAAGACCGTGGACCAGCCGGCGGTGGCCGCTCGGTGGTAGAAAGCGGTCACGTCCTTCAAGTAGTCGAGCAGGTAGGTCAGGCCGTGCTGGTCGATGTAGGCGCCGTAGTCGCCGGCGTCCAGCGACCAGAAGACGGCGGCGAACTGCTCCAGGTCGGCCTCGTCGAGGGCGGCGGCGATCTCCCGCACCTCGCCGGCGCTGTTGTGACAGACGATGTAGGCGTCGCCGCGGTAGAGGTGCCGGCCGCCGAGAACCACCGCGTTCAGCGGATAGGTGCCGTCGTCGCTGCCCAGGCCGCCCTCGGTGAGGCAGCGGTGGATGCCGTCCCACGCCTTGTCGACGACGCACTCGTCGGACATGTCGGCGTTCATGTCGAACTCCTCCAGGACGTCGCGGAGCGCGTCGTCGGAGTCGCAGGCCAGCAGTCGCGCGGTGCAGCGCTCGTCGAGGGCGAGGAAGTATCCGCGGCAGGCCACGGCCGCACTCTACTCGTCCGAATCCGGCCATCCGGACAGGCGCGGCAACTGCCGGGCGTGCGGCCGGAGCGCCCCGGGCTCGGCGTGCGAGTAGTCGCGGGCCTCGACGACCAGCCCGTCGGCGCCGAACAACAGCACCGTACAGCCGGAGATGGTCAGTGCCTCGCCACCCGGATAGGTGACCGCCCAGTACTCCACGGCCGCCGTGTCGCCGGTGACGACCGGCTCACCGAACCACACCTCGGCCGGGCGGGTCTCCTCGTCGAAACACTCGGCGAGGTAGGTCCGCAGCCCGTCGCGGCCCCGGAAACGGCGCAGGATCCCGGCCCAGTGGTCACCGTGCGGCGCCTGCAGTGCGGCGATCGCCTCGACGTCCTGCGCCGGCCAGCCGGTCCGCCACGTCTGCGCCCAGTTCCGCGCCCACTCCGCCGTCGTCACCCGGCCGATCCTAGACGCGGCCGACCGCCTATCGTCGTCCCGTGACGCTGCTCCCCGGATACGACGACGACGGCCTGGCCCGCGAGGCGCCGGAGTTGCTCGACCTGCCCGGTTTCTGGCCCGCCTTCCTGGGCGGCCGCCTGGACGAGCCGATGGACCAGGTCGCGGCACTGTTCGGCATGGACGAGGGCGATGTCGAGTCGGCCTACGCCCGGTTGACTGATCCCTCGGCGTGGCCGGTGTTCGTCTTCGACACCGGCCGGGGTGCGCGGCTCGCCGTCGTCCAGCGGAACTTCGACGAGGACGAGGGTGTCGACTATCTGCTGCTCCCGGACGGTGGGACGGCGATCACGTTCGCGGTGGACGAGGGGGCGCGGGCCGGGCGCGGCATCAGCTGGGCCGAGCTGTCCGGCCTCGCCGGCCGCCAGCCCACCCCGCGTCTGGGCGCGATGGTCCTGCTGCTGCTGGTTCCGATCCTCAATTCCCCGGGGGTACGGGCGGAGCTGACCACCGCACTACGCACAGCCGGTGTGACCGGAGACGTGGAGCAGATCGCCGAACGCCTCCTCACCACAGTCGAAGAGGATCTTCTCCCCGACGAGGAGCCGGGTGACGGGCTGGTCGACCGGCTCCTGGAGTGAGGCGCCGGAGAGCTTCGGAGACAGCCCGTCGACAGCGGTGCAGCGGGCCTGGCAGACCCTGACCGTGGAAGGTGGCTAGCTGACGGCGTAGTTGCGCAGCAGCCGCAGGGCGGTCGCTCCGTGTGGCCCGCTGACCTGCAGTTTTGAATCGCCGGGAGGCAGGCGCTGGGCTCCGACCCGGCAGAAGTCGGCGGCCGGGCCGCTGATCACACTGTCGGCGGACGGGTCGCCGAGAAGCCACTGGGAGCCATCCGGGGCGGTCAGGTCGCAGCGCACCGGTGCCGGGGGCAGACCGGCCAGGCGGAACGCGTACGGCAGGGTGCCCATGCCGAGCCAGGCGACATGCCGCAGACGGGCCGTGTCGGGGTAGCCGACGCCCAGCGGAACGGTGATGTCCAGGGCGTGCGCCCAGTGCTCGGCCAGCCGGGTGGTGGCCAGGGTGGGCGGCTTCAACGGGGTGGCGACCCACCGTACCGGCTGATGGGGGTCCGCGGCCCGCAGTGCCGCGACCGCATCGCGCCGGGCGACCCGCCACCTGCCGAAGATCTGCTCGCCGTCGCCGCGCTCGGCGGCGACCAGGGCGCCCATCGCCTCGTCGACGGTGGCGCCCAGCTCGTGCCAGCGGACCGGATCGCCGTGCGCGCCGACGGTGGCGGTCACCGCCTCCTCGGTCTGCGCGAGATGCAGCACCACGTCGGCGATCGTCCAGCCGGCCGCCGCCGACGGCGTCGCCCAGTCGGCCGGGGACAACCGGGCCAGGACCGACTCCAGCTGCTGCTGCTCGGCTTCGAGGTCGTCGAACACGTCGGTGTGGGCCACGGCTGATCCCTTGCGGAGAGACTGTGGAGAACCGGTGCAGGTGGCGCGTACGGGCCACCGTCGCAGCATAGAAGACCGTTAGCGTTCCCGCGTGCTCACCGACAACCCGCGCGGCCCCGTCTCGGCGGCGGCCGTCATCGCCCCGATCGTCCTGGTCGCCGACGCCGTCGCCGCTTTCGCGATGACCGTCCCCGTGACCGTGCAGCTGTTCTGGACGATGGCCGACTCCGTGATCCAGATGTTCGTCGGCCTCGCCGCGGTCGCCCTGATCTGCCCGGCGGTGGCGGCGCTGGTCGGCGGCGTCCGCACGTGGGCCGCCCACCTCACCGGCTGCATCGTGACCGCCCTGATCGCGGTCGCCTTCGCCGGACTGACCGCCCTCGCCCTGAACAACGACCTGCCCGGCTGGGTCGCCGCCGCCACCGCCGGCCTGTTCGTGGCCAACATGGTCGCGGTGTTCCTGCTGACCGGGCGGCTGCGGGTGCGACCTACGATCGGCGGATGGCCGTCTTCGCACAGATCTCCCTCGGTGTGACCGACTGCGGGCGGGCCGCCGCCTTCTGGTCGGCGGCGCTCGGCTGGGTGCGGCGGCCACCCCGGTGGGCCGGCGACGACTGGATCGTCCTCGAACCACCACCGGGCGAGCCGGGCGCGCCGATCGCCCTCGACGACAGCGGCAGCCCGGCCGAGGACTTCCCGCGCGTCCACCTCGACCTGCTGGCCGGCCCCGGCGGTCTGGACGGCGAGGTGGAACGGCTGCTGGAGCTCGGTGCGACCCGGGTGGACTGGCCGTTCTATCCGGAGCCGGGGGACCGGCACCCCGGCGAGCTGCCCTTCGTGGTGCTGGCCGACCCGGACGGCAACCGGTTCTGTGTCGCCGGCTGGCCGAGTTGACCGACGTCGGTCGGCACCTCAGTGGTACAGCAGATTCACCACCAGGTCGGTGACGACGGTGACGGCGAAGATCGCCCAGCCGAGCAGGTTGCGGGAACCGACCCTCAAGTGCGCGATCAGGGCGCCGGTGAAATAGAGGACCAGGCCGACGGCGGCCAAGGTTCCGATCAGGGGTACGGCGAACCCGATCAGCAGCCCGGCGGTGCCCGCGGCCAGTAACGAGCCGAGGACCGGCACATACTTGCGGGGGATGCGTTTCATGTCCGCCTGCGACTTAGGGTATTCGTGGCCGATCAGGTAGAACACGGCGGCGCTACCGGTGAAGAACGCGGTGACGAGCGTGACGACGGTGAATGCCGTGGACAACGGGCCCTCCTCGATGGTCGGTCGAAGGGAGGGACGGCCGGGGAGTTCCGAATGTGACAGCTGGGGCAGAATCGTTCGCCGTGACCGATACCGTCAGCAAGGCTGCCGTCGTCGAAGTCGCCGCCGGGGAATATCTGGCCCGGCGGCCGGAGCGGGCGGGCCGTCTTGTCCAGGAGAACAGCGGCGGCGAACACGCCGTCGACCTCACCCAGATCGCGCTGATCGCCGCCGGGCAGATCCTGCGGACCGTCCACGGTCTCGCCGGTGACCGCCTGGTCGACGCTCTCCTCACCTCCATCGGCACCACCAACACGCCACGCCCGGCCCTGCGCGGCATCGTCGTCGAGACGGCCCGCCGCTGGACCGAGCCGAGTTTCGCCCTGCTCTGCCGCCGCGCCGCGAACCGGATGATCGCCGAAGCCGGGGACACCGCCCTCGACGCGCCGATGGACGCGATCCTGGCGCTGGCCGCGCTCGTCATGCAGTTCGACAACCGCGACGATCTGCTGGCGCTGGGCTGCGGCCGGGCCGGGCAGCTGGTCGCCGTGTCGGAGACGCCGTTCCGGCTGGTGTGGGCGCAGATGACCGGTGACGCCGACGCCCAGCGTGAGCATCTGCGGGTGCTGATCGAGACCGGCGATCCCGCTGACCTGCTGGTCTGGTATTTCGGCCTGGCTCACGGCGTGTCCGGTCGCATCGACGCCGGCGGGGAGAACCCGGCACTCGACGCGATCGCCGGCGACGTCGCCGACGGGCGGCTCGGTGACGCTCTCGACGTGGCCCGCGGGTTCTCGTCCCGGCTGTCGCCGACGCTCGTGATCAGCACCGCGGCCGTCCACCTGACCAGGGAGATCCTGTCGGTCGCGGCCCGGGACGGCGCCGAGGCGGGCACGGTCCTGGACGATCTGTGGGCGCGGGCCACCAGCTGAGTACGGCGCCCACGCCTCACTTCAGGACGATGGGGTTGGTCAGGGCCGCCATGCGCCCGTCGGAGTGGCGGACCTGGACGCGGACGAACATCGATTCGCTCGCGCTGGTGGACCACTCGATCGAACCCGCACCGTCCGGGGGCAGAGTCTGCTGGTGGGCGTGGCCACGGTCGGTGTGGAAGGAGACCATGCCGGACGGTACGCCGTGGACCCGCAACCGCAGCACGACCGGCTCGCCGCCGGTGGTCAGCTGATCGCCGACCTCGGCGACCCGGTCACCGGCTTCGGCGGTGAAGGCGAGCTGGACGGTGGCCGACCCGGCGATCCAGCAACGTCCGGCGCGGATGCCGGCGATGATGGCCTCGGAGTCGAGGGCCCGCGCCCGTACCACCGTCTGGGGTGTGCCGATCTGGCCGGCCAGATGAACGTCGCTGTTGCCGATCGCCGGGATCCAGTGGCCGGCGTGGACGCCGGCGGCCAGACCGCGCCCCCATTCGGCCAGGGCCGCCTCGTTGTCGGCGTTCCACGGCAGGTCGGAGGCCCACAGGCCGTTCCAGACCTCCACCGCGTCGAAGCCGGTGAACGGATACGCGAAGGTGCCGGAGGGGTACGGGGCGTGGGGATGGGCCGCGACGCACAGACCTCCGGTGCGATGGACCTGGGCCATGGCCCGGCCGATGCGGTCGTCGCGCACGCCGTAGTCCCCGTCGATCACCCGGCCGGGTTCGATGCCGAGCGCCAGCCAGTGCCCGGTCCGGGTGACGACCTCCTGGCCCAGGATGACGAGCAGATCGTCGCCGGCGAGTTGTTGCCAGGCGCTGTGGGTGTCGGCGGTGTTGTGTTCGGTGACGGCGACGAAGTCGAGCCCGACCTGACGAGCCGCCGACGCGAGCTGTTCCGGAGTCAGCTCACCGGCGTGCGACCGGCGCGAGTGCACATGACAGTCGCCTCGAAACCATCCGTCTTCCTCCGAGGCGATCTCGTGCTCGACCATGCCGACATGCTAGAGCGCCTCGGACGAACCTCCGGGGGGCCTTGTCCGTTGAGGTCAGATGCGGCCCTGCAGCTTCACCGAGACCGGCACCTCCGAACCGCTCCATGATTTCGAGCGTCTCGCGCTCCGCAACTATCCGTTTCTGGTGACCGTCGTGATCGTGCTGGTCGTGGCCGGAACGCTGCCTCATCTGCAGCATTCGGTGCGCTGGGACTGGCAGTGGGGTACCGGGTTCGCGCTGCTGCTGCTCGCCTATCCGCTGTCGCTGCTGGTGGCGATGAGAGCCACACCGGTGGTACGGGCGCTGGCCGGGAACGGGGTCGCCGTGCTGCCGGATCAGCTCGACCCGTCCCTCGCCCGCCTCCATCGGATCGCCGCCGGGTACGCCCGGTACGGCGGCTGGTCGGTGGCCGCGCTGATCGCCGTGGCATGGGCCGTCGTCATCGCGCAGTGGCAGGCGGACGGGTCGCGCATGTTCACCGGAAATGTCGCCGCGGCCTTCCTGGAGACGGCCGGAGGATTGCTGGCCGGGCGGTTCATCGGTCGTGTGCTCTTCTTCAGCGGCCTGCCTCTGCGCCTGCGCGGCCTCGGGGTCCGGTGGGAACCTCAGCGGGGCCACCCGGACGGGTTCGCCGGCTTCCGTCCGTTCCTCGGGCTCCTGGCCCATTGCCTCTCCCTGGTCCTGTTGATCGCCGCCTATCTGTCGGCGTGGATGCTGCTGATCACGTTTGCGCCGAGGTTCTCCCGTCACGCGGCCTGGTACACGCCGTACATGTTCTTCCTGGCTCTGATGATCATTGTGGGGCTGGCCGTGATGATTCACGGAACGTGGGCGCTGTGGCGGGCCCTCCGGCCTCCCGTGCCGGATGAGAGCAGGTAACGGCGCAGGGCGTCGTGCCGGAACTCGTAGACGGCACCGGCCTGGCGCAGCACCCCACGACGGTGGGCGTCGTCCAGGAACGTCATCAGCGACAGCGGGGTTCTGCCACGCGCCGCCAGCCACCATCGCGCATGGACGAAACCCCCGTATGCGCCACAGGACATGCGGGCCAGCAGCACTCCCACGCCGCAGGCCACACCCACACGGGGGCCAACGCCCGTCCAGAACACCAAGCTCACCAGCAGCGCCGCCGGCACCGCCGTGACCAGGGCGGTGGCTCGATCACGGCGCAACACCGACGACGGACTGGCCGCACTCGCCAGTGTGACCGGGGCACCGAACGCCAGGGCCAGCCCGAGTCCCGCCGCGGCCGCGCAGATGATCGATATCGTCATGAACCCCATGACCGGGCCATCGGCGAAGTTCAGCAGCCCGGCGACGGCGGCCGGCGCCCCGAAGGCCAGGCCGAATCGCCAGGTCGTACCGGTCACGGCCGTTTCGGGCCGTACCGGGGTGAAGGCGCGTGGCTGTTCGACGGGCAGGTGGGCGACCGCCTGCTGCCCGGCCACCCCGGCGGCGATCCCGGCGACCGGACCCCACAGCAGGGCCAGGACGACACCGTCCGGGGCGCCCCCGAGCACCACGAGCAGCACGCTCACCAGTCCGGCGGTGCTGACGCCGATCGCGGTGCCGTAACCCTGGCCGGGTACGGCTGCGGGCAACCGCCACCAGGCCATGCCCTGCCGCGCCGGGTTGTCGAGCCGGCGGGCGAGGAATGCGAGCCAGCGTTCCGCTTCGGCGGGCCGCTGGTAGAGGTACCGGCCGGGACGCCAGCGCTCGTCCGGCCGGGGTGCGCGGGGCTCGTACACGGTACGCAGATACCAGCGGAGCAGGTGGTGTTCGATGTCCGCGACGGTCGCGAAGACCTGCCGGTCCGACAGTTCCGCGGGATCACGTTCGCCGGTGAGATACACGGTCCGCATGAGATCGAGCAGGAGCGGCCGGGACAGGGCCGCGGCCAGCGGGGTTCCCCCGGTCGCGAACGTGCCGAGAAGGTCCTGCCAGCGCGTGGCGCCCGGTGACTCGTCACGGGTGAGGAAGTCGGCCGCGTCGTCGACGAGGATCGGTTCCAGCCGCACGACCACGGTCCCGGTGAGCAGGTACGGCGTGCGCTGATACTCGGCGGTCCGGCTGGTCAGCAGGAAAGGCCGGTTCTGTCCCACCGCCGCACCGATCTCCCGGAGGGCCGGCGTACGCAGGCCCGCGGGCAACTCGTCGAGGCCGTCCAGGAACGGGATCACCTGCCCTGATCCCACCAGCTCGCGCACCGTCTCCTCGGACATCCGGTAGTCCTCGACGATCCTGCGCTCCACCCATGGCCACAACTGCTGCCGGACCGGATTCCACCGGGCCAGGGAGAGCAGCACCGGGATCGGCCGACCGGGTGCCGGGGAGTCGAGCAGGGCGCAGGTCAGCAGAATCGCCTGGACACTCTTGCCGGCGCCGGATTCGCCGAGCACCACCAGCCGCTGCGCGCCGGCGAACACGGTGGCGAGATCCGCGCCGGCGTCGGCCTCCGCGCCGACCCTTCCCCAGCGCACGTTCAAGGGGTGACTGCCGAGCAGGCTCCGCCGGCCGGCTTCGTCGTGCCATCGGGCGCTGACGGCTGCGGCCAGCATGAGCGCTGCCTTCTCGAGCCGGCCGTCCCCGGCGTCGGCTTCCGCTCGGCGTGACGCCAGCCTCGAGGTCCACCAGACCGTGAGCACTCCTCCCATCACGAGGGCGACGCCGCCGGTGAGGAGGTGGTCGCCGGTCACCAGGTTGATCGCCACACCGACGACGATCGTCAGCGTGGTGGAGACCGTTCCTTCTGCCATCGCCTGCCGATCAGGCCGCATGCGGTCACCTTTCCCCACGGGTACGACTGGTTTTATACACGGTCACGCAATCTCGTGACGTCATGGGAGTCCTTTGTGAAAGGCATTCGAATCGGCTGTGCAAGTGGAGTGAAATTCGCATTTGACTGCTGTTTCTATTGTTTCTCCGTGACTGAGATTAAATGGGCAGGGAAACAGCGGATCGGGCGTAAGTCAGTCGCGTGCGCGGTACTCCTGGCCCTTCTGATCGCCGTTGGCGGGACCAGTGCGGCGTGCAGCGGGCCCGTTCTCGTCCAGGCGGTGGCCCGCGGTGCCAAGACCGTCGCGCCCTTCTTCGATGAGGCCCTCGAGCTCGGGATCGACGCGATGGTCGACGAGACGTTCGCCATCGGCGGCGGCACGAAGAAGGGCGATCAGCCTGGTCTGTACGGCGGGACCCGGAACAAGAAATCCTGCGCGAAGAAAAGACTCACCGATTTCCTGGGTGACCCGGCCAACCGCGGGAAAGCCCAGGAGTGGGCGAGAGTGCAGGGCTTGGCGGGGCCCGGCGAGATTCGAGGATTCGTCAGGAAGCTCACGCCCGTGGTACTGCGCAACGACACCCTGGTGAAGAACCACGACTACCGGGAAGGCAAAGCCGAGGCCTATGAGGCCCTCTTGGAGGCGGGAATCGCCGTCCTCGTCGACGAGTACGGAAAACCGGTCGTCAAATGCACGTGCGGTAATCCGCTCGGGTCCTTCGACCATGACACCGGCAGCCTCGACGTCCAGTGGGAGAGCGCGAGAGGCAAGTGGAAGTCGTACCGGCCGGAGAAGGTCGTCAAGATCGAGCCCGCGGCCGGCGAGCCGCTCGCGGCGTACGAACTGGTCGATCTCGAAGAGGGAACGGCCGGTCTGACACGGGCCGCCGGGGTGCTCGGCGACGCCGCCGAGGACGAGACACTGTCCGCCGACCCCTTCCGCGACCAGCCCGGCGAGGCCGGCCCCGGGGCGGTGGGCCCTGATGTCGATGCCTCCAGCACCGGATCGCCGGCCTCCCCCGAACCCACCCCGACGTCCGACGGGATGCCGGGCACCGACCCGGCCGACCCGGCGGACCCGGCCGACCTGGGAACACCGGTGGAGCCCTCGCCGGTCGATGACCTCGGCCAGCCGCCAGCCGGCACCGTCGACTGACTGAGGCCGGTGTCAGGGGCCGGTCGTCTGGACCACCGGGCGGCCGGCGTCGGCGACCAGGCGGGTCAGCAGCGTGCCGAACGGGTCCTGGTGGCTGCCGTCGGGCTGTTCGTGCGGGCGGGGGCGTACCCGCAGGGGTGGCTGGCCGTTGGGTTTCAGCAGGTAGGCCGACGTCGTCGCGGTCGTGTGGTCGCCGTCGTGGGTGACGTGCAACTCCAGGCGTTCCATCTCGCACCACAGGGCGGCCCGGACCCGGCCGTGTCGGACGTGGACCAGGCCGCGCTCGTACGCGTACACCGACTGGCCGCCCCACCACGGGAGGACCATCGCCCAGACCAGGCTGCCCGTGCCGGCCGTCATCACCCCGACGGCGATCGGGACCAGCGGCCACGCGTAGGTGCCGGCCAGATAGAACAGGGTGAACGCGGTGGCGAAGGAGGCGGCGCTGACCAGCAGCGGGTAGAGGGCGTTGCCGGTGTCGTCGCGGTGGCCGACCGGTGCGCCGAGGTCGCGGGAGGTGGCGAGCGCCGTCACCTTCGCTGGTATCTCCATGGTGGTGCGCCCCCACATGATCGTCCGGGTGGAGTGCGCATCATGCGCGGGGGCTCTGTCAAAAACCTTGCAGTGTTCACTTCAACGGATCCCACGACTTGCCGAACCAGCGGCGCAGCGACTTGGCGAGGTGCGGGTGGCCGCCCTCCCACACGTCGTCGAAGCAGAAGAACTGCTGGTAGCCGTAGTCGTCGTCGATGTGGAAGGAGGCCTGGGCGAGGTGGTCGGCGACCCGCGTACGGCCCAGCGCGGGGCGGGGGGCGC
>NZ_JBHSBL010000019.1:112029-153915 GCF_042650585.1 Actinoplanes subglobosus
GGGGGCCGGGGACGATCTCGTGGCCGGCGACCTCGTCCATCACGTCGAGGGCGACGCGGTGGGCCTGGTCGTGGTCGCCGTGCATGCCGGTGAGGTCGAGTTCCTGATCGTTCCAGGCACCCCAGCGGTTCATCCGGTCCAGGGCGGCGGCGAGATCATCGTCGGGGCCGATGCAGCCGCGCAGCAGGGTCAGTTCCTCGGGCCACTCGGCGGTGGTCCGTAACCAGGCCGCCAGGTCGGGCAGCCGGACGCCGGGGACCCGGACCACCGCGGACTGGGTGTCCCAGTCGACGTCGCCGATCCGCGAGAAGGCCAGGGTCGTCCTCGGCTCGCCGGGCGGGCCGGGCTCGGCCGGGAGCGGCCACTCGCCGTGGACGAGGTAGGTGAGGCGGCCCGGGCGGCCGGTGACGACCTCGTCGTCGAGGAAGAAGTAGGCCAGCGGCACCTCGTCGTCGTCGGTCAGGGCGCGGACGCTGTGGGAGTCGACGCTCACCTTGCCTTCGACATACAGGTGCTTCTTCAGCAGTCTGCGCAGCTCGGCCATGGTCGCCGGCGCGGGCAGGGACTGGCAGCCGACCTCGTCGAAGATGGTGTGCAGGCCGTAGACCTCGACGCCGAGCTCGGCCTCGATCCAGGCGTCGGGGTCGGGGGCGGACTCCACCCAGCCGCGGCGGAACCAGTCGAGGACGGTGGCGTCGGGCAGGCGGCGCACGTGTTTGCCGAGGACACCGTGGTACGGCGAGCGATAGACGAACCAGGCCATGGTGACATCCTGCCCTGTCTCCACCGCATTCAGCCCGCAGCGGCGTCGCGGCCGGAAGTGGTCATCGGCGTCGCGTCGTGGTCCGGGACGGCGTCGTTGCTTCCGGGGCGGTGTCACCCGTACCGGATGGGCAAAGGTTCTGATGTTTTAAACAAGTGATACAGCAATGTGTCACCAACCTTTCATCTGCTCTGTTGATCATGAATTAGCAGTGGCCGGAAGGTGGGAGAAAGTATGCCGAAGCGTGTGTTCGTGCACATCGGGGCACCGAAGACCGGCAGCACCTATGTGCAGAACGTGCTCTTCAGCAACACCGAGGTGCTGGAGCGGGCCGGCGTCCTGGTACCGGCCACGTTCAGCGCCCACGACCAGGCGATGACCGATCTGCGGCAGGTGCCGTGGCGCGATCCCGAGCTCTACTGGACGTGGGACCGGCTGCTCGAACGCTTCGCGAAATGGCCCGGCGACGTGATCGTGACCAGCGAGGGTCTCGGCGCCGCCACCGCCGAGCAGGCCCGGCGGGCGGTGGAGAGCCTGCACCCGGCCGAGGTCCACATCGTCGTGGCCGCCCGTGATCTGTGGCGTACCTTCCCGTCGATGTGGCAGCAGAGCATCCGCGCTCGCAGCACCTGGCGTTTCGGGGACTTCCTGACCGCTGTCGAGAAGGGGAGGTTCGACGGGTTCTGGGATCACTACACGGCGAACCGGATGTTCCAGCGCTGGGGCGACCTGGTCCCCGCCGCGCAGCGCCACATCGTCACCGTCCCGCAGCCGGGCGCGCCGCACGACCTGCTGTGGCGGCGGTTCGCCGGGATCTTCGGCATCCCCGACGGGGTCTGCGAACCGGCCGCGCCCGAGTCGAACCCGTCGCTCGGCGCCCCGGAGATCGAGGTGCTGCGCCGGGTCAACGACGCGCTCGGCGACCTCTACCCGCACCGGATGCCCTACCAGCGGGTCGTGCACCAGCACCTGCTGCGTGCGGTGCTGCAGCGACGCGACAACGACATGCGTTTCGGCGTCGGCCTGGACCGCGCCGACTGGGTCGCCGAACTCGCCGACCAGCAGATCAAGGAGATCCAGGACTACCCCTGCCACATCGTGGGCGACCTGGCCGAGCTGCGCCCGGGCCGGATGAACGAGTCGACCAGCCCGGACGCCCTCGACGACAGACAGATCCTGAACGCCGCGATCGAGACCATCGTCGGCATGATCGCCCACGCGGACGCACTGCACCAGCAGGTGCCCCAGCCGCACACCGGGATGATCGCCCGTGTCAAACGCGGAGTGCGCCGCAGGTTAGTCCCGTAGCCGCCGGTACGCCCGCGCGGACAGCGGGATGAAGATCGCGGCGATCACCAGCGGCCAGCCGAGCGCCAGCCACACCGCGTGCTCGGCCAGCACCCCGCCGGTCATGCCGGTCGGATTGCCGAACAGCTCCCGGGCCGCGGTCGCCGTCGCCGACAGCGGATTCCACGCGGCGACCGCGCCCAGCCAGGCCGGCATCGTCTCGGCCGACACGATCGCCGTCGACAGGAAACCGATCGGCCACACCAGCACCTGCACGGCCGCCGTCGCACCGCCCCCGCGGACGCTCAGGCCCACGAAGATGCCGATCCACAACATCGAAAACCTCAGGAGCAGCAGCAGGAGTACGGCCAGAGCAGCCGAACCGGGATCCGACGTGATGCGCCAGCCGATCGCCAGACCGCCCACGATGAGGACCGCGAGTTCGGCCGCCGAGTTGGTCATGTCGGCGCCGACCCGGCCGAGCGCCACCGACGCGCTGCCGATCGGCATGGACCGGAACCTGTCGGTGATGCCCTTGCCCGCGTCGGCGGCCATCTTCGTGGCCGTCGTCTCGACACCGAACATCATGCTCAGCGCCATCATGCCGGGCAGCAGGAACGCGATGTAGTCGCCGCCGCCGGGCACGTTGATGGCCCCGCCGAACAGGAACCCGAAGACCAGCAACAGCATGATCGAGAACATCAGGCCGAAGATCGGGCCCCAGGGCTCGCGCCGCCAGTGGGCGAGCTCCCGCCGGGTGAGGATCCAACCCGCGCGCATCGTCGTCATCGGACGGCCTCCTTGCTGGTCAGTTTCAGGAACGCCTCGTCCAGGGTGGGCCGGCGAAGCTGCAGGTCCTCGACGGCGACGCCCAGGTCGTCGATCCGGCGGACGACGTCGATCAGCCCGGACGTCACCTCGATCGTGATCGTCTGGTTCTCCTCGTCCGCCTCGCCGCCCAGCAGCCGTGCGGTCTCCTCGATCCTCCCGCGCAGGGTGACCGTCACCCGGTCGCCGCCGACCTGGCGTTTGAGCTGCTCCGGGGTGCCCGCGGCGATCACCCGGCCGTGGTCGACGACGGTGATCCCGGAGGCCAGCTGGTCGGCCTCGTCCAGGTACTGCGTGGTCAGCAGGACCGTGGTGCCGCGGGCGGCGACCTCCCGGATGCTGGTCCACACCTCGTTGCGGGCGCGCGGGTCGAGGCCGGTGGTCGGCTCGTCGAGGAAGAGCACGGCCGGGGTGAGGATCAGGCCGGCCGCGATGTCGAGGCGCCGCCGCATGCCGCCGGAGTAGGTCTTCACCGGGCGGTCCGCGGCCTCGGCCAGCCCGAACGCCGCCAGCAGGTCACCGGCGCGGGTCTGCGCATCGGACCTGTTGAGGCCGAAGAGGCGACCGAACATGATCAGGTTCTGCCGGCCGCTGAGGATCTCGTCGACGGCCGCGTTCTGCCCGACCAGGCCGATGCTGCGGCGCACCCCGGCGGACCGGGTGCGCACGTCGAACCCGGCGACCGTCGCCGTGCCCTCGTCGATGTCGATCAGGGTGGCCAGGGCCTTCACCGCGGTGGTCTTGCCGGCGCCGTTCGGCCCGAGCAGGCCGTGGATGACACCGGCCGGCACGTGCAGATCGAACCCGTCCAGGGCGGCCAGGTCGCCGTATCGCTTGCGCAGTCCTTCGGCGATGAGCGTGTGCACGAGTGCTCCTTAAACTCCGTATGCCTTACGGAAAATTATCGCGGGGAACACCGTACACCTCACGGGGTAGATTTGGCACATGGAGAAACCGGACGACCTCACCCGCACGATGACCCTGCTGTGGCGGCACACCCTCGGCCTCCCGCAGGGCCGGCGAGGGCCGAAACAGCGGGTCAGCGTCGACGAGGTCATCCAGGCCGGGATCGCGGTCGCCGACGCCGACGGGCTGCCGGCCTTCTCCATGCGCAAGGTCGCCGACCGGCTCGGGCTCAAACTGATGTCGATCTACACGTACGTGCCGGGCCGCTCCGAACTCATCGGGCTGATGGTCGACCAGGTCATCGGCGAGGTCCCGCACCCGCCGCACCAGGGGGACTGGCGTGCCGACCTGACCGCGGTCGCCCGCCACCAGTGGGACGAATACCACCGCCACCCGTGGCTGCTCCAGGTCGAGAGCAGCCGGCCGTGGATCGGGCCGCACGGCTGCGACCGCTACGAGTGGCAGCTCGCCGCCGTCGAGGGCGCCGGCTTCAGCGACCTCGACATGGACCAGATCATCACCATGGTCGCCCACCTCACCGCCGGCACCGCGCGTACCTCGATCCTGGCCCGCACCACGGTCGAGGACTCCGGCATCTCCGACCTCCAGTGGTGGGAGGCGAACGCGCCGATCCTGGAGCGGGTCATGCCGCCCGGGGCGTATCCGCTGGCCGGACGGGTCGGCACGGCCGCCGGCGAGGAGTACAACGCGGTCAGCGACCCGGATCGCTCGTTCCACTTCGGGCTGGAACGCCTCCTCGACGGGGTGGCGGCCCTGCCGCGACATGATTGACTCGGGGGGACACATCCGACGGGGGAGGACAATTGATCATCATTGCCGGGGTGCTCCGGGTCGATCCGTCCGAACGTGACCGCTACCTCGACGGGGTCGCCGACGTGACCCGCCTGGCGCGGAAGGCCGACGGGTGCCTCGACTTCGTGCAGGCGCCCGATCCGCTCGACCCGGCCCGGATCACCGTCTACGAGCGGTGGGAGTCCGACGACGACCTGCTGCGTTTCCGGGGGACACCCGGCCCGGAGCCTTCGCTGCCCGAGATCCTCGCGGCTGACGTGCGCAAATACCGGATCAGCGGGGTCGAGGAGCCGTGACCGACTACGACGGGATCTACCGCGACGGCACCGCGCCCTGGGAGATCGGCATCGCGCAGCCGGCCCTCGACCTCGACATCAGCGGGCACCGGGTCCTCGACATCGGCTGCGGCAGCGGGGAGGTGTCACTCGCCCTCGCCCGTCGCGGCCACCAGGTCACCGGGGTCGACATCTCGGCCGTCGCGATCGGTCAGGCCCGCGCCAAGGCCGACGCCGCGGGCCTGACCGTCGACTTCCGGGTCGGCGACGCCCGCAACCTGGCCCTCGACCCGTTCGACGCGGTCGTCGACTCGGGTCTGCTGCACAGCCTTCACCGGTACGGCGGAGTCGACGACTACCTCGACCTGCTGCCCCGGCTCGTCGTTCCCGGTGGCAGCCTGACGCTGCTGGCCATCTCGGCGGCCGGTGCGCACGGCTGGGGTGTCACCGAGGACTACCTGCTCACGGCCTTCGCCGCGCCTATCTGGACCGGGGTGACGGTCACGCCCGTCGACGTGGTCTCGGTCGGCGGCACCCTGGCGGGTTTCCTGCTGCGCGCCACCCGCGACTAGGCGATCACCGGTCCTTCCGCCGCCGGACGGGTGCGTCCCTCCGGCGGCGGCCCGGCTCTTGCTCCCGGGCATCCTTCGGCGGGCCGGTCGGGTACCGAGGTGGGCCCGGCGGGATCACGAACGTCTGCGGCGCCCGGCCGGAGCTCCACATCCGGTCGAGCAGCTCAAGCATCTCCCCGGTGCCCATGCACTGCCGCTCGGCGCGGCCCAGATGCCCGAGCGGATCGGTGAAGGTGAGGCCCTGCGGCAGGATGACCATCGAGTCGTGGTGGCGCCGGCACGAGCCGCACCAGGTGATGATGATGGCCGTCGGTAGGCTGCGCCCCTCGACCAGATGCATGTAGTGGCGCAGCGTGACCTTCCCGCACGCGGGGCAGGGCTGCTGCGCGTTCTCCTCGGGAAAACGCGGCAGCTGGCGTATCGCCTGCAGGTGCCCCTGATCGAACTGCTTCATCGCCGGTCACCTCCCGGACCACGGTAGGGCGTGCGCCGGGGCCGGTCGATGGTGAGTCAACCGGCCGGAGCCTGGAGCGCCCGTGCTCGCCGGAACAGGACGCCGAGCAGGTGTGCGTAACCGCGGGCATCGTCGATCGCACGGTGGGTGTGCGGGATGTCGCCGTACCATTCGGCCGGCAGACTCCCGGCCGAGATCTCGGCGACCGGGCGTCCCACCACGGCTGCGGCGTAGCTGCGGAGGCACAGGCCGGGACCGTCGAAGAGCCTGTCCTTCTCATAGGGACCCTGGATCACGCCGTAGGGCGTGAAACGTCGCAGGTAGTAGTCGACCCAGTTGCCGTCGAAGGCGATCGGGGAGGCCGTGAACATGCGCGGCCCGGGAAGGCTCTGGACCCATGCGACGTACCGCGTCAGCACCTGCGGGATCGGCTGCGGGTCGGTTGTCGCCGCCGCCCACGCCTCCGGATGGGTCTGGAACCAGGCGTAGGTGTCGGGGTTGGGCGCCGCACCGGGAAGCGGTTCGAGAACGGCTTCGAACGCGCCTCGCTCCTCCCCGTCGGCGGTGACCGCGACCGACGCGAACGACCTCATCGAGTTGGCTCCGGGCCAGGGCCCGTCGACCTCGATGTCGGTGACGACGTAGATCCATTCATCCCGGTTGCCGGCGGTTTCAGGCAAGGTGGAACTCCCCCCCGTTGGTTCACGTCCGCCGGGAAGTATGTCATCCCCCTTCCGGCCTCAGACGCGACGCAGGACCGAGACGACCTTGCCCAGGACGACCGCCTCGTCGCCCGGGATCGGGTCGTGGGCCGGGTTGCGGGGCTCCAGGAACACGTGGCCGCCGCGGCGCTGGAAGGCCTTCACCGTCGCCTCCTCGTCGATCATCGCGGCCACGATGTCGCCGTTCCACGCCTCGGACTGCTGACGGACCACCACGATGTCACCGTCGCAGATCGCGGCGTCGATCATCGAGTCGCCCCGGACGCGGAGACTGAACAGGGTGCCCCGGCCGACCAGGTCACGAGGGAGGTTGAGCAGCTCCTCGGCGTGCTCGGCGGCCAGGATCGGGGTGCCGGCGGCGATCGTGCCGACCAGCGGGACACCGACCGTGTCAGCCGGCTCGCGGGCGGGCTCGGCCGGCTCCAGGAACATCCGGATGTCGACCGGGCGCGACACCGTCCGGCCGCGGCGCAGGAAACCGTGCTCCTCGAGGGTGCGCAGATGGCGGCTCACCGAGGACGATGACATCCCGAGCGCGTCGGCGATCTCACGGGACGACGGGGCATACCCGTACTTCACGGCGGCGTCGCGGATCACGGTCAGGATCCGGCGGAGACGCTCGGGCAGGACGGACGTGTCGAACTCTTCCTCGGGCAGCACCGGGAGATCTTGCCCCATGACAAACGTGAACCCAAATCGCCGCGCCGCGCACTCTCTGGGTGTGACGGATGCGGAACGGGACGCGCTGCTCGTGGTGCGGGCGCAACTCGGGGACCGGCAGGCCCTCGGCGAACTGGTCGGGCGCTGGCACCTGCCGGTGTGGCGTTACGTGCGGGCGATGCTCGGTGACCGGGCCCGGGCCGACGACGTCAGCCAGGAGGCGTGGGCCCGGGCGCTGCGGGCCCTGCCCGGCCTGCGGCAACCCGAACGTTTCGCCCCCTGGCTGCTCACCATCGCCCGCCGTTCGGTCCAGGCCACCCTGAAACCGGGGCACGACGACGAGCCCGTCGCCGAGCCGGTGACCGCCCCGAGCAGGTCATCCGTCCGGTGTCGCGGGGGCTGCTGGCCGCCGGGATCGCTGGGTTCACCGGCGCCGGGCTGATCGCGACACTGTGGGCGACCGAACCGGGGAGCCTGCCCACCCGTACCGCAGCGGCGTTTGCGGGGTTGATCTTTGTCGGACTGGCCTGGGCCGTGCTCGCGGCCTGGACGTCGTGGAAACGTCCGCTGTTCGCCGATGACCGGGTGATCGCCGGCCGGCTCGCGGTCGTCTTCACCACCGTGACCACCCTGGTCACCGGTATCGTCGCGGGCCCACTGGCGGCCGGGCCCGGACTGCTGATGATCGCCGCGGCGGTCGTCGTGCTGGTCCGGGCCCGTGCCTATCGTGATCGGTTGCGGTCACAGGTCGCGGCGCTGGAACGACAGCGCGGCCAGTGACAGCACCAGCACGGTCCAGATCGCGGCCCACAGCAGGTAGGTGCCGGTGAGCGGGTGCATGCTCAGGAACGGTGACTCCTCCACCCCGGAACCGGTCTGCGCGATCAGCGCGGGATCCTGAAAGGAGTTCATCGCGCCGCGCCAGAGCCCGTCCGTCGGCAGCAACATCCGCGACACCGTGCCGACCATGGCGACGCGCGGGTTGCCTAGCGCGCTGCCGACCGAACCGACGATCCCGGCGATCCACGTCGCCCCGAACAGGCCCACCGCGACGATTCCCGAGGCCATCGGCGAGATCGCCGTCGAGAACAGCAGCCCCAGCGTGAGCAGCGCGGCGGTCTGCCCGGCCAGCAGCGCCAGACCGGTCACCGGGTGCGGCGGCCAGTAGCCGACGGCCAGATGCACGATCACGAACTGCGCGACGCCCGCGACCGTCACGAACCCCGCCCCGAACGCGACGAGGCCCAGCCATTTTCCGGTCAGCACCTGGCCACGCCGGATCGGACGGGTCATCATGGCCAGCGCCACTCCCGACTCGACCTCACCGGACAGGGTCGGCCCGGCCAGGAACGCGGTGCCGAGCGCGGCGATCAGGCTGAAACCGAACATCACCAGGTTCAGCACGATCGACCCGGAGACCTTGGCCTCCCCACTGGTCAGTCCGCCGTAGTCGGCGGCGATCTCGGAGAACCCCCAGGCGCTCAGGGCCAGCAGGACCGTCGTCAGCACCGCCAGCGACCGCAGCACCTTACGCCGCGCGGCCTCCCGCAGCGTGAGCGCGGCGATGGTCAGCACGATTCTCATGCGCTCTCCCGCAGGACTTCCAGCAGACGTTCCTCGAGGCTCATCCGGGCCGGCTCGACGGCGTGCACCCGGACACCCCGCTTGACCAGGTCGGCGACGAGCGCCGGGACATCCTCGGGCAGGGCGATCGTGTAGGCGTCGCCGTCCCGGGTGAACGGTTCGAGCACGGCCTCGGCCTCGGCGGACACCCCGGTCAGCGACAGCCGCAGCGTCCGGCGGCCGAGCAGCTCGGCGAGCGTCCCGGAGGCGGCGACCCGGCCGTGATCGAGGATCACCACCCGGTCGCAGACCCGTTCGACCTCGCCGATCAGGTGCGAGTTCAGCAGGACCGCGACACCACGATCCTTCAGCGACAGCAACAGATCCCGCACGTCGGCCCGGCCCAGCGGATCGAGCGCGCTCGTCGGCTCGTCGAGGACCACCAGGTCGGGGCCGGCCACCAGGGCCACCGCGAGACCGAGCCGCTGTTGCATGCCCTTCGAGAAACCGCCCACTCGATCGGCTGCCCGGTCGGCGAGACCGACGAGGCCCAGCGTCTCCCGCTGCTCACGGTCACCGACCTTCACCCCCGCCAGCCGTACGTGCAACCGCAGCACCTCGTCGGCGCGGAGCCACGGCTGGTAGCGGAACAGTTCGGGCAGGTACCCGACCCGTTCCCGGGACCCCGGGTCGGTGTGCGGCCGCCCGAGCAGCATCACCTCGCCGGCGTCCGGCCGGACCAACCCCAGCATCATCTTGATCACGCTGGTCTTCCCGGCCCCGTTCGGCCCCAGCAGCCCGACCACCTCGCCACGGCCGACAGTGAACGAGACACCGTCGACCGCGGTCCGCCGCTTGTACCGTTTACGCAGGTGGGACGCCCACACCGCGGGTGACTCGGTCACGTCGCCCACCGGGTCTCCCGGGCCACCCGCAGCACCTCGTCGGTGCTGAGCGACCCGCCGGCCACGTTGATGAAGCCGCCCTCCACCCAGAACACCGCCGACAGGGAGCCGCCCTCGGTGGACAGCACCGTCGCCGGCGCCTTGCCGACCTTGGTGGTGAAGCTCGTCTCGCTGGCCTCGTTCACGATCAGCGGCAGCGTCCCGCCCTCCTTCATGAACGCCTTCAACTGGCCGGACACCGACGCCGGCAACCCGGGCAGGGACAGCAGATAGTCGCGGGCCGTCTCGAACGGGACCCCGTTGGAGAACCCCTTCGGCGCCACCACCCGCCCGATCATCAGCGCCGGCGCCCCGCTGTTGCTCGGCCACACCGCGGCCAGGCCCGGCCCCGCGGTCAGCCGGAACTCGGTCGCCTCCAGACCGGGAGGTGGCTCCGGGATCGCCCGCCCCAGTGCCTTCTCCGCCTTGGCCCGGTCGAACGTGAACACGCCGAGCACCTTGTCGCCGACGAGGAAATGCGGCTGACCGGTCACACCGGCCGGCAGGTTGGTGATCCGGGGGCTGGCCAGCCCGGTCGCCTCCCGGGCGGTCCGCGCGTCCTCCACGTCACGGATCATCGGGCGGCTCTCCACCCGCATGCTGCCGAACTCCTCCAGCTCCGGCAGCCGCACCAGGTCGGCCTGCGGGACCGTGATCGGCGTGACCTGCTCGGTGCGGAAGATCTGGAACCAGTTGCCGGCCGCGGCCGCCGATGCCCCGCCGAGCAGGGCCAGCACCCCGACGACGGCGATCACCGGGGTCCTCTTCAGGTGTCGGCGCTGCCGGACCGGTCTCGGGGCTTCGTGTCCGGCGCCGTCCAGGAGACGGGCCCAGGCCGCGTCGACGTCGACGTCCACGTCGAACCGCAGGGCACTCTCCACGTCGGCGGCGTCGCGGGACACCTCCGCGAGACGGGTCGCACACGACGCGCAGTCATCGACGTGCGAACGATCACTGTCGGTCACACCGTCCGGCTCGTCCAGCAGCCGGCGCAGCAGGCCGTCACCGGGATGACGCATGACGCTTCAACTCCTCACGAAGAGCGGACTCGGCCCGCCGCACGGTCGTGCCGACGCTGGCCGGGGAGAGATCGAGAGCGGCGGCCACCTCGGCGTAGCTCAGGCCGCTGTGCCGCAGGACCAGGGCCACGGCCTGTCTCCGGGGGAGGCGGGACAGCGCCGCCCGTACCCTCTGGTGCTCGTCCTTTGCCACGACGGTGTCCGCGACGTCCGGGCAGACCCCGGCCCGATCGGACGCCGCCTCCTCCCGGGTGACCCGCCGCCGCCCGGACCGCAGATGGTTGAGAGCCGTGTGCGCGGCCGCCACACACAGCCAGCCGAGCGCCTCACCAGCGGGAACGTTCGTCCGGCCGAACGACAGGAACGTCTCCTGGGCCACGTCCTCGGCCTCGTCCCGCGAGCCGAGCACCCGCGCGGCCACCCCGACCACTGTCGGATAGGCCGCCCGGAATATGTGCTCCAGGTCGGATCGCACGGAGGCCGGCACGGCGCCCTCCCGCTCCTTCAACAGTTGCTTCACACCAGGTAAGCACCGCCGCTACCGCGAATGTGACAACTTCCTGATCGCCTCCGCGACCGCGTCCGGATCGACGAGCTGATGCAGATGCCGGCCCGGCAGCGACGCGACCGGCCAGCCGCGCTCCCGCGCGTCCCGCACCTTCGGATCGTCACCTTCCGTGGCGTCCTCGGCCGCGTCGTTGCTCCCGGTGCGGTCCTCGCGGAACGTCAGGAACGCGCAGGGCCGCTCGTCCCAGCCGTCCGGCACCGGGATGGGCTGCTCGAAGAAACTCAGCGGCAGCCGGGGCTGCTCCTCGCAGATCGCCCGCATGGTCTGCGGATCCGGGAACATCCGGGCGATCTCCTCCTGGTCCCACCACTGCGACCAGGGCGGCAACCGGCCGCCGTCGGCCTTGCGGCGGGCTGTCTCCAGCAGGGCGGGGGAGACGCCCGGGGTCATCCCGCGGCGTGCCGGCAGCGACGCGTCGACGAAGACACAGGCCTCGACGGTACGGTCGACCGCCTCCACGACCACCGGCATGAACCGGCCCGCGTTGCTGTGTGCGACCAGCACCACCGCGGTGTCGCGGGGCAGCCGGCCGGCCGCCTCGGCCACGGTCGCGGCGACCAGCGGCCAGAACGGCGGCTCCGCGTCGGCGAGGTGCAGGAACGACGGCACGACCGCGTTCGGCAGCCGCCGCGCCACCGGCCCCCAGGTCGACGGGCCCACCAGCGGGCTGTGCATCAGGACGTAGGCGGTGTCCATCAGTACTGCGCCACCGGCCGGACGCCGATCGTGTGGATCACCGCGGGGCCTCGCCGGCGAACGTGTGGCCCTGTTCGGCCAGGGCGGCGTTCAGGATCCGGATCGCCTTCGGGCCGACACCGTGCATGGCCAGCAACTCCCGGCGGCTGCGGGCCGCGACCTGGGCGAGGGTGGTGATGCCGGCCAGCAGCAGCGCGCTGTTGGCGGGGCGGCCGATCGGCGGTAGGTCACCGATCCGGGCGGGGACGTCGCGTGTGCTCACCGCACCAACATAGGGGCCGGGCGATGTCAGTGGGGCTGCACCTGCCCGGTCAGCTCGCTGATGCGGCCCAGGTGGTCGAAGCTGACGCGCATGTGCGAGCCGTCCGGGTGCCGGCCGAGGACACCGCCCTTGCCGTCGTCGACCCGCCACCCCTGCTGACGGAGGAAGGAGACCACCACGGTCCGGTGATCGACGGCGAACGCCTGCAGCACCTGACCGAGAACGGTGAACGCCCGCTCCGGCGGCACCGCGCCCTGCACCTTCGACGGGAGGTTCTCCAGGTGGAAGAAGATCGCACCACCGTTGTAGGTGCCCCGGTAGTAGGGCCGCCCGGTCAGCCCCGAGGCGACCAGCGACAGACGGTGACCGTCGATGTGGTCCAGACGCAGCGACGGCTCGTGGAACTCGCGGATGCCCTCGGCGCGGCCGTGCTCCCGCAGCCAGCCGGCCAGTTGCAGCAGGGACGGGTCCAGGTTGCTGGCGCTGTTCGCCCAGGCCCACAACCACGTGCGGTCCGCGTGACTCTCCGTGCCCAACAACTGGACCGGGTAGCGCAGGTCGTTGCCGAACGTGACCAATCCGGCGTTCAAGTCGAGTTGCCAGCCTCGATCGCCGAGCAGGTCGGCGAGCGCCAGCTGGCGAGCCATGCCGGTGGCGACATGCTGAGCGAACAGGTCTTCGAACGTGGACACGGACCGGCCTTTCGATCAAGGGAGCCGGTGCAGTGTGACATGCCTTTCCGCCGGTGCCGACCCCGCGGGTCGGCACCGGCGGGTCAGACATCAGACAGCCGGGAACGGAGCGACGTCCTGCGTGCACCGGGTGCCGGCCGGCGGCAGGTCGCCGTTCAGCAGGTAACGCGTATACCAGCTGGTAACACACGCGCTGTAGCGGCTCGTGTGGCCGAACCCGTCCAGTGTCAGCAACCGTGCGTTACCGAGCTGGCGGGTCATCCGGACCGCGAAGTCGTACCGGGTCGCCGGGTCGTAGGTCGGGTTGACGACCAGGATGGTCTGCGCGGTGCGGCGGTTCCACGGCCCGTCGTACGCCTCCCTGATGACCGGCCAGTTGGCGCAGCCGACCTCGCTGAAGGCCTCGGCCCGGCCGAAGGTCGGATGCGCCTTCTCGAAGGCGACCGCGAACGCCGGGTACAGCGCGGGATTGCGGGGCAGTGGCGCGTCCGCGCAGTTCACCGCGTAGAAGGAGTCGTTGCTGTTGAACGCGTAGTCGTCACCGAGCCAGCCGCGGGCCGGGGGTGCCTTCGGCAGTCCGGTGGCGGTCGCCCGCAGCGCCGCCGGTTCACCGAGGATCACGTCGTAGGTGTTCTGCAGCGTCTGCGCCGCGACCGGGAAGCTCGCCATGTTGTAGAGGATCTGGCCGACGTACCCGATCAGGTCGTCGAGCGTGACGGTGCCGCCGCCGGGGATCTCGGCCGGACCCTGCCGCAGCCGGTCCCGCAGCCGGTCGAACTTGCCCCGGGCGTCACCGGAGAACGCGCACGCCGGCCCGGCCTCGTCGCATTCGGCGAGGAACCCGGCGAGCGCGATCTCGAAGCCGCCGGCCCGGCCGAACTTGTTCTCCAGCCGGTGGTTGGTCCGCTGGTCGGGGTCGACGTTGCCGTCGATGATGATCGCCCGGACCTTCTTCGGGAACAGGTTGGCGTACGTGGCACCGATCAGCGTCCCGTAGGAGTAGCCGATGTACGTCAGTCGGGAGTCGCCGGCGCCCTGCCGGAGCAGGTCGAGGTCCTTGGCCACGTTGAGCGTGCTCATGTGGGTCAGCAGCGGGCCCATGTTCCTCTTGCAGGCCTCGGTGTACTCCCAGTTGGCCTTGAGGGTGCTGCTGATCTGCTCCTTGGTGACCGGCACGCCCGTCATCTGTTCGAGCAGGGCGACCGCCTCGAGGTCGGTCGGGAAACACTGGACCGGGTCGCTGGCCCCGATCCCGCGCGGGTCGAAGCCGACCAGATCGAAGCGGGCGAGGACCTCGGGCGACGCGATCCGGGCCGAGGACCGCACCATGCCCCGGCCGGCGCCGCCCGGGCCACCCGGGTTCACGAAGATCGTCCCGATCTTCTGGGCCTGGTTGTCGGCGGGGCGCCGGGAGAGGGCGATCGTGGTGGTCGGGCCGCCTGGTCTGTCGTGGTCGAGCGGCACTTCGTAGGTGGCGCAGTCGAAACCCAGCAGAGTGGTCTCGGTGCAGGCGGACCAGCTGATCGACGGGGCCGCCGCGGTCGCGGCACTGGGCACGGCGACCACGGCGGCGATCAGGGCGAGAGCGGCGCCCGCCCGTACGGCGAGTCGGCGCATGGACACTCCTTCCGGTGGGAAGCAGGAACCAGCGCATGCTCTCACGTATTTAGATGTGTCGCTGCCTCCTCCGGTCTGCGGTCCGGGCTCGGGTTCACGACGTGAGGGCGGCCATGGCGACCATCGCCAGTGCCGCGAAGGTGGTGACGGTGACCACGGTGGCCGCCGCCATGGCGCGCAGGAGCGGTCCGAACGGGGCCAGCGTCCGCTTGAGGAACGCCAGTCCGACGAGCAGGCATGCGGCCGCGCCGGCCAGGTAGACGATCGGCGCGTCGGTATGCGACATCAGTGAGGTGGAGAAAGACATGGTCGACCTCCGATCCGAGCGATGCGCCGGATTCCCGACGCATGTGCACCGGTGAGGGTCATGACCCCGATGTCGGAGGCCACGACGCCCCGGTTGTCGTGACCTTCCCGTGACCCTCGCCACGAATATGCGGCCTAATCCCCATAAAAAGCAACATTCATCGAACATTTCGCATGGGTACGGCCGAACGCGCTGCCGGGAAACGGCCGGTTCGTGACGTGGTAAACACCTTTCGGTACGCCCCGTGGTGAAGACTCAGAGGCCTGTATGACGGAGGGCGCGCATCACGAAGCCACGGGTCGCGCGGTTCCAGCCGGTCACGTCGCGGAGGGATTCCTGCTCGGAGGCGTCGATCAGTGTGCCGAGGGCGGACGGGTCGATCTCGGGGCCTTTGCGGTACGCGACCGCGACCGCGGCGGTGACCGCGACGAGGTCACTACCGGTGACCGTCATGTCCCGGAGCGCCGCGTCGACGGCGGTGTCCTGTGTGGGGCAGTGGGCCAGTGCCAGGTTCGCGGACGACCGGGGCTGTTCACGGCCGGCCGGCACGGTCAGCCAGGTGGTGACCGTCGCGGGATCCGAGGGGAACCAGGCGGTCAGCGCCGCGGCACGGGCCGCGACCTCGTCGTCGGGATCGCCTGTCCAGCGGGAGATCGTGGGCGCGAAGCCGGCGCAACGGCGGTAGCAGTCCGCCGCCCAGCCGACCGCCACCGCGTCCAGCAGGGTGGTCTCCTCGTCGGTGTACTCGTCGTCCCCGAGGTGGAAACGGTTCACCAGGGCGGTGGTGTCCCGGCCGTCGAGGAGCCCGGTGGCGGCGAACTGCCGGGCGGGGTCGAACGGCAGGTCGTCATCGCGACGGGTGCCGACGGTGATCGACGTGAGCAGATGCAGGAGATCACCGCGGGCGGGCGTGCGGGGGTCGTCGATCAACGCCACCAGGAACGGGATCACCGCCGGGCTCACCTCCCAGCGGGTGCCCTGATGGCAGACGCTGATCGAGAGGGCGTTCAGCGCGTGGCCGCGAACAGCCGGATCAGGGGAGCGCAGGGCCCTCAGGTGACCGGGGACGTCAACGGCGGGCCCATAGGCGTGGTGCAGCTCGCCCCACGCGATCTGGTGCAGTCCGATCATGGTCGCCTCCTTGCCGACATGGTGACGATCCAGTCAGAACAGGCCGAGCTGCCCGGGCATCGGCTCATCCGGGCGCACCGGCCGGGATGCCGGGGGCTCGGGAGATGCCTGGACGGTGCGGCGCGACGCTTCCTCGGCGTCCTCCAGCCAGTGCAGCATCGGCCGGTACCGGTCGCCCCACTCGTTGACCGGCCGGAAGCCGGAATCCGCGGCCGCGGCCTGCAGCGACCGCAGGAGGTCGTCGTCGGCCGGTCGCAGCCCGAGGGCCTCACGCAGGCGAACGCGGTCGTCGTCGAGCTCCGGCCAGTCCTCGCGGATCTCGTCATCGGCGCGGGCCAGGAAGTCACGCAAGGCCCTGCCGTCGTTCTCGCCGACCGGGAAGGCGGTGGCGTCGTGCAGGCTGGAGACGCCGACGACCAGGGCCAGCGCATCCCGGAGGCTCCCGGCGACAAGGCCGCCCTCGCCCTCCGAGCCGACGTAGAGCACCGGCCGCACGGCATCCGTGCCGACGAGCAGGAAGGCGCCGCCGGAGCCGTCGCCGGCGATCGTCTCCAGCGGCTCGCCGCCCGGCAGGGTCACCGGCTCGACCGGTCCGTCGGCGGCCCGGTCGACCTCGAAGTCGAAAAGGGTGAGCAGGCCGTCGATCCACGGCGTGCCCTTGATCATGTCGAGGAGTTCCCGGTCCGTCACGGCGTCATGAATACCAGGCTGCCGGAGCCCTCCGAGGCCGGAGACGAACGGGGTAGGTTCCTAGGATGCTTTAGGCGGTGTGGTGTAGGCGACGCGGCTCAGTCGTACCAAATCGTCGAGGTGGGGTGGAGGGTCGTCGCGCCACCAGGCCAGCCACACGTCGATTCGTGGGGTCTGGCGCAGCATCCGGTAGGCGACGCCGGGCCGCGGATTCTGGTTGGCGGTGGCCTCCGACGTGATGCCGACGGCCTGACCCGCGGCGATCAGCAGCAGCCACTCGTCGACGCTGTGGGTGGTGCGCACGTTCTCCGGAGCGGGGCCCGGCGACCACAGGTCGAGCGTCGTCGTGCCGGTGCGGGCGTCGATCGCCACCGGATAGCGGATCAGGTCGCGGACGTGCAGCGTGCGCCGCCGGGCCAACGGGTTGTCGGTGGCCACGGCCGCGCACCGGGCCTCGGTGCCGATGTGCGCCGACTCGAAACGTGGATCCTCGAGGGCGCGCCGCACCACCGCCACGTCGGCGGTGCCGTCGCTGAGGCCGGCGCTGAGCGTGTTGGTGTGCGCGAACACCAGCGGGGTGCCCGGGTGCAGGGCCGCCCACGTGCGCTGGACCCGGCGGGTGTGTTTGCCGAGGGCCGCCCACGCGTACCCGATCCGCAGTTCGCTGCGCTGCCGCTCGCCGAGGCGGCTCAGGTGGGTGACCTCGTCGAGGATGCGGCGGGCACCGGCCAGGACCTGCGTCCCCGTCCCGGTCAGGGTGACATGGCGGGTGGTGCGCTGCAGCACGCGCACGCCCAGCGCCTCCTCCAGCGCGGCGATCGACCGGGACACCGCGGCCTGGGAGACGCCCAGTTCGGTGGCGGCGTCGGTGAACGTGCCGGTGTCGACGACCGCGACGAGCGCCCGCAGGTGACGCAACTGAACATCCATGCGCCCAGCGTATAAGTTCGGCACGCCGCGTATTTCCCACCACGTGCCCGGGCGTCGAGACTCGTTCATATGACGGTGGGAACCGAGGAGCGGACGACGGCGCGGCACGGCTCGCGTCTCGCAGGACGGCGCTCGCGCCTGGCGGGGCTGGCGATGATGATGGGCGGTGCCGCCAGCAACCAGACGGGCGCGGCGATCGGCGCGCACGCGTTCGACATGATCGGCCCGTCCGGTGTGGTCGCGGTGCGGCAGTTCGTGGCCGCGTCGGTGCTGCTGCCGGTGGTGCGCCCGAACCTGCGGCGGTTCACCTGGGCCCAGTGGTGGCCGACGATCCTGCTCGGTGTCGTGTTCGTGTCGATGAACCTGACGCTGTATACGGCGATCGACCGGATCGGGCTGGGTCTGGCGGTCACGCTGGAGTTCCTCGGCCCGCTGGCGGTCGCGCTCGCCGCCTCGCGCAGCCGGCTCGACCTGCTGTGCGCGGTCGGTGCCGGCGCCGGCGTGTACGTGCTGGTCCTGCCGTCGGGCGCCAGCGACTGGTTCGGCATCGGGTGCGGGCTGGTCGCGGCCGGCTGCTGGGCGTCCTACATCCTGCTCAACCGGCTGCTCGGCCGCCGGCTGCCCGGGCTCCAGGCGACCGCGGCCGCGACGACGGTCGCCGCGGTGCTGACCCTGCCGCTGGTGATCATGCTGGTCGTGCAGGGCCGGATGACGCCGCTCGCGCTGCTCTACGGCCTGGCCGCCGGGCTGATGGCGTCGGTCGTGCCCTACGCGATCGACCTGCTCGCGCTGCGCCGGGTCCCGACCGGTTACTTCGGTGTCGTGATGAGTGTCCACCCCGTCTTCGCGGCGCTCGCCGGGTTGATCCTTCTCGGACAGGTGCTGGCACTGCACGAGTGGATCGGGATCGCTGTGGTGGTGGCGGTCAACGTGGTCGCCGTCCGGCAGAATGCGGGACGTGACTGAGCAACTGGTCCATTCGACGGCAAACGAGGTCACCGGTGGCGTGTGGCGGGTCCGGCACGGCGACGGCACCGCGATCCGTAAGGTCGTCAACCGGCGGCGCGACGGGGCGGCCGCCCACCTCGCGGCCAGCGATGATCCGGGGCATTTCAACTACTGGCGGCGCGAACCGCTGGTCTACGGGACCGGGCTGGCGGATTCGGCGTTCGCGGCCGGCGGGCTCCGCGGGCCGTCGCTGATCTCGGTCACCGAGATCGAGGACGGGGTGGTCGAGATGCTCCTGGAGGATGTCCAGGGGACGGCCGGTATGAACCTCAGCACCGAAACGGTGGGCGATTGCGCGTACCGGATCGGTGTCGGGCAGAGCGGATGGGCCGGAGACCCGCCGCGGATCGACTGGCTGGCCCGGGATTTCCTCGCCGATTACACGCTGGCGCAGCCGGTGCCGGAGGATCTCCGCTGGGATCACCCGGCGGCGGAGGCCGCCCTTCCCGCGGCGCTGCGCGCCGGTCTGCGGCGGTTGTGGGAGCGGCGGCACGAGCTGCTCGAGGCGTCGGCCGCGTTGCCGCGCACCCTCTGCCACCATGACGTCTGGCCGATGAATCTGATCGGTTCCGGTCGCGGTCTGGTTCTTCTCGATTGGGCGTACGCCGGACCCGGCGCCCTGGGCGAGGATGCGGCGAATCTGGCGCTCGACACGTTCTGGGACGGCTACGTCGACGTGGCCCGCCTGCCGTCCGTCGTCGAGGCGGTGATCAGTGGTTATGCCCGCGGGGTGGCCGAGGTGATGGATCCGGCTCAGGTGCGGCGCGCGGTCATGGTGACCGGTGCGGCAAAGTACTTCTGGCTGCTGCCGCGCATGCTGGTGTCGGCGTGGAGCAGCCCGCGCGGCCGGGGTTACGACACCCGTGACTGGGAGTCGATGTTCGCCGGCCGCGCCCCGATGTTCGCATTGATCGTGGATTGGTCGGAGGCGGTGTGAGCACACGGTACGACGATGTTCTGGACCCGTTGCGCCAGGCGTACGACACGCGGGCGGGGTGGCGTGACGGGCTCGGCAAGGAGTCGTGGAAGGTCGCCGAGCGCCAGGGGTTCCGGGACCGGCTGGCGCCCGGCGCGCGGCTGCTGGAGGTCGGGGCCGGCACGGGGCAGGACAGTGTCTACTTCCAGGAGCAGGGGCTGACGGTCGTCGCCGCGGACCTGTCGCCGGTGATGGTCGAGCACTGCCGGGCCAAGGGCGTCGAGGCTCACGTGATGGACTTCCTGCACCTGGACTTCCCGGCCGGGTCGTTCGACGCGGTCTACACGATGAACTGCCTGCTGCACGTGCCCAACCGTGACCTGCCCGCGGTGCTGGCGGCGATCCGGGCGGTGCTGCGTCCCGGCGGGCTGTTCTTCCTCGGGGTGTACGGGGGAGGGGAGAGCGGCGAGGGCCCGATCGAGGGTGACGAGCACGTGCCGCCGCGTTTCTTCTCGTGGCGCACCGACGAGCAGTTGCTCGGGTTCGCCACCGCCGCCGGCTTCGAGGTGGTGGACTTCCATGCCGTCGAGGCCGGCGGCGGCCGCCGTTTCCAGTCGCTGACGCTGACCGTCCCGTCGCCCGGCGTACGGTGATCAGCGCCGGCCGGGCCAGGGGAGTGACTCCCAGAGGTGCGGATGCCGGGTGAGGTGCAGCAGGCGGTCGGCCAGGCGGTGGTCGGCGGGGGTGCCGGCTGAGCCGCCCCACAGTGGGGCGCTGCTCATGCCGTCGGCGGCGGCCACGACCAGGGCCAGGACGTCCTCGGGGAGGCCGTCGGCGGCCAGGGCGGCGTCGATGCGCTCGGCGTCGGCCCGGGCCACCTCGGCCACCGCGGGCAGGGTCATCAGCTGGGTGATCAGGGCCAGTGACTCGCGGGCCTCGTCGTCGGTTCCGGAGAGGACGGCGCGGATGTAGGCGCGGGTCAGGCGGCCGGGACTCGTGTCGTCCGGGTCGAGGGCGGCGTCGATCGCGGCCTGGAAGGCGGCCAGCTCGGTGCGGACCAGCTCCATGATCAGCTCGTCCTTGCTGGCGAAGTGGTAGATCAGGCCGCCTTTGGAGACGCCGGCGAAGCGGGCTATCTCGTCCAGGGAGGCGTGGATGCCGCGCACCCGGATCGCTTCGGCGGCGGCCGCCAGCAGCGCCCGCCTCGTCTCCTCGGGTGTCCGGCCCGCTGTGCGTCCCACGTCGACAACCTACCTACGGCCGGGTCGCGCGCGGCGACGGGATCACGCGCCACGCCAGCACTGCGGCGGCGAACGTGAGGGCGGCCGCGACCAGGGACGTGACCTGCATGGCGGAGATGAACGCGTCGCGGGCGCCGTCGGCTGCCGGTGACTGCGGGCCCAGCACCTTCAGGGCCGGGCCGAGCGAGTCCCGTACCGTCGCGGTGTCGTCGGCCGACAGGCCGGAAGGGATGTCCACGGTGGTGCGGTAGACGAACGCGACCAGGGATCCGAGGACCGCGATGCCGAGGACGACGCCGAGCTCGTTGGCGGCCTCGGTGATCGCCGACACCGAGCCGGCCTTGCGTGGCGGCGCGGCCGAGACGATGGCGTCGCCGGTCAGCGTCATCGCCAGTCCGATGCCCAGGCCGATGGGGACCAGAGCGAGACCGAGCCAGAGGTACGGGCCGTGCGCGGCCGCCGCGACCAGGGCGAGGCCGGCCGCGGCCATGGCGAGACCGGCGGCGATCGCCCGTCCGCGTCCGAGCCGGGTAGCGGCGACACCGATGATCGCGACCACGGCGATCGACGCGACGGTCGCCGGGAGTTCGGCCAGGCCCGCCTCCAGGGGGCTGTGGTTGCGGGCGAGCTGCAGGTACTGGGAGAAGAAGAACAGCAGGCCGGTCAGCGCGAAGATGGCGATCACGTTGGCGGCGACGGCGCCGGAGAAGGCGGGGCTGCGGAACAGTTCGACGTCGAGCATCGGCTGGTCGAGGCGCCGCTGCCGTCGCACGAACAGGATTCCGGCGGTCGCGCCGGCCAGCACGCAGCCGACGGTGACCGGGTCGGCGCCGTGCCCGGCGACGTGTTTGATCGCGAAGACGAGCGGGACGACCGCGGCCATCGACAGCGCCGCGGACAGGATGTCGAAGCGGCCCGGCTCGGGGTCGCGGGACTCGGGCAGCAGCAGCCGGCCGGAGACCAGGACCAGGATCATCACCGGCACGTTGATCAGGAAGACCGAGCCCCACCAGAAGTGCTCCAGCAGGAATCCGCCGGTCAGCGGGCCGATCGCGGAGCCGGCGCCGAACGCGGTGGACCAGATGGCGATGGCGCGGGCCCGCTCGGTGTCGTCGGGGAACAGGTTGCGGATCAGCGACAGCGTCGACGGCATGAGTGTCGCCCCGGCCACGCCGAGGGCGAGGCGGGCGGCGATGAGCTGCTCGGGGCTGCCGGCGAACGCGGCCAGCAGGGAGACGGCACCGAACGCGGCGGAGCCGATCAGCAGGATCCGTTTGCGGCCGAACCGGTCGGCCAGGTTGCCCATCAGCACCAGCAGGCCGGCCAGGGCGAGGGAGTAGACGTCACCGATCCACAGGACCTGCTCGCCGGTGGGGGACAGGTCGGCGGTGAGCGCGGGCACGGCCAGCGCGAGGACGGTGTTGTCGATGGCCAGTAGCAGCACGGCCGCGGCCAGGACGGCGAGGGCCGCCCACCGGCGGCGGACCGGGGCGTGCGGGGTGGAGACGTCGAGCATCCCTGAACTGTACCGACTGGTCGGTACAGTTTGTCAGTGGGCTGTTCAGGCGAGGTCCATCAGGGTCGTGTCGCCGCCGGGGACCAGCCGGTCGTCCCAGTAGCCGAGCCGGCCGCACGCCACGCATCGGCTGGTCACGGCCAGGGCGCGGATCGTGTCGCGGCTGTCGTCGAGGGCGAACCCGACCGCCAGGTTGAAGTCGTCGCTGCCGCAGTCGCAGCCCATCAGGGCGGCGCTGTCCTCCTCGAAGTGGTCACCGCTGCCGGCGATGAAGTGAGTGCGCCCGCAACCACGGCAGCTGCGCTGGATCGCCTGCCGGGTCAGGTCGCCCCACATCCCGAACACCCGGCCTCCGCAGTCGCGGCACTCACACACGCGCACCTCGTCGACGTCATAGCCGGCGGCGCCCTGCTCCCGTGCGTACCCGATGAGATCTTGAATGGTCTCGCCCGTCTCGCCGATCGCCATGGCAGACATGATGGTCGTCGGCGCCGGATGAGGTGGCCCCGCCGGGGCCTTGAGTCCAAGATGGACCACTATCTGGGAGTAAAAATTGCGCGCCACGCATCTTTGCGTGTCACGCAAAAAGCGCTACGGTGATGGCATGACGGGGCTGCGCGAGCGCAAGAAGGCGGAGACACGGGCGGCGCTCGGGTGGGCGGCGATCCATCTCACCGCCGAGCGCGGCTACGACAACGTCCGCGTCGAGGACATCGCCGAGGCCGCCGGTGTCTCCCCGCGCACCTTCAACAACTACTTCTCCAGCAAGGCCGAGGCGATCGCCTCCCGCCACCTCGACCGCAGCCTGCGCACCGCGGCCGCGCTGCGCGAGCGGCCCGCCGGCGAGCCGCTCTGGACGGCGCTCACCGCGGCCGCGCTGGAGCAGTTCACCCGCGGTCCCGAGGTCGAGGCGATGCCCTCACCCGCCCACACCCAGTGGGCGACCGGCGTGCGGGCGATGCTCGCCGAGCCGGCCCTCCAGGGCGAGCGGCTGCGCGCCGTGGCCCTCGCCGAGGCCGAGCTGGCCGCCGCGGTCGCCGAGCGCACCGGCACCGACCTGGCCACCGACATGTATCCGAAGCTCGTCGCGGCCGCCGCCAGCGCCGCGGTCGCCGTGGCCATGGGCCACTACCTCGACAGCACCGACCCGCCCGCCCCGATCGAGCGCCTCATCACCGACGCGTTCGCCCAGGTCGCGGCCGGCCTCCCGGCGCCACCCCGCTGACCCACCGCTGTCGCACGGCCGGGCGTTCCCGTCTGCCGTGACGATGACGCACGCCCCGAAGGGATCACGATCATGATCGATGTCCTCATCGCCGGAGCCGGCCCGAACGGCCTCATGCTGGCCTGCGAACTGGCTCTCGCCGGCGTCCACCCGGTCGTCGTCGAACGTCACCCCGAGCCCACCGGCGAGGCCCGCGCCAACGGCGTCGTCGGCCAGGTGGTGCGCCTGCTCGACCGGCGCGGCCTCTACACCCGGCTCAGCGGCGACGACGGGCCGCCGTCACCCCAGCCGGCGTTCGTCTTCGGCGCGTTCCCACTGGATCTCACGATGCTCGCCGACAACCCCCACTACGTTCTCGGTGTGCCGCAGGCCCGGCTCGAGGCGGGCCTCGCGGCCCGGGCCGCCGAACTCGGCGTCGACGTCCGCCGCGGGCACGAGGTCACCGGTCTGCGCCAGGATCCCGAGGGGGTCGAGACCGACCTCCGCGACGGTACGGTGCTCCGCTCCCGGTTCCTGGTCGGCGCGGACGGCGGCCGTAGCGTGGTGCGGCGCCTGGCCGGCATCGGGTTCCCCGGGGTCACCAACGACCGGTCGGTCTCCCGCACCGCCAATGTGACCGTCCCCGCGTCGGCCCTCGATCCGGCGACCGGTGGCCTGCGTGTCCCCGGCTACGGTGTGGTGCCGCCGTTCCAGCACACCCGTACCGGCGGCGGGCTGATCGTGTGGGCGCCGTTCCCCGGCCGTCCGGCGCTGCTGAGCACCACCGAGTGGCCGGACACCCCGGTCGCCGAGGACACGCCGATGTCGCTGGCCGAGCTGCACGACAGTGTCGTGCGGGTGGTCGGTGCCGGCATCCCGTTCGGTCCGCCGGAGAGCCCCGGCCTGCTGCGCCGGCTGACCGGCGGCAACACCCGCATCGCCACCCGCTACCGCGACGGCCGGGTGCTGCTGGTCGGCGACGCCGCGCACGTGCACCCGGCGATCGGCGGGCCCGGCCTCAACCTGGGCCTCCAGGACGCCGCGAACCTGGGCTGGAAACTCGCCGCCACCGTCCGGGGCTGGGCACCGCCGGGCCTGCTCGACACGTACGAGGCCGAGCGCCGCCCGGTCGCCGAGCGGGTCGTCATGTCGACGCGGGCGCAGTCCGCGCTGATCGGGCCGGGGGAGGACGTCACCGGGCTGCGGGGGCTCTTCGCCGAGCTGCTGCGCAAACCGGAGGTGACCGGGCACATCGCGGCGATGATGTCCGGCGCGGACGTGCACTACCCGGCCGACCCGGCCGATCCACTGGCCGGCCGCTGCGCGCCGGACGTGGTCGTGCACAGCCCCGGCGGTGGCGCGGTCCGGCTGGCCGAGCTGACCCGCACCGGGCGGCCGCTGCTGCTGGACTCCACAGGCGACTACGCCGGGGTCCTCGCCCCGTGGCGGGACCGGGTCGACGTGGTCACCGGAGCCCTGGCGGGCACGACGGCGACGGCGCTGCTGGTCCGGCCGGACTGCTTCGTGGCCTGGTCAGCAGGCGACGAGGACACGCTGCGCGCGTCACTCACCCAGCATTTCGGCGCACCGATGCCGACGTCCTCGGTGGCGTAGGGCGACAACCTATCTTCCTAGGATGCCTTACGGGCAGTGCGGCGAGCCGCACCTTTTGCAAAACAGAAAGGACGGCTTCGCCGACAGATCAGGGGAGAGCGAGGGTCAGGCAACGCTGCTGGTGCGGCGGCAACGGGGGTACGGCTGACCGCTCGAACCAGCCCACGTCGATCGACTCGTCATCGCCGACGTGGGCGTCGCCGGTCACCGCCCGGCACAGCAGGACGATGGCCAGCCAGTACACCTGGTCGCCGTTCGGGGCCACCGACAGCTCCAGGGCCTCGGCCGACAGTAGTCGTTCCACTGTCACGCCGACGCCGGTCTCCTCCTGGACCTCCCGGATCGCGCCGTCGCCGGGTTGTTCGCCGGGTTCCAGGCAGCCGGTCGTGAGGGCCCAGTCGCAGGTGTCGGAGCGGCGGACCAGCAGCACCCGGTCACGGTCGTCGAGGACGACGGCGATGACACCGGGCAGCGGGAGCGGGTCGTGTCCGATCTTGGCGCGGAGCGCGAGCACGTATTCGGGGATCGCCATGCGCGGAACCCTACGAGGAGTCCGCGGCTGGAAGATCACCGGACGGGGGGACAGGCGCGTTTCCGGGAGGGGCGCTCTGCCGGGCCGGCGTAGAGTCCGATTTGTTCGGACCCTGCCCCGGATTGAGGAGAGACAAATGCGTTCACCAGTGCGTCTTCTGCTGGCCGTGGTGTCGGCGGCGGCCCTGGTCCTCGTGCCGGGGCCGGTCTCCGCCGTCGCCCGGAGCGGGTCTGCCACCACCGTGGGGGTGGAGGCGCCGTCACCGAAGCCGCGTCCGGACCTCAAGGGCAAGCGGGTGCGGTGCGAGGGCGGTCCGGCGACGTTCCTCATCGACCCGGAGGGCTACCGGCGCGGCATCCCGACGGCGGCGGTCGGCGCGAAGCTGTTCGCCGACCAGGAGAAGGTCGAGATGTACGGGTGTGACGCGATCTCCCTGGCCGGCTATCTGAGTCAGGACGCGTTCCTGGCTCGGCAGGAGAGCTCGTTCGACCTGTTCCTGGTGAGCAACGGCGTGAAGTACGGCATCGCGGACCCGGCCACGTTCGACGCGTTCCACTTCGCCTGGGGCAAGGTCATCGCCCTGTCGGCCGACGAACTGAAGCGGATCCCGCTCGCCGCGACCTGGCGCATCTAGGCATTACTCACCCGAGACGAGCCCGGCCCACCCTGGTGTGGGCCGGGCTCGCCGCTGCGGCCGGTATCGAGAGATGCGGGCCACTTTCTGATTGCCGGCCTACCGGCGACCACGACATGTTGATCATGCTCGGGGCGTGCAACTGGGAATGGGCCTCAGCGACGACACCCCCGTCCTGACCATCGGCGGCTGGGTCGAGCATGGAGAACTGCGCACCGGCGACCACGTCTACGGACCGGACGGCAGGTCCAAGAAGATCCTGGCCGTCACCGGATCCACCGAACAGGACCTTCATCGCCTCACCTTCGACCGCAGTGTGGAGATCGTCGCTGCCGGGGACCACCTGTGGCTGGGTCATCGGGATTACAAACTTCCGGCTGTCGAGCTTCCCAAGGGACCGAACGGGGAGCGTCGCCGTCAGTACGGCACATACGCCTCCCGCGAGCTGGCCTGGACGACCAGCCAGATTGCCGGGATTCCCATCGGGTCGAACGGGCCGTCACGAAGTTTCCAGGTCGACTTGGCCGCACCGATCGACCTGCCTGCCCAGGACTTGACTGTCGACCCGTACGTCCTGGGTCTCTGGCTCGGCGACGGGAACTCCCACACCGGCATCATCGGTCTCGACCTGCAAGATGCCGCCGAACTGGACCTGCTCGGGCGCCGGGTCCCCAGCAACGAGCGAGGCAGGCTGGTCAGCGTCCGCATTCCCGGCTTGACCGCCGCCCTGAACAACTTGGGCCTGATCAAGAACAAGCACATCCCCGAGGCGTACCTCAACGGTTCCGTCGAACAGCGCCTTGCCCTGCTCCAGGGGCTCATGGACACCGACGGATGCTGCTTCAAGAGTGGGCAGGCGGAGTTCACCAACACCAACTTCGGGTTGGCCGACGGGGTGGCCTGGCTGGTCACCTCCCTGGGGTTCAAGTACACCCGGGCCGAGACGGTGGGCAGGTTCGCGGGTAAGGAGTACCGGCCGGTTGCGAAGATCCGCTTCTCCACCCGACCGGACATGCCGGCCTTCCGTTTTCCGCGCAAGCTGGAGCGGCAGCACCCGAGCCCGTCGCGCGAGTCCCGGCGTCGGCAGATTCAACGAGTCGAGCCGGTCGGCAGGGGATCGGCCCGGTCCATCACGGTGGAGGGCGGCCTCTACCTCGTCGGCCGAGACCTGGTCATCACCTACCACTGTGATGGTTAGACCATCTTTCATCCTAGGATGCTCTACAGGATGTGCGGCAAGCCGCACGACTTCAAAAACTGAAAGGACGGCTTCGCCGACCGGACAAAAATTGGGGTAGGGTTCCGGGCGTGACTGCCGGGTCGGCCTTGGGCCATTACCGAGTGGGGCACCCGGCTAGCGCTTGATCGCCGGGCGACCGCCACGGTCGCCTCGTGCCCGCGCTCCGCCACCTCTCGTTCGTCTCTTCTCTGTGCTTGCTGCCGTCGTTGGGACGGCTGTTTCTGCTGCCCCGCGCGTCGACGCGGGATTCTGTGCGGACTATCGAAAGCTGAGAATGTCGAACGATTTCAACTCTTCCGTCATTGCCGAGTTCCGGGCCAATCAGGGCCGGGTCGGCGGGATGTTCGAGGGTGGCCGGCTGTTGCTGTTGACGACGACCGGGGCCCGGAGTGGGCGGCCGCACACGGTGCCGCTGGGGTATCTGCCCGATGAGGATCGGGTGCTGGTGATCGGTTCCAACGGCGGGCAACGCCGGCATCCGGCGTGGCTGCACAACGTGCGGGCCAATCCGGTGGTCACGGTCGAGAGCAGCGTTTTCGTGTACGAGGCGACGGCGACCGTGCTGTCCGGGGAAGAACGTGACGAGCTGTTCGCGCGTGCGGTCGAGCAGGAGCCGGCGTGGGCGGACTATCAGCGGCAGGCGGGCCGGGAGCTGCCGGTGGTGGCGTTGGTGGCTCTGCCGGTGGCGGGTCCGCCGAAGTCGAATGTGGGTTCGCCGGGTGAGTTGCTGCGGGTGGTGCATCAGGCGTTCCGGCGGGAGCTGGAGTTGATCCGCGGTGAGGTGGTGGCGTCGGGTGCGGTGCTCGGCGCGCAGTTGCGGGTGAACTGTCTGACGTTGTGTGCGAATCTGCACGGTCATCATGTGCATGAGGATCGTGGGTTGTTTCCGGCGCTGGAGTATGCGGATCCGGGTCTGGGGCCGGTGCTGGAGCGGTTGCGGGCCGAGCACGGGACGGTGGCGGCGCTGTTGGAGCGGTTGCGGTCGGTGCTGGGGGATCCGGCGTTGACGCGGGAGGAGTTGCTGGCGGCGGTGGATGCGTTGACCGGTGATCTGATCGCGCATCTGGATTACGAGGAGTCGGCGCTGGCCGGCGTCCTGTAGGTCCCGCCAGGGGCAGCGCCTCGCCGCTTGGCGGGGCGCTGCCGCCTGGTTCGCGGTCAGGGGCGTACGTAGACGGTTGTGGAGTGGGCGGGGCGGAAGCCGTGGGCCTGGTAGAAGGCGGCGGCGGGGCTGTTGCGTGCGGTGAGCAGGTACCAGTGGGTGATGTGGGGTAGCTGCCGGGTGAGGTCGTGCAGGAGGCGGGTGCCGTGGCCTTGGCGCTGGTGGTCGGGGTGGACGAGCATTTCCTGGAGGAGGAAGTGGTCGTCGGGTCCGTAGCGTTCGAGGTGGCCGATGGCGAAGCCGGTGAGGGTGCCGTCGGCGGTGGTGGTGTGTGCGGTGTGGGTGCGGGGTGTGGTGAGCATGTCGTGGAGGCGTTGGGTGGCGTCGGCGGGGTGCCAGTTCTCGTTCCAGGGTGGGCGGTTGAAGGTGTCGACGAAGAGGGTGGCGTAGGCGTCGAGGTTGTCGGTCATGGCTGGAGGGTGAGGGTCATGTGGACGCTGTTGGGGTCGGGGCGGTAGTCGGCGAAGGGTTCGCAGGGCTGGAAGCCGAAGCGTCGGTAGAGGGTGCGGGCGGGGTGGAAGAAGTCGTCGGCGCCGGTTTCGAGGTAGAGGCGCTGGTAGCCGCGGGTGTGGGCTTCGGCGATGAGGTGGGTCAGCAGGGCTGCGGCGACGCCTCGGCGTTGGGCGGTGGCGGCGGTGCGCATGGATTTGATCTCGGCGCTGGTGGGGTCGAGGTGTTTGAGGGCGCCGCAGCCGAGGAGGTGGTCGCCGTCGTGGGCGGTCCAGAGGGTGATGTCGGGGGCGCGGAGGCTGTCGAGGTCGAGGGCGTGTTTGCTTTCGGGTGGGGTGATGGCGCGCATCTGGTCGACGTGTTCCTGGAGGAGGGCGGCGATGGCGGGGCCGGTGAGGTCGTCGACGGTGATGTGGTAGTTCACGGTCGGTGATTTTACGGAGTGGCGGGCGCTGATCGCGGCGGCGGTGGCGCTGGTGGTGCGGCATTCGCCGGAGGGGCTCGGCTGGGTCGCGTATGGCGGGTCCGGTTGGTCAGAGGTGCAGGGTCCAGCCGTGGTGGTGGGTGAGGCGGGTGACGGTGAGGGGGGCTACGGCGAGGCTGCGTGTGCTGGGTGGCAGGCCGAGGGCGGCGGCGATGAGCAGGCGGATGACCAGGGGGTGGGCGATGGCCGTACGTCTGCTGGTGGTGTTTTGTGCGAGCCAGGCGGTGAGTCGGGTGGTGGCGGTGGTGAGGGATTCGCCGCCGTGGGGTGTTGCGGTGGGGTCGGTGAGGAATTGGTGGAGGCCGGCGGGGTCGATCTGGTCGAGGGTGTTGCCGGTCCAGGTGCCGTAGTCGGGTTCGGCGAGGGCTGGTTCGGTGGTGGTGGCGGGTGCGCCGAGGAGGGTGGCGGTCTGCTGGGCGGCGTGGGTGGGGGCGATCAGCCAGGGCTGGTCGTCGGGGAAGTGGCGTGGCAGCAGTGCGGGTGAGTTCTTGAGGGCGACGGTGGCGTGGTGGCCGGCTTCGTCGAGGTGCGGGTCGCCGCCGAACACGGCCCGGCGTAGTGCGGGGGTGTGTCCGGCGGCGATCAGGCGTAGTGCGTTCACGCGGTGGTGATGGGCTCCGCGGTGGCCTGCTTGCGGGTGGTGCTGTGGGTGAGCAGGGCGGCGAAGGTGATGCCGAGGGCGGTCCAGAGGATGGTCTGGGTGCCCAGTGACGAGATCCGGAAGTCCCAGAGGAGGGTGGCTGGGAAGTCGTCGGGGACTTCGTGGAAGGTGGGCAGCAGCGTGTAGGCGATGCCGACGACGGTGAGGAAGGCGGCGGTGCCTGCGGCGGCTTGGCGCCAGGGGTGGGTTTGGGTGCGGGAGGCGAGCACGGCGGCCCAGACGGCGACCAGTCCGAGGACGAGGACGGCGAGGTAGGCGGCGGTGCGTTGGTTGATGGTGTCGGGGTTGCCGACGGCGGGTGGGTTGGGTGGGTATTTGAGGTAGGGGACCAGGACGATGCCGGTGAGGGCGGCGGCGGCCAGGCCGAGGGCGGCGTGGGTGTCGCTGCCGGTGCGCAGGCGTCGTCGTAGGAGGGTGTAGGCGGTGGCGAGGATGCCGCCGAGGGCGACGCCGTAGAGGCTGGTGGCCAGCAGGAGGCCGGCGGTGCTCTGGATGTCGCGGTCGACGAGTGGTTGTTCGCCGGTGTCGCCGGTGGGGGCGGCTGCTTCTTCGATGGCGATGGCCGCGTTGATGTGCGGTTCGCCGGCGAGGTAGGCGAAGCCTCCGGCGAGCAGGCCGGCGATGAGGCCGGCGAGCAGGCCGCGGAGCAGGAGCTGGATGTAGCCGGGTTGGGTCAGTGGCACGGGACACCGAGCAGGTGGCGGCCGTCGTGCATGAGTTCGTGCAGGTACATGCCGCTCTGGGAGAGGGCGCCCTGGTCGAAGGCGACGAGGTAGGCCAGCAGGAGCATCAGGCCGGTGAAGCCGGCTGCGGTGGCGAGGAGTTTGCCGGAGACCGCGGGGGTGGTGATGGTCTGTGCCTTGGACATGGCGGAGTCAACCTCCTACGGGATGACGCGTCCCGATCGATGGGGCCTGCGGCACGTGAGCGTCCTGACTCACCGGCCCCCTGGCTGGGGGCCCGTTTACAGTGGCGCGACCGCACCGGACTCTCACCGGTTTCCCTCACACACCGCAGATTGGCTGTTCTCAACCTAATGGCCGGGGTGCCGCCGGCACAACCGGGCACCGGTAGCATCCACGCCGGTCACTGTGGTGCGGGGGTGTGTGCGGTGCGGTTGGTGGCGGCGGTCGTGGTGGGTGTGTGTGCCGGTGTGGTGGTGCCGGCCGGGCCGGTTGCGGCGGCGCCGTGTCTGGGTGCGGGGTCGGTGGTGGCGGGGGTGCCGGCGGAGTTGCGGGCGTATGCGCCGGCGCGTCTGGCGGGTCTGGCGACCGGTGCCGGGGTGCGGGTGGCGGTGGTCGACTCCGGGGTGGATGTGCGTAATGCGCAGTTGAAGGGGCAGGTCGCGGCGGGGCGGGATCTGTTGCACGGTGCTCCGGACGGGCGGCGTGACTGTGTGGGGCATGGGACGGCGGTGGCGGGGATCATCGCGGGGCTGCCGGATGTGAGTACCGGGGTGCAGGGTTTGGCGCCGGGGGTGACGATTGTTCCGGTGCGGGTGACCGAGGACACCGACAGCAGGGGGCAGCAGGAGATCGCGCGGTCGCGGTCGAGTGCGGATGCGTTCGCGTCGGCGATCCGGTGGGCGGCGGGTCCGGCGGATGCTGACGTGATCAACATCTCGCTGGTGATGCCGTTGGAGGATCCGGCGGTGCGGGATGCGGTCGCTGAGGCGGTGCGGTCGGATGTGGTGGTGGTCGCGGCGGCCGGTAATGGTGGTGCGGAGGCGGGGGTGGCGTATCCGGCGGCTTATCCGGGGGTGATCGGGGTGGCCGCGGTGGGGGCGGACGGGTTGCTGGCCGGTTATTCGCAGCCGGGTGCGCATGTGGACATTGCGGCGTTCGGTGATCAGGTGACGGTGTTGTCGCCGGTGCGGGGGCATCGGTCGGTGCAGGGGACGAGTTTTGCGGCGCCGTTCGTGTCGGCGACGGTGGCGTTGTTGCGGGAGCGGTTTCCGGGGGAGAGTGCGCGGGAGATCACGGGCCGGTTGTTGCGGTCGGTGGATCCGGCGCCGGGTGGGCCGCGGAGTGTGGCGTACGGGGTGGGGCTGTTGAATCCGTATCGGGCGTTGTCGGAGGAGGCGGGTCCGGTGGTGGCGGCGGTGCCGGCCGGGTCGCCGGTGCCGGTGGTGGTGGCGTCGCGGGGTCCGGCTTGGGAGCGGGCGGGTTTGTTCGCTGCTGGTGGTGCGGGGCTGGCGGTGGTGGCGGGTCTGGTGGCCGTGGTGGTGGGCCGGGGTCGTCGGCGGGGTTGGCGGGCGGCGCGCGATACCTCTGCCCATGACACCCCTGCGCATGATCAAATGCCGGGATGATGTGGGACGTCGTCACCGAGGCATTGGGCCGGCTCTATCCGCAGGCGGAGCCGTGGCATGTGTCGTATCCGGCGGAGGGTTTCGCGTTACGGGCCGCGTCGGCGTATCCGGCGGACGGGCATTGGCATTTCGTGACGTACGGGCTGGGTGAGCGGCAGGGTTTCGAGTTGACGGTGCGGGTGGTGCGCGGGGTGGAGCCGCAGCCGCCGCAGTGGCCGTTTCTGTTGTTGAACCGGGTGGCGGTGCTGGCGGATGCGGCGGCGGAGCCGTTCGAGGAGGGTCAGTGGGCGGATCTGGGTGGCCCGATCACGGGTCATCCGCAGGGTGACGGGCCGCCGACGGGTCTGTCGGTGGTGATCCTGGCCGCTGATCCGGAGCTCGGTGACCGGTTTCTGCAGCTGGTGGGGGTGACGGCGGCGGAGGCGCAGTCGGGGGACGTCGACAGTGACGACGAGTTGCTGGTGACGGATCCGGGGCGGGCCTGACGGTCACCCGTGCGGGGTGTGTGCCGGTGGTCGCCGGTCTGGTCGCGGGGGTCCGTGACGAGCAGTTGTCGCAGGCGACGCCGTGTGCCGAGTTCCAGGTGCGGGATCTGTTGAATCATCTGTTCCAGGTGGTGCGTAATTTTCAGCTGGTCGCCGCCCGGCGGGAGGTCGACTGGAGTGTCACCCCGCAGGCGCTGACGGGCGGGTGGCGGGAAGGGTTCGCGGTCTAGCCACGCCACTGGGTGGGGGTGAGCTGGTGCTGGGTGCGGAACCGTTTGATGAAGTACGACGTGTCGGGGTAGCCGCAGCGCCGGGCGATCGTGGCGACGGGCAGTCCGGTTTCGGTCAGCAGGCGGCGGGCTTCCTGGAGGCGGCGGTGGGTGATCCACTGCTGGACGGTGCGGCCGGTGCGGTGGCGTACGACGGTGGTCAGGTGTCCTGGGGTGAGGGCGAGGGCGGCGGCGACGTCGGTCAGCGACAGCGGGTCGCGGAAGCGGTCCTCGATGACGTCGAAGACGGCGGCGAGCAGTGGGTCGTCGGCTGATCGGGGTGACAGGCGGGCGGTGGCGACCAGCAGCAGTGTCAGGTGGGCGGTCGCGGCTTCGGTGTAGCCGTCGCGGCGGGCCGACAGTTCGGTGTCGAGGTCGGTGAAGCGCTGTAGCCAGTCGTCGCGGTCGGCCGGTGGGATGTGCAGGCGCTGGATGCGGTCGGTGCCGGCGGCGAACGGGAACAGCAGTGGATGTGACCGCCAGCTGGTGCCGGTGGATCGGATGGCGTCGGCGGGGAACCACACCACCCAGCCTTGGATGTCGGTGGCTTCGAAGGCGACGACCTGGCCGGGGGCGAGGACGAACAGGTCGCCGTCGGAGATCTGCCAGGGCCGGTCGTCGATGACGGCGTGGACGTCGGCGTGGTGGGCGTAGAACAGGACGAGGAAGTCGTGGGCGTGGGTGCCGGTGTGTACGGGGTGGCCGGGGAACCGGGCGGTCGCGATCGGCGGGTGGCCGGGCTGGTGCGGAAACCCCACCAGGGGAACCGAAGAATGTCGCATCCTGGCCGAGGATTCACCATTGGGGCCTGTGGTCACGGGGCTGATGCTAGAGGCATGACCAAACTTCGTCATACCGCGGATGGGGATTATCTGCCTGGGATGGGCCGGCACTGGCTGATGCCGCTCTACGATCCGCTGACGCTGCTGCTCGGGGCGGGCCGGCTGCACCGGGAACTGCTGGACGCGGCCGGGGTTCGGGCCGGGCAGCGGGTGCTGGAGATCGGCTGCGGGACCGGGAATCTGCTGACGGCGCTGGCACGGCGTACGCCGGGGGTCGACGCGGTGGGCATCGACCCGGATCGGGGTGCGCTGGCGCGGGCCCGGCGCAAGGCGGCCCGGCGGCGGCTGCCGGTGCGGTACGAGTACGCGTTCGCCGGTGATCTGCCGTTGCCGGCGGCGAGTGTGGACGTGGTGCTGTCGTCGCTGATGCTGCACCATCTCGACGAGCCGGGCCGGGACGCGGCGCTGGGCGAGGTGCGGCGGGTGCTGGTGCCGGGCGGCCGGTTGCACGTGCTGGACTTCGCCGGTGACGGCCTGTCGGCGGCCACGTTCACCGCCGCCGGCTTCAGCGACGCGGCCGAGACGGGCCGGGGCCGGTTGCACCGGATGCGGTACGTGCTGCTGCGCGCCGACCACTGACGGCGTTCACCGCAGGTCCAGGTGGTCGCGCAGCGTGTGGCCGGTGTAGGCGGTGCGGTACACGCCTCGCGTCTGGAGTTCCGGGACGAGCCGGTCGACGATGTCGTCGATGGTGCCCGGCAGCAGCTGCGGCACGATGTTGAATCCGTCGACCGCCCGCTCGGTCACGTAGCGTGCCCATTCGTCGGCGATGGTGCCGGGCGTGCCGACGAACACGTTGTGCCGTGGCTGCACGTCGATCACCAGTTCCCGGATCGTCAGGCCGCGTTCGCGCCAGGCGGCGATGCGGTCGCGTTTGCCGGTGCGGTGCTCGATCGACAGGGTGCCGCGGGACGGGTCGAGTTCGCCGTCGGCGGGTTCGATGTCCGGTAGCGGGCCGTCCGGGTCGTAGCCGGACAGGTCCTTGCCCCAGTACTGCTCCAGGAACGAGATCGCCCGCGGCCCGGTGATCTGTTCCCGCAGGATCCAGTCGGCCTTGTCGCGGGCCTCGGCGGTGGTGTCGCCGAGGACGACCTGAGCGCCCGGCAGGATCCGCAGCGACTCCCGGTCCCGGCCGTACCGTGCCAGCCGGCGGGTCAGGTCGTCGGCGTAGGCGACGGCCTTGTCGAACGCCGTGTTCGCCGAGAACACCACGTCGGCGTGCCGGGCGGCCAGGTCACGGCCGCCGGGGGAGTCGCCGGCCTGGAACAGTACGGGCCGTGCGGTGATGTCCAGCTGGGCGGTCACGTCGATCAGGTCGTCGTGGCGGTCGACCCGCTGCCCGGCCCACAGCGCCTTCGCGGTCTCGACGAACGCGGTCGCACGCTCGTAGCGGCGTTCGTGTGGCAGCCAGCCGCCGTGCCGGAAGTTCTCGCCGGTCCACGCGTTGTCGGTGGTCACGATGTTCCAGCCGGCCCGGCCGTGCGACAGCACGTCCAGCGAGGCCAGGCGGCGGGCCAGGTCGGCCGGATAGTTGTAGGTGGTGTTCTGGGTGGCGACCAGCCCGATCCGATCGGTGACCGCGGCCAGTGCGGCGAGCTGGGTGATCGCGTCCGGGCGCCCGGCGACGTCGAGTTCCAGGATGCGGCCCCGGTTCTCCCGCACGCGCAGGCCCTCGCCGAGGAAGAACGCGTCGAACAGGCCCCGTTCCAGGGTCTGGGCGGTGGTGACGAACGTGTCGATGTGGGTGTGGTCGGCGAAGTCCTCAGCGGTCCAGATCAGCTGCGGGCCCACACCGGTGAAGAACACCCCCAGATGCAACTGCGGCATGTGTACGGCTCCTCACGCGAACTGGCTGGCGGGGCGGGTCAGGCCGAGGGTGGCCCGTAACGTGTCGCGGGCCGGCGGGCGTGGCCCGATCGCGGCCGCCACGGCGGGCAGGTCCACGTCGGGGACGGCGGCGAGCAGGCGCACGCCGTCGACCACACCCGCCAGCCGGTCCAGCAGCCCGGTGTCGACCTCGGGCAGGTCGGCGAAGACCAGGGCGGCGCCGTCGGCGCGTGCCCGGTGGGCGCGGGCGGTGATCTCGTCGGTGCCGGTGGCGGCGACCAGGGCGATGTCGAGGTGGCCGGTGACGCCGAGGGTGTCCGGGCCGGCGACGATCACCTGGCCCTGCGGTGGCCGCGGGGTGATCAGCGGCCCGGAGACGGTGAACCGGGCGCCGGTGAAGTTCACGTGATGGACCCGATCGGCGTCCAGGAACCGGCCGGTCGTGGTGTCGCGCAGGATCGCGTCGTCCTGCCACGAGTCCCACAGCAGGCGGGCGACGTCGATCACGTCGGTGGTCTCGCGGTGCAGGTCGCCGTCGTCGAGTCGGGGCTCGCCGACGGTGGCGTACGCGGCCGGGCTGTTGTCGGCGCCGACCAGCCAGCCGGCCCGGCCTTGTGACGCGTGGTCCAGTGACGCCAGCTGGGTGGCCAGGTGGAACGGCTCGGTCACGGTCACGTGCAGCTGGGGGAGCAGCCCGATGCGGGAGGTGCGGCGGGCCAGGAACGCCGCCCGTACGCCGGCGTCGATGCCGGTGCCGGGGGTGTCGGACAGCGTGACGAACACGAACCCGGCCGCTTCCGCGGCGGTGACGCGGGCGTCGATGTCCCGGCCGGTGCCGGCCTCCAGTGCCACAAACATGCCCCAAAACCTATCGGCTGAATATGAATTCCGGGTGGTCACATCTGTCACGGGCTTTCCTCGGCAGATGTGAGAGGTTACTTTCGAAACATGTCTCTCACGAATCCGATGGGTGACCTCACGATCACCGACCCGCAGGCGATGCGGGCCTTGGCCCATCCCGTGCGCCTCGCGGCCCTGACCTACCTGCAGCGCCACGGCCCGACGACGGCCACCCAGCTGTCCGCCCACGTCGGCGCGACACCGTCGGTGACCAGCTGGCACCTGCGTCACCTCGCCACGTTCGGGCTGGTCACCGACGCCGACCCCGGGGAGGTGCCCGGCGACGGGCGGCAGCGCTACTGGAAGGCCGCCGCCCGCGGTTTCACCGTCAGCCTCGCCGCCGACGACGAGTCGCAGACCGCCCGGCGGCTGCTGGCGACCCGGATGGAACAGGCCGCCCGCGACCAGGCCGACCAGTGGTGGGCCGACACCGAGCCCCAGCTGGACCACACGTGGCGGCGGCTGTCGGGCACCTCCAACACCGGGGTCCGGCTCACCGCCGACGAGCTCGAACGGCTCGAGAACGACATCGACGCACTGCTGGCGGTGTACGTGCGGCGCGCCGACCAGGACACCCCGGCCGAGGCGCGCCGGGTCCGGATCGTGCGCAACTACCTGCCCGAGGCGCAGTGATGGCCGCCTCGCTGTGGCGCAACCGGCGCTTCACCGCGTTCTGGGCCGGCGAGACCGTCTCGCACTTCGGCGACCGCATCAGCGAACTGGCGCTGCCGCTGATCGCGGTCACCATGCTCGCCGCGACACCGGCCGAGGTCGGCCTGCTGACCGCCGCGATCTGGGCACCCAGCCTGCTGTCGGTGCTGGTCGGCACCTGGGTCGACCAGCGCATCCACCGTAAACGGCTGCTGGTGGCCGCCGACCTGCTGCGCGCGGCGGCGCTGCTGAGCCTGCCGATCGCCTACTGGTGCGGGATCCTGCGCCTGCCGCAGCTGTTCGCGGTCGCCCTGCTGACCGGCGCCGGACAGGTGCTGTTCCACTGCTCGTACCCGTCGTTCTTCGTCACCCTGGTCAGCCGCGACCAGTACGTCGACGCCAACAGCAAACTCAACACCAGCCGCTCGGTGTCGTTCGTCGCCGGACCGGCCGCCGGCGGGTTCCTCGTCCAGGCGCTGACGGCACCGGTCGCGATCCTCGCCGACGCCGTCTCGTTCCTGGCCTCGGCGCTGTTCATCGCCCGGATCCCGGCCCCGCCGGGCACGGCCGGCACCCGCACGTCGCTGGCCGCCGACATCCGCGCCGGGCTGCGTTACGTGCTAGGCCACCCTTACCTGCGGGCCGCCCTGGCCTGCGTGACGACGGTCAACTTCTTCGGCTTCGTCGCCCAGGCCCTGGTCATCCTGTACGCCAGCCGCGAACTGGGCCTGCCGGCCTCGATGATCGGTCTCGCCTTCGGCACCGGCGCCGTCGGTGCCGCAGCCGGAGCGGTGATCGCCCCACGCCTGTCCGCCCGGTTCGGGATCGGCCGCATGATCATCGTCGGGGTGGTCCTGTTCCCCGCCCCCACCGCACTGATCGCGCTGGCCGGCGGCCCGGACGGGGCGATCGCCGCCACCATCGCCGTGGCCGAGGCGATCTCCGGGGCGGCTGTCATGCTGCTGGACATCAACCTGAACTCGGTGCAGACCGCCGTCATCGCCGATGACATGCGCAGCCGTGTGGCCGGTGTCTTCGGCACCATCAACTACGGTGCCCGGCCGGTCGGCGCCGCCATCGGTGGCCTGCTCGGCAGCGGCCTCGGGCTGCGGCCGACCCTGCTGATCGCCGCCGCCGGCGGGACGATGGGCTGCCTGTGGCTGCTGCGTTCGCCGATCCCGCGGCTGCGGACCCTGGACACCCTGACCCCGCATCCGGCCGGCCGATGACCCACGATCCCGGCAGCCACGACCCCGGCCTGCGGGCCGCCGCGCTGGAGGCGCTCGGCCGGCAACCCGACCGCGATCTGATCGACCGGGTCGCCCGCGCCCACCTGACCGATCCCGATCCGCTCGTGCGCGGTGTCGCGGCCGGCCTGGTCGCCTGGCTGCGCCGGCCCGGCTACGTCGACGCGCTGATGCCTCTGACCACCGACCCGGCCGGCGACGTGCGGTCGGTGGTGACGCTGCGGCTCGGCATGGGCCGTGACCCCGCCGCCGTACCGCTGCTGCAGGTCATGACCGGTGACCCCGACGACCGGATCCGCCGCTCCGCCGTCCTGGCCCTGCGCCACCTCACGGCCGGCTGAGCACCGGGGCCGAAACGGGCCGGCCGGTGACCGGAATAGATCTCCGCAAACCTTGCCGAAGTATCGCCGAACCGACAGTGCGATAGCCGAACGGGTGAGCGTTCCGAGCCCGGAAGTGCCAACGGTGAATATTGATGGTCAGTTTGGTTAAGAGTTATGGTGGCCGCACTGAACATTGACGGGGGCGGCGCGAGAGAATCCAACGGGGATATTCAAGATCAGGCCTTGTCGAAGGTCCCGGCCGCGCTGTTCCAAGCAGCTTCTGCTTGCGATCGGTGAAGGGACGACAATGCCATGCGCATATTCCGCGCGTTGATAGCGGCATGCCTTTTGTCGGCATCATTGACGGCCGCCACCGCGGCGTCCGGGGCACCGGCCGCCCCGAGGCCGCCGGCCGCCGCCCACGCTCACGCCGCCGGATCCGCCGAGGACGAGGCCCAGCACCGGGCCCAGGACCTGGTCGGGGTGCCGCTGAGCGAGATCGAGAGGACGACCGCCGAGAACGCGGCCCGCATCCAGCGTGAGACCGGTGCCCGACCAGGCAAGGCCCGGCTGCGGGCCAGCGCCGACGCCGACCCCGGCGTGTCCGGCCGGTGGAGCCCGGTGGTGAACACCCCGGTGGTGCCGGTGTTCACCGCGGTACTGCCCAACGGCAAGGTCCTGATCTGGGACTCCGTCGGCGACAACGCGGCCGAGAGCTACCCGGTGCACGACTTCACCCGGGCGATGGTGTGGAACCCGGCCGACGACACCCACAAACGCGTCGACCTGCAGGGCACCAACCTGTTCTGCGCCGGGTTCGCCCACCTGACCAACGGCAACATTCTCGTCGCCGGCGGAAACGCGAATGCGCAACTGGCCGGCACCGTGCGTACCTACGTGTTCAACTGGCAGACCGAAACGTGGACGCGCGGTAACGACATGGCCTCGGCGCGCTGGTATCCGTCGGTGACGGAAATGGCGAACGGCGAAGAAGTGATCATTGGTGGCGGACCGGCGACCGCGGAGGTCTACCAGACGAACGGTGCGATTCGCCAATTGACCAACTTCACGAAATACAGTGCGCGGATCTATCCGTTCATGATTTCCCGCCCCGACACACAATTGGCTCTTTTCGGGCCCTACAACCCGGGTTACACGATCACCACCGCCGGTAACGCGGCGATCACCGGCACCGCCAACCGCGACACCATCACCCGCGACTACGGCAGCTTCTCCACCTACGACATCGGCAAGACCCTGGTCGTCGGCGGCGGCAGCATCACCGAGGACGGCGTCGCCAAACGCGCGACCAAGACGGCCGTCATCGTCAACACCAACACCGGCCTCAACCCGGCCGTCACCACCACCGGCTCGATGTCGGCCGGGCGCCGCCAGCACAACGCCACCGTCCTGGCCGACGGATCCGTCCTGGTCACCGGCGGCATGACCAGCGCGGCGGTCAACATGGGCGTCGACCTGAACGCGGCCGTCACCACCGCCGAACTGTGGAACCCGGTCACCGGGCAGTGGACGGTGCTGTCGGCCGCCGACCGGATCCGGCAATACCACTCGACGGCCGCGCTGCTGCCCGACGGGCGGGTCATGACCGGCGGCGGCGGGATCTGCGGCGTCTGCATGACCGCCGGCTACCTGGAGAAGAACATCGAGTACTTCAGCCCGCCCTATCTGTTCAAGTCCGACGGCAGTGGCGCGCCCGCCGACCGGCCGGCCATCACCGCCGCCCCCGCGAGCATCGGCATCGGTGCCGCGTTCACCGTCACCAGCCCCCAGGCCGCGAGCATCGGCAAGGTCGGGCTGGTCGCGCTGGCCGACGTCACCCACAGCGTCGACCAGGGCCAGCGCTACATCCCGCTGAAGTTCACGGTCTCCGGCACCACCCTGACCGTGACCGGCCCGCCGACCGGCGGCGTCGCCCCGCCCGGGCACTACATGCTGTTCGTCACCGACACCGCCGGCGTCCCGTCGGTGGCCCGGATGGTGCAGGTCGCCAAAGCACCCACCCCGCTGATGAGCCCGCTGAAGAACAGCACCGGCAAATGCGTCGACATCCCCAGCTCGGCGCTGGCCGCCCGCACCTACCTGCAGGCCTACACCTGCAACAACACCAAGGCGCAGGCCCTGACCCGGTTCACCGACAACACGCTGCGGGTGTTCGGGATGTGCGCCGACGTGCCCAACAGCAACTTCGCCACCGGCCAGCGGATCTGGCAGTACGGCTGCAACGGCACCGGCGCGCAGACGTGGCAGTTCCGCACCGACGGCACGGTCCGGCCGGTCCGCAACACCGCCCTGTGCCTGGCCGCCGCCTCCACCGCCAACGCCGCCCAGGTCCGGATCGTCACCTGCACCGGTGCGGCCCTGCAGAAGTGGACCTGGTGACCTACTCCGGGCCGGTGGCGGCCGGCTCGGATCCGGACGGCCCGGTCAGGATCGGCGGCCGGGTGTGCCAGGTCGCCATCCGCACCACCTGAAAACCCAGCGACTCGTACAGCGGCCGGCCCGCCTCCGTCGCGACCAGCGTGAACACGTGGTCGGGGCGGGCCGCGATCGCCGCCGACAGCACCGCCCGGGCCAGCCCCCGGCCCCGGTGCTCGGCCAGGGTCGCCAGCCAGTACAGGCCGGTGGCGTGCCCGTCGTCGTAGGTGTAGG
>NZ_JBHSBL010000019.1:153922-221653 GCF_042650585.1 Actinoplanes subglobosus
CCGCCGGCACCCCGTCGTCGTGGGCCAGCCACACCCGCCAGCCGGGCAGTTCCAGCACCCGCGGCGGGAGCGCGGTCGCCCGTACCCAAGGCTGCAGTTGAGGGAACGGGAAACCGTCGACCATCACGCGCTCCGCAGCGGCCAGCGTGTCCGGGTCACGGACCTCGACCACCGGAAACGCCGCGGCCTTCAGGCCGCCCGGCCGGCGATTCATCACCGGCATGCACACCGACCGCGAGTTCGGGAACACCGGCTCCGCGTCCGGGCTGGTGAACACGTCCTCCACCACCACCCGGCTCTGCAACGCCATCCCGGCCACCTCCGCGACCGTGGCGGCGTCCGGCGGCCGGCGCAGGATCACCCGCGTCGAACCCGGCCGGTCCACCCGCAGCAGCCGCTCGTCGAGGCGGGCCGCGGGGAACAGCGCGGTCCACATGGCCGCCGCATTCCGCAGGTAGATCACGCCCGGCAGGGTAGCCGATCACGAGGCTGTGACGAGCCCGATAATCCGGTCGACATACCCCCGCGCTCCTGCGGCGCCGACGGAACCACCTGCGCAGGGCCCGATTCCGGGCCTCCTCCCGCCGATGGTCAGAGTGATGCTGCGCCGTGCCGCCGCAGAAATGGTCCGGCGGCGGCCAGGAAACCGTCCGGCCGATCGCGGTGCACGTCGTGCCCGGCAGCGATCGTGACCAGCCGGGCGTCCGGCATCCGCGCCGCCGACGCCGCCAGAAACTCCTGCCGCTGGTCGCTGCTGGCCCCGTCCACGATCAGCGTCGGCGCGCCGACCGTCGCCGTGTTCTCCCACCAGGCCGGGTCCGGGTCGGTCAGCTGCGCACGGATCGCGTTGATCACCGCGAAGTCGTAGGCTGTCGGCCCGTCCGGGGCCGGCAGCGGCGGCCGATGCAGATCACCGGGCCGCGGCACCGTCGCGTCCTCCAGCACCAGACACGACACCCGCCGCGGGGCGGCCTGCGCCACCAGCACCGCCACCACGGCACCCATCGAGTGCCCGACCAGCGCCGCCGACGTCAGTCCCATCGCGTCGAGGAAACCGAGCACGTCGTCGCGCATCAGCTCGAACGAGTAGTCGCCCGGCCGATCGCTGTCGCCGTGCCCCCGCAGGTCCAGGGCGAAGACGGTCGAGGCGGCGGCCAGCCCGTCCAGCACCGGGTCCCAGTCGCGGCCGCTGTCGCCGAGCCCGTGCAGCAGCAGCACCGGCGGCCCGTCACCGGCAACCCAGCCGGACACCGTCCACGACGATCGATCCACTCATCACCCGACCGTATCCCGCCCGCCACGCACCTTTTCGGGTGCCTGATTTCCACAAGGTTTGCCACAGATCCTTAACAGATCGATGGTTGACGATTGGCGCGGCTTGTTCCCGGCCCATGGAGGAGACCATGTTCCGCCGCTTCCCACGAACCCTGATCGCCATCATGATGACCGTGTCGGCCAGCGTCACCGGAGTCCTGGTGGCGTCGCCGGCCTCAGCCCACCCCGTGTCGTGGGGGTGGAGCGACAATCACACGCTCTGTACCGAAAGCTGGTGCGTCCGCAGCGGCAACGTCGTGCGGATGTGGCAGGCGATCCTGTGGGTCGACGGGTTCGACAACGGACAGGGCACCGCGTTCATCGACGGCGGGTACGGCGTCAACACCCACAACCAGACCTTCCAGTACCAGTACATCTACATCGGCGACAATCAGTCCGACGGCGAGGTCGGGCCGATCACCTGGGGCTTCGCGCAGACCTTCTGCGACGACTGGATCTCCGGCAGCTACACCTACTACACCTACTGCGGCCAGCCCAGCGGCACGCGCAGCATGCAGATGAGAGAGAACCGCAGCACCGGCGAATGGTCGTTCGTCAACCCCCGGACCGGAGCCTGGACCGGGACGAACCACTAGGCCTCTGCTCGGAATCCGGCCGAGGCCGACGAGCCTCGCCGCGGCGGGACACGGCCCCCGTCCCGCCGCGGCGACGGGCACCTGCGTATACCGTCGGCGGCCATGGATGCCGCCGACCTCGCCCACCGCGCCCGTACCCACGCCGGATGGGTGCCGCCCGACCTCGTCGACCTGCTCCTCGCGGGCGGCCACACCGGCGACGTCGCGCGGCTGGCCCGGCAGGGCGACTGGTTCTGCGCGCGGGCACTGGCCGACCCGGAGATCCTCGCACCGTATGCCGCCACCGGCTGGTGGCCGGCCACCGAGGCGATGGCCACCCTGCTGCAACGGCAGGGCCGCACCGGCGAGGCCGTCGCGATGGCCCGTTCCCACCCGGGCGCTGACCGGGCGTTCCTCGGCCGGCTGCTCGCCCGCGCCGGGCAGGCCGGCGACGCCTACGACCTGTTGCGCCCTGGGATCGATGACGCGTCCCTGGCAGCGGCGCTGGTCGACGTCGCCGCACCCGCCGGCCGCGACGAGGACACCGCCGCGCTGCTGACGGCCCGTATCGCGGCCGCCGTACGCCGCTGTGACCATCCCGGCTGTGACGACGTCGCCGTCACCCCGTTCAACGCGGTCGACCTGCTCGCCACGATCCGCGAACGGCAGGGACGCATCGACGAGGCGATCGCCCTGCTGCACACCCGGGAGATGACCTCGATCAACGACCGTGACCAGCTCGCCGACCTGCTGGCCCGCCACGGCCGCCTCGACGAACTACGGGCGTACGCGGCCGCTGACACCCTCGGGCACGGCGCGCGGGTCCTCGCCGGCCTGCTCGAGCAGCGCGGCGACATCGACGGGGCGATCGCCGTGTACCGGCAGCCGGGACTGTCCTGCGACGTCGAGCTCGCGGAACTCCTCGCCCGGCACGGCCACGTCGACGAGGCGACCGCGGTGCTGCGAGCGTTCGCCGCCCGCGGCGACGACTGGACGGTCGACGTCCTGTGCGGCCACTACCCCGAGAACGGGCGCGCCGCCGAAGGCCTGGCCTACCTCGACGGTCTCGGCGCCGACGACTGGGAGTACTTCCGGCTCCGGCTGCCGCTGCTGGCCGCCCTCGGCCGCCGGGACGAGGCGATCACGCTGGCCCAGGCACACCCCGAGGGCGGCACCTGGTATGCCGCCGGGGTCATCGCCGCGCTGCTGGCCGACGCCGGCCGCCCCGAGCAGGCCCTCGCGGTCCTGCGGCGGCACGACCTGCGCCACGACATGGCCCGCCTGCTGATCGGGCTCGGCCGGGTCCCGGCGGCCCTGAGCGTGCTCAGAGACGCGCCAGCCAGTCGCTGACCGCGGTGAAGTCGGCGGCGGTCAGCCCGGCCGCCGGGTCCACCCGGTGCAGCAGCGCCGGGCCGGGGTGGAAGTCCTGCACCCAGTGGCGGTCGACGTCGGTGAGTTCGTCGTCGAGCCACACGAACGGGCGGCCCCCGGCCCACGCCACCAGGCTCATCGTCTTCCAGTGCAGGCCCGCACCCGCCACCGGGTCCTCCTCCGGGAACGCGACCACCGGCAGCACCGGCAGGCCCAGCCGCGGGGCGAGCAGCTCGTTCGCCGTGTCCATCCACGTCGTCGCCCAGGTCAGTTCCCCGTCGAGGGCCAGCAGCCGGCCGCCGTCGGCCGGGTCGAGCCGGTGGATCAGCGGATGCCCGGACGGGTCCGGCGGCGGTGTCCCCTCGGGAGTCCCGGGACGGGCCCGCAACGGGATCAACGGGCCGTCGACGTCCAGGAAGATCAGCGGCCTCACGCCCATCGGGCCCGCCAGCCGCACGTCAGCATCGGCAGCGTGAACTCACCGTCGGCCGTCTCCGGCTGCGCGGCGAGGAAGTCACGGATCCGGTCGAGCGTGGCGGTGCGCTCCGGCTCCGGCAGCACCAGCAGCCCCGCCCGGGTGGCCAGGGTCGCGACCAGCGAATCCGCCGTCCGGCGCTGCCCGTGCGCGAACTCGGCCCGCTCCGCGGCCGGCCCCAGCAGACCGTGCGTCGCCGCGCGCCACGCCGCCGGGGTGTCGCGGGGGCCGACCACCTCGGCGCCGGCGACCCGGGCCAGGCCGGCCACCCAGCCGACAGAATCGTCCAGCACGTTCCACAGCCCCGCCAGCACCCCGCCCGGCGTCAGCACCCGCGCGATCTCCGGCCCGGCCACGGCCATGTCGAACCAGTGCAGAGCGTTACCGGCGATGACCGCATCCACCGACGCGTCCGGCAACGGTATCGACTCGGCACTGCCACTCAGAGCGTTGACCTGCGGCAGCGTGCGGCGCAGCTCGGCCAGCATCGCCGGGTCCGGTTCGACGGCCGTCACGTCGGCGCCGGCGGCCAGCAGCGCGGCGGTGAGTTTGCCGGTCCCGGCGCCGAGATCCAGCACCCGGGCACCGGGGGCCGTCGCGAACACCCATCGGGCCGCGGCCTGCGCGTAGTCGGGGCGGTGCTCGGCGTACGCGGAAGCCGCCGAGCCGAACGAGTGACGAAGCTGCATGCCTGAACCCTACCGACCACCGCTATCCGGTAGTACCGTATAGCGGTACCTAGTGGTACCGGATACCAGGGGAGCTGATGGAAGACCTGACGGAAATGCTCAAAGGCACCCTCGAAGGCTGCGTCCTGGAGATCATCGCCGGCCAGGAGACCTACGGCTACGCCATCACCCGGCGGCTCAACGACCTCGGCTTCACCGACGTCATCGACGGCACCGTCTACACCATCCTGCTGCGTCTGGAACGCCACGGACTCGTGCACGTCACCAAACGGCCCTCCGACGTCGGGCCACCGCGCAAGTTCTACGCGCTCAACGATGCCGGACGCCGCGAGCTCGCCACCTTCTGGGCCAAATGGGACTACGTCTCGACCCGCATCGACGCACTCAAGGACGGTGGACGATGAACTTCTGGGACACCATCACCGGCAACGACATGACCCGGGAGTGGAAGGCGTTCGAGACCCGGGCCCGCAGACTTCCGGGCGATCACCACGATGCCTGGACACAGATCCAGAGCAACCTTCATCCGTACGCCGGATTCACCGGCCGCAATCTGATGCCGATCCTCGACGCCGCACTGACGCTGCTGGAAGAAGCCGCCGCCGACGGGCAGAGCGCGGCCGACGTCCTCGGCGACGACATCCCCGGCTTCTGCCGGGCACTGGCCGGCGGCGAGGGTGCCCGCACCTACCGCGACCGGTGGCGCGAGCAACTCAACAACAACGTCGCCCGCAAACTGGGCCGGCTGGGAGGCTGACGTGAGCATCCGGGACATCATCGAAGGCAAGCGGCAGTGGCGGGCCCACGTCGCGAGAGTCAAAGCGCTGCCGCCCGACTACCGGATCGTCTACACCGAGATCCAGAAGTACCTGTTCAAGGTCGGGCCGGTCGACCTGCTCGACGGGCGGCTGCTCGCCGAGATCGTCGACTTCTTCGAGCAGGGCGCCGCCGACGGCAGGAACATCCTGGAGCTCATCGGCAGTGACGTGGCAGCCTTCGCTGATGGGCTGATCAGCGACGTCCGTACCCATGCCGAGGTTCTGCAGGAATCCGTCGTCAGTGAGCGTCCTGGTAGGTCTGCAGGGTCCGCGGACCGAACGCGTCCGGAAGGACCTCGTCGATCGTCTTGATCCCGCTGAGCGTGTCGAGCAGCATGCCCGGCGCGGAGTGCTCGTAGAGCAGCTGACGGCACCGGCCGCACGGCATCAGCGTGTTGCCGTCGCCGTCCACGCAGGCGAACGCGACGAGTTTCCCGCCACCGGTCATGATCAGGTTCGACACCAGCGAGCACTCGGCGCACAGGCCGAGGCCGTAGGAGGCGTTCTCGACATTCGCCCCGGTGACGAACCGGCCGTCGTCGACCAGAGCCGCCACGCCCACCGGAAACTTCGAATACGGGGCGTACGCCTTGGTCATCGCCTCGTTGGCCAGGGAACGCAGCGTCTCCCAGGTCTCGGCAGAAGTCTCGGTCATGATGTGAATCCCCCTCACTGTTGCCGGAAGATTGTCCCAAGCCGCCATCCGCCCCTGCTCAGTGGGCCCTACGGCCGAGCCCTGATACTGGCGGGGTGGGGGATGGATGGACTCATGTCGGGCGGCTGTGGACCAACGGCGAGCAGTTCCTCGCCATCGACAGTGCCGGGCGCAGTGACTGGCGGGGACACAGCGACGACGAGTTCGCCGTCTTCACCGCTGCCGCCGACGGTGACGGCGAGTTCGCGAGCCCGTTGCGCCCGGCACAGCCCGGTCCCGTGCCGGCCGAACACGGGCCGCCGACACGCGACCCCGACCCCGGACTGCTGATCAGAACCGACGGCGTGGTGGCCTACCGGTTGAAGGTCCGCTGGTACACCCGCCTTGACGACGACAGTTGTTTCGCGCGCTGGCTGCTCGTACCGGAAGAGGGACAAAATGATCGGTGGTGAAATCCGGGTCGACCGGGTGCTCGGCGCCGGAGCGTTCCGCGAGATCGGCCGGCCCCGGGCCGCCGCCATCTGCGCCGAGCGGGCCCTCATCGCGGTCGGCGGCGCCCACACGCACCCCCAATGGCACGGCCGCGACGTCTCCAGCCGAGCCCGGGGCGTCGCCCACCGGCCGCGGCGCGGCTGGTATCCCACCGCCGTGTACCGCACCGGCGACCTGCACTGCCTGCTGTACGTGACCACCGTCTGGCCGGCCAACGCCCTCGCGTTCCACCCCACGCTGCCGTTACTGGCGATCGGCACCGGCTCGTACGACGGCGGTTACCTCTACGAAGGGGAACTGCTCCTGCTCAACCTGACCACCGGCGACAGTGTGTCGCTGCTGGCCGACGCCCGCGAGATCCGCGGGGTCACCTGGCGCGACCCGCACACCCTCGACCTGCTGCTGGCCATCGCCTGCGACGACGACGAGGAACATTTCGGCACCACCACCGTGACCTGCTCGGTGCACCGCGACGACTGGCAGCAGGCCACCCCCGGGATGCTGCGGCCGCCCTTCGACGAACGACCCCACCCGGACCACGCACCGGCCGGCCCCGCCGCCGCGGCCGCCGTCCTGGAAGAACTCAGCACCGCCTGGACACCACGCGCCGCCGTCTGGGCGGTCGCGACCCTCACCGACGGCCGGATCCTGGCCGCTTCCGAGGACGGCGACGTGCAGTGCTGGACACCCGATTCGGACACTCCCGTCTGGCGGACCCCGACCGGCGGCGGCGCCTACCAGTTGCGCACCACGCCGGGCGAACAGCAGGCGCTGGTGCTGGTCCAGCCCCGCCGCGAGTACAGCAACGGGTGGTGGCGCACGCCGCCGGGTGCCGTCCTCGACGTCGACCCCGGCGACGGCAGCGTCCGCGCCACCCACCGCACCGACGCTCCCGCCGTCCTGGTGGGCCGGTCCGACGGGCGATGGGCGCTACGCGACACCGACCACACCGCCACCGGGACGACAGCCGGGCAGGTCCGGCTCAACCCCACCATGGTCCCGCTGGGCGGCTACGACCTGTTCAACCATTACTTCGACATCCGGTACGCCCCGGACCTGCTGTTCCTCCAGGGCCGACCCGGCAAGCCCTCGAAAGACAAGGCGGTCGTCGCCGTCGACACCCCCGGCGGGCAGGTGCGCCGGCTGTTCGCCCTGGAATGGGACACCACCCGTGGCGGGCACCTGTTCGGCGGATGCGGCGCCTACATCGACGACCGGGACGGGCCGGCGATCGTGTATTCCGGCGCCGTCCACGACGGCCGGGGCCTGCTGCCCGGCAACGCGTTCGTGGTCCGGCGCGCCTACCCTTCCGGCGAACCACAGTGGGTGTTCACCGCCGACGCCCAGGTCACCGCCGTCGACGTCGACGCGGAGAACGTCTACGTCGCCTACAACAACGGTGAGCTGGTGACCCTGCGCGCCACCGACGGCACGGTCCGCGCCCGGCAGCTGCTGCACGTCGGCGGGCATCCGGTCGTGCCGCTCGCGCTGGCACGCCACGGCGCCGACCGCCTCGCGATCGGGACTCTCGACGGCCGGGTACTCGACTGTGTGATCGGCTGACAGGTCACATCACTCGTTACGGGTCGGCTGAAGCAGGCCTCAGCGGAGCCGGGTATGGCGACGGGCCCACCCGAGCGACCACCGTATGTGACACAACGACGCTATTTGCATCGACAAAGGGCCGTAATGGGCTTCTGGGGCTTGAGTCCGTTTCCGCAGGCGGCGTTAGCTGGCAGGAGAGGCCGGCCGCCGATCCAGGGCAGCCGGCGCGAACCTGTGGGGAGTCTGATGTACCAGTTCAAGCGCGGCCACGGACGTCTGTCGTCAGTGGCACTGTGCACGATCGCGGCCACCGTGTTCGCCGGCGCTCCGGCGCAGGCTGCCGTCCGCGGCGGGCTCGACCAGAGTTGGGGTACGGCGAGCGTCGAGGCCAACCGCACGATCCGCGTGATCGCGTCGTGGGATGTCGCGATGTCGGTGACCCTGCGCGACAAGGTCGCCGACAACAAGTGCGTCTACATCGAATACAAGATCATCACAACGCGCGGTACGGACGCCGACAGCACCCTGGCGACGGCATGCAACCGGGAGACCGTGAGCCGGTCGACGGTGCGCAACGTGGGCGGCCGGATGGGGATGGCCACGCCGCAGGCTGTCGAGTTCAAGATGTGCAAGGCGGTGTGGGGCGTGGACCCCTGCCAGAAAACCACCGTCCGATTCTGAGAACCGTCCCCGGAGCGGGCAGCCGGAACATCCGGGCCGCTCCGCTCCGGGGCGGCGAAATCTCAGGAGAATCGTTCTGACAGAACCGTCAGGTGCCGGACCCGGTGTCGCCGAAGCGTCCCGCCAGCAGGTAGGCGCCGTGGTTGTCGAGCTGGTCGCGGCGACGGTCGTAGCGGCGGGTGGTGCGCGGGTCGGCGTGGCCGGCGAAGTCCTGGGCCCGGCGCAGGTCGCCGCCGGTGGCGTCGAGGATCTCGGTGATCGCGGTGTGCCGCAGCGAGTGCGGGCTCAGCGCGTCCGCTGAGGCCAGGCCGGCCCGGCGGGCCAGGCGGCGGATCAGCCGGTACACATACAGCTCGTAGATCGGCAGGCCGGACGGTGCCACGAACAGCGGCCCCCCGGCCGGATTGCCGCGCTCGGTCAGCATCTCGTCGATCGCGTGGGCCAGCACCGGTGGCAGCGGGACACGCCGGCGGCGGCCGCCCTTGACGGTCAGGTTGAGCACCCGGTGGCCGCGGTCGACGCGCAGATCCTCGATCCGGGCGTCGATCGCCGAGCCGACACGGAGCCCCGCGACCAGCAGCAACAGGATCACAGCGTGGCTGGTCAACGAGTCGGCGCGGGCCTGCGCGAGCAGCCGGTCGGCTTCCGGACGGTCCAGGCCGACGGTGTTGCTGTCGTCGGGGTCGATGCGGGGGCGGGCCGCGGCCTGCGCCGGGTTGTGGCTGATCAACGGCTCCGGGTCGGCGGCGGTGTTGACGAGCAGGTAGTCATACCAGGATGCGACGGCCGACAGGCGCCGGGCGATCGTGGACTCGGCGGCCGGTCTGCCGCGCGCGCCGGTCGCGCGTTGCTCGACGATCCACGCGTCGAGGTCGGCGGCCCGGGCGGTCAGCGGGTTACGGCCGGTGGCCGCGCACCAGTCACCCCACTGCCACAGATCGCGCCGGTAGGCGGTGCGGGTGTGCGCGGACCGCTGCCGGCTGAGCCACATGGTCGTCAGCTCCGCCAGCCGGGTCGGTCCGGGCGTAGCGAACGCCGGCAGGGGGACCGCGTCGACCACGACGAGCTCGTGTCCTTCTTCCGTCACGCCCCGAATCCTACCTGAAGGATAACGGTCATTATCTTACGCACCTGAGTGGACGATCCCCGTGGCGCACGACGCCTGCCAGGTTTATTGGATTGCCGGTAACAGTAATTCGATAATTCAGGCATGCTGTCTCCGGCTCTTGTGGACCCCGGTTACACCGAACCCTGTGCGGTCACCCGGCTCGGCCGAGCCGGGTGAAGGACACGGCGAAGACGGTCGAGGCGATCCAGCCGAGGATCGTGCAGAGATTCAACAACCACTCCAGCAGTACGCCGTCCCGCTCCGCCACCGGATACCACGTCGACCGCTGGTGCAGGTCGATCAGCGGGACCACCGTGTCCACGGCGTAGAAGAACGGGCTCAGGCAGCGCACCTTGCCGTCGCCGCATGCGCCCGGCGGCAGATGCTCGTCCGGCAGCGGCCTCGCCCCGGCCGGGCTGAACACCAGCGCGTTCTGATCGGTCGCCCGCATCTGCGCCTGCACACCGGGCAGGCTCAGACCGGCGGTCACCGCCGCGATCAGCACCACCAGCAGATACAGCGCCCGCTGCGGCCGGAACCCGTACCGCACGGTGACGTCCTGGAGCACGTCGAAGAACCGCCGCCGCCCCGTCCGCAGTCTGCGGGCCCGCCGGCGCTGCGCCACCAGCACCGTCTCCGCGCCGTCGACGTCACCGGCCGTACGCAGCACCGCCGCCAGATGCTCCCACGCCCGCGGGTCGTATCTGGTCATCCGGGACAGCCAGGCGATCCGGGCATCGGGGTCCCACACCGCCTCGCCGTGCCATTCGACCGCCTCGAACCGCTCGTAGGCGAAACCACCGACGTACGAGTCGGCGGGCCAGTCCTGCACCGGCCGGTCGGCCAGGTACGACGTGCCGGCCCCCGTGAAGTTGACCGCCCCGGCAACGACCTGCCAGCCGAGGTTCACCCCGCCCCGGATGACCGCCGAGGTCGCGTCGAACGCCGTCCCGTGCACACTAGGCACACCGTCGTCCCGCCAGGTCAGCGTCGCGCCGTCGGCACGCAGCCGGCCGCCGATGACAGCCCGGATCAGCACCACCAGCCCGATCGACCGGAACCCACCGCACAGCCGCACATTGCCGGTCACCTGGGCCATGTGCAGGCTCACCGTCGGCCCGCCCGGGTTGCTGACGAACGCGTTCTCGGCGTCGAGGACACCACTGATCGAGGCGCCCCGGAAGGCGAGCGCGCCACCCACCGCGGACAGGCCTCGCACCTGCACATCACCGGCGACGGTGACGTTCACCGCGGACACACAGCGCCGGCGGCGAGGTTTCGCGAACGTTGTCTGCTCCAGCCGGAGCGGCCCGTTGATGCGGGCACCGCCGAGGCGCATCGTGCCCTCGATCGAGACGCCGCTCGCGTCCAGGAGGCCACCCAGCACGGCCTGGTTGAGGTCGAGTGCGGTGTCCTCCGCGTTCCACAGCGCCCCGGCCAGTTTCAGGCCACCGTCGAGCTGGGCACCGGGAAGCACGATCCCACCGCGGATCACGGTGTCGCCCTCGACCCGGAACATCCCGCGCACGGCCAGCCGCGGAGCCAGCAGAGCAGCCCGTTCGGTGTCGGACTCGACGTTGTAGAAGCGCAGGCCACTGCCGGCCGGTGGGGCGGTCAGGTCGGCATTGCGGATCAGTACCGCACCCTGGATCGTCGCATGGCCCATCTCGATCCTGCCGCCGACCCGGCAGCGTCGCCCGATCGTCGGGGAGTTCAGCAGGAACACGCTGCCACCGATGGTGGCTTCGGCGAGGTCCAGCGCGCGCCCGTCGGCCGGAGTGAGATCGGCTCCCGTCACGTCGAGCGAGCCGCCCAGGCGCATCGCCAGCATCCGCAACTCGCCCGTGGCCCGGAAACCCTCGACCAGCCTGATGTTGCCGGCCACCCGGATCCGGTCGGCGTGTATGGCGCAGCCCTCCGGGGCAAGGATGTGCGTTCCGTTCGCCACGAGGCTGCCGCCGATGTCGGCGTCGCTGAGCCAGATGCTCGCCGGGCGGTCGGTGGCGGCCTTCGTCGTAACAGCCCTGTTGATCACCATGCCGGACAGGATCAGGTTCTTGTCGATCCGGGCTCCCGAAGCGACCAGACCGGGCAGGACCCGGGGCCGGACCGCCGACGCATCACCGGTGATCACCAGTTCGTGCAGCCGGGCACCCTGCACGTTGACCGGGTCGGTGAAGTCGCACGACTCGAAGTGGACCGGGACCGGCACCACGCAGGTCCGTAGATCGAGTGCACCGGTGATCCGCACGTCGCGCAGCCGCAGACCGAACGGATCGGCCTCGCCGGAGGCCATCAGGGCCGCCCGTACCTGGACGGCGTCGACCGCGGCGTCCCCGCAGTCCAGGCCCCTCCGGGACCGTGACGCGGCGAGCAACTGTGCGACGAAGTCGTCGTCCGGTCGTAGTGACACCCATCCGGAACCGGCCATGCGTACACACTAGGAAAGCGGTCCCGTGACGGCCGCCCGGAGTGGGAGGTTCGCGTGATCGACAAGGTGGCCTGGATTCGGGTGGAGGGTGGGGCGATCCTCAGTACCCGGTCGGTGGGGCGGGACGTGTTCTATCTGCCGGGCGGCAAGCGGGAGCCGGGGGAGAGTGACGTCGACACGCTGGTGCGCGAGATCCGGGAAGAGCTCAGTGTTGCGATCGACGCCGGCAGTGCGGTGCCGGTGGGGGTGTTCGAGGACCAGGCGCACGGGCATCCGGCGGGCACGATCGTGCGGATGAGCTGCTACGGGGCCGACTACCGGGGTGAGTTGCGGGCGGACAACGAGATCGAGGAGGTGGTCTGGCTGACGTATGCGGACCGGGAACGGGTGTCGGCGGTGGACCGGCTGGTCTTCGACGCGTTGTTCCGGGACGGGCGGCTGCAACCCTGATCGGATCTCGGTGGGGAGCGGCTGTTGCAATAGGGCGAACGGCCGTCTGATGCAGGACAGCCGGATAAGGATCGATCGCTGGTTCTGGAATTCCAGAGACCTGTCGATCTAGATAGCATGGCTTCCAGGCTGAGAGGCAAGGAGCCAGATCCGTCTATGTCCACAGAGATCGCGACCTCCATTCTGGCGAACGTCCTGACTACCGTCCTCTATGTCGCGATCGCTGCAGTCGCCCTGATGGCGACAATCGTCTCCAACAAGCGGCGGCTGCTGATGCTATTCGGGGTTAATGGCAGGTCAGCATCGATCAACATCTATCTTTCCCGGTTGATCGTGAAGGCTGGCGCCATCGAGACCGTCGAGCCGGTGACCAAAGGTTACGAGGGTCCGGTCATATTCCGGCTGGAGCACATGGGCGCGCAGGGAATCGCTGATCTGTTCCGGTCGAAGTTCCTGGCGAAGACCCCGGCCCGGTTACGCGAGTGGCTCAGCCATCGCTCGCCGGAGCTGTCCGAGGTGCGTGTCCTGATCGACACCAGCCCGGAGAGTATGGACAACCTTGACACCTCAACGATGGTCATGATCGGCAGCGGTGTTTACAACAGCCTGACCAAGTACTACCTGGACGACCATCCCGACTCGTTCTTCAGGTTCGAGAAGCAGCCCGACGGCAACCGCGCCGTCCAAGTCCGGCGCGGGCCGCGTAAGCACCAGTTGCTGCGCGGGCGCGGCCGAGATGCCGAGGACCGAGAGTTGGCGATCGTTCAACGGTTGGTGGACCGCGAAACCGGTCGCACGGCTATAGTTTGCGCTGGAATGAGTACTAGTTCCAGCTACGGTGCCGCGCGGTATCTCGTCCAGGACTGGCAGCGGCTCGCAAAGCGCAGCATGGGCGGTGAGTTCGGGGTGGTGCTGTCCTTTCCCCACCAGATCAATGACGTGCAGCGGACCGACCTGGTCGTCGAGCCCACCGTGCTGGACGAGATGTTCGGCGGCGGACCCGGGCGATGAGCTTCGGTAAGCCGGGCCCGATCGTGATCGTGTCCAACCGGATGCCCGATCTCGGATCCGGTGGTCCGCTCGCGGCCAGCGGACTAGTCACGACACTCCGACCACTCGCCGCCGGGGATCATGTTCAATGGGTGGGTTGGGCCGGACTCGGTCAGGCTCCGCATCGGCTGCCTGCCAGGCTGACCGACGTCGAGCTGGATCCGGTCGTCGCCCGACGGTATTACGACGGATACAGTAACGCCACCCTGTGGCCCACCTATCACGACAACGTCTTCGAGCCACGCTTCGAAGATCTCTGGTGGCCTGCCTATGTCAGCGCCAACCAGGAGTTCGCCCGCCGGACGGCTGCCGTTGCCCCCCGGGGTGCCACCGTGTGTGTCAACGACTATCACCTACAGTTGGTTCCCCGAATACTCAAGGATCTGCGGCCTGACCTGCGGATCGTCTTCTTCCTGCACACCGCCGTGCCGTCCCGGTCGATCTTCAACCGACTGCCGACTGCGGACGAGATCCTCCGAGGGATCGTGGGTGCCGATGTGATAGGCGTGCAGACGAATGCCGGGGCCGAGGCGATGGCCCGGTTGTTCTATGGATCGACGGCGAAGGACCTCGATGTGTACGCCGCCGTCAGCCGCATCCGGGCTGTCCCGGCTCAAGTGGACTTCACCGCGATCAGCGACGAGGCCCAGTCCGGCCGGACCACAGCGCTGGCCCACCGTGTCCGAGACCTCCTCGCGCCGGGGCGACGGATCGTGCTCGCCATCGAACGGATCGACCCGGTCAAAGGCGTGGAGCAGCACCTGCGCGCATACCGGGAACTGATCAGGGACGGCAGCCTGGATCCGAGGCGGACTGTACTTGTCCAGGTCGGCGTACCGAGCCGTCGGCAGGTCCCTGAGTACCAGGCCCTTTCCGATCGGGTCCGCCAGTCGGTGGCCGAGATCAACGCGGAGGCCGGTATCCGGACCGCGATCCTGATCGATCGAGCTGTCGCCCCCGCCACCTTGATCGCGTTGTACCGGGCCGCCGACGTGATGGCGGTGACGTCGTTGAACGACGGCATGAACCTGGTGGCGAAGGAGTATGTGGCTGCCCGTGCTGACGGCGACGGCAGCCTGGTTCTCAGTAGGTTCGCCGGCGCGGCGGAGGAACTCGGCGATGCACTGCTGGTCAACCCGTTCAGTGTCTCAGCCATCAAGGCCGCCCTGCTCACCGGGTTCGACGCGCCGCCTGCCGAGCGACGCCGGCGGATGTCCGGGTTGCGGGAAGCGCTGGCCGGGAAGAGCCCGCGGACGTGGGCCGACAGACTCCTCAGCTGAAGCGGGGAACTCGGGGCCAGCAAGGTAGGCGGCGGCCGATCTCCGACCGAGGTTGAACGGGGAAGGGTGTCGGCGGTGGACCGGCTGGTCTTCGACGTGTTGTTCCGGGACGGGCGGCTGCACGCCTGATGGGGCGGATGCTCTGGCCGTACCGCCGAAAGAAGCGGGACCACCGGCGGACGGTGAGGGATGGTTTGATCGGCGGATGGCTATTGCCGACGGGGTGGGGACGCGGCGGCGGGTGCGACGGGCGTTCCGGGACGGGGCGCATGTCGACCTCGGTGGGCGGGCGGTCGACGGTGTGTTTCTGGCGGGTCTGTTGCGTGACGGCGGTGGGCGGCTGGACCTGGAGGGTGCTCGGGTCACCGGCCGTCTGGATCTGACCGGGGTGCGTGTCGAGATGCCGTTGCGGATGCGGCGGTGTGAGTTCGAGCGGGCGCTGTTGGTCGACCATGCGGACCTGGTTCAGGTCAATCTGGACGGTTCCGTTCTGCCGGGGATCGAAGGTGACGGGCTGCGGGTGGCCGGGGACTTCGGGGCCCGCGACGCGACCGTTCATGAGGATGTGTGGCTGTTTCCGGCGCGGATCGGTGGGTCGGTGGTGCTGGAACGCAGCCGCATCAGTGGGACGGTGTTCCTGCAGCGGGCCGAGGTCGGTGGCGGGATTCAACTGGGTGAGACGGTCATCGGGCGGGGAGTGCGGATGGCGGGGGCCCGGATCGGCGGCACAGTGAGTCTGCGGGCCGCGCGGATCGGGCCCGACCCGGAGTCGGGAGCCGCGGTCAACGCCGGGAGCCTGGTGGTCGGCGGGTCGTTGTTCGCCCAGGATCTGGATGCCGGCGGCGAGGTCAATCTGATCGGTGCCCAGGTCGGCGGGAGCATGACGTTGCGCCGGACCGTGCTGCGCGGGGTCGACGGCGGGTATTCGCTGCTGCTCATCGAGGCGCGGGCGACGCTGCTGACGTTGCGGCCGGCGGCGGCGTCGACCGGGACGATCAGTTTGCGGGATGCGCGGTTCGGGCGGCTTGCCGACGATCCGGTCGGGTGGCCGGTCGGGTGCCGGGTGGAGCTGGACGGGCTGACCTATGAGCGGCTGGCACGCCGGTCGGAGGATGTCGGCGAGTGGACGGCCCGGCAACGGCTGGCGTGGATGGCGCGGTTCGCGTCCGGTTTCACGCCGGGGCCGTACGACCAGTTGGCGGCGGCGCTGGCGCGTGACGGGCGTGAACACGAGGCACGGCAGGTGCGGGTGGTACGCGAGCGGCGCCGGTATCGGGCGATGGGCTGGGCCGGCGCGGTGTGGGGTGCGGTGCAGGAGGCCGGGATCGGGTTCGGCTACCGGCCGGGCCGGGCGCTGGCGTGGCTGTTGGCGGTGGTGGCGGCGAGCACGGCGTGGTTCGCCTGGTCGGGGCCGTTGCGGGCGGTCAAGGCGGATGAGGCGCCGACGTGGGATCCGTTCCTCTACAGCGTGGATCTCCTGGTGCCGCTGCTGGATCTGGGGCATGACAAGGTTTGGGATCCGGTCGGTGCGGACAAGGCGGTGGCGCTGTCGGTGATGGTGGCCGGTTGGGTGCTGGCGACCACGGTGATCGCGGGGGCGGGGCGGACATTGGGGCGTTAACCCAGGGTGGGTCATGCACCGGGAGCCCCGCTGGACGAGAATGAGTCTGCACGTATGCAATTCGACTGGAAGGGATCTCTTCGTTGAGCGCTGGACTCGCAGCTCTGCTGGACGATATCGCGGTGCTGGCGCGCGCGGCCGCTGCGTCGGTCGATGACGTCGGGGTCGCCGCGGCCAAGGCCGGGGCCAAGGCGGCCGGTGTGGTGATCGACGACGCCGCGGTGACGCCGCAGTATGTGCGGGGTCTGGCGGCCGAGCGGGAGATCCCGATCGTCAAGCGGATCGCGATCGGTTCGTTGCGGAACAAGTTCCTGATCATTCTGCCGGTGATTCTGGTGCTCAGTCAGTTCCTGCCGGTGCTGCTGACGCCGTTGCTGATGATCGGTGGGGCGTACCTGTGTTATGAGGGTGCCGAGAAGATCTGGGAGCGGATCGCCCACGGCGGCGGGCACGACGAGGAGGAGCAGCGGCCGGACGAGAAGACGCTGATCTCCGGCGCGATCCGCACCGACCTGATCCTGTCGGCGGAGATCATGGTGATCTCGCTGAACGAGGTCGCCGACGAGGGCTTCTGGCAGCGGCTGATCATCCTGTCGATCGTCGCGGTGATCATGACGGTGCTGGTGTACGGCGCGGTCGGCCTGATCGTGAAGATGGACGACGTCGGTCTGCGGCTGGCCGAGAAGCCGGGCAAGGGGACCGCGAAGTTCGGCCGTGGCCTGGTCAAGGCGATGCCGAAGGTGCTGACCGGGCTCAGTGTGATCGGCACGGCGGCGATGTTGTGGGTCGGTGGGCACATCCTGCTGGTCGGGGCGGACGAGCTGGGCTGGCACGGCCCGTATTCGATCGTGCACCACATGGAGGAGGCGGTCCACGACGCTACCGGGGCGCTCGGTGGGGTGTTCGGCTGGATCACCAACACGCTGGCCAGTGCGGTTGCCGGTCTGGTGATCGGTGGGCTGATCGTGGCGTTCATGGCGGTGACGTTCCACCGTAAGTCGCACGACAAAGCCGCGTCGGAGAAGAAGCCGGAGGCCGGCTCGGAGACCGAGCCCACGAAGTAGCAGCGTCCGCGAACGGCCCGGCACCGATCCATTGGTGCCGGGCCGTTCGTGTCTCAGCTGGTCAGGTGACGGGCGAAGAAACGGACGGTGCTGTCGAGCTCGTGGTCGGGCAGCCGGTCGGAGTGCAGGCCCGGGTTGGCGTGCAGGGTCTTCTCCGGTGAGGCGAAAGCGTCGTACAACGCCAGGCTCTGATCGCGGGGGATCCGCTCGTCGTGCCACTGCACGAGGAACTCGATCGGCACGGTGATCCGGGCGGCGGCGTCGGCGTTGGCCAGGCCACTGCCCAGACCGAGGACCGCGGCGCGGACCCGCGGTTCGGCGGCCACGAACGGGACGCCCAGCCCGCACCCCAGCGACACACCCCAGTAGCCGACCGGGCCCGCACCCACATGATCAAGGGTCTGGACGGCGTCGAGGACGACCCGCCACTCGGGAACGGTCTGCCCGGCGACCGTCGCCTGAAAGGCGGTGAGCACCGCGGCCAGGTCCTCGCCGTCGTCGATGCGGGTCTGGTTGTGGACGGCGAGGGCGTTGAACTCGGGATGGGGTGGGCGGTCGCCGTGGCCGGGGACGTCGACGCAGACGACGGCGGCGCCGAGATCGGTGACGAAACGGCGGGCCCGGTGCAGCACCGCCGGGGCTTTCTTGTGCTGGCCACCGCCGTGTCCGATCAGGATCAGCGGGCGGGCGCCGACGGCGCCTCCGAGCGTCCAGAGGACGCCGGGGACCTCACCGACAGAGAAAACCATTTCTTGTACGCCGTCGGCCGACGACGTGGAAAGTGGGCGCACTTACGGCCTTTCGGAATGCCTGGACGGGCACTCCCCGGACCATGCGAGGCGGGGAGACCCGATCGGTCACAGCGTTGATCGGACTCACCTCCTCAGGTCGTCGTGGCGCACGGCACGGCCGAACCTATCACGGCCGCTCAGATGGTCTGGACGGCGACGTCGTGTCCGCCGTAGGCCTCCGGAACCCGGGTGACGATGACACCGTTGAGCATGGTCGCCTCGTGCAGGACCTGCGCGGTCATCAGCGGCCCGATCAGCGGGGTGTGCACCGGGTGGTGCCGGAGCCGGGGTGCAGCGAGACGGCCGACCTCGACGGCGACGTGCGGGCTGAGGTCGATCGTGAGCAGGCTCCGCACGCCAAGGATGCGGTCCCAGTGGGACTGGCGGGCGTTGAGCACGGCCTGGGCCTCGGCGATCGCCAAGGTCGGGACGATCACGAACCGGTCGCCGGCGTCGGCGTCGTCGAGCAGCCGCATCAGAGTCTGGTGGCCGGAGAAGAGCTCGACCAGGGCGGACGCGTCGAGGACATGCGGGCGGACCTGGATCAAGGGCGGGCCCGGCTCATGCGGCTTGCCGGCGCCGGCGAGTCAGGATCTCCTCGACCTGGGCGTCGCCGTCGGCCAGCCACTGCTGGTAGGCGCGCTCCTCCTCCTCGCTGAACGGCTTCGGCTCGGGCAGGCCGAGCACGGCTGCCAGGCGGCGGCTGGGAGGAACGTCGGCGTCATCGGTCACGCCCGGAATTCTATCGACGTGGCTGGGCGGCGGACAGGCCCGGTTCACGCCGTCGGGTGCCTCCGCGTGAACCGTTCACGGGTTCGGTGGCGATAGGGAAGGTGAAGGGGGCAGCGGGCCGTCGCAGAGGGCGCAGATGTAGAGGTCGTCCTTGATCACGTTCAAGTGGGTGCAGGTGGGGCAGTGACGGAAGACGAAAGCACTGGTGAAAGCACCCGGGTGCGGGATTGCGGCCCGGTCGAGGGCGGCTTCGACGGCGGGCCAGCAGGACGGTTGCGGGCAATATCCGGTGGACTGGTTGGTCACTTCAATGACTTGGCCGTGCGGGTCGACGGTGATCTCGCCGGCGGCCAGGACGTCGGCGCCGGCGGCGCAGGCCACGTGTTCGCTGCGGCGTGGGCCCAGCAGCAGGACACCGCTGGTGGTGATCACGTAGGTGTGCGGGTCGTCACGGTCGCGGGGGTCGGCGGCGGCCAGCCAGGTCTTCAGGTCGTCGGTGGAGCGGATCGGGGTGCCCGGCGGCGAGTGGCGGGCGGCGGCGGCTATGTCGGCGGGGCCGGTGTAGTGGTATCGCACGGCAACTCCAGCGGGGCGGTGATGGCGAATTCGCGGTCGATGGCGGCCACCAGTGCGGGGCCACGGTCGCCGGCCCAGGTGCCGATCAGTGGCAGGAACGCGTTCAGGTCGCGGTGCGCGGACTCCAGCAGGGCCGGGAGCTGCGCGCGGGGGATGTCGACGTGTGGCCCCTGCTCGTTGTCGTCCTGCCACAAGCGCAGGTGGTCGCCGCGGTCCTGGACGGTGGGGGCCGGGTCGTGGCCGAGCCAGAGGTCGTCTCCTCGGGCGACGGCACGCCAGTCCTCCAGGCCGCAGCAGCAGCCCGGGCTCACCGTCACGCCGGTGGTGGCGTCGTGGACCTGGAGGCCGCCGGACACGATCAGGTCGGGTGTGGCCAGCAGCCCGTCGAGGGTGACGGTGTCAGGGCAGGAGGACGCGGCCACGGCCGCGACGAACAGGGCGACCTCGCCGGGGGCGCGGGTGGCGTCCAGCACGAGCCACGACCACGCGGGCTGGCAGGCCGTCGGCCACGGTGCGGGGTCGCCGGGCGGCCGGACCTCGATGACGGGGCGGATCGTGAGCATCGGCGTATTCAACCCGGAGCGGGCCGGCCGCGACAGCGGATTTGCCGGGGCCCGCGGGGTGGATGGTGATCTCTACGCTGCCGGGGCATGGGTGGCGACAGTGCGGTGTCGATGTTCGTGCGGCTGGTGGACCGGTCGGTGGAGCAGTTGGCGTGGATCGCGGCGGACGGAAGGCGTTTCGACCGGCAGGAGGTCGCTCGGATCGCCGACGTGTGGGACAACAACACGTTCAACTTCTTCGGGATGCTCGGGGTCCGTAACCGGTGGTTGCGGGAGCGGGCCGCGCGGGCCGGGCTTCGGTGGATGGGCGAGTTCGGTCCGGAGCGGCGTGACTGGCTGGTCGCATCCGGTGGTGACCGGATGCGGCGGCTGCTGGTCCCGGTGGTACAGCGGCCGCTGTACTACCGGGACTATCAGAACCTGGTTCGCGGCGGGGTGCTGTCGTGGGCGGATTCCGGGGTGGAAGGCGACTACGACCTGTCACGGGCGACCGTTCGGGTGGTCCGGGTGGAGCGGTCCGGGGACGGATACTCCGCCTGGGTGCGGGTGCGAGCGCCGAGGCGGTTCGCCGACGGCGACGGTGATCTGCACCTGGAGATGCCGGTTCGGCGGGCGCGGTTCGACAGTGGCGACGCTGTCGGGATCGCGTGGCTCGGCGGCGTGCCGATCCAGGGCACCGGAGACGCCCTGCCGCCGGACCGGGAGAGCATCAGGGTGGGCGCGCTGCGCAGCGAGGAGGGGCTCCGGATCGGCGCGGCCGGAGCGCTGCGCGGTGGGGAGGTGACGGTCTGGTTCGAGGATTCGTTGTGGCATCTGTCGGGGGCGGCTCGTGCGATCGAGGCGGAGGTGCCGCCGTGGCGCAAGCGGTCCGGTCGCCGCGAGCCCGTTGTGCCGGGGCCGGCGGGCAGCGCGTGGGATGCGGCGAGGGCGTTTCACCAGTTGATGATCCAGATCCGGCGGGTGCGTTATGACCGCCACGTCGGGCAGGTTCCGGTGGAGCGGATGCTCGAGCGACTGGCCGCAGCCGGGACGAGGGCGTTCGAGGCGTCCCGGATGCGCGGAGAAGCCCGCGAGCAGGCGTTCCAGCGGCTGTCCGACACGTGGGCCGAGGTCGCCGACAATCCGAAAGCGGGCGATCGGGTGCCGGCCGGGGCGTGTGTGACGCTCGTGTCGTGTTCGCCGGGAGACGCGGAGGTGACAGTCAACTTCGCCGTGCCGGAGGACGGGCGATGGCCGGTGCGGGCCGCGGTTCTGGACCGGCCCGATGGGGTGCTGCTGACCTGTGAGAACGACGTGTTGCAGGTCAGCGGCCGGGTGGGTTCCAGGGATCTGCCAGGGACGGCGGATCGGTAGGTGATGTTCGTCGATGGATCGGTGGGTCTCAGGATGCGACGGGGGCGGCCAGCACTGTTCCGTGGGGCTCAGTCCGGCGTTGCCCGGGCAGGCCCCGACCCGCGCCGCCTGCCCGAGGGTCCCGGCAGGCTGGGGCGCAAAATCCGCGGCACCTGCCTCGATGGTCCCCGCCGGGGCGGCGGGCAGCGAACCGCGGCGCCCGTCGGAGCACGAGCTGGTCAGTGTGGTGGTGGCTGCCATTTGCTGACGTCCCGACGCCCGATCTTGAGTACTTCACCACCGAAAACGGTGGTGAAGCACTCAAGATCGGCGGGCAAAGGAGCTGGCGGCGGGCAAAAGGGCTCCGCATTCGTTGGTCAAAGACGGCGATCTGGGACTCGAACGGTCAGGACCCGGTTCTCGCTGGGGCTGATTTGCGCCTCGGGCAGCTGACCGGCGGACGGTGGGACCATGACACCTGGCCGTGGGACCGTTCTGACACGTGGCGGCGGTGCGGTAGTGGCGCGACTGGCGCTGGCGGCAGAACTGGACCGGGAGGTGTCCAGGGCGCACGGTTCGTCCGACCGGTGGACACGGGGCTTCGGGATACCTCTTGCGCTTGGCGGGGCTCCTGGCCGTATCGGAAAAGCTGCCGGAGAAGATCGCCTGCCGGGACCCTCGCGGGGTTGCCGCGCGAAGCGGGCGGCAGGAACGACCGGACGCGGAGCATGCCGGGCCGGCCATGATCGGAATCGGACGCCGGAGGGCCGGACGCCGGGAGCGTCAGACAGCGGGAGAGCCGGACGCCGGGGCAGGTCAGACAGCGGGAGGGCTGGACGCCGGGGCGGGTCAGCGGCGGGTGCCGGCCGGGAGCTGGCCGAAACCGGGCAGGACACGCTGGGTGACCGCGCGGGTGGCGGCGAGCTGGGCGGCGGAGCGGCGCCGTCGTTCGGCCAGGACGGCGACCAGGAACAGCCACGGCGGGGTGCCCGACGGCGGGGCCGGGGTGACCTTGGCCTTGACCTCGGCGTGCAGGCCCTGACCGAGGATGGACCGGTACGGTTCGGCGAAGTTGAACGAGCGGGCGGCGAACTGGCGGACCGCCTCGGCCAGGTCGTCGTCGACGGCGGACAGGTCGGCGTCGGCGGCCCACAGGGCCAGGCCGGCGGGCATGCCGGGGACCAGGTTCCACGGGACGGGCCGGCGCTCGTGGACGACCAGGGTGCCGGCGGCGAGGTCGCCGAGGCGGCGGCCGCGCCGGGAGGCGATCATGGTGGCGAGGCTGCCGGCCCAGGTGACCAGGGGCAGCAGCAGGCCGGGCCATTCGACGGCGAGGCCGATGAGGGCGCGCGTGAAGGCGTGGCGGGCGCGGATCGGGCCGCCGTCCTCGCGGATGACCCGCAACCCCATGATCATTTTGCCGAAGCTGCGGCCGTTGGTGAACGTCTCGACCGTCGTGGGGTAGCCGACGGCGACGATCGCGATGCCGATCAGGTAGGCGGTGTCGGGCAGCAGCAGATCGCCGTACGCCGCGGGCAGGATGTCCAGGACGATGAAGTACACCGCCGCCAGGAAGCCGAAGACGATCGCCTGCATGAGGATGTCGAACATCAGGGCGATGGCGCGGGACCCGAGCCGGGCGGGGCGCACGTCGATCTCGACGGCTTCGGCGGTGGTGAGCACCCGGACAGTCAACACGATCGGCCCTCTACTCTGCGAGGGTGGATCTCGATGCGTACGTGGCCGAGCACGGCGGTGAGTGGCGCCGGCTGGAGGTGCTGGTCGCCCGGAGCCGGCTGAACCCGGCCGAGGTGGACGAGATGGTGCTGCTGTATCAGCGGGCCGCGACCCACCTGTCGATCGTGCGCAGCCGTACCCCGGACGCCGTGGTGCTGGCCGACCTGTCGCGGCTGGTGCTGGCCGGCCGGGCCGCGATCAACCGCAGCGAGCGCCTGTCGTGGCGCCCGGCGGCGCAGTTCTTCGTCACCAAACTGCCGGCCGCGCTGTACCGGACCCGCTGGTGGTGGCTGACGGTGATGGTGGTGATGATCGGTGCGGCGTGGGCGCTGATCGCCTACGTCCAGCAGAACCCGGTGGTGCTGGAGCAGTGGTTCGGGGCACATCCGGACGAGGCGCGGCTGGTCGACGAGTTCGTCAACTACTACAGCGAGTACCGGGCGTCGACGTTCTTCAGCGCGGTGTGGGTGAACAACGCGATGCTGGCCGCCCAGTGCCTGGCGTCGGGGGTGCTGATCCTGCCGGTGTTCTACCTGCTGGGCAACAATCTGGTCAGTATCGCGATGATGGGTGCGGCGATGTTCGACGCCGGCGCCGGGGACGTCTATCTGACCTACATCGCCCCGCACGGTTTCCTGGAGCTGACCGCGATCTTCATCGGTGGTGGGGTGGGGCTGCGGATCGGCTGGTCGTGGATCGCGCCGGGTCCGCTGTTGTCACGCCGGGAGTCGCTGGTGCACTGGGCGAAGGAGGGCATGACCGTCGCGGTCGGGCTGGTGTTCATCCTGCTGGTGTCCGGGATCCTGGAGGCCTATGTGACGCCGTCGGCGCTGCCCGCGCCGGTGCGGGTCGGCATCGGCGCGGTGCTGTGGCTGGCGTTCCTGGCGTACGCGCTGATCTGGGGCCGCAACGTCGCCAGAGAAGCGGCTCAGAGCCGGCCGGAGGCCTTGAGCAGCAGGTAGACGTCGGCGACCTTGCCGGCGAACGTGTCGGCGTCGGCGTCGACGACGGTGGCCCCGGAGTGGGCGAGCACGTCACGGACCCGGTCACGTTCGGCCAGGACCCGCTGGGCGGCCGCGGCCCGGTGCACGTCGGCGACGCTCGCACCGTCGGGCAGTTCGGCGAGCCGCCCGACCAGCGGGTCGCGGACACCGGCGACGATCACCTTGTGCCGGGCGGTGAGTTTCGGCAGCAGCGGCAGCAGCCCGGCGATCATCGGGGCGGTGTCCAGCGCCGTGAAGATCACCAGCAGGGCGCGTTTGCGGTCGCGGCGCAGCATCTCCTGGCCGAGCAGGGTGAAGTCGGTCTCGGCGAGTTCCGGGTGCAGGCTGGCCATGGCGTCGATGAGGCGGGGCAGTTTGCCGCGGTGGCCGCCGCCTTCGATGCGGGTGCGGATCTTGGCGTCCAGGGCGAGCAGGTCGACGCGGTCGTCGGCGCGGGTGGCCAGCACCGACAGCAGCAGCGCGGCGTCGATGGAGGCGTCCAGGCGAGGGGCGTCGCCGATGCGTACGGCCGACGTGCGCCCGGTGTCCAGGACGCAGAAGACCCGCCGGTCGCGTTCGGGACGCCAGGTCCGCACGACGACGTCGTGGGCGCGGGCGCTGGCCCGCCAGTCGATGGACCGCACGTCGTCGCCGATCACGTACTCGCGCAGGGCGTCGAACTCGGTGCCGTGGCCGCGGCCGCGGGTCACGACACTGCCGTCGACGACACGCAGGCGGGCCAGTTTCTCCGGCAGCACCCGCCGGGACGGGAACCGGGGTAGTACCCGCAGGGTCCACGCCGGGGTCTGCCGTTCGTTCCAGGCACGCCGCCGCTGGCGGTAGGCCAGTCCCAGCGGCCCGGCCGAGCGCAGCGTGACCCGGACGGCGGGGCGGTCGCCGTGCCGGGTCGGGGTGAGGGTGGTGGTGACCGGGTGTTCGCTGCCCTCGCGCAGCACCGCGGTGTGGAACAGCGGACCGGCGCCGGCGGACGGGACCCAGCTGTCGCGCAGGTGCAGGCGTACGGTCCGGTCGCCGGTGTTGGCGACGGTGAGGATGACCCGGGCGCTGTTGCCGAGCCAGACGGTGCGGTCGCCGTCGCGGCGTAGCCGCAGCCCGGTCAGCGGTCCGGCCATGGCCGCGTCGAGCAGCGCCGCCAGCACCGTGACGGCGACGACGGCGGCCAGGGCGATCCACGGCTGCGGGGTGAGGGCGGTGAACGGCAGGCCCAGGGCCAGCAGGACCGCGAACCGGCGGGTGATCATCAGCGGGGTGCGGGGACGGCGGCCAGGACGGCGGCCAGCACGCCTTCGACGGTGGCGCCGTCGAGTTCGGCGTCGGCGCGCAGCCGGACCCGGTGGCGCAGGGTGGGCACGGTGAACGCTTTCACGTCGTCGGGCAGCACGTAGTCGCGGCCGTGCAGCCAGGCGTTGGCCTTGGAGACCGCGAGCAGGGCGGTCGCGCCGCGCGGGGACGCCCCGAGTTCCAGGGCCGGGGCGGTCCGGGTGGCCCGGCACAGGTCGACGATGTAGGCGAGCACGGGTTCGGCGACGGCGACGCGCTGCACGGCGTAGCGGCCGGCGATCAGGTCGGCGGGTCCGGCGACGGCGGTGACGCCGACCGATTTCAGGTCGCGGGGGTCGAAGCCGTGGTGGTGGGCGCGCAGGATGTTGAGTTCCTCCTCGCGTTGCGGCAGCGGCACCGACAGTTTCAGCAGGAACCGGTCGAGCTGGGCTTCCGGCAGCGGGTAGGTGCCCTCGTACTCGATCGGGTTCTGGGTGGCGGCGACCATGAACGGCTGCGGCAGCGGGCGAGGGTTGCCGTCGACGGTGACCTGGCGTTCCTCCATCGCTTCGAGCAGGGCGGCCTGGGTTTTCGGCGGGGTCCGGTTGATCTCGTCGGCGAGCAGCAGGTTGGTGAAGACCGGCCCGGCCCGGAAGTTGAACGCGGCACTGTGCGCGTCGTAGATCAGCGAGCCGGTGACGTCGCCGGGCATCAGGTCGGGGGTGAACTGGACGCGTTTGGTGTCCAGGTCCAGGGCGGTCGACAGGGCCCGGATGAGCAGGGTCTTGGCGACGCCGGGGACGCCTTCGAGCAGTACGTGGCCGCCGCACAGCAACGCGACGAGCACGCCGGTGACGATTCCGTCCTGGCCGACGACGGCTTTGCCGACCTCGGCGCGCAGCCGGCCCAGAGCCTGGTGGGCCTGGTGGGAATCGGTTGTCACGACTGCTCTCCTTCGGTGGTGCCGGGCTGTGGTGTGGTCACGTCGCGGACCAGGCGTTGCAGCAGGGTGGCGGACTCGACCAGGTCGGCGTTGCTGTCGGGGGCGTCGCCGTCGAGGACGTCGCGAACGTAGCGGACCGGCAGGCCGGCATGGGCGGCGATCTGTTCGCTGTCGGCGTGCGGGGGCAGGCCGAGGTGGGCGGTCAGGGTGCGGCGGGCGTTGGCGCGCAGGATGTCCAGGGACGCCTCGCGGGCCCGGGCGCGCTGGTAGAGGCGGGCGTGGCCGAGCATCGTCTCGTGGGCGGGGACCTTCGACGGCAGGGGTTCGGCGACCGGGGTGCCCAGCCGGCGGGCCGCGGCGGCGGCCAGTGCGAGCAGGATCAGCGCCAGCAGGATCAGGGTGGCGATCAGCGCGGGTGGCAGGTTCTGCAGCAGCGGGTCGTCCTGGCTGCCGCTGCCGGCCTGCTGACCGCCGTCACCGTCGCCGTTGCCGCCTCCGCCGGGCCGGCCCGGTCCGCCACCGCCGGGTTCGCCGTCGCCCTGGTCCCACTGGTCGTAGGGGTCGCTGCCGCCGGGTGTCGGCGTCCACGGCTGGGTGCCGCCGGGGTCGACGGTCGGCGGTGTGGTGGTGGGTGTCGGCGACGGTGACGGCCGGTCGCGTTCGTGGACGTCGATCCAGACGACCCGGTCGTGGCCGGCGAGCAGCCCGACGGCGAGGGCGGCGTTGCCGTGTTCGGCGATCCGGTCGTCGCGGAACGGGTCGGGGGAGCCGACGATCGTGACGGTGTGGTAGTCGACCGGGAATGTCGCGACGGCACCGTTGTAGCAGACGGTGCCGCGGGTGGTGAGGTATTCGGTCTTGCGGACGGCGGCGGGGCCGGCGCCGGTGGCGATCGGGTCGCCGCAGATCGGGTCGGCGACGGTGGTGTTCCAGTAGGTTCTGCTGACCTCGGCGGGCCAGCCGCTGCGCAGCAGGGCCGAGGCGGACGGGTTGACGGCCACGACGGTGCTGCCCGGCGGCAGGGTCCGCAGCCGGGGCAGGTCGGCCAGGTCGGGGGTGGCCACGAAGACGGTGACCGCGTCGGTGCGGATCGTGTCGAGGGCGGCGTCGGTGCTGGTGACCCGGTCGACGGTGATGCCGCGGGCGCGTAGCCGTTCGGCGAGGGTGCCGCCGCTGATGCCCTGGTCCGGTCGCGGGGTGAGGTAGGCGGGGTCGTCGTCGTCGGGTGTCTCGACGGCGTGCACGATCAGGGTGCCGGTGATCAGGGCGGTGAGGGCGGCGAACGGGATCGCGGCGCGCAGCCAGCGTTTCATCGGGTGCCTCCGTCGTCCAGGCCGTTGCGGACCTCGGCGGTCAGGTGGCGCATCCGTTCGTCGTCGGTCTGCCCGGCGGGGCGGTGGCCGTACCAGATCTCGGAGAACAGGCCGGTGGCGCCGGTGAGGGCGGGGCCGACGACGGGACGGCCGGTGGTGGCCTCGGTGGCCAGTTCGGCGGCGGTGGTGCCGGGTTCGGGGGCGATCAGGCCGGCGCGGGTCAGGTCGGTGACGGTGTCGCGCAGGCGCTCGCGGATGGCTTCGGCGTAGCGGCCTTCCGCGGCGAGCCGGTCGGCCAGTGACCCGGGCGCTGCGGCGGCCGGTGTCCGGCCGGGTTTCGCACGGCGTGCGGGGGTGCGGGCGGGTGCCGGTCTGCCGTGTTTGGCCTTGCGCTGGCGGCGCCAGCGGGGCAGCCGCCAGCGGGGCAGGCGGGGCAGGCGCCGGGGGATCCAGGCCGGATACCAGTACCACAGGGCGGCGGTCAGGGCGGTGACGACCAGCAGCAGGAGCAGCAGCAGGGCCGGGTCGACGACGGTGAAGATCTCGCCGACGAGTTCGTCGTAGCCTCTCATCGGCGCACCGCCAGCGCGGTCGCCGGGTCCTTGCCGAGGCTGCGGGCCCGGTTGACGGCGATGTCGAGGCCTTCGGTGCGGATCCGGATCTCCAGCAGCAGGACGGCGTCGAGGCAGCCCAGGGCGGCGTAGGCGACGGCGTTGGCCAGGGCCCAGGCGATCGGGACGGCCCAGTCGAGCCACCACGACCAGCCGGCGACGGAGGTGACCATGTCGGCGGCGACGATCCAGCCGCTGCCGAGCGCGATCCGGATGGCCAGCCACACCAGGTAGCCCAGCAGCCGCAGGAACACCCCGCGCATGCCGTTGCGGGTGCAGCGGCCGACGGCGCGGCCGATCGCGGTGAACGGGTTGGCGGTGCGGTCCACGGTCAGCACGGCGGCGGCGAGGCCTGCCAGCCCGTAGACGAAGATCACACCGATGAATCCGGCGACCGCCGCCCCGAAGGTGATCACGGCCAGGATCGCGGCGACCAGCAGCGCGGTCAGTGGCCGGCTGCGGCGCAGGACGTCGCGGTCGCGGATCCGGCGGCCCAGCAGTGCGGGCCCGGCGGCGGCTCCGGCGACGGCGCCGAGCAGGGCGATGATGAACGCCTCGGTGGCCAGGCCGGTCGCCACGACCGGCACCCAGTCGATGTCCTCGGAGGTGATCCGCCAGTAGTAGAGCGGCGGGCTGAGCTCGGCGAACGTGCGCAGTTGCGACAGCAGCAGCTGCTCGGCCGCGGACAGGGCCAGGGCGAGGGTGAGCAGGGGTGCGGCGTGCCGGCGCAGCAGTGCCACCGCCGCGTCCAGGATCTCCCCCGCGGTCATCGCCCGCAGCGGGATGATCCCCGTCTCACCGTCCACCCGCATGGCGGGCATCCTAGGTCAACCGGGCGGCCGGGCCCGCGTCCGGTCTGGCATGGTTGCCGGCATGCGACTCTCGATCTGGCCGTCCGCCGCCCAGCCGTACTCCGACATGCTCGAGGTGGCCGCGCACGCGGCCGCGACCGGCTGGGACGGGGTGTGGGTGGCCGACCACTTCATGGCCAACAAGCCGGTCGAGGTGCGGCCGGACCTGCCGGTGCTGGAGGCGGGTTCGCTGGTGGCGGCGCTGGGTGCGGCGGTGCCGCGGGTGCGGGTCGGCACGCTGGTCTACGGCAACACCTACCGGCATCCGGCGGTGGTGGCCAACATGGCGGCGACCGTCGATCACATCACCGGGGGTCGGTTCGTCCTCGGTGTCGGTGCGGGCTGGCAGGTCAACGAGCATCACCAGTACGGTATCGACCTGCCGCCGGTCGGTGTGCTGCTGGACCGGTTCGTCGAGGCGCTGCAGGTGCTGCACGGGTTGTTGCGCACTCCGGTGACGACGTTCCACGGCGAGCACTACCGGCTGACCGACGCGACGTGTGATCCCAAGCCGGTGCAGGACCCGCTGCCGATCATGATCGGTGCCAAGGGTGAGAAGCGGATGCTGAAGGTCGTCGCCGAGTACGCCGACGAGTGGAACACGTGGGGCCTGCCCGAGGTGATCGCCCACAAGTCGGCGGTCCTGGACGGTCATTGCGCGAGTGTGGGCCGTGATCCGAAGGCGATCGCGCGCACGGCGCAGGCGCTGGTCGTCGTCGACGGGCCGCTGCCGGCCGATCTTCCGGTGCCGATCTACGGCGGTTCGCCGTCGGCGATCGCGGCCACCGTCGAGGGTTACCGTGAGCTGGGCCTCGACGAGTTGATCATCCCGGACGGGCTGCTCGGCAAGGGTGCCGGCCGGCTCAAGGCCCTCGACACGATCAGGGACATGGTCAAAAACTAGGATTTGGTACGGCCACGCAGGGTCGCGTGGCTACCCCGCGAGCGGTGCGGCCGGTCCCGGCCGAAACGCGGCCGCCGGGCTGAATGCGGTGGTCACCGGGAAGGCCGCGACCCGCAAGGGTGTGCGCCGGGCGTCGACGGCGCGGTGGGGCTCAGATGCCGAAGGCGGTGGCCCAGCGGATCGTGCCGGCCGGGACCGGGCGTGACGGGTCGAGGACGAGTGCCATCAAGGCTTCGTCGGGCACGTCGATGGGGGCCTTGATGCCGAAGCCGGAGGCGCGGGTGAACCCGAACCGCGGGTAGTAGCCCGCGTGGCCGAGGACGACGACCAGGTTCTCCTGGGCGCGGGTGCGGGCGGCGGCCAGGACGGCGTGGACGGCGGCCGATCCGGCGCCGGTGCGCTGGGCGGCCGGCAGCACCGCGCACGGGGCGAGGGCCAGTGCCGGGGTGCCGTCGATGTGGCAGCGGGTGAGCAGGGCGTGCCCGGCGGGGGTGCCGTGGACGTCGACGGCCAGCATGGACAGGCCGTCGATCCAGGCGTGCGGGTCGCCGCGCAGCGCGTCGACCAGGTGGGCCTCGTCGGCGGTGGGGAACGCGGCGGCGACGACGGCGTGGACGGCCGGGATGTCGGCGGGGGTCTCACCGCGGGTGGTCCAGGTCACCGCACGACGCTAACACGGCCGCCTCCGGGTTCCCGGAGACGGCCGATCGGGGTCACGCCAGTGTGTAGCCGAGCAGGCCCTCGGTGCGCTGGCCCTCGCAGCCGGGGTCGTTGGAGTCGAAGTGTTCGCCGCCGATCAGGCACCGGTACAGGCGCCTGGTGGCCACGCCCGCCGGTGGTTGCTGGAAGACGAAGCCCCGGCGGGTGCCGTACCGCTGGCCTTCGCAGTCGACGCGTGGGGAGGTGAACGTGTCGCGGGAGCCGCTGACGCACTGGTACAGCGCGGTCGTGCCCGGCTGCTGCGTGCCGTACAGGCTGCCCAGGCTGCCTTCGCGCTGGTAGCCGAAGGCTCCCCAGGTGGTGCTGAGATGTTCCCCGGAGCTCAGGTAGCGGACGAGATCCAGTGTGTCCGGCATCCGGAGGGGTTCGCCGGTGCAGGTGACCCGCACCGTGTACTGGTACTGCTGCAGGCCATGGATCTGGTAGGCGAGGACGTCTGCCTGGGTCACCTGGCAGTTGCCGGTGTCCCAGGTGAGCCCGGCGTACAGCAGCGCCGTGCGGGTGGCGTCGTCTCGTGCCTGTGTCTGGCTCACCGAAGGTGCGGACACGCCGACGAAGGTGTTGCTGACCGGGCCGAGGGTCGCCGCGGATGCGGGGCTCGCCGCCGTGACCGCGAGTCCCGTGGCCAGCACGGCCGTGCCCGCCTGGCGGCGCAGAGTTCGGAGTCGACGGCGAACCGATGTCATGGTGGTTCCTTTCCGTTCCCGGTGACGGCTGTCCGGGGCGAGGCTGGGTGGTGGGCTGTCATCCTGCCGCCGTGACGGTCCTGCCGGTGCGCAGACTGGACATCGTCGGACTGCGGCATACATCCCGTCTGCTTCCGCGGCCATCGGGACCCGGCGTGGCCGTACCGGGAAGGGATTGGTTTGATGCCCTGATGGCGAAGGCGAGACTGCTGACGATCGCGGACGAGGGCGGCGAGGCGATCAGTGAGATCGGTGTGTTCGACGGTGGCCTGTTCTTCGGTGGCCTGGCCCTGGTCCGGCAGTGGTTCGCGGTGCTGCACCGGTTCGACGCCGACGGCAATCATGCCGGGTCGGATGTCGTGGGTTGCGGGCCGGACCCGGAGCTGGCGCGCCGCCGGCTGACCGATCTGGTCGCGGCGTTGGGTCCGGTGCGGCGGCAGGACATCGCGGTGCGGTTGTTCGCGGTGCGCCGCGACGGCACGATCTTCGGGCTGGTGTCCGATGTCTACGACGACGGCGAGGAGTATGTGGATCTGTTGCCGACCGGGATCCGGTTCGATGAGCCGTGGGACGGTCTCTACAGTTCCTGAGCGGCCCAGGCGGCGATCGCGGCCCGGTTGGGCCGGCCGAGTTTGCCGCCGATGTTGCGGATGTGGGTGTCGGCGGTGCGGGCGCTGATCCGTAGTCGCAGGGCGATCTGGGCGCTGGTGAGGCCGTCGGCGACGAGGCGGGCGATCTCCTGTTCGCGGGTGGTGAGGCCGCCGGCGCGGGGTGCGGAGGCGTGGCGCGGGGTGGGTTCGCCCAGGGCGATGCGCAGGGCGTGGGCGTGGCCCTGGCGGCCGGCGGCGAATTCGTCGGCGGTGGCGTCGGGGCCGAGCAGGGCGTGCAGGCGGGTCCGGGCGCGGCGGTGGCCGGCGGCGAAGGGCCGCATGCCGGCCAGGTGGACGCCGAGGCGCTGCTGGCGGGCGTGGGCGGCGCCGAGCAGCCAGGCGGCGCGGCGGCGGTCGGGTTCGCGGGTGTCGGCGGTGTCGGCCAGGATCCAGGCGCACAGTTCGATGCTCCAGGTCTGGCCCCACTGGTCGTCCATGGAGCGTTGCAGGCGCAGGCAGCGGTTGATGAGGTCGCCGGCGCGGTCCAGGTCGCCGGTGCGCTGGGCGGCCAGGGCGGAGGTCCACAGGGCCCAGGAGACGGCCCAGGGGGCGCCGGCCTGTTCGGCTTCGGCGAGGTGGGTGGCCGGTGCGGTGGTGTCGGCGTGGAAGGCGGCTCCGATGGCCCACATCATGGTGACCATGTTGCGGTCGCCGTGGGTGGCCTGGTCGCGGATGGCGGCCAGGCGGGTGACGGCGTCGGGGTCGTCGTCGAGCAGGACGCCGGCGGCGGCGATGGCGAACTGCACGGGTGGGATCGGCAGGCCGGCCAGGGGGTCGAGCAGGGTGCGGGCGGCGTCGGGGCGGCCCTGGGTGGCGGCGATCCAGCCGGCCGCGGCGGCGGTGACGGCCTGGTGGGCGGGGTTGCCGTCGCCGGGCAGGGCGCGGCTGAGCTGGGTGTAGGCGAGGTCGAGGAAGCCCCAGAAGTAGGGGGCGCGGGTGCGGGCCAGGTCGCGGCACAGCGCCCGGGCGTCGTCGACGGCGCCGGTGGCCAGGCTGTGGTCGACGGCGGTGACGATGTCGGGGAGTTCCTGCCGGACGGCGTCCATGATCGCCAGTTCGCGGGGGCCGAACCAGTCGGTGGCGGCGGTGGCCAGGTAGTCGCGGTAGTGGTCGCGGTGCCGGTCGCGGGCTTTGTTCTCGTCGGGCAGGCGGCGCAGGCCGTACTCGCGCAGGGTGTCGAGCATGCTGAACCGGGCGGGGTGGGTGTCGGTGGCGGCGGTGAGCACGGATTTGTCGACGAGGCCTTCGACGGCGGCGGTGATGTCGCCGGGTCCGGCGACGGCGGCCGCGGCGGCCATCGTGAAGGGTCCGGCGAAGACCGCGGTGGCGCTCCACAGTGCCTGTTCGTCGGGGGTGCACAGCTGGTAGCTGAGGTCGACGACGCGTTGCAGTGGGGTGAGCAGGCTGAACCGGTCGCCGGTGCGGTCGATGAGTTCGGGCAGGCTCATGGTGCGGGCGCGGCCGGCGGCGAGTTTGATGGCCAGGGGCAGGCCGTCGAGGTGGCGGCAGAGTTCGTCGACGGTGTGCCGGTTGCTCAGGGCGGCGGGCAGGACGCCGCCGGCGGCGGCCAGGCGGGTGAACAGGTCGGCGGCGTCGGCGCGGGTCAGCGGTGGTACGGGCAGGGTGTGCTCGCCGTCGACGCCGAGGCGCTGGCGGGAGGTCGCCATGATCCGCAGGCGGGGTGCGGCGCTGAGCAGGTGGGTGGCGACGGCGGCGGCTTGGGGGACGAGCCGGTCGCAGGTGTCGAGGATGAGCACGGCGGGCCGGTGGGCGAGGTGGGCGAGCACGACGTCGGGTCCGGCGGCGCCGTGGTGGCGGATGCCGAGGGCGAGGGCGAGGTGGGCCCACAGGTGCTGGGGGCCGGGGTCGTGCAGGGTGCCGAGGTCGGCCAGGTAGTGCTCGTCGAGCCGGGTGGCCACGCGCAGCGCGAGGCGGGTCTTGCCGACGCCGCCGGGGCCGGTGAGAGTGAGCAGTCGGACGTGGCCGAGCAGGGTGGTCGCGGTGGTGAGCAGGTCGTCGCGGCCGACGAACGGGCCGAGGTCCGTGATCACCGGCGCACCATACCTGAATTCGCGTAGACGCCGGAGCGTGTCCTACGTATCAACGCCGATGTGGTGGCCGGCCGGTGCACGCCATGATGCGTGCGGTGTCGTGGCGGGTGCCGCCGGGCCGCCCCCCAGAGCTGGGCCCGGCGGCACCTGCCGCGACTGTGCTGTTGGCGTGGGGTGTCAGAACCGGAAGCGGGAGACCAGCACCTTCAGTTCGCCGGTGACCTGCCCGAGTTCGCCGACGGCCCGTTCGGACTGGTTGACCAGTTCGGTGGTGTTGCGGGCGACGGAGGCGACGGTGCCGATGTTGGCGGCGATGGTGCTGGAGCCGCTGGCGGCCTCGCCGACGCTGCGGTTGATCTCGTGGGTGGTGGCGGTCTGTTCCTCCACGGCCGAGGCGATGGTGGTCTGGTAGTCGTTGATCTGCTCGATGACCTCGGCGACCTCGGTGATGGCGTGCACGGCGCCGGCGGTGTCGGCCTGGATGGTCTGCACGCGGCGGGCGATGTCCTCGGTGGCGCGGGCGGTCTCCTGGGCGAGGTCCTTGACCTCGCCGGCGACGACGGCGAAGCCTTTGCCCATCTCCCCGGCGCGGGCGGCCTCGATGGTGGCGTTGAGGGCCAGCAGGTTGGTCTGCTCGGCGATGCTGGTGATCGTCTTGACGACGTCGCCGATCTCGCGGCTGGATTCGCCGAGCCGGGACACGCTGGCGGTGGTGGTCTGCACGGCGGCCACGGCGCGGGAGGCGACGGTGGCGGCTTCGGCGGCGCTGGTGGAGATCTCCCGGATGGAGGCGCCCATCTCCTCGCTGCCGGCGGCGACGGTGTGCACGTTGCGCGACACCTCGTCGGCCGACGCGGCGACGACGTCGGCCTGCATGGAGGATTCCTTGGCGCCTTCGGCGAGCTGGGCCGACAGCCGGCCCATCCGCTCGCTGGCCGCCGCGAGGGTGTCGGTGCCGGCGGCGATGCTGCTCATGGCGGTGCCGATGGATTGCAGGGCGGCGTTCATCGAGGTGCTCATCCTGCCGACCTCGTCAGCGGAGTGGATCTCCAGGCGTCGGGTGAGGTCGCCGTCGGCGACGGCGGCGAGCACGCCGACGGCCTCGTCGAGGGGGCGGGTGATGCTGCGGGTGACCCACCAGGCGATGAAGGCGGCCAGGGCGAGGGCGGCGGCCAGCAGCACGATCATCAGGATCTTGAAGTTGTCGGCGATGCTGCGGGCGGTGGCGGTCTCGCCCTGGTTCATCGCCTCTTCGAGGTCGATCAGGACGTTGATCGCGGCCAGCCATTTGCTGAAGGCGGGCTTGGCCTCGTCGAGCAGGGCGATGGCCGGTGCCGTCTTTCCCGCTTCGCGCAGGGCGGTGACCTCGTCGATCATCGGGTTGGTCTCGGCCTGGATCGCGTTGATGCCGTCGTAGGCGGCCTTCTCCTTGTCGCTGACCAGGCTGTCGTCGGCGAAGATCGCGTTCATCTTCGTCTCGGACTCGCTGTACTTGGCGGCCAGCTTGGCGATGTCCTGCTTGGCGGCGGCGACGCCCTGGTCGGTGGTGGCGTAGACCAGGTCGCGCAGGGCGATGGCCCGGTCGTGGACGCTGCCGCGGAAGTTGATGGCGTACCGCTGTTTGACGGCGTTCTGGTCGTTGATGACGGTGAGTTCGTCGCCGATCTTGTTGACCTGAACGACGCCGGTCACCACCAGCGCGACCATGGCGAGCACGACGACGAGGAACCCGGCCCCGAGTCGTCGTCCGATGGTGAGCTGCTTCATGCCCTTCTATCGGCTGGTGGGGGGTCGCACTTTACTTTTAAGCGTGGTTCTATGGTTAGTTAGTGGAGTAATGAACCAGGGATGTAGTGAGCCAGGGGAGTGGGCGGATGTTCGACGACCGCAGCCCGATCTACCGGCAGATCGCCGACCAGATCAAGGACGACGTGCTGCGTGGGGTGCTGGCCGCCGACGACCAGGTGATGTCGACCAATCAGTACGCCGCCTACTACCGCATCAACCCGGCCACCGCCGCCAAGGCGTTCCAGCAGCTCGTCGACGAGGGCGTCATCTACAAGCGGCGCGGGGTCGGCATGTTCGTGCACGCCGGCGCTCAGGAGCAGATCCGCCGTACGCGGCGGGAGCGGTTCTTCGCCGAGGTGCTCGAGCCGATGGCCGCCGAGGCCCGGGCCCTGGGTGTCCCGGTCGCCGACATCGTGGCCCGCCTTCATCAGCTCATTCCGGGAGACAGCCGATGATCACCACCAGTGCCCTGCAGGTCCGTTTCGGCGACACCACGGCCCTGCATCCCCTCGACCTGGATCTGCCGGCCGGCCGGATCTACGGCCTGCTGGGCCGTAACGGGGCCGGCAAGACCACGCTGATGTCCACCCTGGCCGGTTTCCGCCGGCCGAGCGCCGGCACGGTGTCGCTGGACGGGGTGCCGGTGTTCGACAACGCCCGTGCCACCTCCCGGATCTGCCTGATCCGTGACGACGGGGTGCTCGGCGACACCACCGACACGCTGCGCGACATCCTGTCGATGGCGGCGATGATGCGTCCCGGTTTCGACCGGGCGTGGGCCGCCGATCTGATGGACCGGTTCGCCCTGCCCGGTAAACGCTGGCTGCGGGATCTGTCGCGGGGTCAGCGGTCGGCGTTCGGGGTCGTGGTGGGCCTGGCGTCGCGGGCCGACCTGACCATGTTCGACGAGGCGCATCTGGGTATGGACGCGCCGGGCCGTCAGCTGTTCCACGAGGAGCTGCTGCGTGACTATCTGGAGCATCCGCGCACGGTGATCCTGTCGACGCACCTGATCGAGGAGCAGAGCCCGCTGTTCGAGCAGGTGCTGATCCTGCACGAGGGCCGGCTGCTGCTGCGCGAGGACGTCGACGAGCTGCGGGCGCGGGGGGTGTCGGTGACCGGGCCGCAGCAGGTCGTCGACGATTTCGTCTTCGGGCTGACCGTGCTCGGCGAGCGCCGGCTGGGCCCGACCAAGCAGGTCACCCTTTTCGGCGCCCTCGACGAGGAGCACCGGCAGCTGGCCCGCCGTTACGGCCTGGAGCTGGGGCCGGTGGCGCTGCAGGAGCTGTTCATCCATCTGACCGGAGGTGCCGCGTGAGCCGCTGGCCGATTCTGCGTTTTCTGTCCTCGGAGCACCTGGTGTTCCTGGTCCTGCTCCTGGCCGGCGGCTACCTGCTGGCGATGGCGGTGACCCCGGTGTTCCTGCTGTTCACGCCGATCACCCTGTCGGCGGTCGACATCGGCGGGCAGGTGCTGTTCTGGCTGGCCGTCGGGTACGGCTACGGTGCGGCCGCGTTGCTGGCCACGGTGGTGTCGCACGGCCGCACCCGCCGGGAGTTCGCCGTTCAGTATCCGGTGTTCCAGCTGCTGGCCGCGGTGGTGCTGGCCGCTCTGGTCACGGGGGCGTATGCGGTCGAGGCGGTGCTGTACCGGGTGACCGGCTGGACCCGCAATCTTCAGGATCAGCGGGTCTTCGAGGCCGGCGACTACCGGCTGATCTTCGTGGCGTATCTGTGCATGCTGACGCTCTGCCTGATGGTGGGTGCGTTCGTGGCGACGTCCTTCTACCGCTGGGAGTCCGCCGGTGCCCTGGCGCTGCTGCCGGCCGCCGTGCTGCTGGCCTTCGGGGCGACCATGACCGGTTTCGTCGACCTGTCGTTCACCCGGCTCGGGGTGTCCGGTGCGGCGGGGATGCTGGCGGTCACCGCGGGGGCGGTGGCGGCGGGCTGGGTGCTGTTGTGGGCCGGCGTCCGAGACGTGTCGCTGCGCATTAAGGTCACGGCATGAGACGGCTGCTGGTCACCGGGGGCAACGGTTCGCTGGGCCGGCGGGTGATGGCCCGGGCCGCGGCCGCCGGCTGGGACGCGGTGGGCACCTATCTGTCGGTGCCGGCCGCGACGGCCACCGTGCGGCTGGACATCCGCGACCCGGGTGACGTGCGCCGGGTGATCGCCGAGGTGGCACCGGACGCGATCGTGCACGCCGCGGCCGGGCGGGACCGCAACGACTGGGCGGCCACCGCCGACGGCGCCGCCAACGTGGCGGTCGCGGCCGCCGGGATCCGTCTGGTGCACGTGTCCAGTGACGCGATCTTCTCCGGCCGGCTGGGGGAGTACGACGAGGACGCGCTGCCCGATCCGGTCTACGCCTACGGGGCGGCCAAGGCGGCGGCCGAGACCGCGGTGCGGGCGGTGGCGCCGGGCGCGGCGGTGGTGCGCACGTCGCTGATCCTGGGCGACGGCCGGGGCGCGCACGAGGTCCTCACCCACGACCTGATCGCCGGCCGGGTGCGGGGTGCGCTGTTCACCGACGAGGTGCGTAAGCCGGTGCACGTCGACGATCTGGCCGACGCGCTGCTGGAGCTGGCCGCCGGTGACTACGCCGGGGTGCTGAACGTGGCGGGTGCCGACGCGGTGTCGCGCTACGAGCTGGGTGTGCTGGTGGCGGTGCGCGACGGTCTGGATCCGGCGACGACCCCGGCGGCCAGCCTGGCCACGCTGGGTCTGAGCCGGCCGCCGGATCTGCGGCTGCTGACCGGCCGGGCACGCAAGGTGCTGTCGACGCGGCTGCGCGGGGCGACGGAATTCGTTCGACCCGTCTGAGGCGGGCGCCGATACTGGCGCGATGAGCACGAGCCGCACGATCCGCGTCACCGTCCGCGGGTCCTTCGACAACCTGTCCGAGCAGCAGAAGGCGGAGCTGATCGCCGCCGGTGCCGAGCACGCCGACATTCTCGCGGTGCGCTACACCGCCGACGGGCACCTGACCTATGACCTGGCGGCGCGGCCGTTCTTCACCATGCGGTTCGCCGAGCAGGTCGACGACGAGCGGGAGATCCCGACGGTGACGGCCCGGGCCGAGGCGAAGGCGGCGGCGTGGATGACCGCCCGGGGGTACGGCTTCAAGCGCATCACCTCCCAGACGGTCGATCTGTCGGAGGTGCCGCTCGGCAAGGCCGCCCGCAAGCGTCAACTCTGAGTTGACGATCGTCATGCCGTCAACCTAGAGTTGACGGCATGACGCAGCCTCCTGTTCGTCTCGACGACCTCATCCACGCCGTCACCGCCGGCCACCCCGACAGCCCGCTGGACCGGGTCGCCGGCGCCGTGCAGCTCTCCGACCACCTCGGAGACCTCGCCGACCACCTGATCGGCCATTTCGTCGACCAGGCCCGCCGCTCCGGCGCCTCCTGGACCGACATCGGCCGCAGCATGGGCGTCACCAAACAGGCCGCCCAGAAACGATTCGTCCCCGCGGCCAAGGAGGACGTCTCCCAGGGCTTCAGCCGCTACTCGGACCTGGCCCGCGCCGCGGTGGTCGCCTCGATGGCCCACGCCGCCCGCCTGCGGCACCCCGAGATCACCCCCGGCCACCTCGTGCTGGGCCTGCTCGATCAGGCCGACGGGCTCGCCGCGCAGGCCGTTCTGGCCCAGGGCCGCACGCTCGAGCAGGTCCGCACCGCGGCCACCGCCCTGCCCGGCGAGACCGAGCCGGCACCGCTGATCCCGTTCGACACCCACGCCCGCAAGGCCCTTGAGCTCAGCTTCCGGCAGGCGCTGCGCCTGGGCCACGAGCGGGTCGGCACCGGCCACGTGCTCCTCGCGCTGCTGGAGGAGCAGGAGCCCGAGGGCGGCCCGCTGGATCTGCACAAGGCCGCCGTCGAGCAGACCGTGCTGACCGGCCCCCAGGAGGGCCCGCCGGCCCCCTGATCACACTTGAGGGAAATTTCCCGGTGCAACCAAGCAGCAACCGAGAGTGCCCGATGGTTGCACCCGTAGCCGCGAAAAGTTCCCCCTGCCAGCCGGTCAGCCGACACAGGGGGAATCGAAATGACCGCCATTGCACAGTCTCAGGCCGCCAGCCCCGCCGTTGTCAGCCGGGCTCAGGAGGAGCTCATCCGCGACAACATGGCACTGGTCGGTCACATGGTCCGCGAGATGCTCTTCAAGGTGCCGCCGCACGTGCACCGCGACGACCTCGCCTCGGCCGGTTACGCCGCGCTGGTGACCGCCGCGCAAGCCTACGACCCGGAACGCGGCATCCCGTTCGGCCGGTTCGCGGCCGTCCGGGTCCGCGGAGCCCTGCTCGACGAGCTGCGCAGCATGGACTGGGCCAGCCGCTCGGTGCGGGCCCGCGCCCGCCGCGCCGACGTGGCCCGCGAGGAGCTGACCCGCCAGCTGGGCCGCACCCCGACCCCGGAGGAGCTCGCCGAGCTGCTCGGTGTCGCCGTCAACGAGCTGTCCAGCGTCGACGACGACGTGCAGCGCGCCGCGGTGCTGTCGCTGCAGGGCTTCGCGGCCGGCACGGCCGAGGACATGGTCACCGAGTCCGCGATGAACCCCGAGGAGATGCTGCTGCACCGCGAGCGCCTCGGCTACCTGCATGACGCCGTCGGGGTGCTGCCCGAGCGGCTGCGCTACGTCGTGGAGGCCTCGTTCCTGCAGGAGCGGCCGCTGTCGGAGGTCGCCGCGGAACTCGGTGTCACCGAGTCGCGGGTCTCCCAGCTGCGCACCGAGGCGCTGGCGCTGCTGCGCGACGGCCTCAACACCCACATGGAGCAGAAGAAGGCACCGGTGGCCAAGGACGGCTGCGTGGCCCGGCGGCGGGCCGCCTACGCCGCGCAGATCGCCGCCCGGTCCACCATGAGCACCCGCCTGTCGGTCACCGACGTGCACGGCCAGCGCCTGGCCGCCGCCGCCTGACGTCGCGCTCAGCCGGCGGCAGCACGCAGGTAGACGTCCTCCAGCCCGTCCTCGGGATCCCACTGTTCACCGATCTTGCGGAAGCCGAACCCCGCGATCACCCTCTTCGAGCCGATGTTGTCCGGACGGATACTGGCGCGAACGGCGGTGACGCGGGGTTCGGCGTCTGCGCGTGCCAGCAGCGCGGCGAGCATCGCCTTGGCGTAGCCGCGCAGCCGGTGTTCCGGCGCCACCGTGTAGGCGACCTCGACGACCCCGTCGGCGTCCGGCGGCCCGTGGAACCCGCCGTGGCCGACGATCACTCCTTCGGGTTCGGCTATCACCGCCGCGGCGATCCAGTCGGCGGCCTCCGGGTCGCGGCCGATGTCGTCGAGGCGTACCTCCCACAGCCAGTTCTCCTCGACGAGGAACGGGGTCAGCCGGAACCCGGCGGCAGCGCTCGCGGCGTCGAGATCGCCGGCGACGAGCGCGGTCAGCGTGGCGGGGGAGAGCTTCAGGAAGCGGATGGACGCCATGGCCGCATGATCACACAACGTGGTGACCTGCGGCACCAATCAGTTGTGCACAACTAAATTGCGCACTACTGTTCTGGCCATGCGAGAAAGCACCGCCCTGGACCGGATGATCTGCTTCCAGCTCTACGCCGCCAGCCGCGCGATGACCTCGCTCTACCGGCCACACCTCGACCCCCACGGCCTCACCTACCCCCAATACCTCGTCATGCGCATCCTCTGGCACGACGGCCCCACCACTATCCGTGACCTCGGACGCACCCTGCGCCTCGACTCCGGCACCCTCAGCCCCCTGCTCAAACGACTCGAAACCCAGGGCCACATCCAACGACAACGCGCCACCCACGACGAACGCACCGTCTGGATCCACCCCACCGAGACCGGCACCCGCCTGCAAACCGACATCGGCGACCTCAGCCACGCCCTCGCCTGCGCCACCGGCCTCACCACCGACGAACTCCACCAACTCCACACCCTGCTGCACCGCGCCAACAGCGGCCCAGCACCGACCCCTCCCGGAGGAAACCCCACATGAGCACCCTCTACACCGCCTCTGCCACCGCAACCGGCGACGGCCGCAACGGCCACGTCCGCTCCAGCGACGGCGTCCTCGACTTCGACCTCGCCATCCCCAAGGAACTCGGCGGCGCCGGCGGCGCCCTCACCAACCCCGAACAACTCTTCGCCGCCGGGTACGCCGCCTGCTTCCACAGCGCCCTCAAGCGCGTCGCCTCCGCCCAGAAGGTCACCCTCGAAGACACCGCCATCACCGTCGACGTCGGCATCGGCCCCCTGCCCACCGGCGGCTTCGGCCTCTCCGTCACCATCGAAGCCGAACTCCCCGGCCTCGACGAGACCACCGCCAAAGCCGTCCTCGACGCCGCCCACCAGCTCTGCCCCTACTCCAACGCCACCCGCGGCAACGTCGAGGTCCAGCTCAACCTCGCCTGACCCGCACCACAAAGGGCCGCTCCCCAACCGGGAGCGGCCCTTTTGCGTCAACGACGGGCGAACACGAACGCACCCTCGGTCTTCGGATCCGGCCGGTGCACCAGCTCACCCTCCACCGTGAAACCCGCCTCACCCAACCAGCCCGCCACCTGCGCCGCCGACCGCCGATGCACATACACATTCATCGGATGACCCCCATAACCCTCGGTCAGATGCCGCACCCCCGCACCGGCATGAAACCCGATCAACACCACCCCACCCGGACGCAACACCCGCCGGAACTCCGCCAACACCCCCGGCACCTCGCCATCTGGCACATGAATCAACGAGAACCACGCCAACACCCCACCCAGCGACCCATCCGCCAGATCCAGCGCCGTCATCGACCCCACCTCGAACCGCAACCCCGGCAGATCCCGCCGCGCCACCTCCACCATCACCGGCGACAGATCGATCCCGAACACCTCCAGCCCCACACCGGCCAGGAAACCCGTGATCCGCCCCGAACCACACCCCACATCAGCCACCGGACCACCACCACGCACCAACTCGGCGAACAACCCCAGAATCCCGCGCTGAAAAGGCTCCTCCGCCAGCCGGCCCCGCAACATGTCCGCATAACTACCGGCCACCGCGTCGTACGAAATCCGAGTCTCGTCGATCCAATCGGGAACACGCATGAGCCGCACCCTAACGCCGCCCACCACCACACCCACCGGCCACTACACCACCCGATGGTCCCGGATCCACCCCGTCGCGAAATCCACCACCGCACGCTGCGACATCAACCGCGACACCGCCCCACCGACCAACCCCACCGACACCGGCCCCACCGCATCGAACGCCGCACCGATCTCCTCGAAATCCGACGAATCACTGGCCGGCGCCGACCACGTCACCCACCGCGCCGAACCATCCGCATCCCGCAACGCCGCACCGTTCACATCCATCTTCGGCCGCTCCTGCCGCGTCTCCGACAGATGCATCGACGTGTTGTTGCCATGCCCGCACCCGATCAGCAACACCTTGCCGTCCAACCGGTACACCGCCCCCAACGGCGACCCGTCACCCAGCTCATCCTCCACCGGATGATCCGCCACGATCTCCGCCGCCCGCGCACCCACCGCCGCACACGACACCTGCGGATGCCCACTACGCACCGCACCCGGCCACGTCCGCACACTCTCCGGCAACACACCCACCCACCGGCTCGGCGACAACACCCGATCAAAACCCGGATTCTCCGCCCGGATCACCGGCCACCACGCCTCCGGCACCGGCGGATTACTCCACCCCGCCGGATCCGAGTTGTACGCCGTATGCGTCGGCACCACCAGCGTCCCCTCCGGCCCCAGCACCTCCAGCAACGCCAGCACCACAGCCTGCACATGCCCCACCACGAACCCGACCGACCGCAACGCCGAATGCACCATCACCACGTCACCCGCGGCCAGCCCCAGCCGCCGCAGATCAGCAGCCAGCGACGACACCGTATGCGGCACAGCCTGAGAGGAAGACTCCTGATTCACCGCGCCAGTATCCCGACGCCCCCACCCCCTGTCGCCCCAATAACACCGACCTCAACCGCAGACGACACCACCGTCCGGCGGCACCCACGCCGTCACCGCCGGCACCGAGGCCCTCCTCCCGGCAGACCAGCGGGCACCGGGCTCGACCGCGACCATCGACCCCACAGCAGCACCCCCACCAGCACCGCCCCGAACACGTCACTGACCACCATCAGCCACGACGCCGCCGCCGCATACGGCGGCGCCAGAAACGCCACCCCGGCCCCCGCCACCAACCCCGCACCCCACCCGGCCAGCACATGCCGCTCCGACACCGCCCACCGCACCACCAGAACACCCACCACCAGCACCGTCACCACCCTCAGCCCCAGCCCGGCCCAGCCGCTCCCGTAAAACCACGAACCCACATGAGCGGCCAGCACCACCACACCCAGCCACAGCGCGGGCACCCCACCCCGGCCCCGCCCATGGTCGCTCGTGACGGCCGGGGGAGAGGGCCGCCACCAGGACGCGGCCGCCACCAGACCCGCCACGACCACCAGCACCGCCGCGACCTGCGACCCCGACACCACCCGGCCCGAATCAGACCAGTTCACCAGACTCGCCAGCACATAAAGCACCACCAGGCCGGCCACACCCCGCCACGACACCCGCCGCACCTCCGGCGCCGACCACGCCTCCACCACCGCGATCGGCGCACAGACGCTCCACCACACATGACCGCTCACGAACTCGAACAACTGCCCCGCACTGAACCCCAGCGCCGGCACCCACGTCGCCGCAGCCTCCCGGCCCGCCTCCGCGAACCCCGTGCCCTCCAGCGCCGACCGATCGAACAGACTCTGATCCACCAGCCCGGCCTGCACCAACCCGGACGCCACCGCCAGCAGCACCATCACCGGCCAGCCACCACCACGACGCCGCGCCACCTCCCGGATCAGCACCGCGACGCTCCCATACAACGGCCCCAGGAACAGCAGCACCACCGGATAGTCGACGACCGTGAAACCACCCCACACGCACTCGGCACACCACGTCGCCAGCACCCACAACGCCACCACCCGCATACCGGACAGCCTGCCCGGCCCGGCACAGCAGCCACATCTGGCGAAAGTCGATAACCAAAGTCACCCAACGAGAACGGCCACACCCGCGGCAGGGGAGTGGCCGTCATCAGTACCCGAATCCGAACTCAATCGTCGTCGTCTCCGCCATCGTCATCGTCGTCGTCCTGGTCGCCACCCGGACAGCCGGTCAACGTCGTCAACGTCGCCACCCCGCCGGCCACCAGCAGCACCCGCCCGAACAGCGACCGCCGGCTGAACTTCTCCTCACTCATACCCCGGGATTCTGGCAGAACCACTGTCACCCCAACTCACTCAACACCCGATTCGTCCGATTAGCCTGAACCGCCGCCCGCTGCTGCTCCGCCGTCACCTCGATATACGACTGCGACGTCGCCAACGACGCATGCCCCAGCAACCGCATGATCTCCGACGCATTCGCCCCGTCCTCCGCCAACCGCGTCGCGAACGTATGCCGCAACGCATGCAACTGCGCACCCCGCGGCACCCGATCACCCACACCCGCCCGCCGATAACAGGACCGCACCAGATACTGCAAACCACCCCGCTGCAACGCCACCCCACGCCGATCCACCAGCAGAGGAGCGGTCGCACCCACCCGCCCGAACCGCACCCGCCGACTCTCCAGATACCGCACCACCGCCGCATCCAGCCCCGCCTCGATCGGCACCACCCGCGGCCGCCCACCCTTACCCGCGACCTCCACCCGGCGCTCACCCGGCCGGCCACTCACCGACCCCACCCGCAACGCCAACATCTCCGACAACCGCAGACCCGCACACAACGCCAGCGCCAGCACCACCACATCCCGCTCCGGCCACGGATCACGCTGCGAATCATCCGCAGTACTCACCGCCCGCAACAACACCTCCGGAGTGTCCTCACCCCGCAACGGCTTGGGCACCAGCGCCGATGTCCGCGGCTTGTCCACCACCGACATCGGATTACCCGGAATCACCTGCTCAGTGACCAGAAACGTGAAGAACGCATTCCACGACGACCAGGCCCGCGACACACTCGCGGGGGAGCGGGACCCGGCAAAACGCGCAAAAGCGCTCCGCAAAACGCGAGGGGATAGGTCACTCACCGTCACCGGCGCGGGTTCCACCAGCTGCACCACCAGATGCAGATCGCGACGGTACGCCGCAAGCGTGTGCACCGAGGGTTTACGAGTGGCCCGCGCCGCCAGGAATTCGTCGATCAGCTCAGCCATTGACGCAGCATGCATAAGGCATATTATGCACGCATCTGAGACGTTTGTCCTGGTCAGCCGATGATCAGTCGGCAAAATGCCTGTTACATACTAATAGTCCGTATCCCGCGAACCGGCAATCGCGCCGCCAGGGCAGGACCGACCGGCACCGCCGCCAGGGCCACCACAGCAGGCCCACACCGAGGCAGAGGTGCACGCGGGCACCTCTCGTCCCACGGCCGGAGGGCGCAACCGTGCACTCCGCGGGGAGACACCTGCCAGGGCCCGGGGAGTATCGGGTCCGTCGGCTTCCCAGCGCCCGATCTTGGTCGATTCACCACCGCCCACGGTGGCAAACAGCTCAAGATCGGCGAAGTCGGCGGCCGGGGTCTTCTCCGGCTGTCACGGGCCGGCCGGCAGCGCTGGATGAGGGCGCACCGCACCATCGCTGATTTGACGTGGCCACGCGCGCATGGCGCCTCAGCCATCGGTTGTACACGGACAACAGCCGCGCCTTCAGCCCCTTCCGGGGAGGCCCTCATCCAGGGTAGTTGACATAATGTAGATTATCGACCCAGGAATTATCAGGCGCTGCAGCCTCTCGGAGGGGTCACGTGCCGGGCGGCTGCCGCCAGGGTGCGCGAAGCTGTCAGATCCGAAGGGGCCCACGTGCCGGATGTGTGGTTGCTTCCGCGAGGATGCGCGAGCCTGTTCGGACCGGCGGCAGTTGCCGGAACAGGCTCGGCCTTGCCGAGTTCTCCTGAAGCCATCGTGTCGCGATTTCGGCGTTGAACCTCTGCCCCGCCATGGGATCACTGCCGCCAGTCATGTTGGGGCGGGCGCGGCGGGACGCGATTTTGCCGCGCGGCGAAACGGAACGCCTTCTCCCCTGGGATTCCAGATTTGGCGCCCCTCTCCCCTGGGCCGCCCATGATGATCTTGATCATCGACGGAGATTGACCGCTCTGGCTGCATTTAGGCAGCTCATAGCCCCTGTGTGCGCCGATTCAGCGTGTTCGGCTCAGAAGTTACCGGCTAGTACGGGTGCGGTTTTTCGCGATGCCGAGAATCATCGCACATGTGTACTAATCGGAGCTTCGTGCGGCGTCGCATAGGGTCGGTGGATGGATGCTGAAGTGGTCACCGGTGCGTTCGAGGAGTTGCGGTCCGATGCTGTGTCCGATGTCGGGGCGTTGCGGCGGGTCTATGACATGCCGGGGCCGGCGGCGCTGCGCAAGCAGATGGGTGAGCTGACGGAGCAGACACGGCGGCTGGTGGAGTGTGCGTCGCTGGTGCTGATCGCGAGCGTGGATGCGGAGGGGCACTGTGATGTGTCGCCTCGGGGTGGGCCGGCCGGGTTCGTGTCGGTGCTGGATTCGCGGACGGTGGTGATTCCTGACGCTACCGGAAACAAACGGCTGGACACGTTGCAGAACGTGGTGGCTACCGGGCGGGTGGGGTTGATGTTCGTGATTCCGGGGCGGGCGACGACGTTGCGGTTGAATGGGCGGGCGTGTGTGTCGACGCGTGCGGATCTGCTGGCGGGGTTGACGGCGGTGGGTAAGGCGCCGGTGAGTGCGCTGGTGGTGGGGATCGAGGAGGTGTATCCGCATTGTCCGAAGTCGTTTCTTCGTGGTGCGGTGTGGAAGCCGGAGCAGTGGCTGGGTGATGATGTGCAGCCGTCGTCGGCGGAGGTGACGTTGGCGCAGTTGCGGATGCCGGAGTTGACGATCGCCGAGATCGAGCAGAACGAGGCGGATGCGTTGCGGTATCGGTACGAGTGAGGGCTGCTTCCCCCGTGACTGCTCCCCCACCTGGTGGGGTGTGGATGCCTCTTGCGTGGGTTGGGGGCGGGTGGCCGTACCAAGGGAAAAGGGGGTTTGGGGTTGTTGGTTTCTCTGCCTGATCCGGGGTGGGCGGGTCGTGGTGTGGAGTTGGTGGAGGGTTTGCGGTCGGTGTTGGGGCCGTTGGCGGTGCGGGTGGAGCACATCGGGAGTACGGCGGTGCCGGGGATGGCGGCGAAGCCGGTTTTCGATGTGCAGGTGAGTGTGGTGGATCTGGAGGTGGCGGCGGCTGTTTTCGATGGGCCGTTGGCGGGGTTGGGGTTTGTTCGGCGGCCGTATGAGCGTGACCATGTTCCGGCTGGTTGTGGGGATGGGCCGGAGTTGTGGGTGAAGCGGTATTGGAATCGGCGGGGTTCGGAGCCGGTGAATCTGCATTGTCGTTTGGTGGGTTCGCCGAACGAGCGGTTGGCGTTGTTGTTCCGGGATTGGTTCCGGGCGCATCCGGGTGCGGTTCCGGCGTATGCGGCGTTCAAGGTGGCGTTGGCGGAGGCGGTGTCGGGTGATGTGGGTGTGTATACGGATGTGAAGGATCCGGTGGTGGATCTGGTGGCGGTGGTGGCTGAGGAGTGGGCGGCGGTGTCGGGGTGGTCGGTGGGTTGAGGTGAGCCACTCCCCCTCGTAGGTTGGTGACCTGCGGGTGACGAGGGGGCTACGTTGGGTCCGATCGAGACGGCGCTGCTGCGGACGGCGAGTTCGCTGGTTTCGAAAGCCGGTGTGTGGTGGTTGGGTCGGCGGCGGTCCAAGCGGGAGCGGGAGACGTCGCTGGCCGATTTGATCGGCACCGGGATTCTGGATGACATGGGCGTGCGGGGTGCGCGACGGCGTGTCGATGACATCGTGGATGTGGTTTATCAGCGGTTGGAGCCGCTGATAAACCAGCGTGATGGCGGCCTGCCGGAGAATGAGGTGCTCGCGGCGCTGGCGGCGGTGAGTGAGACGCTGCGGGATGCGGATCTGTCGGATCGGGCGATCTTCGCTGACGATGTGGATGCGGCGTTGATGGCGCGGCGGTTGCGGCGGGAGCTTGCGGACGTTCCTGAGAGGGCCGGGCTGAGTGAGGGTGCGGTCCACCTTTATCAGCGGGTGCTGAATGAGAGTTGCGTCTGTCTGACCCAGTTGCTGGTGCAGCTGGGTCCGTTCCAGGCGCGGGTCGGGGTGCAGACGCTGGAGCGGTTGACTGCGGTGGCGGGTGCGTGGGCGCAGGTGCTGGACCGGGTGCCGATGGCGAGTCTGGATGCGCCGGCCGGTGATCGGTTCGATGATGAGTTCCGGCGGCGGTATCTGGCACATGTGGCGGACAAGCTGGATGTGCTGGAGCTGTTCGGGGTCGATGTGCGCCGGTATCGGCTGCAGACGAAGCTGAGCATCGCCTATATCAGTCTGTCGGTGACCGAGGCGGGTGGGCGTGCGGTGCGGCGGGGGTTCCGGTGGAAGCCGGGACGGTTCCGGCAGGAGCATGGTGGGGAGAGCACTTCGGTACGGGCGGAGCAGGCTCTCGGGAGTGCTGATCGGATCCTGTTGCGCGGCGAGGCGGGGTCGGGCAAGACGACGTTGTTGCAGTGGGTGGCGGTGACGGCGGCGCGGCAGCGGTTCACGGGAGCGTTGGAGTCGTGGAACGGGCGGACGCCTTTCCGGGTTCGTCTTCGTGATTATGTGAAGCAGGCGTTGCCGCCGCCCGAGGAGTTCCTGGATCGGCTGGCGGGGACCATTGCCGGGCAGGCGCCGGCGTTGTGGGTGCATCGGCAGTTGCAGGTTGGGGCGATTCTGCTGGTCGACGGGGTGGATGAGGTTCCGGCTGGTCAGCGGCGTGAGGTGCGGGTCTGGTTGCAGGATCTGTTGCGGGAGTATCCGGATCTGCGGGTGGTGGTGACGACGCGCCCGGCGGCGGCGTCGGGGTCGTGGTTGGGTGCGGAGGGGTTCGCTTCGGTCTTCTTGGAGCGGATGAGTCCGGCGGATATCAAGGCGTTGATCCGGCATTGGCATGATGCGGTGGGCCGGGCGGATGATCTGCCGTGTGAGCCGCATCGGTTGCCGGGTTATGAGCAGCGGTTGCTGGCGCAGCTGGATGGTAGTGCGCATCTGCAGAATCTGGCCGGCAGTCCCCTGTTGTGCGCGATGCTGTGTGCCCTGAATCTGGATCGGGACAGCAATCTTCCCCGTAAGCGGATGGATATCTATCAGGCTGCGGTGGACATGCTGCTGTTCAGTCGGGACGACAAGCGTGGGGTGCACAATCCGCTGCCGGATCTGACGGCCGATGACCAGTTGCAGGTGTTGCAGGAGACCGCCTGGTGGATGACGTTGAACGGGCGTACGGAGTTGCCGCGGGAGCGGGCGGTGGAGTTGTTCGGGGCGCGGTTGGCGTCGATCCGGCACATCGAGGCGCCCGCCGGTGAGGTTCTCGATCACGTGATCGAGCGCAGTGGCGTGTTCCGTGAGCCGGTGCCGGGGCGGGTGGATTTCGTGCACCGGACGTTCCAGGAGTATCTGGCGGCTCGGGAGGCGGCGTATCGCGGCAACGCGGGTGCGTTGGTGGAACGGGCGCATCTGGACACCTGGCGGGAGACGGTCATTCTGGCTGCCGGTCATGCGAATCAGCCGGTGTGCCGGGAGTTGTTTGCCGGGCTGCTGGATCGGGCTGATGAGTTGCCGCAGCATGCGAGGAAGTTGCGGTTGCTGGCGGCGGCCTGTCTGGAGACGGCGTCGTGGGTGGATCCGGTGGTGTTGGCGCGGATTCATGGCTTTCTGCGTGAGTTGATGCCGCGGACGTTGGCGGAGGCGCGGTCGGTCGCCGCGGTGGGTGAGCCGCTGCTGGCGCAGTTGCCTTCGGATCTGAGTGGCCTGTCCGAGGCGCGCGCTACTGCGGTGGTGGCGTCGGCCGCGTTGGTCAACGGGCCGCAGGCGATGGCGGTGCTGGCCGGTTATGCGAAGGATCCGCGCTCCCGTGTCCAGCGGCAGCTTGCGGCTGCCTGGGAGTACTTCGATCCTGCCGATTATGCCGATCAGATTCTGGCCGAGGCGCCACTCGATAATGGCGAAATTCTGGTCAATAGTTCGAGCTGTATTCCCTTCCTGGGTCGGCTGCAGCATACGGTCCGGACATCAGTCAGTTTGCGCCAGAAGGTGGATCTGGCGTTATTCGCTGACGTGCCGGGTTTGTATGAGCTCACGCTTTCCGGCGGGTTCATCGGTGGGTTCCGGGATCTGGCTGGTCACGGTGACAGTCTTCGCCGGCTCACGGTGAACCACCTGGACAAGGATCAGGATTTGCGGGAGCTTGAGGTGCTGCCGGGGCTGGAGTGGTTGACCATCTGGAACGGATTTGCTGGCCGGGTGGCCCCTCTCCCCCGCCTTCCCCGTCTGACGCATTTGATCCTCGACGACTATGGGATCGGGGCGGATGTCTTCTTCGAGGGATCCAAGCTTCGCTCGTTGTCGATGTGGAACTGTCCAGAATTGGATCCGGAATGGCTGTCGCCGCTCCGGCAGCTGGAGGTGTTCGGGTTGACCAATTCGGTTGAGCCGATTGGTGGCATAACGGGGCTTGTCGACCAGCTCGGCAGCCACCCGGAGCTGCAGTACCTCTATCTGGACAGGTGCCCTTGGCTGACCGATCTGGAAGAGATCGCCCGCCTGCGGAACCTCAGTGCCTTCACGATCGACGAATCCCAGGTACTTGATCTGCGTCCTCTGGCCGCCCTGCAGGAGCTGGGATGGGTCTCGCTGATCAGCGAGACCGACGTATTCGACATCACCCCGCTTGCCGGGTTGCCGAGACTTCACACGCTGCAGTTGGGGGCCTCGGTATCCGACTATGACCTGTCACCGCTGGCGGGCAGGGCGGTCACTCTGAGCATCCCCCGCCACGTGCGGCTGCGGGACGGTCAGGTTCCGCCCGGTATCCGCGTTGCCCGCGTATAGGTAGCCATACCCCGCGGACGCGGGCTACTGGTAGTGCCGGTTACCGGTGCTCGTTGGTGTACTCGGCGGTATGCGGATTTCGTGGGGTGCGGTGTGCTGGGTGGTGGCGGCGCCGCTGTTCGTGCTGGTGAATGTGGTTGTCGGGCTGGCGTGGGCGGATCCGGGGTTCAGCTGGGCCTTTCACAACGTCAGTGATCTGGGGAATGTCGGGTGCGGTGTCTGGGACGAGTCACGGCCCCGGTATGTCTGCTCCCCGTGGCATGTCGCGATGAACGTGGGCCTCGTCGTGACGGCGGTTCTGTTGCTGGCGGGGCTGATGCTGACCCGGGAGCTCGGGGCGGTCGGTAAGGGTGCGTGGTGGTTGATGGCGCTGGGGGCCGGCGGGTTGGGGCTGGCCGGGGTGTTTCCGGCGGATGTGAATGAGAACTGGCATGTGTACGGGGCGGTGCTGGTGTTCGTGTGCGGGAATGCGGGGCTGGTGCTGGCGGGGCGGCGGATTCCGGGGTGGGCGGGCTGGGCTACGTCGGGTCTGGGTGTGGCGGGGTTGGTGGCGACGGTGCTGTTCATGCGGCAGGACGGGCTCGGGGTCGGGGTCGGGGCGGTGGAGCGGGTTGCGGTGTTCCCGCTGATGGTGTGGGCGTGTGTGGCGGGGTCGCGGCTGCTGGGGTCACGGCGGGGGGCGGGTGTCCGTACCATCGCGGGTTTGTGATCGATCGTGCGATGAACGGGTCTGGTGGGCCGTGGCGGGAGTTGCTGCTGGCGCGGGGTGTTCCGGAGCGGCTGGCGCGGTTCGCGGGGACGCACGGGTCGTGGGCCGCTGACGGTGTGACGGTGGAGGATCTGCTGGTCAGTGTCGCCGACAAGGTGTGGAAGGCGAAGCGGGTCGAGGATCTGGAGCGGTTGCTGGTCGGGCGGATCGCGGTGGCGTCGGGGTTGGCGTTGTGGGAGGCGTTCGTGTCGCTGGATGATTGTCTGGCGGGTTTGGCGGCGGGCGCGGATGAGCGGCTCGCTTTTCAGAACGGCTTCCCGGTGTAATGGCGCGATGCGTATCGCGGTGATCTCGGATGTGCACGGCAATCTGCCGGCGTTGGAGGCCGTCCTGGCGGCGATCGGTGCCGAGGGGGTCGATCTGACGGTCAATCTCGGGGATCTGCTGTCCGGTTATGTTCAGCCCGCGGCGACGGCGGACCGGTTGATGGCCGCGGGGTTGGCGACGGTGGCGGGCAATCATGAGCGGCAGGTGCTGACGTTCGGGCCGGAGCGGATCGGGATGGCCGACCGGGTGACCAAAGAGGCGCTTTCGGAGCGGCATTTTGCCTGGTTGCGGTCGCTTCCCGGGACCTTGTCGCCGGTGGCTGGGGTGTTGGCCTTCCACGGTACGCCGTCCGACGACCTGCAGTATCTGCTGCACACGGTGGAGCCGTCGGGGGTGCGTGACGCCACGGTGGGTGAGGTGGTGGAGCGGCTCGGGGATGTGTCCGGCTTTGATCTGCTGTTGTGTGGTCATACGCATCTGCCGGGGTCGGTGCGGCTGCCGGGCGGGCGGTTGGTGGTGAATCCGGGGAGTGTGGGTTGGCCTGCGTATGACGATGACGTGCCGTTTCCGCATCGGATGGAGGCGGGTTCGCCGCATGCGCGGTTCGCGGTCGTTGATGACGTGTCCGGGCGGTGGGAGGTGTCGTTTCATGCGGTGGAGTACGGCTGGGAGGAGGCGGCGCTGATGGCTGAGGGTTTCGGGCGTGTGGATGTGGCGGCGGCGCTGCGGACGGGCCGGGTGCTGTCGTGACGGTGCGGTGGGTGACGGGGTTTCTGGATTCGCCGTCGCGGGAGGCGGAGCCGTTCTGGGAGGCGGTGACGGGGTGGTCGTTGTCGTCGCGGCGGGCTGGGGGGACGTTCGCGACGCTGGTGCCGCCGGTCGGGGATGCGTGTCTGCGGGTGCAGGTGGTGGGTGAGGGTCCGGCGCGGGCGCATCTGGATCTGCATGTGGATGACATCGCGGTGGAGGCGCGTCGGCTGGCCGGGTTGGGTGCGGATCCGGTGGCTGATCTGGGTGACGTGGTGGTGTTGCGGTCGCCGGCGGGGATCGTGTTCTGCCTGGTGTCGTGGCAGGGCGAGCGGGTCCGGCCGGCGGCGGTGACGAGTGTGGTGGATCAGGTGTGTCTGGATGTTCCGGTGGGGGTGTTCGCGCGGGAGGCCGGGTTCTGGGTGGCGGTGACGGGGTGGGCGTTGCGGGAGACGGGTCTGCCGGAGTTCGCGTATCTGGAGCGGCCGGCCGGTGTGGCGGTTCGGTTGTTGTTGCAGCGGATCGGGTCGGGGCGGGCGGGGGTGCATGTGGATTTCGCGTGTGTGGACGTGGATGCCGAGGTGGAGCGGCATGTGGCGTTGGGTGCGAGTGTGGTGCGGCGGGTGCCGGGTGATTGGACGACGTTGCGGGATCCGCTGGGCCGGGAGTATTGCGTGACGGGTCGTTCGCCGTTCCCTTCATGATCACTTCGGTGTGGTGTGCGGTTGTTGTCGGTGGGGGCTGGTAGAAAGAACCGGCTCTCATACAGGCGTACGAAGAGGTGGTGTGGTGATGACGGCGGCAGAGGTTCGGTCCGGTGGGCTGTCCGCGGAGGATCTGGAGCAGTTCCGGGAGGCGCTGGCGGCCGGGCGTAAGCCGCGGGTGCAGTTCACCGAGTCGGCGGGGCAGATCTCCGGGCAGATCGGGCAGGTGGTGGCGCTGGAGGATCCGGCGGTGTCCGACGAGTGGGTGGTGGTGAAGTTCGGGCGTGACGAGTTGCCCTTCTCCCCCGGTGACCTGCGGATCGCGCCGAAGGGTCCGGTGCCCAGGAAGGTGGCGCCCGTGGTGGTGGAGCCGGTGTTGTCGGGTCCGGAGTTCCTGATCGACAAGCCGTTGCCGGTGAAGCCGCCGGCGCCGCGTAAGAGCAGTGAGGAGGAGGTGCCGGTGGCGGCTGCGCGTAAGGCGGCGCGTCCGGTGAAGGCGAAGCCGGGCCCGTCGTTGACGGTGACGCTGGCCTACGGTGACGGTGAGTGGACGATCGCGGCCAATCAGGGGGCGAAGGCGCTGGCCCGGCCTTATGTGATTCGTCCGGCGGAGGCGTTGCGGATGGTGTCGCTGGTCGACATGCCGGGGGTGCAGGAGGCGGTCGAGCAGATCATGGCGGCGGAGCGGGCCGAGGCGGAGCAGCAGGCGCAGCGGTTACGGGCCGAGCTGGCCGAGGTGGAGGCCCGCCTGGCCGAGTTGGGCGAGGCGGGCTGACGCGGGCGGGGTGGCCGGGCTCAGTGGAAGTATTTGAGCCCGGCGACTCCGGCGATGACCAGGAGCAGGCAGATGATGCGGGGCAGGTTCGCCGGTTCGTTGAGGGCGATCATGCCGACCAGGGCGGTGCCGACGGCGCCGATGCCGACCCAGACGGCGTATCCGGTGCCGACCGGGATGGTGCGCAGGGCGTAGCCGAGGCCGCCCATGCTCAGGACGACGGCGACGCCGAAGACGGCGGTCGGGACGGGTCGGGTGAAGCCTGCGCTGCGGTCGAGGGCGATCGCCCAGACGGTCTCGAGCAGGCCGGAGATGATGAGAACGAGCCAGGCCATGACGGGTCACCTCGGGGGCGGTCGTCTTGTCAGGCCGGGTACGACGCGCAACTCGTCCGGGGCGCCGTGGTCACGGGCCGTCTCCGACAGTAACCACTCGACGTGGTGGCGGCGAGACGGCAGGCTGTGCTGGTGACCGATCACACCTTTCACGATCAGGATCTGTCCGGGGCGAGTTTCCGGAGGGTGTCGTTGCGCGGGGCGCGGATGCATGCGGTGGACCTGTCCGGGTTGAAGATCACCGACGGGTGGCTGGACGGCGTCGACATCAGCGGGGTGCTGCGTGATGTGCGGCTCAACGGGGTGGACGTGGGGCCGCTGGTGGAGGCGGAGCTGAACCGGCGTCATCCGGATCGGGCGAAGATGCGCCCGGCGGATGCCGACGGGTTCCGGCAGGCGTGGGCGATTCTGGAGCGGCTGTGGGCCGGCACCGTGCAGCGGGCGCGGCAGCTGGATGCGGAGCTGGTCCACGAGCGGGTCGACGGTGAGTGGTCGTTCGTGGAGACGTTGCGGCATCTGAATTTCGCGACCGACGCGTGGGTGCGGCGGGCGGTGCAGGGTGATCCGTCGCCGTGGCATCCGTGGGATCTGCCGCACGACGAGATCGAGCTGACCGGTGGGGTGCCGCGGGACCGGTCGGCGCGGCCGTCGCTGGAGGAGATCCTGGCGGTGCGCGCCGACCGGGTGGCCGGGGTGCGGGAGGTGTTCGCGGGTCTGACCGATGAGCAGCTCGCGTCGGAGACGGTGCCGGTGACCGAGCCGGGCTATCCGGAGTCGCGGAGTTTCGCGGTGCGGCGCTGCCTGGGTGCGGTGGTGTGGGAGGAGTGGGAGCACCGGCTGTATGCCGAACGGGACCTGGATGTGCTCATGGGCAGATGACGCGGGGGTTCTCGCTGGCCAGTTGCCCGGCCGGGTTGGTGAGGTAGAGCCACACGTGCAGGTCGTAGTGGACCGGCATGGGCGGGGCGCCGGCCGGGACCTCGTGGCCGTTCATCGGGCCGTCGAAGTCGTGGGCGAACAGGGTGGGCCGGTCGGTGTCGGTGGTGAGTTTGCCGTCGGCGTCGGCTTTGAAGTATTCGATGCCGACCAGGCGGGGCTTGTTGTCGCGGCCGGGGACGTAGAGCAGCACTTCGGGCTGGACGGGGTCGATCGCGGCGTCGCCGGCCAGCTGCGGGTTGACGTAGTGCCAGCCCATGCCGGGCACGCACAGGTCGGTGGCCAGGTAGCCGGCTTTCAGGGCCTCGTCGACGTCACGGAACCGGCGGGTGGCGTCGATGAGGACCTTGCGCTGGGCGGCGCTGAGTGTCGGGGTCTGCGGTGCCGGGTCGGCGGCGTGGGCCGGGACGGCGGCGGCAGCGCAGGTCATCATGGCTGCGGTGCAGGCGAGCAGGAAGCGTTGGGTCATGCGGCCCAGCCTCGGCCACCGGGCGCCGGGCCGTCCCGGTTTTACCGCCGGTTCCTCCGCAAGCCGCGCTGGGGCGAATTGTCTGACTCCGAACAGGTGACGATCTAGCATCGGCGGAGTGGAGGTCGAGCAGATCGCGCGGGTGCGGGACTTCAACCGCTACTACACCCAGCGCCTGGGCATGCTCACCGACCGGTTCCTGGGGCAGGACCGGCCGTTCGGGCAGGCACGGCTGCTGTTCGAGATCGGTGACGGGGTCAGCCGGCTCGGTGAGCTGCGGGACCGGCTGGACCTGGATCCCGGCTATCTGCACCGGCAGCTGCGTGATCTCGCCGATCAGCAGCTGGTGCACCTGGGCGACGACACCGCCGAACTGACCCACGCCGGCCGGCGGGAACGCGCCGACCTGGAGGCCCGCTCCAACGCCGGGATCGCGGCGCTGCTCGGCGAACTGACCGCCGGCCAGCGGGACCGGCTGATCGGTGCGCAGGAGGAGATCCGGCGGGTGCTGCGGGCGGCCGCGGTGATCGTCGACCGGGTGCCGCCGTCGTCGCCGGTGGCGCGGGGCTGCCTGGCCCGGTACGCCGCCGAGCTCGACGCGATGTTCCCGGAGGGTTTCGACGCCTCGACGCTGACCCGGCCGCAGGACGTGACCGGCACCCAGCTGCTGGCCCTGGAGGAGGGCGTGCCGGTCGGGTGCGGGCTGTGGATCCGGCTGGGGCCGGGCGTCGCCGAGATCCGGCACCTGTGGGTGGCGCCGGAGGCGCGGGGGCTGGGGCTGGGCCGCAAGCTGCTGGGCCGGCTGGAGGTGGACGCCGCGGCCCGCGGGATCACCACGGTACGGCTGGGTACCCATCCGCTGCTGACCGAGGCGCTGGCCCTGTACCGCACCGCGGGTTACGACGACATCGGCGGGTACAGCGACATCCCGTACAACCAGCTGGCGTTCGAGAAGGCGCTGGTCAGTCGTGACGCGGCCGGACCCGGGACAGGTCGTGCGGCCGGGACGCGTCGATCACCTTCGGCATCCGCATCTCGTCTCGGCGCAGCGGCGTCAGCGTCTCGTCGATAGCGTCCATGATCAGCCGGGTGGCGTGCATGGCCTGCGCGCCCGGGGTGCCGGTCCCGGCGGCGGTCAGGTCGACCGGCCGGTCGGCGAACCGCACCTGCACCACCGGCCGGGTCAGTACCGCCCGCAGCAGGGCCCGCCCGGCACGCTTGGGTGCCTCCCACGGCAGGACGGCGTGGGTGCCCCACTGGGCGACCGGCAGCACCGGCGCCCCGGACATCTGCGCCATCCGGGCCGCACCGGTCTTGCCGCGTTCCGGCCACATCCACGGGTCCAGCCCGATGCGGCCCTCCGGGTAGACCAGCACCGCCGAGTTCTCCGCCAGGGCTTTCGCCGCGGCCGGCAGCGCGTCGGCGACGTGGGCGGTGTTGCGGTCGACGCGGATGTGCCCGCAGTGCCGCATGATCGCCCCGACCACCGGGGCCCGGAACACTCCGCCGGTCGCCATGAACCGCGGCGCGATCCCGGCCCGGTGGCACGCCGCCATGAGGATCACCGGGTCGAACGGGCTCACATGGTTGGTCGCGATGATCACCGGGCCGCCGCGCAGCTGCGCCGGCAGGCCCCCCGACACCCGCAGCCGGGCCAGCGGGAACACCACGATCCGGGCGACGACGAGCAGCAGCCGCCACAGCCGCGGCACCCGCCAGACAGGTGAGGTCTCCATGAGGTCTCGAATGATCGCATGCCCGCGCGAGGCCCCGGGCGCGGCTGCGTCCTTTTCCGGTACGCCCACCGCGTCCGGCCAATAGCTTCACACCATGAGGTGCGTACGAACGGTGCTGGTCGCCGCCCTGCTGGTGTTGATGCCGGTACCCGCACGGGCGGCAGTGCCGTCGTGGATCGCGGTGACCGCCGGCGGTTACACGACCTGCGCGATCCGTGACGACCGGTCCCTGTGGTGCTGGGGCGACAACACCGACGGCCAGCTCGGCGACGGCACCACCACCAGCCGTGGCGCGCCGGTGCTGGTCCGCGGTGCCGGCCGGTGGGTGTCCGTGGCGCCCAGCCAGTACCACACGTGCGGCATTCGCACCGACGGCACGCTCTGGTGCTGGGGTGAGAACCTGTTCGGTCAGCTCGGTCCCGGTATCAGTGGCGGCCGCACCTCTCCGGTACCGGTCGGGGCCGGCCACACCTGGACGTCGGTGAGCACCTACCCGTGGCAGACCTGCGCGATCCGGGCCGACGGCACCCTCTGGTGCTGGGGCAGCACCGACACCCACACCCAGGGGCAGGTCGGCACCGGCACGGACTGGACCTCGGTGAGCGTCAGCACCAGTCACACCTGCGGGCTGCGTGGCCCCGGCACACTCTGGTGCTGGGGCGATCTGGACCCGGCACCGGTGCGGGAAACGCCGGCACGGGTGGGCGCCGGGTCGACGTGGCGTGCCGTCAGCACCGGCCAGCGGTACACGTGTGCCGTCGACACCGCGGCCGGGTTGTGGTGCTGGGGCCGCAACCTCGGTGGTGAAGTCGGCGACGGCACCACCGAGTCCCGGCCGGGCCCCGTGCGCATCGGCACGGACCGTGACTGGGCGGCGGTGACGACCGGCAGTGGGCACGCGTGTGCGGTGGACACCACCGGCCGGCCGTGGTGCTGGGGAGACAACCAGTACGGGCAGCTCGGCGACGGTGACGGCAGCGCGGCCGAGACCATCCGGCCGCTCGCGGTCCAGACCGACCTGACCGCGAAGACGATCACCGTCGGGGCGGAGCACACCTGCACTCTGGGCGGCGGCGGCGACGTGTGGTGCTGGGGAAACAACACGGCGGGGCAACTCGGCAGCGGCCCGGCCCGGGCGGACGTGTTCAGCGCCACCGCGGTTCCGGCCGGTGCCGGCGCGCGCTGGGCGCAGGTCTCCGCGGGTGACGGGCACACCTGCGCGCGGCGTGCCGACGCGACCCTGTGGTGCTGGGGCGCCAACCGCACCGGGGCCCTCGGCGACGGCACCACCATCGACCGTAAGGAGCCGGTCCCGGTCGCCGGAGGTGGCAGCTGGCGCACCGTCGCCGCCTCCGGAGGCGACACCTGCGCGATCCGCACCGACGACAGCCTGTGGTGCTGGGGCGAGGACTTCGGTGACCCCGGCCGGCCGGGCCACCCGCGTCGCCTCGGCGGTGCGGCCAGGTGGTCCGGGCTCGCCGTCGACGACCGGCACGCCTGCGCCGTGCGCGCCGACGCAGGCGTCTGGTGCTGGGGCAGCGACGTCTACGGTGAACTCGGCGACGGCCGGCGGACATCCGACGACGTCCCGGTGCCCGTGCGGGCCCGGCCCGCTCTCAGCACCACCTGGGCGCAGGTCACCACCGGCGACAGACACACATGCGGCCGCAGCGTGCAGGGCCGACTGTGGTGCTGGGGCGACGCCACCGGCGGCGTGCTCGGCACCGGCAGCCCGATCCGCCTGTCCCCCGCCGTCACTGTCGCGGCCGGCTGGAGCAGCACCTGCGCGATCACCACCGGCCGTGCCCTGTGGTGCTGGGGCGACAACAGGTACGGCCAGCTCGGTGCCGCCACCACCGGCGACGACAGCATCTCGCCGGTCGAGGTCGGCCGGGACTGGACGGCCGTCACCATCGGCGAGACGCACGCCTGCGGGCTGCGGACCGACGCGATCATCCGGTGCTGGGGCGACAACACCGACGGCCGGCTCGGTGACGGCACCACCACGAAACGGGCCACCCCTGTTCCGATCACGTCCACCGCCACCTGGCTGTCCGTCGACGCCGGCCGTGCCCACACCTGCGCCGTACGCACCGACCAGAGCCTGTGGTGCTGGGGCGCCAACTACCACCGTCAGCTGGGGGCCGTCACCGTCCTGCGGCGCCCGGTACCGGTCCCGTGAGGTCAGTGCCGCCCGGCCCGCACCGGCGGCGCGGCGGTCGCCGGCGGCCGGATCACGGCGGCGGTGACGGCCAGCCACCCCACGTAGATCCACAGCATCAGGCGCTCGGTCGCGCCGATCAGGCTCTCCCAGCCGCCGACGGTCACCGACGGCCCGTCCTGCACGTCGGCGAACGCGGCGAGCAGCAGCAGATACGCCGGCACGGTCAGTGCGGCCAGCACCGCCGCCGGGCGGGTGATCGGGCGGCGGGCCAGCGTCAGTGACACCGCCGCACCCGGCAGGACGGTGAACGCGGTCAGCGCGGCCAGTCCGTGCAGCAGCCCCGGCACGGTCGGCGGCTGGTCCCACCGGCCGTACGGGTCGGCCGGGAACACCGCCCCGACGGTCACCGCGGCCGTCCAGATCCGCAGCGGCACCAGCGCGGCCCGCGGCGCAACCGGCTCCACCAGCCGGGTGAGCAGGGCTGACGCCGCGGCCAGGGCCAGCAGTGCGGCGGGGATCAGCCAGCCGGCCCGGGCGTGCACATAGTGGCTGATCATCGTCTCGACCGGGCTCCAGTCCGGATTGACCAGGTCGGCGGTGACGGTGCACAGCACGTATCCGGCCAGGCCGGCCAGCACCGCGACATGACGGCGATCGGGCATCGGGAATCCTCCTCAGTGGTCGATGTCCCGACGCTAGGAGGACGGCCCGGCCGGCCGCGTCATACCAGCGGCGTCACCCGGTCGTACACCGTTGGAGGTAGCGGGTGAACCGCTGGCGGCTGCCGCCGTCGGGCCCGTCGGGTTCCGGGTCGCCGTCGGTGAAGCCGAGCCGCCGGTAGAAGTCCCGCGACCCGGCGCCGGGGTGGTCGGCGCCGAAGGTCACCACGTCGACCCGGCAGGGCCGGACGAAACCGGCGAGGACGTGCGAGAGCAGGGCGCGGCCGATGCCGCGGCCGCGGGCCGGGCCGGCCACGACGAGCCAGCCGATGCGGTACGCCGGGACGCGGCCACCGGTCAGGATGGCCCCGGACAGGTCGCCGGTGACGTGGGCGGTGCCCCGGTCGATGTTGCGGTGCAGGTGCGCGTGGAAGTCCGGGTCGGACAGCATCGGTCCGAACCAGGGTTCGACCTCGGCGGCCAGCGCCAGGATCCCGGCGGTGTCGGCGGCGGTCGCGGCCCGGACCACCGGTGGCCCGGTCACTCGGGGGAACGCTGGCGCTGCCGCAGGTAGGCCAGCACGGCTTCGCGGGTGGTTCGTACCCCGAAAAGGGCTCTCGCCTCGGCGATGCGGCGGTTGGCGGTGCGCAGGGACAGGAACTCGGCGGCCGCGGCGGCGGCGATGGTGTCGCCGGCGGCGAGCCGGTCCAGCAGCGCCCGCTGTTCGGGGATGAGGTTGGCGATCTGGTCGGAGCCGTCGATGCCGCGGTGCACCGGGCCGAGCCGGGACAGGTCGTCGATCAGGGCCCGCCCGGCCGCCGACTCGGGGTCGCAGACGGCCACGACTCCGGCGCCGCGGGCCGCGGCGAGGACGGCCAGCTGTGCCGAGTCGAGGTCGTCGTCGCCGATCCGGCCGTGCAGGATCAGGTGGGCGGCGGCGACGTCCCAGGACGGGTCGGGCAGGGCGAAACCGGCCCGGGCGGTCCATCCATCGCGGGCCAGCCGCCGCAGGACGGTGTCTGCTTCGGCCGAAGTGGCAACTACGTGGCGTGGAGCGTCGTCGGGCTGTCGTATCACCGGCCATCCTCGCTGGTGTCGAAGGGTTCGGGCCCTGCCGTGGTGGTGGCGAAGGCCAGTGCCGCTGCCTCGGTACGGGTACGCGCCCCGAGTTTGCGCATGCTCGCACGGATGTGGGTGTCGACGGTCTCGGCGGAGATGCCGAGTTGCCCGGCGATACGGCGGGTCGGCTCCCCCGCCGCGACCAGGCCCAGCACGTCCAGTTCGCGGCGGGTCAGGCGCCCGTCGGAGCGGGGGCTGCGGCTGTCGCGCTGGATCTGGTGCCGGCGCAGTCCCCGGCGGGCCCGGCCGGCCAGCACGGTCAGCCCGGCGGTGTCGGCGAGTTCCTCGGCGCGCAGCAGGGCGGCGACGGCCTGTTCCCGGTCGCCGCCGGTCAGGCCGGCCGCGATCAGGCAGCGGATCTGCTCGCGCAGGGCGACCGGCTGCCAGCTGTCGGCGGCGGTGTCCAGCCCGGACCCGACGGCCCACGCCGTCAGGGTGCGCCGGGCCGCCACCGGCAGGTCGACCGGGATCGCCGCGTTGCCGGGCATGCCCAGGTCGTAGGCGGCCCACCGGGCGGTGATCGCGTGCAGGCCGGCGAGCAGCCCGGTCCCGGCGTCGGCGGGGATCCGCGCGGCCCGGTCGGGTTGCCCGTCCAGCCAGGCCGCCTCGCGGGCCACCCACGCGGCGGCCGGGTGGGCCGGCGCGTGGTCCAGCCGGGCGCGGGCGGCGGCCAGCAGCCCGGTGTCGGCCTCGATCAGCGCGGTCGCGGCGGTGGCGTAGGCGCGGGCCTGTTCGGGCAGGGCCCGGTCGGTGAGGTTCGCCGCCCGGCGCAGCACACCTTCGATGCCGTCCCACGACAACTCGGCCGGCACCTGCGGGCCGTGCAGCGCCAGCGTCCAGTCGGCGGCGGCCAGGAACCGGGTCTGCCAGCCGTAGGCCAGCGCCTGACCCGCCGCGGCGGCCGCGGTCAGGGCGGCGCCGGCGGCGTCGGTGAGCCGGCCCTCGGCGGCCAGGTGTTCCACCAGCAGCCAGGCCGACCAGCGGGCGATCAGCGGGTCGGCGAACCCGGCGGCCTGCCGCAACGCACTGTCCCAGCCGGGTAGCCGGTGGGTGGCCCGGACCGCGGCCAAGGCGGCGACGATGCCCGGTGGCGGCTGCGGATGCCGGACGGAGATCTTGTCGGCCAGCTCGAGCGCGCTCATCGGCTCGGTGGCCAGCGCGCACAGCAGCAGCACCCGGTCGCGGCCGGCCACGACGCCGGTGGCCGCGGTGTCCGGCACCGGGCGCACCGCGTCGCGGGCGGCGGCCGGCTCCCCGGCCTGCAGCAGTGCCTCACCGCGCAGCACGGCGGCTTCCAGGGCGAACGGGTCGGGTGACGGGCCGGGCAGCAGGGTGCCGGCCAGCGGGCGCAGCACGTCGGCGGCGTCCGGGGCCCGGCCGGTGGCCAGGGCCGCGTCGGCGGCGGCGAGCCGGACCCGCGGGTCGACGTCGGTCGGCAGGCCGCAGGCGAACAGCAGCAGCGCGGCCCGTTCGGCGCCGGCGGACCGGTCGGCGGCGGCCAGTGCCTTGCGGTACGCCCCGGGCAGATCGCCGGCGGCGTCGAGGTGCCGGGCCGCCTCCGCCGGTGGGGTGAGCTCGGCCAGCCGCGCGTGCAGGTCGGCGCGGGCGGCGGTGTCGAGCAGGCCGGCGGCGGTCTCGGCCACATACGCCGACACCGGCACCAGGCTGCCGCCGGGCTCGGCGGTGACCAGGCCGGCGGCCAGCAGGTCGGCGGCGCCGGTGCCGAGCAGCGCCGGTGCGGCGGGCCGCCCGAGCAGGCCGAGCGCGGCCAGCGCGGTCCGGGCGGGGCGGGGCAGATCGGCCAGGGCGGCGGCGATCGCGTACGCCACCTGGTCGATGTCCTCACCGATCGGGGCGCGGCCGGACGCGGCCTGCCGGGCCAGCGCGATGATCGCCAGGGGGTTGCCGCCGGCCCGGCCGACGACGGCTGCCGCGGACGGCTCGTCGAGGCCGCCGGCGGTCTTGCGGACCAGGGCGTGCGCCTCGCCGGGGGTCAGCGGCGGCACCGGCAGCCAGGCGGTGGCGGCCGCGCGCAGGGCGGCGGCCAGCGCCTCGGGAAGGCGGTGCGGGGTCCGCACGGCGACCAGCACCCGGCAGGTGCGGGCCAGGTGCGGCAGCGCGGCGACGGTGGCCGGGTCGGCATGCTGGAGATCGTCGAGGATCAGCAGCCCGCCGCGGACCCGGGATCGAACCGCTTCGGCCAGCAGCGGCACGTCGTCGGCGGGCAGCCGGGCCCGGACCGCGCGTGACAGTGCCAGCGCCGGGACCTCGGCGAGCATGGCCAGGCCGCCGCCGAGGTGGGCGGGGCCGGGCACCGCGGCGGCGATGCGGCGCAGCAGGGTGGTGCGTCCGCAGCCGGGCGGACCGCTCAGCACGACGAGGGCGGGCCCCTGGCGCAACGCGGTACGGGCGGCCACCTCTGGCTCGTCCGTCACCTGCGCCCTCCCATCACTGGCACGATCCCGGGATCCCGGTCACGGCATGAACCTCCGTAGGCTTCACTGCGATTACCGCGGAGAATGTGAAACCGCGGTGAACTACAGAAGGGCCCTTTCGTGACGTCGACTGCCGCGACAAGCTCATTGTCGCCGACGGTGTGCTGCGCTGACGAGTCGATGTGAACGGCCCACTCACCTCCGGCATCGCGACTGTCTGTCACGAGATTGTCACCCGGGTTTCCTCCGATGCTGGTCAACAGGTCCAGCAGATTAGCAACCGCCTTCACGATCCGTTACGTGTGGCGATCGCGGGGCGTCTTAAAGCCGGAAAGTCGACACTAGTCAACGCGTTGATCGGGCGTCGGGTCGCCCCCACCGCCGCGGGAGAGTGCACGCGCGTGGTCACCCGGTTCCGTTACGGGCCCGCCGACCGCATCGACGTCGTCACCCGCGAGGGTGCACGCCACAGCCTTCCCCTGGACGAGGACGGCATGGTCCCGGCCCGGCTCGGGGTGCCCGCCGCCCGGATCGCCTACGTCGACGTCGCCCTCACCAGTGACCGGCTGCGTGAGCTGACCGTCGTCGACACCCCGGGTCTGGCCTCGACCGACACCGCCGGCAGCGCCCGCGCCGAACAGGCCGTCGGCATCGACGACGACTCCGCCGGTGAGGTCGCGGCCGCCGAAGCGGTCGTCTACGTGTTCACCCAGGCGGTCCGCGCCGACGACGTGCGGGCCCTGGAGGCCTTCCACACGGTGTCGGCACGGCTGGCGACCAGCCCGATCAACGCGATCGGGGTCCTCGGCCGCATCGACACCCTGGCCGGCGGCGCCGCCGATCCATGGCCGGTCGCGGGACCACTGGCCCGCCAGCAGGCGCAGCTGCTGGCGCGTACCGTCTCCGACGTCGTGCCGGTGGCCGGGCTGCTGGCCGAGACCGCCGAGGCCGGCCGCCTGACCGGCGCCGACCGCGACGCGCTGGCCAGGCTCGCCGCGTGCCCGCCCGCGGACCTGTCGGTGCTGCTGCTGTCGGCCGACCTGTTCCGCAGCCGGCCCGCCCCGATCGGCCCCGACCAGCGCGAACGGCTCCTGACCCGCCTCGACCTGTACGGCATCGGTTTCGCCTGCGCGCAGCTGGCCGCCGAGCCGCGGCTGGGCACCGGCGAACTGGTGCGCCGGCTGTCGGCGGCGTCCGGGCTGTCCCGGCTGACCGACACCCTCGACCGCACGTTCCGCTGGCGCTCCGACGCGATCAAGGCCGGGTGGGCGCTGTCGCGGCTGGAACGCATCGCGTCACTCGACCAGCGCAACCGGGCCGCCATCCGCGACGCCATCGAGCGGGCGCTGCGTGATCCGGCCTACCATCGGCTGCGGCTGCTGGACGCCGCCCAGCGGGCCGCGACCGGCACGGTGCCGCTGCCCGCCGACTGGGAGCAGGAGCTGATCCGCCTGGCCACCTCCACCGACCCGCGGTGGATCCTCGGCCTGCCCGGCGCGTCCGCCGCCGAGCTGGCCACCGCCTCGGTAGCCGCGGCCGGCCGCTGGCGGGCCTACGCCGTCGACGGCGCCGGACCGGCCCAGGCCCGCATCGCGCAGGTCGCGCACCGCGGCTTCCAGCTGCTCGCCCAGGAGGTGCGCCAGTGCAGGACCTGACCACGCTGCTGGACAGCGCCGTCCGCGACACCATGTCCTACCTGCGGACCGCCGACCCGGACGCGGCCGCCGACCTGGCGCAGCTGCGCCGCGCCCACCTGACCCGGCCCGGTGTGGTCGTCGTCGGGGAAACCAAACGCGGCAAGAGTTCCCTGGTCAACGCGCTGCTCGGGGTGCCCGGTCTGTCGCCGGTGGACGCCGCCGTGACCACCGCGGCGTACCTGAGTTTCGTCCCCGGCGACACGTTCACGGCCCGGGCGTGGCTGCCCGGCGGGGAGCAGGTCGCGATCGACGACCTGTCCGCCTGGGCCCGCGGCCACCAGCGCACCCGCAAGATCGAGGTCACCCACCCGGCGCCGCTGCTGCAATACCTGACGCTGCTGGACACCCCCGGCGCCGGCGGCCTGGACCCGGTGCACGCCACCATCGCCCTGGACGCGGTCCGCCGGGCCACCGCCCTGCTGTTCGTCGCCGACGCGTCGGCCCCGCTGTCACAGCCGGAACTGGACTTCCTGGCCGCGGCCACCGAACGGGTCGACGCCGTCGTCTTCGCCCTCACCAAGATCGACGCGTATCCGCAGTGGCGCACCATCGCCGAGGACAACCGGGCCCTGCTGCAGGCCCACGCGCCCCGATTCGCGGCCGCACCCTGGTTCCCGGTGTCGGCGCGGCTGGCCGAGGTCGCCCTGACCGCCGACCCGGCCACCCGCGACACCCTGGCCGCCGAGTCGAAGGTGCCGGCCCTGCAGCACGCCCTGGTCGAACTGGCCGGCCGCGGCCACCAGCTGCGCCTGGCCAACGTGCTGCGCGCCGCCCACCGCGACCTGACCCGGCTGCGTGACGTCGCCGACGAACGGGTCACGGCGGCCGCCGC
>NZ_JBHSBL010000019.1:221667-230550 GCF_042650585.1 Actinoplanes subglobosus
CGACGCCGCCGCCCAGGCCGCCACCCGCGCCGAACGGGCCGCGCTGGCCGCCCGCAAACGCACCGAGTCCCGGCAGTGGACACTGAAACTCAACGCCGAGATCCAGCACGCCCGCGTCGCCGTCGTGGGCCGGCTGCGGACCCGGCTCACCGAGGTCCAGCACGACTACGCCCGCCGTATCGACACCGCCCGAGGTGAGGGCCTGACCGCACTGCCCGACGACCTGGACACCCAGCTCCAGGCGGTCGCCGCGGAACTGTCGGCCACCCTGGAGGACACCTACCGCGACGTGGCCGAGAAGGTCCTGGCCGACACGTTCGACCCGGCCCGGGTCAGCGCCACCCTGCGGCACACCCTGACCGCCGGCCCGCCCCGCGACGGCTCGTCGGACAACATGCTGATCGCCCTGTCCGCCGGCGGGGTCGCCCTGATCGCCGGCCGCGGCGCGATGCTCGGCGTGTCCGCGCTCGGGATCGCCGGCGCCGGGCTGCTGATGCCGTTCGCCGGACTGGGACTGGGCCTGGCCGCCGGCGGGTACGTGATCTACCGCCGCCGCGTGCACACCGACCGCCGGCACGCCCACACCTGGCTGCGTGACGTGCTCGCCGAGGCGCGGGCCGCACTCACCGACGAGATCGCCGGCCGGTTCACCGACCTGCAGTACGCGCTGTCGGTCGCCCTCGACGACGCCATCGAACGCCGGCTGCGGGAACTCGACGCGCTGATCGCCGAGATCGACGCCGCCGCCGCCGAGGACGCCGCCGGGCGCGCCAGACGGCGGGCTGCCGCCACCGCCGACCGGGACACCGCCGCCGCCCGCCTGCGGGTCGCCGACGAGGCACTGCTGCGGGCCCGCTCCCTGACCCCCACACCCACCGATGAAGGACAGCCGCGATGACCGATCACTGGGACCACGACGACGACGCGTTCGACTTCGACCTGCCGGATGATCATGCGCCGGTCCACGAGCAGCTCGAACCCCTCGACGACGGCCACGACCACGACACGTGGGATCTGCCCGAAGTGGAGCATCAGCCCGACCTGCCCCATGTGCCGGAGGTCCCCGACGAGATCGTCGCGGTCGCCGACGACGGTGTCTTCCCGCCCGCCCTCGACGTCGACCTGCCCGAACCCGTCGACGGTTTCCCCTGGATCGACATCACCACGCTGGGCGCCCCCGACCCGACCGGGTTCCTGCCGCCGGTGGAGAACGTGTCACCGGAGGAGCTCGCCTCGTACGCCGGCATCGAGATCCCCGACGGCGCCGACCCGTGGACCGTCCTGGCCGCGTCCGAGGATCCCGCCACCGCCGCCCTGGCCCGGTGGTGGACGACGGGTGAACAGTGATCCGCGTCTCCCGTTAACGACGCCGGAGTGGCATCATGACCGCGCACCGACCACATTTGTAGGAGCGCACGGATGGCCGTCGACGGCAACACCACCACTCTCGCGAGCAAGCGGGAACGCACCGGCTGGTACTTCTACGACTGGGCGAACTCGGCGTTCTCCACCACCGTCATCACGGTCTTCCTCGGCCCGTTCCTGACCAGTGTCACCGAGCAGGCCGCCGGCTGCGCCGTCGACGCCGACACCTGCGACGGCACCGTCCACCCGCTCGGCATCCCGGTCGCGGCGGGCTCCTACTACGCGTACCTGGTCAGCCTGTCGGTGCTGTTGACCGTGTTCGTGCTGCCGGTGATGGGCGCGATCGCCGACCGGGCCCCGCGTAAGAAGCCGCTGCTGGCCGGGGCCGCGTTCACCGGCGCCGCCGCCACCGTCGCGATGGCCTTCGTCACCGGCGACCGCTACCTGCTCGGCGGGCTGCTGTTCATCGTCGCCAACATCTCCTTCGGCGCCGCGATCGTCGTCTACAACTCGTTCCTGCCGCAGCTGGCCGGCCCCGACGAACGCGACCGGATCTCCAGCCGCGGCTGGGCCATCGGCTACCTCGGCGGCGGTGTCCTGCTGCTGCTCAACCTGGTCGCCGTGATGAGCCTGTCGGAAGAAGGCAACACCCAGCGCACCCTGGACCTGGCCCGCTGGTCGATCGTGTCGGCCGGCGTGTGGTGGGCGGCGTTCACCATCGTGCCGCTGCTGTGGCTGCGCGAGCACCCCGGCGCCGCCACGAAACCGGTCGAGGGCGGCAACATCCTCACCGACGGGTTCAAGCAGCTCGGCCACACCATCAAGGGCATGCGCGCCTACCCGCTGACCCTGGCGTTCCTCGGCGCCTACCTCATCTACAACGACGGCATCCAGACCGTCATCGCCCTGGCCAGCCAGTTCGGCAGCGAGGAACTCAACCTCGACCAGTCCACGATGATCCTGACCATCCTCATCGTGCAGTTCCTCGCGTTCGGCGGTGCGCTGGCTCTCGGCGCGCTGGCCACCCGCATCGGCGCCCGCAAGACCATCCTGATCGCCCTGGCCCTGTGGCTGGGCGTGGTGTCGGCCGCCTACTTCCTGCCCGAGGGCAAGCCGATCCCGTTCATGCTGCTCGGCGCCGGCATCGGCATCGTCATGGGCGGCAGCCAGGCCCTGTCGCGCAGCCTGTTCTCCCAGCTGATCCCGGCCGGCAAGGAGGGCGAGTACTACGGCTTCTACGAGATCAGCGACAAGGGCACCAGCTGGCTCGGCCCGCTGTTCTTCGGCCTGATCTTCCAGCTCACCAACAGCTACCGGGCCGGCATCGTCTCCCTGGTGGTGTTCTTCCTGGTCGGCGGTGTGCTGCTGGCGTTCGTCCCGATCCGGCGCGCCATCCTCGCCGTCGGCAACACCCCGCCCAAGCTGATCTGATGGACATCACCATCGACCCGGCGTCGGCGACCCCGCCGTACGAGCAGGTCCGTCTGCGGATCGCCGCGCTGGCCGCCGACGGCGACCTGGCCGCCGGAACCCGCCTGCCCCCGGTCCGTCAGCTGGCCGGCGACCTGGGGCTGGCGGTCAACACGGTCGCCCGCGCCTACCGAGAACTGGAACAGGCCGGCCTCGTCGAGACACGCGGCCGGCTCGGCACGGTGATCACCGCCAAGGCCACCGGCACGTCGCAGCAGGCCCAGCGCGCCGCGACCGCCTACGCCGAACGGACCCGGGCGCTGGGCATTCCCGCCGACACCGCGTTGGCGCTGGTCAAGGCCGCTTTGGAAAACTAGGGGGTACGCCGTCGGCCGCCCCGCGAGAAACCACACCTCCCGTGGCGGCCGACGCGAGCCTACCGGCCGGTCCCGCCGCCCAAGGCGCCTCACGGGCGTGGCCGCTGGTCGCCGATCCCCGCTGCCGTGTCAGGGACGCAGGTTGAAGTCGTACCGTCCGCTTCCCGCCGGAACCGAGGAGAACGATCTCATGGAACCGTTGGTGTCCGTGCACGCCGACGCGCTGCCCGGCGAATAGATCACGTAAGACTCACTCTTCGCGCAGAACTGCGAGGAGAAAGTGTCGAACCTCCACACGGTGTCGCGGTCACCGTAGACCTGCATCAGCAGGAATCTGGCGTCGAGGACTTTGCACTGCCCGTTTTCCACGTGCGTCCAGCCTCTACTGACCATGCCGCCCGCGCTGTCGAGGACTCTGGCGATCGCGGCTTTCTTGTTGGAGTAGTTGCAGATGTTGACGGGACGGTTGTAGTCGCTGGCCCTGGCCGGACCGGCGATTCCCAGGACGGCGACCGAAAGAGTCGCCCCGGCCGCCAGCAGTGCGCCTGCCGTTCTCATGTCTTCCCCGATTCTCGCTCCGCTCGTTGGCGTCGATCCTTGCAGGCAGGGCCGCGCAGTATGCGACATATCGAGAACAACATCTCAAGCGGTGATACCCAGAACCGGCAGGCACGGTGCGACACCGGTCAGGCCGATGTCGTCGCGGCGGGTCTTCTCCCAGCTGTCACGGGTCAGCCGCCAGCGCTGGATGAGGGCCGGGCTGCCGCGGCGGGTGTCCCAGTCGGTGCCGTTCGGTTCGTAGCCCAGCGCCCGCGAGACCGCGTTGGACGCCGTGTTGTCGGTGAACGCGTCACTGCCGGCCTCGCGGGCGCCGAGCCCGGCGAACGCCAGGTGCAGGATCGCCGTACGCATCTCGCGGCCCAGGCCCTGCCCGCGGAACCCGGGCGCCAGCCAGGAGAAGGTCGACACCGTGGCGAACCGGGCGAAGTCGCGGCCCACGAGGTCCTGCATGCCGGCCGGTTCGCCGTCGACCAGGACCGCGAAGTACAGCCGCCAGGAGTCCGGGGTGACCCGGGAACGGCCACCCCATATGCCGCGCAGCCACCGCCATTCACGCTCGGGGTTGTCGGCGTAGAACGAGATCGGGTCGTCGAACGGCCACGGCTCGGTGTCGGCGATCCCGGCCCGCACCAGCGGTACGAGACGTTCCAGCAGGTCGTCGGACGCTCCGGCCAGGGTCAGGCGCGGGGTGCGGACCTCGACGTTGAGCGGCGGATAGGTGTGGGTCACGCCCGGACCGTAGTGACCGCGCCGGACGCCCGCCACCGGATTACGCGCCGGGACGCACGCTGGTGAACAGGAGGTGACCGACGGTGGTTGCGTGGGCGGGGCAGGATGGTGCCCGTGCCCCGGAATCGCCTGATCCTGCGACAGATCCTGCTGTCCGCCAGTTCACTGTTCGTGTGTCTGTCGGCGTGGGTGTTGGTCGGGGTTCTCGCCGGGTCCGGGTCGCGGGCGCTGATCGCGTTGTCGGTGGTGCCGATGCTCGCCGGGTTGCTGCTGCCGGTGACGGTGTGGTTCGCCGGTGAGGATCCGCGGGACCGGGGTGCCGGCTGGTTCGCGGCGATCGGCCTGGTGACGTTGCTGTTCGCGGTCGCGGCGAGTTTCGGGGTGTCGGCGACCTATCTGGAACTGGCCGGCCACCGGGTGCCGGTGGTGGTGACCGCCGGTGACGGGGCGGCCCGCGACGGCTACCAGCTGGTCGCGGTGCGGGCCGTGTCGACCGGTGAGGAACTCGGCGAGGTGCTGTTCTTCGCCGAGCGTGACCTGCGCGCCGGTGACCGGCTGGTCGCGATGGTCGATCCGCTGGGCTGGTTCCCGCCGGGCACCGCGCAGCCGTCACCGGGCCGGCAGCGCGCCACCGAAACCCTGGCGGTGGCGGGTTCGGCCATGCTGGTGGTGCTGACGGCCGCGCGGGTGCGCCGCGATCTGCACCGTTACGACTTCACCGGCAGCCGACGCCCCCAGCGCTCCTGACAGCGTCACCGCGCCGCGGGTGGGGACCCCCGCGGCGCCGGGCAGCGGTCCATCGGGATGCCGCCTCCCGGCATGGTGGACAATCACGGCGTGGATTCGAGGATGCTGACCGGCCGGGAGCGGGCGGTGCTGGAGGCGCTGCTCGCCGTGGACTTCGACGGGGCGCCGGCGCTGCGGGGGCAGGCGGCCGGGGTGCGGGTCGTCGGTGGGTGTGGCTGCGGGTGCCCGTCGATCGAGTTCGTGGCCGGCGGGGTAGGGATGCGGCCGCGGGTGAATGCTTTTCCGGACGGCTCCTACAGCAGCCTGTTCCTCTACACGATGGTGGACGCCGGGGGCGTCGAGGTGCTCGGCGGCATCGAGTGGGCCGGGATCGACGAGTCCCCCGACCAGTTCCCGCCGCCGGGTTCGCTGACGCTGGAGGCGGCCTGAGCCAGGGCGTTCCACCAGGTGGCGCGGATGGCGTGGGCGCCCCAGGCGTTGGGTTCGACGACGCCGCAGAACCACAGGTCGCGGTCGGCGGGCCGGGCGTCGCTGCGGGTCGGGCCGCCGGCGGTGGACGCCGTGGCCGGTGAAGGCCGCGTGCACGTCGGCCAGGATCGCGCCGTGCCGGTCGGCGAGTGCGGCCAGGTCCGTGTTGAGGGCCGCGATCCAGTACCGCCGCCGAGGCCGCCCGCCAGCTCGGCGTCAGCCAGGCGTTGGCCTCCCATCACCTGCGGCATCTGGCCAAGCACGGTTTCGTCGAGCCGGCCGACGCCGGCGACAACCGGGAGCGCCCGTGGCGGGTGACCGCCACGTCCCAGCAGTGGGATCCGGGTGATTCAGCCGACGCGTGGGAGCAGGTCGATCTGATCGAGCGGTTCCTGCTCGAGCGCAGTGCCGCCCAGCTCGCCGACTGGCAGCAGCGCCGGTCCGGCGAGGACGCCCGGTGGACACAGCACACCGGTGTCTCGCAGAACCTGGTGTATCTGACCGTGCAGGAGATGGCCGAGTTGTCGCGGGCCTGGGACGAGCTGATCACCCCGCTGGTGCGGCGCCGGCCTCTCGGCGATCCGGGCAGCCGCCCGGACGGTGCGGTGCCCGTCGATGTCACCCTGGTCGCCGTCCCTGTCCCGCCGACCGCGTCGGGCGGCTGACATGCGGCACGTGCGGACGTTGCTGACCACCAGCCGCGACTACCGGCTGCTGGTGTCGGCGAACGTCGTCTCCTCGACCGGCGACTGGATCCTGCGGACCGGTCTGGCCTTCCAGATCTACGTGCTCACCGGCTCGACGGTGGCGTCGGCGACGGCGGTGCTGGCCGCGCTGCTGCCGCAGGTCGTCTTCGGATCGTTCGCCGGGGTGTTCGTCGACCGGTGGGATCGGCGGCGCACCGTCATCGCCACGAACCTGCTGCTCGGGGTGTGCCTGCTGCCGTTGCTGGCGGTCCACGGGCCCGGGCAGGCGTGGATCGTCTACGCGGTCCTGGCCACGCAGAGTTGCCTGGCGCTGCTGTTCTCGACCGCCGAGGCCGCCCTGATCCCCGCCCTGGTCGCCGACCGGGACCTGGTCACCGCGAACGCGTTGAACGCCCAGGCCCGTGACGTGGCCCGGCTGGCCGGGGCGGCGCTGGGCGGGGTGCTGGCCGGGTTCGGTGGCCTGACCCTGCTGACGGTCGCCGACACCGCGACGTTCGCGGTCGCCGCGGCGCTGCTGGCGATGACCGGCCGCCGGGCACGGCCGGCGCCGGTGTCCGGGCCGGCCCGCCGGCTGGTGCGGGAGTGGGCCGAGGGCCTGCGGATCGCGGTGTCCACGCGGGCGTTGCGGACCATCATGGCGTTCACCGTGATCACCGGTGTCGGTGAGGCCGCGATGAGCACCCTGATGGCCCCGTTCGTGCACGACGTGCTGCGCGGCGATGCCCGCGCCTACGGGGTGATCATGTCCGCGCAGGCCGTCGGCGGGATCGCCGGTGGCGCGCTGACCACGATCTTCGGTCACCGGTTCACGCCGCGGCGGCTGCTGGGCTGGGGTGCTGTCGCGTTCGGGCTGCTCGACCTGGTGCTGTTCCTGTATCCGCTGCTGGTGCCGTCGGTGTGGCCGGCGGTGGTGATCATGGCGGTGGTGGGGCTGCCGGGCGCGTTGACGGTGGCCGGGCTGATGACGGTGTTCCAGACCGCGACCGGCGACGATCACCGGGGCCGGGTCTTCGCGGCGATCGTGGCGGTCGACTCGGCGGCGATGCTGGTGGCGACCGCGGCCGCGGGAACGCTGGCCGAGCGTCTGGGTATCGTCGCGGTCATCGCCGTGCAGGGTGCCGGTTTCTGCGTGGCCGGCGTCCTGGTGCTGGTCCTGCTGCCCCGTGCGGGGGCCGGCGGCCGTACCGGATCAGGGTTTCTCACACAGGAAGACCCGCTCGCGGCCGGGCCGGTCGGGGGCCTGGCGCACGTCGGTGATGCGGAATCCGGCGGCCGTGAGGCCGGCGTCGAGTTCGTTGCGGTCACGGAACCGCAGCGTCGAGTCGGAGGTGAGGACCTGACCGTCACCGAAGGTGAACGTGTCCCGGAACGACACGGTCGGTAGCCGCACCTCGGTCAGCTGGAAGTCGTGGCGGACCGGGCCGACACCGGGCACGTCGCGGGTGTCGGGGGCGCGGTGGGCCCATTCGTCCCACACCCGGTATTCGGGGCGGCGGGTCTCGAAGACCAGGAATCCGCCGGGCCGCAGCAGGCCCAGCACGGTGGTCAGCACGCCGGCCCAGTCGTCGTCGGTGAGGAACACCTGGGCGACGTTGCCGGTCATCAGCACCAGATCGAAACCGGACAGCCCGGCAAGGTCACCGGCCCAGGTGACGGCATCGGATTTGGTACGGGCGATGTCCAGCGACGCGGCGGCGGGGTCGAATCCGGTCACCTGGTGGCTGCCGGCGAGCCGGGCGGCGAGCGTCCCGGTGCCGCAGCCGTAGTCGAGGATCCGCTGGGCGCCGAGTTCGGCGACGATGTCCTCATAGGCGTCGAGGTCACCGCGGTCGCTGTCGAAGGTGTCGTAGACGGCGGCGAGCCGTGGGTGGGCGAACTTCACGTCGGGCACGGCCACGACGATATGGCATGGCCGCGATGACGGCAGGTATTCACGTTTACCGTTACGCTCGCGCGGGTGACCCGTTTTCTGCTGGTGCCCGGCCGCGGGGTGCCGTTTCCGAACCACTGGTCGCGGCAGTGGGCGCGTGCGCACCGTGACTACCGGTGGGCGCCGGAGCCGCCGGGCCCGCCCTATGTGGCCGAGGACCGGGTGGCCGCGTTGCAGTCCGCGGTGGCCGCCTCGGCGGAGCCGGCGATCCTGATCGCGCACAGTGCGGGCTGTCTGACGGTGGCGTCCTGGGCCGGCCGGTTCACCGGCCCGGTGGTGGCGGCGCTGCTGGTGACACCGCCGGAGGTGCCGGACACGCCACGGCAGCGGCTGCCGTTCCGGTCGATCGTGGTGGTCAGCCGCGATGATCCGCACGGTTCGTTCGGCCACGGGCAGCAGCTGGCCGCCGACTGGGGTGGGCAGCTGTTCGACGCCGGGCCGGTGGGGCATCTGGATTCGAGTTCCGGTTTCGGGCCGTGGCCCGACGGTGAGCGGCTCGTCAGGACGCTGGCCGTCCCCGCATGACCAGGATGTGCCACAGGTATTTGACCAGTTGCGGGTGGTCGCCGTCGGCGGGGGCCCGGCCCAG
>NZ_JBHSBL010000019.1:230583-324467 GCF_042650585.1 Actinoplanes subglobosus
GCGGCGTCCAGGACGGGCCGCCGGTAGCGGGCGGCGATCGCGGCGGCCAGTGGCGGGATCTGCGGGCCGCGCAGGTCGGCGCCGAACGCGGCCGCTTCCAGCTGGAATCCGTGGTGCCAGCGGATCGGCACGCCCAGGGCCCGCAGTGCGGTCTCGGTGGTGGTGCCCTGGAACGACGGGTCGGCGATCAGGGCGGCGACGTCGTCGCCGATGGTGACGCCACCGTGGACGTGGGCTTCGACGTAGTCGTCGAGGGCACGGCCGGCGCCGGTGCGGGGTCCGGCGAGTGCGGCCACCCACCGGGGTGCGTCGGCTGCGGTCACTGCCAGGGCCTGCCCGGTACGGGTGACCTGCGCGAGCAGTCCGTCCCAGACGGCGCCGAAGGTCGTGGCCGTGCCGAGGATCTGCGGAAGGGTGTGGCTGTCGCCGAGGCTGAAGGTGGCCCGGCCGGTGACGTGTGCCCGTAGCTGCAGGTGGCAGCTACCGAAGCGGGGTGCGGCCCCGTCGGGGTGCCCGGCCAGGTTGAGGGCGCCGTAGACGGGCCGGCTGCCGCTGCCGGCGAACATGCGCTGTTCCCAGGCGGGCCGGTCACCGCCGAGACCGCCGTTGGAGATCCCGGTCTCGTACTGGGTCCGGTACGTGCCGTCGGCGGCGAGATGCCAGGCGACGGTGCGGCCGTCGGCCAGCAGCCGGTCGGGGTGGAAGTTGACGGTGATGGGGGCGGTGACGGCCGGCCCGGTGGCCGGAGAGAGCGCCCGCACGTGGGCGAGCGCTTTCTCCGCGGGTGTCATTTCGCTTCGATGGTGCCGGTGGCCAGCAGCACCAGCAGCAGCGAGCCGAGCGCGACGCGGTAGAAGATGAAGATGCTGTAGGAGTGTTTGGACACGAACTTGAGCAGCCAGGTCACCGACGCGTAGGCGACCACGAAACTGACGACGGTCGCGACGATGGTGTTGGTCCAGCCGACGCCGCTGGAGATCAGGTCGGCCTGTTCGACGCCTTGCAGGATCGACGCGCCGGTGAGGGCGGGGATCGACAGGAAGAACGACAGTTTCGTGACGGTGACCCGGTCGAGGTCGCGCAGCAGGCCGGCCGACATGGTGGCCCCGGAGCGGGAGATGCCGGGGATCAGGGCCATGCACTGCACGACACCGATGATGAGGGTGTCCTTCCAGCCGACGTCCTCCTGGTGGCGGACCTGGGTGGCGGCGTGGTCGGCGAACGCCATCACCCCGGACCACAGGATCAGGGCGCCGGCGACGAACCAGAGGCTGCGCAGGGTCCCTTCGATCTGGTCCTTGAACAGCAGGGCGGCGATGACGATCGGGATGGAGCCGAGCAGCACCGCCCAGCCGAACCGGAAGTCCTCGTGGTCGCGGTGTTCCTTGTTGAACAGGCCTTTGAAGAAGGCCGGCACGACCCGCAGGATGTCCTTGCGCAGGAACAGGATGGTGGCCAGCACCGCACCCGACTGGATGATCACCGTGAAGGCGGTGATGTCCGGGTCGTCGATGGTGTGACCGAACAGTTTCTCCAGGATCGTCAGGTGCCCGGTGCTCGACACCGGGAGGAACTCCGTGACACCTTCGATCGCGCCGAGGATGACGGCCTCGACGATGCTCATTTCCGTGCTCAAAACCCCGCCCGCTCTCTGTTGCCGGGTTCAGAGCATAGGGGGCATGGTCACGCGTTGTTGCGGCGGGCGGTGGGTCGGCCGGTCACTTCTCGATCACCTGTCCGGCGGCCACGTGCCAGTGGCGGTGGTGTCCGACGGCGTCGGCGAAGTACCGGTCGTGGCTGACGATCAGCAGGGTGCCCCGGTAGCGGCGCAGGGCTTCCTCGATGACGTCGAGGGCGGCGAAGTCGAGGAAGTTGGTGGGTTCGTCGAGCAGCAGGATCCTCGACGGGCTGTTGACCAGCACGGCCAGCAGCAGCCGCCGCAGTTCGCCGGCCGACAGGTCGCGCACCGGCTGGGTCCACTGGTCGGCGTCGAACTGGTGGCCGGTGAGCAGGGTCTCGGCGTCGTCGACGTAGACGGGCACGCGGGCGCGGAAGAAGTCGATGACCGGCGTGTCGTCGCGGAGCCCGTCGTCGGTCTGCGGCAGGACCGCCACGTCGGGATGCTGTGCGGCGATGGCGTTGAGCAGGGTCGTCTTGCCGGCCCCGTTACGGCCGGTGATCAGGATCCGGTCACCGCGGGCCACGTCCAGGTCGATGTGGCGCAGCAGGTCCCGTACCGTCAGGTCCCTGATCGTGAGGACCGTCTCGCCCGGATCGCCGGTGTCGCCGGGGAACGCGAGGGTCAGCGGCGGCCGCGTCCGCGGGCGGGCGATCCAGGCCACCGACGCCATCTGCCGGCGCAGGCGCCGCTCACGGACCTTGGCCTTGCGGGCGACCAGCCGGGCGACCCGTTTGATGTGCGGGGCGGCGGCGCTGGAGACGGTGGTCAGCTCGGTGGTGCGGGCGTAGCCTTTCGTCGCGGCGATGTCGGCCTCCCAGCGGATCCGGTCCTTCTCCTGGGCTTCGAAGTCGAGCAGCAGTTTCTCCCAGCGGCGTTGTTTCTCCTGCCGGTAGGCGGTGTAGCCGCCGCCGGGATAGTCCTGCGGCCGTTCGTCGATGCCGTCGAGCTCGATGATGCGGGTGACGACCTCGTCGAGGAACGCCCGGTCGTGGCTGACCGCCAGGACTCCGCCGCCGAAGCCGTGCAGCCACTGCCGCAGCCAGGCGGCACCCTCGGCGTCGAGGTGGTTGGTGGGTTCGTCGAGCAGCAGCAGGTCCGGGTCGCACAGCAGCGCGGCGGCCAGCATCAGCCTGGCCTGTTCGCCGCCGCTGACCGCCCGCAGCGGCAGGTCGTCGTCGAGGTGGTCGATGTCCAGCCGCTGGCGGATCTCGGTGAGCCGGGCCTCGGCCCGCCACCCTTGCCGGGCGGTCCAGCGTTCCTGCACGTCGGCGTAGGCGTCCAGGACGTCGTCGCCGTCGGCCAGGCGTCGCTCCAGCTCGCGCATCGTCGCGGTGACGGCCGCGAGGTCACCGAGGCCCGCGGTGAGCAACGCGCCGACCGTGCCGTCGGGGTCGGGCATCCTCTGCGCGACGTACGCCACCCGCGTGCCGGGTGCGACGGTGAGGTGTCCGCCGGTCGGCGGGAGAAGCCCGGCCAGCACCCGCAGCAGGGTGGTCTTGCCGGCCCCGTTGGGCCCGACGACGCCGATCCGGTCGCCGGGGCGCAGCACCAGGTCGACACCGGAGAACAGCGGGTCGCCGTCGTGGGCGTGGGAGAGGTCTACCGCTTTGACATGCACGAGCGACTCCAGGGAGGTGACACCGACACGGGACTCTTCGGATGTCGTCTCACTTCACCGCGACGTGCTCCTCGGTCTTGCGGGTGCAGGAGTTCCCACTCTGCTCCGGTGCACGCCGGTCCGCAACCCGGATTCCCGAACGTCACACGACTACTGCTCGGTTGACGTTATATAGTGGTGGCCGTACGGTGTGGGTCATGTCTGTCACCGAATGGCCGCGGGCCGAACCCGCGCTGGAACGCTTCTACCGGCGGCTGCTGCACGCCTACCCGCGCGCCTACCGCCACCGGTACGGCACGGAGATCGTCACCACCCTGCTGGAGATGGCCGAGCCCGGCCAGCGCCACCCGAAACCAGCCGACGCCTGGCATCTGCTGGCCAGCGGCCTACGCCAGCGGCTACGCCTACCGGCCGGCCGGCCCCTGACCCGGATCGCGGCGATCCTGGCCCTGCTCGCCGGCGGCGCCCTCGGTGCCGCCGCCGGCTCGTGGGCGGCCGTGCAGACCTTCGCCGGCCTGCCGGCACCCGCCCAGGCCGACGCCCTGCACCGCCAGGTCACCGGCACCACCGCCGCCGACACCAACCCGATGTACACCGACGCGGCCGGGGTGCCGCTGTGGTGGAGCATCAGCTCCACCGACCGGATCTGGGACGGCGAGCAGGCCCGCGCCCGGCTCACCGCCGACGGCTGGCAGACCGGCCCACTGACCGCCACCGACCGGTTCGCCACCAGCAGCCAGGCCCCCGAACACGGCTTCGCGGCGACCCGCGACGGCCTGACCCTCACCGTCACCGGCGAAGGCGCAGCCGTCGTCACCGACCTGGCCCCCCACGACCCGGGACAACTGCTCCCGATGATCGCCGCCGGGCTCACCCTGGGCGCCCTGACCGGCTGGCTGACCGCCGCCGCAGTGGCCCGCCGCCGGTCCCGGCCCGCCACCGCCGCCGCGATACCGGCATTCGCGGTGCTGTTCGCACCCGTCTGGTCGCTCTACGACCAGACGGTGGCCGCCTGGCAGACGGCCGGCCGGCCCGGCATCGGCGTCCAGGCCGTACACGGCATCCTCGCCCCGTCCGGCCACCAGCAGGCCGGCCCCGCCTGGCTGGCCCCACTGTGGGCCGGGACCAGCGGGATCAACGCCGCCCTCACCGGAGCCGGGCTGCTCCTGGCGGCCACCGCGGTGGTCCTGTCGCTGCGGTTCCCGCACCGCCCCACCCCGCCGCGCCAGGTGACCGCCTGATGCACGAGCCGACGTTCCTGATCCTGACCGCCCTGGCGGCCCGGCCCCTGCACGGCTACGCCATCATCCAGGCCGTCGGCACCCTCGCCGACGGTGAGGTGACGTTACGGCCCGGCACCCTCTACGGCGCCCTCGACCGGCTCGCCGAGCAGGCCCTGATCGCCGTCGACCGGCAGGAGGCCGTCGACGGCCGGCTACGCCGCTACTACCGGCTCACCGACACCGGCGCCACCACCCTGGCCGCCGAGGCGCAACGGCTGCACCGCCGGGCCACCACCGCACAGACCCAGCTCCGCGGCCGGATCATCCCCGGCACCGCCTGACCCGCCGCGGGAGTGACGGTGTCCGGCACGGGGCGCCACACCGTCACTCCCGCGGCAGCGGCGTCGCATCGATCACCGCCAACGCCTGCAGCACCGCCGCCCGGGCCGCGGTGTCCAGCGGCCGCAACGGCGACGGCAGGCAGCCGGCGGCGGTCAGGCCCAGATGCGCGGCGATCGTGGCCACCACCCGCAGGCTGCCGTACGCGGCGAACAGTTCGAACAGCGGCCGCAGCCGGTCCGACGCCGCCCGCGCCTGCCGCGGCGACCCCGCCCGGGTGATCGTCAGCGCCAGATCCGGCAGGGTCCCGGCGATCACCGAATACCAGGCGTCGCAGCCGGCCCGCAACGACACCGCCGCCACCTGGTCACCGGACACCCCGATGGTCACCCCGGCCGGCAGCAGCCCCCGCAACGCGGCCACCCGGTCCCGGGCGATCGCCGGGTCCGCCGGCAGCGGCGGCACCTTCACCGACGCGACCCCGGGGAGTTTCGCGACCGCCGCATACAGGTCGTCGGTGAACGTGAACCCGGTGGTCCGCGGATTGTCATACACCACCAGCGGCACCGACAGATGCGCCGTCACCCGCTCATACAGGTGATACACCTCGTCGTCGGACAACGGCTGGTAGGAGACCGGCGCCAGCAGCACCGCCGCCACCCCGGCCTGCTGCACGTCGTCGGCATGCTCGAGCACGTGCCGGGCCCGTAACGCCCCGATCCCGGCGATCACCGGCGTGCCCCCGGCATGCTGCACCGCCAGCGCCGCGGCCCGGGACCGTTCCGCCCGCGTCAGATAGGCGTACGAACCGGTCGAACCGAGCACACCGATACTGTCGACACCGGACGACGCCAGCCGGCCGATCAGTCTCGTGTAAGCGTGTTCGTCGAGGCGGTCGTCGTCGAGCGGGGTGAGCGGGAAAGCGCTCAGGCCGGTGAACACGGGTGTTCCTCCCATATCGAAACGGTGGGGGGTCAGCGATCCAGACGTACCACCAGAGGCCGATGATCGGACACGGCGACGTGCGGGGTCCGCACCTGCACGACCCGGCCCAGCGCCGCCACCCCACGCGGGTCGGCCAGCACATGATCCAGCTGAGTCTTCGGCGCCGGGCTGGGAAACGTCGCCGCCCGCGCCAGCGGCCGCCACCCGGTGAACGCCCGCACCGGCCCGCCCGGCATGTTCAGATCACCCAGCAGCACCCGCGGCCCCGGCAGCCCCCGCAACGCCCGCACCGCCGCCCGCAACTGCCGCACGTTCCACCCCGGCACGAACGACAGATGCGTGGTCGCCACCGTCAACGGCCCGCCCGGGGTGTCCAGCACCGCCGCCAGCAGCACCCGCGGCTCGTCACGCAGCAGCAGCAACCCGCCGTCGGGCACATACACCGGCGACCGGACCGGCGCAGCCGGCAACGACGTGACCTGCCACCGCACCACCGGGAACCGGCTGACCAGCGCGATCCCGTACTGCGGGTGACCGATGTCGGCCCCCGAATGCCACGGCTCCCACGCCTGCCCCGGCGTACCCACCACCGCCGCCGCGAACCGGTGCGTGCTCGCGCCCAGCGCGTCGGCGGCCACCGCCGTCAGATCCAGCAGCCCCGACCGTGGCTGCGCCCGATCGACCTCCTGCAAACCCAGAACGTCGGCGTCGAGGTCGGCAACGGCCGCATGAACACGGTCGGCGTGTACGGTGCCGTCCGACAGTGATCTGCCGTGCAACAGGTTGAAGGTGGCCAAACGCACGTGCCGACCCTAGCCAACGAGATGAGTGGGATGTTCTTCAAGGCAGTGATGTGCATGGCGTTGCTGTTCGTCGCCGGCGCCCTGTTCGGGCTCTGGCTGCAGAAACAACGCCGCAAATGATCGCAACCCTGCTGGTCGCGGCCCTGGCGGCCGGCTGGATCGACGCGGTCGTCGGCGGCGGAGGCCTGCTGCTGCTACCGGCCCTGCTGGTCGTGGCACCACAACTGGGCACCGCCACCGCGCTGGGCACCAACAAACTCGCCGCGATCTGCGGCACCTCCACCGCGGCGGCCGCCTACGCACGGCGTACCAAAATAGACTGGGGTGTCGCCGCACCGTCAGCCGCACTGGCACTGCTCTGCGCCGGCTGCGGCGCCGCCCTGGCCGGGTCGATCCCCGCGTCGGCCTACCGGCCGGTCATCATCGCGGTGCTGGTCGCGGTCGCCGTGTTCGTGACCGTGCGCCCCCAGATGGGCCTGACCGAACACGCCGAGAAACGCACCACCGCACGCCGCGGCGCCGCCGTCGCCGTCGCCGGCGGCCTGATCGCCGCCTACGACGGCCTCATCGGGCCCGGCACCGGCACGTTCCTGGTACTGGCATTCACCGCCATCGTCGGCGCCGACTTCGTCCACGGCTCGGCCATGGCGAAGATCGTCAACACCGCCACCAACCTGGGCGCCCTGATCGTGTTCGCCGCCACCGGCCACGTCGCCTGGACACTGGGCGCCGCCATGGCCGTCTGCAACATCATCGGCGCGGTCATCGGCGCCCGGATGGCCCTGCGCAAAGGCGCCGGATTCGTCCGGATCGTGCTGCTGGTGGTCGTGCTGGCCCTGATCGCCCGCCTCGGCTACCAGCACTGGACCCAGACCTGACCAGCGGCACCACCGGCACATGAGCACAATGGGCCCATGAGCGAGGACCTCCAGAAGCTGATCGCCACCGTCGAGGACCAGGAACGACGACTGGTGTTCCCGGTGTTCACCGAAGCCGACGCGTTCGCCCTCGGCTGCCTGCTGGTGAACCTGGCGACCGACCGGCAACTACCGGTCGCCGTCGACATCCGCCGCGGACAGCAGCAACTGTTCCACGCCGGGCTACCCGGCTCCACCGCCGACAACGACACCTGGATCGACCGCAAGGTCCGCGTCGTCTACCGCTACGCGGCATCGTCATACCTGGTCGGACGCCGGCTCGCCGCCAAGGGCCGGGAACTCGACGCCTCCCAGGGCGCCGACCCGGCCCTCTACGCCGCACACGGCGGCGCCTTCCCCGTCCGGGTACCCGGCGCCGGAGTCATCGGCGTGGTCACCGTGTCCGGCCTGCCGCAGGCCGACGACCACGCCCTTGTCGTCGAGGCCATCGAGACGTTCCTCGCCGAAAACTGACCCCCTACAGGGCCGCCGCGGCATGCCGCCCGGCGGCCCGCCCCGAAAACAGGCACCCACCCAGGAACGTACCCTCCAGAGCGTTGTAACCGTGCACCCCACCACCACCGAACCCGGCGACCTCCCCCGCCGCATACAGGCCCGCAATCGGCGACCCGTCCCCACCCAGCGCCCGCGAATCCAGGTCGGTCTGAATACCACCGAGCGTCTTACGGGTCAGAATGTGCAACTTCACCGCGATCAACGGCCCCGCCGCCGCATCCAGCAGACGATGCGGCGCCGACGTACGCCCGATCCGATCCCCCAGATAGCGACGCGAATTGTGGATCCCCTGAATCTGCGCGTCCTTGGTGACCGCGTTCGCAATCTGCGAATCCCGCGCCTCCACCTGCGCCCGCACCGACGCCACATCCAGCAACGGCGCCTCGGTCAGCTCGTTCATCCCCGCGACCAGCTCGTCCAGCCCCGCCGCCACCACGAAATCGGCACCGTGCTGCTTGAACGCCTCCACCGGAGCCGGCGCACCCTTACCGAACAACCGCTGCCTGAGGAACCCCCGGCGATCCGACGCCGTGATGTCCGGGTTCTGCTCCGACCCCGACAACGCGAACTCCTTCTCGATGATCCGCTGCGTCAACACGAACCACGAATGGTCATACCCGGCGATCTCCGGAGTGGTCCGCAGATACCGCAACGTGCCGAGCGTGTCGTAACTCGGGAAATACGGTGACGGCAACCGCCGGCCCAGCGCATCCAGCCACAACGGTGACGGCGCCGACAGGATCCGGATACCGTGCCCGGGCCAGATCGGATCCCAGTTCTGCACACCCTCGGTGTAATGCCACATCCGGTCCCGGTTGACCAGCCGCACCCCGGCATCCTCGGCGATCCCCAACATCCGCCCGTCCACATACGCCGGCACCCCGGTCACCATCGTCGACGGCGCCACCCCCAGCCGCGCCGGCCAGTACTGCCGGACCAGATCATGGTTCGCACCGATCCCACCGGTCGTCACCACCACCGCCTGCGCCCGCATCTCGAAATCCCCGACGACCTCACGGTTCGACGACACACCCCGCGCAGAATCATCAGCAGCCAACAACGTCCCGCGTACGCCGACCGCCGCCCCGTTCTCCACGATCAGCTCGTCGACCCGGTGCCGATGACAGAAACGCAGCAGCCCGTTCTCCGACGCGGTCACCGCCGCCGCCACGAACGGCGCCACCACCCCCGTACCCGTACCCCACGTGATGTGGAACCGCGGCACCGAATTACCGTGCCCACCCGCCGACAGGTCACCACGCTCGGCCCAACCCGCGAACGGCAGCCAGCTCAACCCCATCGACGACAGCCACGACCGCTTCTCCCCCGCAGCGAACTCCACATACGCCCGCGCCCACTTGACCGCCCACGCATCCTCGCCACCCAGACGGTCGAACCCGGCACTGTTGCTCCAGTCCTGCCACGCCAGCTCGACACTGTCCCTGATCCGGGCACGCCGCTGCTCCGGACTGCCGACGAAGAACAACCCACCGAACGACCAGAACGCCTGCCCGCCCAGATTCGCCGCATTCTCCTGATCGAGCAGAGCCACCGTCTTACCCGCACGGGTGATCTCGCGCGCGGCAGCCAACCCGGCCAGCCCCGCACCGACCACGATGACGTCGACGTCCACGGCCACTCCCCTCAGATCGAATACGAGAATTTATCGGATCTGACGCGCCGGGGAAATACGACCAGCCCCACCGATGTGACAGGCACCGCCCACCCACGCCCCTGCCACGCACCACCCACCCCGACCGCAACAATGGTGGAGTGCCACACCCCACCGCCGACCCCGCCGGAACCCGCACCCAGATCGCCGCGATCCGCCCCGGACTCCTCGACGGCTACGACACCGCACTACCCGCAGCCCGCGCCGCCATCCTCGCCCGCCTGCTCATCGCCACCGAAACCGAACCCCTACCCGGCATCACCAGCCGCCACCACCACGACGGCCGCACCCACGTCCGCTTCAACGACACCGTCCTGTCCTACCCCACCAGCGCCGCCACACCCTTCCACCAACCCCCACCCGGCCTCACCGTCACCGTCCGCGGCCACACCGTCGACGACCCCGCCACCCTCGCCGCCACCCTCTGGCCCACCTCCACCCTCACCACCGAACTCGCCGGCAGCGTCGCCAACCTCGCCCTCGCCCGCGCCGCCAACCCCACCCCACCCACCTGGCCCGACAACCCCGAACCCGGCCAGATCGAACAATCCCTCATCGACGGCCACCCCCTGCACCCCTGCTGCCGCACCCGCACCGGCATGACCGTCGCCGACCAACTCGCCTACGCCCCCGAACACCGGCCCACCTTCACCCTGCACCGCCTCCGCGTCCCCACCACCCGCTGGCACGGCACCGGCGAACCCGTCCTCCTCGCCCACCCCTGGCAAGCCACACGCCTCCGCGAGCAATACCCCTGGCTCACCGACGACGGCCACACCACACCCGTCCGCCCCCTCATGTCACTACGCACCGTCGCACCCCTCGACGGCGGACCCCACATCAAAACCGCCGTCGACATCCAGATGACCTCCGCCGTCCGCACCGTCTCCCCCGCCGCCGTCCACAACGGGCCACTACTGTCCGCCCTGCTCCAGGACCTCACCCGGGACATGCCGCTCGACGTCCTCGCCGAAACCACCGCCGGCGCCGTCATCACCGACCACGGACCCGACCGCCGCCTGGCCCACCTCATCCGCCAGGCACCCCCCGCCGACGCCATCCCCCTCGGCATCCTCGCCGACAACCCACAGCGCTTCGGTGACCCGTACCGAATCATCAAAGATCTCGGGGTCGTGTTCTTCGAACCCCTCGCCCGGCTCCTCAACCGCGGCATCGCCCTCGAAGCCCACGGCCAGAACAGCCTCGTCCTCATCCGCCACGGCCGCATCGTCCGCGCCCTCTACCGCGACCTCGGCGGCGTCCGCGTCCACCCCACCCGCCTCCGCGCCGCCGGCCACACCCTGCCACCCCTGCACGGCGACCTACCCACCGACGACGACACCGAACTCCGCACCAAACTCGCCGCCGCAGCCCTCGCCACCGTCGCCCGCCAAATCATCACCAACGCCGGCACCGACCCCGACCACCTCTGGCAGATCACCGCCCACGCCCTACGCGACCACCCCGCCCTGCTCACCGAACCACTCCCGGTCAAAGCCACCACCGCCATGCGACTGGCCGACAACCCCCTCCACGACCGCTGGACCCACCTGCCCAACCCCATGGCGGCGCACGCATGAGCCACCCGCGGAAGGACCCCCACCGATGATCCGCCTCGCCACCACCGGCCGCCTCGCCACAGCAGCCGCCCACACCGAAGCCGCCCTCACCGTCCACGCCCCCCACCTCACCGACGCGTTCACCGGCAACCTCCCCACCGCCGCCGACACCATCGGCCGCCGCCTCCGCGCCGCCCTCGTCCGCGAAAACCTCACACCCGAAACCCCAGGCGGCCGACGACACGCCTTCCACCGCATCGAATACCACGACGCCGGCGTCGCCGACCCCGTCGAACTCCTCACCGGCATCGACACCACCGGCACCTTCGCCACCGAAATCCGCAACGCCGTCATCAACCTCGCCATCGCCCTCGCCCGCGCCGACCACAACCTCCCCACCGCCGACGACCCCGACACCACCGCCGTACGCCTCGAACGCCTCGCCGTCGCCGGCCACAACCTGCACCCCTGCGGCCGCACCCGCCTCGGCTGGGACACCACCGACGTCCTCGCCCACGACCTCGAAGCCGGCCACACCCGCATCCACTTCATCGCCGTCCGCGACGACACCCACCTCGGCGACGACCTCGGCTACCTACTCGGCATCGACCCCGGCAAACCCGGCTACCGCATCCAGCCCGTCCACGCCTGGCAACTCGACACCGTCCGCACCCGCCACACCGACCTGTTCACCGACGGCACCCTCCGCCACATCGACGGACACCTCGACGCCATCCCCACCGCCGCCCTACGCACCCTCCTGCTCCCCGGCGGCCGCTACCTCAAACTCAGCCTCGACATCCAGGTCACCTCCACCCGCCGCAGCATCAGCATCGCCTCCACCCGCAACGGCCCCGCCCTCTCCGCACTACTCAACCGCCTCATCGACGACGACCCCGACGGCCACCGCCTCCTCCTCATGACCGAACCCGCCGGCGCCGCCGTCCCCGCCGGAACCGGCCGCGACCTGTCCGCCATCGCCCGCACCGGCCTCACCGGACGCCTCCAACCCACCGAACAAGCCATCCCCGGCGGCGCACTACCCCACCTCATCGGCGACCTCGTCGACCAGACCGGCGGCAACCCCGCCACCTGGCTCACCGACTACACCCGCCTCCTGCTACCACCACTACTACGCCTACTCGGCCACGGCATCGCCCTCGAAGCCCACCTGCAGAACTGCCTGCCCACCTTCCGCAACGGCCACCCCCACCGCCTCGCCCTCCGCGACCTCGCCGGCCTACGCCTGCACCCCGGCCGCCTCCACCAAGCCGGACACACCCTCGACCTCTGGCCCGGCTCCGTCATCACCACCAACGACACCGAAACCCTGCGCGCCAAACTCGCCTACACCGCACTCCAAGCCCACCTCGGCGAACTCGTCATCCAACTCGGCCACACCCACAACCTCGACGAACGACACGCCTGGCACCTCATCCGCACCGTCATCGACGACACCCCCGGCCTCACCACCGACGACCACACCTGGCTCACCGCCGAAACCATCCCCCACAAAGCCCTCGTCCGCATGCGCCTGGCCGGCACCGGCGACATCCACATCCCGGTCAGCAACCCCCTCCATGACTGACCCGATCACCGCCGCACTGCACCACCTACCGGCACCCCGATGCGCCTACCTCTACGACACCACCGCACTACGCACCCGAGCCGCGACCCTCCGAGCAGCCCTACCCCCCAGAACCACGATGCTGTACGCGGTGAAAGCCAACGGCCACCCCGACGTCATCCACACCCTCGCCTCCGCATGCGACGGCCTGGAGGTCGCCTCCGGAGGAGAACTCGCCCTCGCCGTCCAAGCCCGCGCCCGCCGCATCGTCTTCGGCGGCCCCGCCAAGACCGACACCGAACTCGCCGCCGCCCTCACCGCCGGCGCCCTGCTCAACGTCGAGAGCACCCACGAACTACGCCGCCTCGCCGCCCTGGGGGTGAACGCCGACATCTGCCTGCGCATCAACCGCCCCGGCAGCCCCCTCACCGGCAGCCACACCATGACCGGCACACCCACACCCTTCGGCATCGACGAGAACCACCTGCCCCACGTCCTCCCCGACATCCCCACCGGCCTGCGCGTCATCGGCTTCCACCTGCACGCCGTCTCCAACAACCTCGACGGCACCGCCCACGCCCGCTTCCTCACCGAAGCCATCGACTGGTCCCGCCGAACCGCACGCACCCACGGCATCGACCTGAGAATCGTCAACGCCGGCGGCGGCCTCGGCATCGACTACCTCACCCACGACAGCATCGACCTGACACCACTGTCCACCGTCGACGTCCCCGACGACCTCGAACTCATCCTCGAACCCGGCCGCTACCTCACCGCCGACGCCGGCTGGTACGCCGCCGAAGTCCTCGACCTCAAAACCACCCACGGCCGCACCTTCGCCGTCCTCCGCGGCGGCACCCACCACTTCCGGCTACCCGCCGCCTGGGGCTACTCCCACCCCTTCACCGTCATCCCCGTCGACGACTGGCCCCACCCCTACCCCCGCCTCACCGTCCACGACACCCCCGTCGACGCCGTCGGCGAACTCTGCACCCCCCGCGACGTCCTCACCCGCAACCAGCACGTCACCCACCTACGCACCGGCGACATCCTCCTGTACGCCCGCGCCGGCGCCTACGGCTGGGACATCTCCCACCACGACTTCCTCCGCCACGACCCACCCACCTTCATCACCCTCTGACCAGCCCCTGGTCGAGCCCCGCCACCATGCTCGTCGCCGTACTCCCGCCGGTCGCCGGCCTCAACCTCATGCCACTGACCGGCCTGCTCATGCTCGCGGCGCTGCCCCTTTTGCGAACGAACCAGCGCCGCCACCCGGCCCACACCGCGCCACGAGGTGATGCCGATCGACGTCGACCCGCAGGTGGTCACCACTCGGCCCGGCTCAGCCACGAAATGAAGATGTGTCTGTCGGCGAAGCCGTCTTTCTTTGTTTTGAGGTGCGGCTTGCCGCACTACTCCTAAGGCATCCTAGGATGAATGTCGGCTCGGGCCTCCCGCGCCGACATGGCCGGCCGCGACCGCTGTCACCGCGAAGGCACTCCTGTGGACCGCCACCGCAACGCCCGACGGCCCGCTGTCCCCGGCGCCCCACTCAGCTTCGCGCTCTACCCCGCATTCGTGCTCCGGCTGCTCCCGACCACAGTGATCATGGTGAGGACTCCGCCGCTCCAGGGCACCGCGCCCGGGACCCCGTGACGCCCGGCGGCAGACGGCCTCCGGCCACCTATCGGTGCGCGGGATACACCTCGACGCGGGAGTCATGGTCGTCAAGGACGTAGTGCGCCGTCGCGCGGGCCCGGTAGAGACGGAACTCGGCCGGCGGGGCCACATCGGCCATCTGCCACGGACGGCCGCCGGAGGCCACCGACCGGGCGGAATAGACCGCCAGTGCAGACTCCACCTCGTCATCCGGAACCGGCCCGGCCACCGCCTCGACATACACGGCCTGCCCCTGCCCCATCGGGACCGTCGAGTCGAACACCACGATGCCCACCTCAGGACGCCCGGCGACGTTGACCGAGTGCCGCGTCGTCACCCTCGACAGCCAGAAGAAGTCGGTGTAACCCTCGCACGCGAACCACACCGGCGCCGCCCACGGCCTGCCCTCAGGATCGGCGGTGGCCATCGTGAGGTAGCTGTTGGAGTCGATGATTCGTCGTGCCGTCGAAACCAGATCCTCGGTCATCAGATTCCTTCAGTGGATGTTCCGGTCTTCATGCCGGGGAGGAAACGCAGTGCAGGGCAGGGATTGCCGATTCGCCATCTGGGCGGGTCAGCGTCAGGACGCCGACCCCGACGCGCAGGCATTCGTACAGATGTTCCATCCTTTGCGGATGGTTGAGGGCGTGGAGCGCGGTTACCGGTTCCGGCTCCACCCCACTGCCGACCGGGCCGACTTGTTGACGCGGACGCCTGGTGCCGTACCTCCGAAAGCTCTTGATCTTGTCGGCGAAGCCGTCCTTCTGGTTTGCGCTCTGCCGCACCTCCCCTAAGGCATCCTAGGATAATAGGCTGAAAGTGGTCAGGGAGTGGTGAGCGGCTTGGTGCACAGGACGTCCGGGCAGGGCAGATAGCCGAGGCTCTGCCAGAAACGCAGGCCGGCATCGTTGTCCGGCAGCACCAGCAGGTTGATCCGCGGGCAGCCGAGGGCCCGCAGGCGATCCTCGAGTTCGGCGACCAGGCGGGTGGCCAGGCCCTGGCGGCGATACGCCGGATGCACCGCGAGCCGGAAGATCCAGCCGCGCCGCCCGTCGTAGGTGCCCATCACCACCCCGGCGATGGCGTCCTCCGCGTCGGCGACCAGGAACAGTTCCGGATCGCGCTCCAGTTTCGCCTCGAGTTCGGCGCGGGTGATCACCTCCGCACCGGCCTGGCGCCACACGTCGGTGACCAGGTCGTAGTCGTCCCACCGGAACTGCCGGATGCGGCTCACAGCGCGAGCACCACACCCCACACCGCCAGGCCGGCGCTGACCGGCGGCACCAGCAGCATGGTGAAGAAGGCACCGCTGGAGAGCTGATTGCTGTCGTCGGTGGCCCGTCTCCACTGCCCGAGGCTCCACGCCAGCAGGAACCACAGCAGGACCGGCAGCCACCACGGCCCGTCGTGCCGGAACAGTTGCACCGCGGCCCAGGTCTGGAACAGACACGACACCAGGAAGATGCGCGTCACCTTGATCCCGTACAGCGTCATGCCGGGCATGGTAGGACCGCGCCGAAAGAGCGGAAAAGAAGCCGGTGGTACGGGGACCGCCCCCGCACCACCGGCGACCATCGGTTCAGTTGGTGGCTTCCCGCAGCATCTTCTGGTGTTCGGCCAGGATGGGGGCGGCGTCGGCGGCGACCCGCTTGAGGGCCGCGTCGTCGCCCCCGGCAGCCTGCGCGTCGGCGATCCGTTGCGCCTCCCGCTGGAGTTCGAGCTGGGTGGAGAGGTAGAGCGCGTCGAACGCCGACGCCGACGCGGCCTCGTAGCGGTCGGACAGTGCCCGCTGGTCGGCGGCGGGAACGAAGTCCAGCCGGACCTTCAGCTTGCGGGCGGCCTCGGTGATCTCGGCGTTCAGCCGGATGTGGTCCACCATGAACCGGCCGGCGATCTCCTTGACCTCGGCGTTCCTGGTCTTGGTGAACGCGATCCGGCCGTGCGCGATGCCCGCGAGGTTGACCTCGTTGGCGGCTCTCAGGAAAGCGGCGTCCGATGCGGACGGCGCCGCGGCAAAGGTCCCCTGATCAGCGGAGACCTGGCCAGGGGCGGCCTGAGCGGCGCCGGGAGTCGCCACGAGGGCGGCCGCGCCGACGGCGACCATGATTCGTCGAAACAGCATGCCCGCAGCCTAGCCACGACAAAACCTCATATTTCCGTTTTGCGCCGTCGGAGAACGCCGACGCGGACACGCCCCGGCAACACCGTTGTAATGGGAGCGCTCCCATGTAACGATGTCGCTCAATCTCCCTCTACTCTCCCCCGAAGGAGCCCGCGAATGCGCGCTCTCCCCCGACTGGCGCTGGCCGTCCTGACCGCCGCGGCAACCGTCGCCGTCGTCAGCGCGACCGCCGACGCCGCCGCCGAACCCACCCCCATCACCGTCCTGACCAGCGACTTCGAGGACGGAACCACCCAGGGCTGGTCCGGGCGCTCCGCCGAGACGATCGCCCACAGCACCGCCGTCGCACACGGTGGCACCGGCAGCCTGCTCACCAGCGGCCGCACCGCCACGTGGCAGGGCCCGTCCCTCGACGTCCTCGGCACCTTCGAGAAGGGCACCGCCTACACCGTCTCCGCCTGGGTACGGATGTCCTCCGGCTCCGACAACGCCCGACTGAGCGTGGAACGCCGTACCGGCGGGGTCGCCTCCTACGACCAGGTCGTCGGCAACACCGCCGTCACCAGCGGCTCCTGGGTCAACCTGACCGGCCGCTACACCGTGGCCACCGATGTGGAGTTCCTGCGCGTCTACGTCGAGACCGCCTCGACCACCGGCGACCTCTACATCGACGACGTCACCGCCAGCTACGTACCGGCATTGCCGATCCAGACCGACATCCCCGCGGTCAAGGACGTGATCACCGAGTTCCCGGTCGGCGCCGCGATCACCGGCGCGGAGACCGTCACCCAGCACGGCCAACTGCTCACCAGGCACTTCGACTCGGTGACCCCCGGCAATGCTCTCAAGTGGGACGCCACCGAGCCGACCGAGAACACCTTCACGTACGCCCAGGCCGACCCGCTGATGGCGTTCGCGAAAACGAACGGTCTCGCCGTACGCGGCCACACCCTGGTGTGGCACAACCAGACACCGTCCTGGGTGTTCCTCGGCGCCGACGGGCAGGCGATGACGGCGACCGCCGATGACAAGGCACTGCTGCTGGCCCGCCTGGAGAACCACATCCGCAACGTGGCCGCCCATTACGGCACCGACATCGGGGTGTGGGACGTCGTCAACGAGGTGATCGACGAGAGCCAGTCCGACGGCCTGCGCCGCAGCAACTGGTACAACGTGGCCGGCCTGGACTACATCCGGACCGCGTTCCGGGTGGCCCGTGAGGTCGCGCCGCACGCCAAGCTGTACATCAACGACTACAACACCAACGTGCCCGCCAAGCGGGACTTCCTGTTCGGCCTGGTGCAGCAGCTGAAGGCCGAGGGGGTGCCGATCGACGGGGTCGGCCACCAGGTGCACATCAACATCAACTGGCCCACCGTCGCCGAGACCAAGGCGATGATCGACAAGTTCGTGCCGCTCGGCATCGATCAGCAGGTCACCGAGATGGACGTCAGCATCTACACCAGCAGCAGCGAGAGCTTCCCGACGCCGCCGGCCGACCGGCTGCTCAAGCAGGCGTACGTCTACCGCGACATGTTCGCCCTGTTCCGCCAGTACCCCGGGGAGATCACCTCGGTCACCCTGTGGGGCCTGGCCGACGACAACACGTGGCTGGACACCTACCCGGTGGCCCGCAAGGACGCGCCGCTGCTGTTCGACACGACGTTGCAGGCCAAGTCGGCGTACTGGGGTGTGGCCGACCCGTCGAAGATCGGCGCGAGCGCGAGCGCGAGCGTTTCGCCCAGCGTGAGCGTGAGCCCGAGTTCCAGCACGAACCCCGGCACCGGCTCCTGCGCCGTCACCTACCGGGTCACCGGCAGCTGGCCGGGCGGCTTCCAGGGTGACGTCAAGGTCGCCAACACCGGCACCACCGCGCTCACCTCCTGGAAACTGGCCTGGCAGTTCACCGGCGGCCAGCAGATCACCCAGCTGTGGGGCGGCACCCACACCCAGTCGGGCGCCGCGGTGACGGTCGGCAACGCCTCCTGGAACGCGAGCATCGCCGCCGGCGGATCCACCTCGTTCGGGTTCCTCGGCAGCTGGACCGGCACCAACCCGGTTCCGGCCGCCTTCACCCTGAACGGGACCGCCTGCTCCGTCCTCTGACCGACATCCCGGGGGTCGCCCCTGGTGACCCCCGGGATGCACCGATGAGGCACGATCGGTGAGGTGCACTACGTGACGGCGACAGCGATCGATGTGACCGGTAACTGGCCTGTCCGGGTCGAGGTGCACCTCGCCGAGTCCGACGGGAGCGCCGCCGTCATCCTCGGCCACGCCCCGCTGCTGGACATCGGTGAGGTCCGTGGCTCCGCCCTGCCCGCCCCGCTCGGCCTGCGCTGCGACGTGATCGGCCGCGACGACGACACCGTCCTCATCCGGCTGCGGCACGGCGCCACCGACCGTCGGGGCCGCGACACCTTCCGGGTGGCGGCCGCGACGGTGCGTTCCGAGACTCCCGGTGAGATCTTCGAGCGCCGCCTGCTCGACTACCACGTCGACCCGGAGTGCGTCACCGACGTGGAGTCGGCGTGGCTGGCGTTCACCGAGTTCTGCCAGAACGAGTTCGACGGCCTCGACGACGACCGTTTCCGGGTCCAGTGGGGCCGCTACTCGTGGTCCGACCGTACCGCCACGCTGTGTTTCACCCGCCAGTTCACCCTGCCGGGCCCCGGCGGCCCGGTCCTCTGGCAGGTCAGCCTGGACATGCGGTTCCCCGGCTTCCACACCCTCGCCACCGGCGGCACCGGCTTCGACGTCACCCCACCGGGCCCGGCGCGGGCGGCCGCGCTGGCGGCGATCCGGGCCACGATCCCCGGGACCCCGCATCTGTACGACCTGTGGCGCGCCGTCCCCCGCCACAGCGCCCTGATCTTCGAACCGGCCGTCTGAACCGCTAGGGGCAGTCCGCGTAGTGCGGGTCCGACAGGTAGGAGACGCCGGTGCACACCGTCCTGGACAAGGACCATGCCTCGGGGCGTCCCACGGTCAGCTGCTGGCCCTCCACGGATGCCAGCTCGCCAGCCGGGGAGAACGCGAACGTGGACGCTCCGATCGCGGTCTTCGGGACCGTCACCTGCAACGCGCCGGTGGCAGCCTCGAAGACTTCCAGGTGGTGTCCGGTGTCGACAGCGAACCGGGACCCGTCACCGGACAGCGCCATGCGCCCCTGGAAGTCGGGCACCGGCACGGGCTCACTCTCCACGCGTGTCATCGCGTCGACGAGGGAGAACCGGCCCTTGCGCAGCACCGCGATCCGGGATCCGTCGCCGGTGGTCACGAAGTCCGAGACGTCGTCGAGGCGGAACACCTCCTGGCCGGACCTGACGTCCGACGCCGCGACGAACACTTCGGCCTTCTGACCTGCCGGGACGAAGGCGGCACGGTTCTCGGTGATCAGCAGGCCACCGCCGAGGGCGAACCGCAGACGGAAACCCGGCTGGTGGCCGAGCGTGAAGGAGCGCTCCCGGTCGGTCGCCACGTCCCAGAGCCGGACCTCGGCTCCGTCGGTCACTGCGAGCAGAGTCCCGTCGGGCGAGTACCGGACGGCATGTCCCCCGCTCTCGTGCAGCGACCGTTGCCAGCGCATGGTGCCGCTGCTGTCCCACACCCGAACCGTGTCGTCGTCGGAGGTGCTGGCCAGGGTGGTGCCGTCCGGAGCCCACGACAGCGAGGTGATGGCGGCGGTGTGCCGGTCCGCGACGGCGCTGCGCACGCCGGATCGCACGTCGACCAGGGAGATACCGCCGTCGGTGTCGCCGACCGCCAGCGTCGCACCGTCCTCGGTGAACGCGACGACCTGGGCCTGGTCGGTGAGCTTCGGGATGCCGGGCACCGCCGTGTCACGGATCACCATCAGCGGTGTCGTGACCAGGACGGCCGACACGGCAACGGCGATCAGGACGTCGCGCCGGCCGATCGCGCCGAGGCCCTTGGCCGGGGCGGCCGGCAGTTCGGCCAGGTACTCCCGAATCGCGGCATGGCGGAACTGGTACACCCCACCGGCCGGTCGCAGCACGTGCCGGTCGTGCGCGGTGGCCAGCAGCCGAGCGAACCGGATCCGGTGCCCGTACCAACCCGACAGGAGCAGCTCGGCGACCCGGATGGTCAGGACCGGCCGGTACAGCAGTCCCGCGGCGAGTGCCGACATCACCCCGGCGCCGCCCCCGAGCGTGATCCACAGCCAGATCAGCAGCCTCTCGCCGTCGGGCTCGCCGGGCGCGACGATGACCCCGGACGGCCATTCCAGGTCCGTGTACCACCACCCCGTCAGGGCGCAGCCCAGCACCACGGCGAGCAGGAACGTCCGCCCGACCACCCGCTCACCGGCATAGGTGCGGGTGGGTGTGGTAGCGCCCTCGTCGCTCAGCGGCTGCGACCACAGCGACGTGGCTACGACGGCGGTCCCGCCGACCACAAAGGCAGCCACAGCCGCGCTCACGGCCGTGGCGACCGCAAGGAGGGCCCTGGTGGTCCAGTCGTGGCCGAAACCGGCAGCGCCGAAGACGCCGAGGCTGGTCAGCCCGGCGACGACGGCGGACTCCCAGAGCAGGCTCAGCGGCTGCATCGTCTCGGGCGACACCAGCCGGCCGGGCCGTCTGCGCCAGGCGGCGGCCGGCATCCGCGGGACACCCCCGCGCAGCGGCGCGACCGGCGAGGTGCCACGGCCGGCGACGATCCGCCGGGTGAAACCGGCGGTGACGGCGGTCGGGACGGTGACGACGAGTCCGGCCATAGCGCCGAGCGCCGCCGCCGTACCGAAGGGGACGCGCAGCCACACCGCGGCGGTGACGGCGGCGGCCAGGCCGGCGGCCAGCCCTCCGGACAGTCCGCAGAGGACCGCGTAGGCCCAGGCCGGAACCAGGTCGGGGATCCGCCACCAGGCGATGTCCGTCCGGTCGCGGGACCGGCGGGCGAGCCAGCTCAGCCAGTACAGTTCCCGGTCCCGGACTTCCCGCTCAGGGTAGGCCTGTACCAGTAGCCGTACCGTCAGCTCCCGCAGCAGGGCGGCCCGGGAGGGGAAGCGTTGCTCGTCGAGCAGTTCGGCCGGGTCGCCGTCGACGGCGTACGTCTGCCGCGCGAGAGTCAGGATCAGCGGTGACCCGAAGGCCGTCGCCAGCGGCGCCTCGGGCCGGACCCGCAGGGTGTCGACGACCGCGGCCCATCGGGTGCGGCGTTCCCCGACCAGCCCGGTGATCAGGTAGTCGTGGATGGAGGCGGGGTCGGGCGGCCGGAGCTCGACGACCGCCGCATAGGCCAGCGTGGCCTCGGCGAGGGCCGCCGTGTACTCCGGCTTCCGGCTGGTGACCACGATCTTCACACCGATCGCCGCGGCGTCGACAGCCGACAGGGCGGCGGCGCGTTCGCCGGGCGGCAACTCGTCGAGGCCGTCGAGCAGGAGCACGATCCGGCCCCGGCGGATCAGCTCGGCGACGACCTGTGGTCCCGCCGCGCCGGGGACCGCGGTACGGAAGTCACGCGCCACCGCCGCGGCGGCCCACCGCAGCAGCGACGTGCCCGGCGGCAGAGCAGCCAGGGGCAGCAGGACCGGCACCGGCCCGGCCGAGTCCGGCGTCCACGCCTCCAGGACGTCGATCATGAGACTGATCACGGTCGCGGTCTTACCCGCGCCGGATTCGCCGAGGATGACCAGGACCGTACCGTCGGGGAGGGTCTCGAACAGGCCCGTTCGCAGCTCGCCGACGCCGCCCTCGGTGGTCAGGCCCGGCGCTGATCGCCGGAAGTCGGCGGCCGGGGCCGCGATGTCGGCGTCGGACCAGCGCCAGCGGACCTCGACGGGGGCGATCCCGCGGTGGATGCCGCGCACCCGTGCCTGTTCGCGCCACACCCAGAGGACCTCGCGCGCAAGGCGGGCGGTGGACGCCTGCTCCTGCTCGGCGCTCAGATGTGCCGGCCGGTCGTCGGAGCTGGGCCACCATCGGGTCGTGGTCAGGGCCACCACCAGGGCGGCCGCTCCGAGGACGGCTGCCAGCACGTTCGCGTTGCCGACGATCCCCGCGTCGGCGGCCGGGCCGAACAGCATCCACAGGCCGCCGGCGCCGACAAGAACGGTGCAGACGGCGACGAACGTCCCGACCTTGACCGACCATCGCACGGGGGACGAGTCTGGCAGATGTCGGGCATCGGGGCGATCGCCCGTACGGGCATCGCCGCGTGGTCCCTCAGCGTGCCGGAACCTGGGCCCGGCGGGCGGCCCGGCGCAGCTGTTTCGCCGTGTACATGGCCGCGTCCGCCGCGCTGAGCAGCAACGACGCGTCGTAACCGTGCTCGGCGGCCAGTCCCAGGCCGATGCTGCATCCGGCGGTGACCTCGACCGTGCGGCCCGGCAGCGGCAGCAGGAACGGCCGGTCGATGGCCTCCTGGATGTGTCCGGCCAGCAGTTCGGCCTCCGGCTTGGTGACGTCGGTGCACGCGATCACGAACTCGTCCCCGCCGAGCCGCGCGGCGACACCCCGCAGCCCGGTGGTGTCGTTGAGGCGCTGGGACGTGGCGATGAGCAGCTGGTCGCCGGCGTCGTGGCCGTACGTGTCGTTGACCGCCTTGAAACCGTCCATGTCGATGAACAGCACCGCCATGTCGCCGCCGGACTGCCGCAGCCGGGTCAGTGAGGCCGCCAGCGTCTCCATGAAGTAGGCACGGTTCGGCATGCCGGTGAGCACGTCGGTCTCCGCCTGCATCCGGATCCGGCCGAACAGCAGCGCCTTCTCCAGCACCAGGCCACCGACGTCGGCCAGGTGATCGAGGAAGGACCGGGCGTCGGTGCCGTCGGCGGGGATGCCGGTGAGCAGCAGACGGCCCGCGTTCGGGTTCTGGATGCACAGGTCGATCGACAGGGTACCGCCGGGAACGCCGGTCATCTCGTCGTCGAGCACCCGCGGCCAGTCGGCGCCGGCGCCGGCCGCGAGCTCCTCGCCGTACGCGTCGCTGACGTAGATCGCCGCACCGGCGACCGGGACGTGCTCGATCATCGTCTCGATGATGTTGCGGGCGGCGGTCGACACGTCGACCATGCCGGCCAGGCTGGCGGTCACGGTGTTGAGCCGCTGCAGCCGCAGCAACTGGTCCTGGGTGCGCCGGTAGAGCAGGCCGTTGTCGATGGCGACGGCGATCCGGCTGACCACCGCGATCAGCTCCTGGATGTCGGCGGTGTCGAAGGGCCGGTCCTCCCGGCGGGCCAGGATCAGGTAGCCGTGGGCCTCGCCCCGTGACGTCAGCAGACCGCAGGCGACCTGCCGGGGCCCGCTGGCGGCGAGCCACTCCGGCAGGACGGTGTCGGCGGCCGCGGCGGCGGACACCGGCACGGCCGGGGTGAGCCCCTGCAGGGGGGCGGGCGGTTCGACGGTGCCGCGGGGCACGTGCCGGGACGCGATCCCCCACTGCGCGCCGAGGGTCAGGCCGCCGCCGGACGGGGTGAGCACGGCCGCGACGTCGGCGTCGAACAGTTCGGCGACCTCGCACACCGCGCATTCCAGGACGTCCTCGACCTCGGTGACCTTGCCGAGGGCGGTGACGAGCTGCGCCAGCCGGGTGGCGCGGGCCAGCGCGCGGGCCGACACCGCCCGGGAGGTGGCCAGTTCGGCGCGGAGCTTGCGGATCTCGTCGTCGGGCGTTCCCCCCATGATCAGAAGGCGAGGACGACGACGGTGGCGTTGTGGAACCCGGTCGACCCGGTCACCCGGGCGAACTCGCCGTAGGTGAAGAACCCGGCGAACGGCACACCGCCCAGCCGCGCGTCGATCGCGGCCGGCTCCTCGCGGAGGGCCTCGCCGAGCGGCGCGACCCGGCCGGTGCAGCTGAACACGAGCGCTCCCCGGGGTGGGCCGTCGAGCATCCCGGCCGCGGTGGTGGCGGCCGTGCCGGCGGCGTCGACCAGGTCGTGGTGGTCGCCGCCGAGGACCTGGACCACCGACTGCTCACTGACGTGTCCGAACATGATCAGGGCGCCGTCGTCGGTGCGCCCGAGGATGTGCCGTCCGTCGAAGGCGCCCGAGGTGTTGGCCAGCCCGAGCGGGTGGTCGTAGGTGAGCCGCGCGAAGCTGGCGTCCCCGGCGTCGGCCACACCGCCGCGCTGGGTGAGGTAGACGTCGACCGCCGGCCGGCCGTCGATCTCGTGGATGATGTTGCCCTCGGCGCGGGTGACCGTCATCGGGTCGCCGATCGGGTGCCAGCCGTGGGCGACCCCGATGCCCAGCGGTCGCGGGGAGTCGATCCAGACGGCGACGAGACCGTTGGACATCAGCTTGCCGTGGGCGAACTGGTAGGTGGGGCTCATCGTCACGTTCTCGGCGGCCGCCCCGCCGACCATCGGCACCGTCGCACCGGTGACGGCGTAGCTGCCGCGCACCACCTCACGCTGGTCGCCGGCGAGCCCGTCGGAGAGCATCACCAGCACCGAGTGCTCGGCGTCGCCGCCGGCCTGTTCGCGGGCGGCCTCGGTGACGCGCCGGGCGGCACCCCGCAGGTCACCGCTGATCGAGTCGACGGCGGCGATCCCGAAGGTGAGGTCGGCCGCCGGAACGTAGAGCGCGACGGCCCCGCGGGCGACGTTCTCGGCCGCGGTGAAGCCGCCGTAGGCGGTGCATCCGACCAGCTGGGCCGGTGCCGCCGCCTCGGCCGCCGCCTCGAAGAAGGCCAGCGGCTCGTACTCGATCGTCGGATGCACGATCACCAGGTCCTCCGGCGCGGGGGCCCGCCCGGCCAGGGCGGCGCCCACACAGTTGCGCGCCGCGGTCCGCGGGTCGTCGTGCGTGCTGCTGCCCTGCCCGACGCTGCGCACGTCGACGCTGTTCACCATGATCACTCCCGATCCGCGGGCCCGCCCGGCCGAGACCCCTCCGACTCCCTATCGACCGCGATCCGGCCGATTGAACGCCTGCGGCCCGAAACTTTCCGGTTCTCTCCCGGCAGGCGGCCCAGCCGCGCCTCAGGACCGGGCAGGGATACGGCCACCCGCCCACCGATCCGGATGAGGTTCCCGGGCCCGTCCCGCCCCTCACGCGGCTGCTCCCGTCAGCGCCGGAAGAGGGCACTCCAGCGGGTCGGCAGCGTCGTCCCCACGGCGTCGACCCGGGTCACCGAGACCGGGCGCAGGTCACCGGTGGCGAAGGCGTCGACCTCGGCGCGGGTCAGCGGCCACGGCGGCCCGTCACCGTCGCTGTCGATACGGGTGGTGGCGGCGGCCAGCACGATCAGGGTGCCGCCGGGCGCGACGAACGTGCCGACGGCGGCGATCGCGGTGGCCCGGATCGATGCCGGCAGGGCCTGGACGTTGTTGCTCTCCAGGACCAGGTCGAACGCCTGCCCCCACGGCGGCGGCGGGTCGAGCAGGTCGGCGACCACGTAGTCGACCGTCGTACCGGGATGCCGCTCGCGGGCCAGGCCGATCGCGGTGGCCGAGATGTCGAAGGCGGTGACCCGGTAGCCGAGGGCCGCCACGTACTCGGCGTCGCGGCCGGGACCGCAACCCACCACGAGCGCCCGCCGCCCGTCACCCGCGGGGAGATCGAGTGCCCGCAGGTGGGCACTGGGCGCGGGCACGTCCCACGGCACCTCGGCGCGGCCGGCCCGCGACTCGGCGTAGAGGTCCTCGAACCACCCGGTCGGGTCACCGGCCGCGAGGGAGGCCGCGGCCAGCCGTCGCGCGTCGCCCGCCGAGGAGGAGGCCCCGGATGGCGAGGTCATCGGGGCAGGACCCGGCGCATCTCGCGCAGCGCCTGCCGCCGCACGTCCCCGGTCAGGGTGTCGACGTAGAGACGCCCGTCCAGGTGGTCGGTCTCGTGTTGCAGGGCCCGCGCCAGGAACCCCGTCCCCTCGATGACGAGCGGTTCCCCGTGCTGGTCGAAGCCACGGGCGACCACCGACAGCGACCGCGTCGTCGAATAGCCCAGGCCGGGCAGCGACAGGCAGCCCTCCTCATCGGTCTGCTCACCGTCGAAGTCGCCGAGCACCGGGTTGACCAGGTGCCCGACGACACCCTCGACGTTGTAGGAGAAGACCCGCAGGCTGACGCCGATCTGCGGGGCGGCGACACCGGCGCGCCCCGGCTCGCGGACGGTGTCCTCCAGGTCGCGGACCAGCTCACGCAGACTCGCGTCGAATGTGGTGACCTCGTCGGCGGGGGTGCGCAGAACCGGGTCGCCGTAAAGCCGGATGGGCCGAACTGTCATGCCTGCCAGGCTATCCGGTCGTTACGCGGCGAAGAGCGCCGGGCGTTCGGTCAGGAGCATGTGCCGCAACTTGATCAGTGACCGGCGGGTCTGCGACTTGACCACGGTGATCGGCACGTCCAGCTCCTGGGCGACCTGTTCCACACTGTGGTCGGCGAAGTAGCGGAGCATGACGATGGCCCGGTCCCGCACGGGTAGCCGGGACAGCGCGTCCAGCAGGGTGATCCGCAGCTCGGGGCTGATCGAGTAGGCCGGTTCGCGCAACTGCCCGGTGAGGCTCTCGGTGGAGCTGCGGCGGCGCCGATGGTCCAGATAGACGCGCAGCAGGACCTTCTGGGCGTACGCCACCAGGTTGTCGCTGTCGACGGCGCGTTCCCAGCTCAGGAACAGCTTGGCCAGGGCGGTCTGGGTGAGGTCCTGGGCGAGGTGCCAGTCGCGGCAGAGCTGGAAGGCGGTGCTGTGCAGGCGGGCGCGGGTGTCGTGGGCGAAGCCCGCGAAATCGGCCCGCACAGGCCCGATGGTGACCCTGATGGGGGCGACCGGGTGGTCGAGGAGCTCAAGCATGTCCGCGATCTCGTCTCTCTGCCAGCCACCGGGCACGCAGGGTGCCACTGTGGACCGTCTCGGTGCCGCGCGGACACAAAGTACGCGCTCAACCCCCACTCGTGGGGGCGGATGCCGACAGTGGCACGCAATCGGTAGAGACGGCTCGGAGATCGCTATGAGCAGGCTGTGCAGGTCAGCGGCCGCGCAGCGCGGCTCGTACCGGTCCGGTCTTGGCGGCGGCCTCCTCCACTTCAGCGACGGCGACGCTGTCGATGGTGATGCCGCCGCCGGCCCAGACGTGGGCGCGGGAGCCGTCGACGGCCACGGTGCGGATGGTCAGGCCCAGGTCGAGGTGGTCGTGGCCGATCCAGCCGAGGCCGCCCATGCTGACGCCCCGGCCGACCGGTTCGAGCGCGGCGATGCGGTCCAGGGCGGCGAGTTTGGGGGCGCCGGTGACGCTGCCACCGGGGCAGACGGCCCGGAGCAGTTCGGCGAGGCCGACGTCGGGGTCCAGGTCCGCGGTCACGACCGACTCCGCCTGCCACAGACCCGACCATTCGCGTACGGCGAAGAGCTCCTCCACCCGCACCGGCCCGGTCCCCGGGAGACGGGCGAGATCGTTGCGTTCCAGGTCGACGATCATCACGTGCTCGGCGCGTTCCTTGGCCGAGCCGAGCAGTTCCCGGCGGCCGGCGGCGGTGGCCGGGCGGGTGCCCTTGATCGGCCGGGTGACGACCCGCCCGTCGCGGACCTCGATGAGGGTCTCCGGGGAGGCGGTGGCGATGGCCCACCCGTCGCCGGTCAGGACCCCGCCGTACCGGGCGCCGGCCAGTCCCGCGACACGGCGCAGCGCCGGCCCGGGGTCCCCGGTGTACGCCGCCGACGCGTGCCCGACGATGTTGACCTGGTAGACGTCGCCGCGGCCGATGGCCTCGCGGACCTGCTCGACGGCCCGGGAGTGCCCGGCCCGGGTCCAGCTCTCCCGCCACGGCCCGAGGCTCCAGGACGCGGGGCGGTCCGGTGCGGGGCCGGCCGGAACGGGAGTCCACGGCTGGCCCGACATGTCACCGGACGGTGTGACATCCCGGGCATGTCGGTAAACGACGGCGTATACATCGGGAATGCAGGGCACAGGAGAGCGCGATCCGATGACACCGCCTGCCATCACGGCCCCGGCATCGGCGGACACGTAGAGTGATGCCCCGCAGATCTCGCCAGCGCCGATCGTCTGGTATTTGTCACCCGTTCGGCCGAGGTTACGCACCGGTAGTCCGTTGTCGGCGAGGAACCCGGCCACAAGCTCGGCGGGGTCACCGGGATCACCCCGGTGCCATCGAAAGGCGCTTAACGCGTGGTGACGTGCGTGGCAGCCCACCGGAGCGCCCGGCGGACGGCCCATCGGAGGTAGCGGACAGTGGTCGACGACCGCTCCGGCGTGGAGCATGGGAGTCGAGGATCCGCGAGCCGACGCCGTCACCGGGTTGAACCAGTGTCGTTCGATGTGAGGTAACGTTCGTCACCGCAAATGTGAACCTTCACACAGCCCCCAACCGGAGTTAACCGATGTGCCAGCACCTGATCACCTGCCCCCCAGCCGACGCCACCGACCGTGAGGCCGCCCGCATCATCGCGACCTTCCAGGAGCAGGGCTGGAGCCTGCTCTGCAACGGCGTCATCGTCTTCGAGGACACCGGTGAGCTGCTGCCGGACGGCACCACGATCGAGCCGCACCGCGGACCGGCCGTGCACGCCCTGGCTGCCTGAGACACCCCACGACACGCGACGCAGCGTAGTCAATCGAGGACCACGGAAGCAGCGCAGGCCGCGATCACCGACGACCGCGACCTGCGCAACGGGAAAAACTGAGCCCTGAGCGGGTCAGTCCTCGAAAGCTTCCGGCGACGGACAGGAACACACCAGATTCCGGTCGCCGAAGGCCCCGTCGATACGCCGAACCGGCGGCCAGTACTTCGCCGTCCGGTCCACGCCCTCCGGGAAACCGGCCACGGAGCGTGAGTACGGGTGGGTCCACTCGTCAGCCGTCACCGCCGACGCCGTGTGCGGCGCGTTCGCCAGCGGGTTGTCGCCCGACGGCCACTCCCCCGCCTCGACCCGGTCGATCTCGCCCTTGATGGCGATCATCGCGGCGATGAAGCGGTCCAGCTCCGCGAGGTCCTCACTCTCGGTCGGCTCCACCATCAGGGTGCCGGCAACCGGGAACGACATCGTCGGCGCGTGGAAGCCGTAGTCGATCAGCCGCTTCGCCACGTCGTCCACACTGACGCCGGTGGCCTTGGTGATCGGCCGCAGGTCCAGGATGCACTCGTGCGCGACCAGACCGTTCTCCCCCGCGTAGAGCACCGGGTAGTACTCGCGCAGCCGCGCCGCCACATAGTTGGCCGCCAGCACCGCCGACGCCGTCGCCGCCGCCAGACCGTCCGGGCCCATCATCCGGATGTACGCCCACGAGATCGGCAGGATGCCCGCCGACCCGTGCGCCGCAGCCGACACCGCGTGGTGATCGCCCTGCTCCAGTGGGTCACCCGGCAGGAACTCGGCCAGATGCGCGCCCACCGCGACCGGGCCCACACCGGGACCGCCGCCGCCGTGCGGGATGCAGAACGTCTTGTGCAGGTTCAGATGCGACACGTCGGCGCCGAACTTCCCCGGCCGGGCGTAGCCGACCAGCGCGTTCAGGTTCGCGCCGTCCACATACACCTGGCCGCCGGCCTCGTGCACCTTCGCGCACAGGTCGGCGATCGACGTCTCGTAGACGCCGTGGGTCGACGGGTAGGTCACCATGATCGCCGACAGCTGGTCACGGTGCTTCTCGATCTTCGCGTCCAGGTCTGCGAGGTCCACGTTGCCGTCGGCGTCACACGCGACCACCACGACCCGCATGCCGGCCATCACCGCGCTCGCCGCGTTGGTGCCGTGCGCGCTGGACGGGATCAGGCAGACGTCACGGTGCTCGTCACCCCGCGACCGGTGGTAGCCGCGGATCGCCAGCAGACCGGCCAGCTCACCCTGCGAACCCGCGTTCGGCTGCACACTGACCGCGTCGTAACCGGTGATCTCGGCCAGCCACGCCTCCAGCTGCGCGACCAGGTGCTCGTAGCCCTCGACCTGGTTGCGCGGCGCGAACGGGTGGATGTTCGCGAACTCCGGCCAGGTGACGGCCTCCATCTCGGTGGTGGCGTTCAGCTTCATCGTGCACGAGCCCAGCGGGATCATGCCCCGGTCCAGCGCGTAGTCACGGTCGGAGAGCCTGCGCAGGTAGCGCAGCATGCTCGTCTCGGAGTGGTGGGTGTTGAACACCGGGTGCGAAAGGTAACCGGTGCCGCGCTCCAGCCCGGCCGGGATCGGCGTGCCGGCGGCCGCGTCGAGAGCATCGCTGCTCACACAGAGGTAGTTACCGGCGACGGCCAGAGCGAACGCGTCCCACACCCGCTGGAGCTCGGCGGCGGTGGTCGTCTCGTCGCAGGACACCGACACGTGGTCGGCGTCGACCAGGCGCAGGTCGATGCCGTACTTCGCGGCGTTCTGCACCACGGCCGACGCCTTGCCCGGCACGTGGGCCAGCACAGTGTCGAAGAAACCGTCGTGCACGACCGTCACACCCTCGACGATCCGCAGACCGGCGGCCAGGCGAGCGGTCAGGCGGTGGGTGCGCTCGGCGATGCCACGCAGACCGGCCGGTCCGTGATACACCGCGTACATGCTGGCCATCACGGCCAGCAGCACCTGCGCGGTACAGATGTTCGACGTCGCCTTCTCCCGGCGGATGTGCTGCTCACGGGTCTGCAGGGCGAGACGGTAGGCCTGGTTGCCGTCGGCGTCCTTGGAGACACCGACCAGACGCCCGGGCAGCGACCGCTCCAGGCCGGCGCGCACGGCCAGATATCCGGCGTGCGGGCCACCGAAGCCCAGCGGTACGCCGAACCGCTGCGTGGTCCCGGCGGCGATGTCGACGCCGATCTCGCCCGGGGACCGCAGCAGCGTGAGGGCCAGCAGGTCGGCCGCGACCGTGACCAGGGCGCCCTTGGCGTGGGCGGCCTCGACCAGGGCGGCGTGGTCCCGCACCGCACCCGAGGCGCCGGGGTACTGCAGGTGCAGGCCGAAGTAGTCCTCCGGCAGCTCGTCGTGGTCGACGTCGACGATCACCACGGAGATGCCGAGCGGTTCGGCCCGGGTGCGCAGCACCGACAACGTCTGCGGGAACGTGTCGGCGTCCACCGCGTACACACTGCTCCGGCTCCTGGACGCGCGCCGCGCGAGCGTCATGGCCTCGGCGACCGCGGTGGCCTCGTCGAGCATCGACGCGTTGGCGGTGGTCAGACCGGTCAGGTCGGTGACCATGGTCTGGAAGTTGAGCAGCGCCTCCAGACGGCCCTGGCTGATCTCCGGCTGGTACGGCGTGTACGCCGTATACCACGCCGGGTTCTCCAGCACGTTCCGCTTGATCACCGCGGGCGTGACGGTGTTGTAGTAGCCGAGCCCGATCATCGGGGTGGCCAGCACGTTGCGGGCGGCGATCGACCGGAGCTCGGCGATCGTCTGCTCCTCGGAGGCCCCGGCCGGCAGATCGAGGTCACCGTGGAAGCGGATCGACTCCGGGATCGCCGCGTCCATCAGTTGCTCGACCGAGCCGTACCCGATCGCCTTGAGCATCTGGGTCTGCTCGTCGGGGTCCGGGCCGATGTGCCGGGAAACGAACGGGGACGTCATGGGCGACTCCTGGCGTGAGAAGGTCGAGAAGCAACCTCCCCCTCTGTCATACCCCGATTGCGGGCATTTCAGAGTTGCCAACCCGCGCGGTCCTTTTGCCTGAAAGTTTCCGGGGAGGATTTGCCTCTTCGGCGCCGTGTGAACGGACTCTCCCGCGCTGCGACCAACCTACCAGCGGGCATGGGGAAGATCGGGAGTCCTAGGGTGTGCGATGTGACGTACTTCCCTGCCGCCGACCGCTACGCCGACATGATCTACCGGCGTGCTGGTCGCAGCGGCCTCAAGCTCCCCGCCATCAGCCTGGGCCTCTGGCACAACTTCGGTGACGGCCGTCCCGCCGACCGCCAGCGCGACATCGTCCGCCGTGCCTTCGACCTCGGGGTGACGCACTTCGACCTGGCCAACAACTACGGACCGCCGCCCGGCAGCGCCGAGACCAACTTCGGCCGCATCCTGGACGCCGACTTCCGCGCCCACCGCGACGAGATGATCATCTCGACGAAGGCCGGATACACCATGTGGGACGGGCCGTACGGCGACTGGGGCTCCCGCAAGTACCTGGTGTCGTCCCTCGACCAGTCGCTGGCCCGGCTCGGCCTCGACTACGTCGACGTGTTCTACCACCACCGGCCCGACCCGGAGACGCCGCTGGAGGAGACGATGACCGCGCTCGACGCGATCGTCCGCTCCGGCAAAGCCCTCTACGTCGGCATCAGCAACTACAAGAGCGCCCAGGCCGCCAAGGCCGCCGAGATCCTGCGCGAACTGGGCACGCCGCTGCTGATCCACCAGCCGTCCTACTCGATCCTCAACCGGTGGATCGAGCACGACCGGCTGCTCGACACGCTGGCCGACGTCGGGGCCGGCTGCATCGCGTTCAGCCCGCTCCAGCAGGGGCTGCTCACCGACCGCTACCTGACCGGCATCCCCGACGACTCGCGGATCCGGACCAGCGTGTTCCTCAACGAGAGCGCCCTGGACGACAAGACCCTGGGCCGGCTGCACGCGCTCAACGACATCGCCAAGCGGCGCGGGCAGACACTCGCCCAGCTGGCGCTGGTATGGGCGCTGCGCGACGAGCGGATGACCAGCCTGATCATCGGCGCGTCCAGCGTGCAGCAGCTGGAGAACAACGTGGCCGCGCTCGGCAACCCGGCGCTCGACCAGAGTGAGCTGGACGAAATCGACGCGACGGTCCTTGAACTCTGACCGTATCCTCCGGGCTCATGATCGAGCTCGTCGAACGGCACACGGCCCTCGCGGTCGTGGTCGGGTCCCGCGCGTACGGCCTGGACGGCCCGGACTCCGACCACGACCGCCGGGGTGTGTTCGTGGCGCCGACCCGCGACTTCTGGACCCTCGACAAGCCGCCCACCCACCTGGACGGGCCCGCCGAGGAGCAGTTCTCGTGGGAGATCGAGCGGTTCTGCACGCTCGCGCTCCAGGCCAACCCGACCGTCCTGGAAGTGCTGTGGTCGCCGCTGGTCACCTTCCACAACGCCGACGGCGACGCCCTCACCGGCGTCCGGGGCGCGTTCCTCTCGACCCGGCTGGCCGAGACCTACGGCAGCTACGCGCGCGACCAGCTGGCCAAGGTCGCCAACCGGTACGAACGGACCGGGGAGATCAACTTCAAGCAGGCCATGCACATGGTCCGGCTGCTGATGGCCGGGATACACGTGCTGCGTACCGGCGAAGTGCTCGTCGACGTGTCGGACCGCCGCGCGGAACTGCTGGCGATCAAGCACGGGGAGCGGCCCTGGCACGAGGTGTCCGCGTGGGCCGGGCGACTCCAGGAGGAACTCGCCGACGCGGCCGCCTCGACGTCGCTCCCCCCGGCCCCGGACCGTGCCGCCGTGGACCGGGTGCTGGTAGCCGTACGGGAAAGGAATCTCTGAATGACCACCGTCGTGCCGCAGTGGGCCGCCGACGCCGCCGCCGGACTGCCGTATCCCCTGCTCTTCGCCACCGTGAGCGGCGCACACCTGTACGGGTTCGCCTCCGTCGACTCGGACCTGGACCTGCGCGCCTCGCACGTGCTGCCGCCGGCCGAGGTCGTCGGGCTGCGCACCGGCCCCGACACGATCGAGCACTCCGGCATCCGCGACGGCGTCGAACTGGACATCGTCAGCCACGACCTGCTGAAGTTCGCAAAACTCCTGAACAGCCGCAACGGATACGTTCTGGAACAGCTGCTGTCACCGCTCGTGGTCGTCACCTCCGACGTCCACGCCTCGTTACGGGAGCTGGCACCCGGGCTGATCACCAGCAACCACGCGCACCACTACCTCGGGTTCGCGGCCACGCAGGAACGGCTCTACCACAAGATCGGGCAGCTCAAGCCCGCTCTCTACACCCTTCGCGTGCTCCTCACCGGCATCCACCTGATGCGCACCGGAGAACTGCAATGCGACCTCGGCATCCTCGGTGAACGGTTCGCCTACGTGCCGGAACTCATCGCCATCAAGCGCGAGGCCGAACACGGCCCGTTACCGGCGCGGGCGGCGGCACATCTCGCGGCCGACATACCCGCGCTGCGCGCCGAGCTCGAAGAGGCGAGGGACAACAGCAAGCTTCCGGGGTACGCCGACCCGGCGGCCGTGGACGCACTGAACGACCTCGTCGTGCGCACCCGCCTGGGTCACGCCTCGGTGACCACCGGCAGCAGCCCGTCCGGCGTCGCGTAGAACAGGAAGTCGCGCAGACCCTCCACCCGGTTCAGCTCGCCCGGGCGGCCGGCACGCTCGACGAGGAACGGCTGCGCGGCGATCCGGTCGCGCAGCCCGTCGAACGGCCAGTCCGCCCCGAAGTGCCGCCGCAACCGCGCCATCGTCGCGACGTCCGCCACCCCGTCGACCCAGATGTCAGCATGTGCCGGCAGGTTCCACCAGCACCGCTCCGAGCTGCGGAAGCAGCCCGGAAGGTGCCGCGCCGGCTCGCGCCGCCGAGCCTGCCACCAGGTTCCGTCGATCGTCACCTCGCCGGTGTTGAGCAGGCGCGTTCTCGAACCAGCCGACATCGACCGGCGGCACCGTGCCCCGCAGCCGCACCGGCAACCGGACACCGTGCGCCTCGACGTAGTGGGCCAGCCCCTCCGGCCACGTGTAGTCCACGCCGTCGGTCAGCACCGCCTGACCGTTGGCTGTACCACACAGATCGCACCGCCACGGGGTCATCCGCACCACGAACACGGTGCCCGACCGCAGATAGGCGACCGTCTCCGGGTCCGGCCCCTCGCCGGTGACGAAAGCGCACACGTCGGGCCAGCTCTCGGCCAGCGGCTCGGCCCACTCCCCGATGGCCCGCAACATCCGTGTCACGGTGGTGAATCTACGGGTGCGCTGCAAGGATCGGGGACATGGAGTACCGGTACGTCGGGGGCAGCGGACTTCGGGTCAGCGAGCTGTGCCTCGGGACGATGACATTCGGCAACGAGGCGGACCAGACCGCCTCCCACGCGATCCTCGACCACTACGTCTCGGCGGGCGGTGACTTCATCGACACCGCCGACGTGTACGCGGGCGGCGCCTCCGAGGAGATCATCGGACGCTGGCTGGCACGGCAGCGGCGGGACTCGCTGGTGATCGCGACCAAGGCGTTCTGGGCGACCGGGGACGCCGGCAACGACCACGGCGGCGGGCGCAAACATCTGATCTCCGCGGTGCACGCCAGCCTGCGACGGCTCGGAACCGACTACATCGACCTGTACCAGCTGCACTGCTTCGACGAGACGACACCCGTCGAGGAGACCCTGTCGACGCTGGACACGCTCGTGCGTACCGGGAAGGTCCGGCATCTCGGGGTGTCCAACTATGCCGCGTGGCAGCTGCAGAAGTCGGTCGACGTCGCCCGGTTCCGCGGCTGGGAACCGTTCGTGGCCGCCCAGCCCCTCTACAACATGATCGACCGGGAGATCGAGACCGAGCTGGTCCCGGTCTGCCGCAACGAGGGCGTCGGCATCATCCCGTGGTCGCCGATGCGCGGCGGCTGGCTGACCGGCAAATACCGGCGCGGCATGACGTCGGCGCCGGCCGGCAGCCGGTGGGACGGCGACAAGCAGCCGTGGCTCGGCAACTGGCAGGACAGCGTCGACGAGCGCGTCTGGGCCGTCACCGACGCCCTCATCGACGTGGCCTCCACGCTCGGCCGCAGCCCCGCCCAGGTGGCGTTGCGCTGGCTGTCCCAGCGGCCCGGGGTGACCGCCCCGATCGTCGGCGCCCGCACCGTCGACCAGCTCGCCGACAACCTGGGCGCGACCGGCTGGAGCCTCGACGAGAAGCACATGGAACAACTGACCGCCGCCGGCGCACAGCCACTCCCCTACCCGCACGCTTATCTGGCCAGGTCACCGCGGCGTCGCTGATTTCTGTCGTACGCCGGGTTTAGGCTGCCGCTCGTGAAGACCATCACCACCGCCGACTGGGATGCCGGGGCCGGCAAGTTGCGCCGGCACGAGCAGGTCCAGTTCTCCGGGCTGGACCTGTGCGAGACCGACCTGGAGGGCGTCGAGTTCTCCGAGTGCGTGTTCCGCGACGCCCGGTTCAACTGCGCGCAGGCCGTCGACATGGCCTTCCTGAACTGTCGCTTCGTCAACTGCAACTTCTTCGACGCCACGTTCACCAACTGCAAGGCGGTCGGGAGCAGCTTCGAGGGGTGCGTCTTCGACCTGACCACCGTCGACGGCGGTGACTGGTCGTTCATCGTCATGCCCCGCGCCGACCTGGGCAGCGCCACCTTCACCGGGGTGCGGATGCGCGAGGCCGACCTGACCGCCGTCCGCTGCCGCAACGGCACGATGCGCAACCTCGACCTGTCCGCCGCCCAGCTGACCGGCGCCGACTTCACCGGCTGCGACCTGCGCGGCACCGACCTGCACGCTTTCGACCCACGCAACCTGGAGCTACGCGACGCGGTGATCACCGCCGACCAGGCGGTGGTGCTGGCGATGGCGCTCGGCTTGCAGATCCGGGACGCCTGATGTCCCCCACATCCCCGGCCTCCCCGCCACCACCGTCCGGCGACGCCCGCGATCCGCAGCCGTTCACCGTCTCACCACCGGACGGCCACGCCGACACTCCGCCGTCCTCCAGCACCGCGCCACCCTCCAGCACTCCGGCGCCCTTCACCACCGGGCCATCCACCAGCGCTCCGGCGTCCTCCAGCACCGGGCCATCCACCAGCGCTCCGGCGTCCTCCAGCACCGGGCCATCCACCAGCGCTCCGGCGTCCTTCATCACTCCGGCGCCCTTCAGCACTCCGGCGCCCGGCGGATCCCGTACCACTCCGCCGCGGCCTTTCGACATCGCGGCGCACTTTCCCGAGCTGCGGGCGCTCGCGATGACGACGACCCGGCTGCATCCGCGGCCGGGTGCGCCGACGGTGGCCGACAGTTCGGTCGGCGGGCCGCTGCTGTGGCCGGCCGACGAGCCGTGGCCGTTCTGCCAGGACGGCGACAAGCATTACGTGCACCAGCTCCACAAACCGGCGACGGTCCGCCGCGACCGGGAGATCCAGGCGGCAGCCCGGGGGCGTAATCTGACCGCCGCAGAGCGTGACGAGATGTCCGGGTGGGACTTCTCCGAGCCCCACGAGCTGGTCGCCCAGCCGATCCCGCTGATTCCGGTCGCCCAGCTCTACCGGCGCGACATCCCCGACTTCATCGGTCCGGACGACCGTGACCTGCTCCAGGTCCTGTGGTGCCCGCTCGACCATCCCGACGACGGCTACAACCCACGGGTGCGGGTGCTCTGGCGCCGGACCACCGACATCATCGGCCCGCTCACCGTGCCACCCGACCCACCGGTGGTCCGAGACGACTACCTGCCGACGGCCTGTGCAGTGCACCCCGAGCACATCGTGGAGTACCCACCACCGGACGTGCTGCCACCCGACCTGTGCGAACGGATCAACGAGTGGGAGGAGGACCTCGACGAGGATTTCTCCTACGAATCCGACCTGTCGCTGGCCCCCGGGTGGAAGGTCGGCGGTTTCGCGGACTGCTCGGTGCCCGACGTCTGGGAGTGGGAGTGCACGGAGTGCGGCGCCGAGATGCGGCTACTGCTCGCCGTCGCCAGCGGCGAGTGGGGAGACGGCGAGAGCTGGCGGCCGCCCCAGGATCCCCCGGGCACCGACTGCTACATCACCGACATCTGCATCGGCCGGGGCTGGGACCTGAACATCATGCAATGCCCAGCCTCCTACGACCACCCGATCATCGCCTTCGGCAACTGACCCTCGCCCACCGTCGCCGGCCGTGACCACCCGCGGTCATCACACCGCACGCAGTCACGACCAGGCGGTGCCCAATTCAGCATGTCGCTGTTACGGCGCCTTGCTGGACCAGCGCAGCACCGGAACGACGCAATGCCCGACCGACGCAGCGCCCGACCGACATGATGCTCGGCCGACGCAGCGCCGGTACGACGCGCTGCCGGTACGACGCGAATCACGGTTTCGTGGGCCGGTCAGTGAACGCCCGAAGTAGCGGGTCCGGATGGCAGTCGATCGCCCCCAGTGCGGTGACTGTCGACCGTTTCCGGGTCACCCCGCCCGGATCTTGACCGTTTTGCCACCGTTTCCGGTGGTGAGCCGGTCAAGATCGGCCAAGACCGACCCGGCAAACGTCGACGGTCACCGCACAAGCAGGCATCCCATGACCCTTTGGATACAGGGATGTCGCTCAGCCTGACGGATCAAGACGGCCCTTCAGCCTATGCGTCCGTTCGTGTTTGATATCGATCACCCGATCCGGTCCAGCCGATCCCCGGAACCCCTGATGCGCGGCATTGTGCTGTCACGAGGATGAATGCAAACGATTCGTGGATTGCGTGCATTGATCCTCGTGATCACGACGATACATGCACACGGCCAGCGAATATGTACGCCAGTCGGCGTTGGTGGCAAAGAAATACGAAAGGGTCACTATTGCCCGTCACCATATGAAATGGACGCCAGTTCAAAACGCCGAACGACACACAAAGGGCACCACTTCAAACGCCGAACGACGCACAACGGACACCACTTCAAACGCCGAACGACACGAAAGGGACGCCATCTCCAATATCTGGAACGACGCGAAAGGGGCGCCACTTCATATCAGTTCGGCAAGTCTCGCTGCACCCGAGCGCCGCGGGTTGCGGCACGCCCCCTGAAGCTGTCAGCGCTTTCCGAGGCTGGAAGCGGCGACAGAAGCGGCGATGACCCATTTCGCGGTCCTCACGAGGGGTCGACGACCCCATTTCACGGCCGCGAATCGGGCTACGTGGATACCTCGAGCGTAAGTGTGACGCCAAGATCACACCCTCTTAGGCATCCTAGGACTCTAGGCGTTTGCCTTCCGTACGGTGTGCCGGTTTACGCTGATGGCATGTCTGTGAGTGCCGCCCCCGTTACACACCTCGCCCGGCCGCACCGGCCGGTGGTCGTGGCGGGGACTCTCGGCGAGTTGTGCGGGCCTACCGCCGGGTTCGCCGAGCTGCCCCTGCGCCTCTGGTGGCAGCCGCAGCGTGCCTTCGATCTGAGCCAGCACACGATGCTGCTGTGGATGTATGAGAACGTGCTCCGCGAGGCGATCCGTGTCGACGAGCTGCGCAATCACCTCGACGGCGCGACGCTGGTGCGGGTCTGGCCGGAGCTCAACCTGCCCCGTGGTGTCCGTGCCGCGTGGGAGGCACGCCATCCCCGCCTCCGCCGCCGCACCGCCGCCTGACAAACCCGCGACGCCGGCACCCGGCCCGCCGTCCGGCCGTCCGGACGGCGACACGAATACAGTTCAGGGCGGCCATACGGGATTCCGGCGGTCCGACCTGGCGTGAGCACCGCACGAACCGCCGGCCGCGGGAGGGCCTCACGAACCGCGGTTCGTGGGAAAGCCTCCCGACCACAACTCGGGATTTCCGGCGGTCCGACCCGGGGTGAGCACCGCAGGAACCGCGGGAGGGCCTCACGACCACAACTCGGGATTCCGGTAATGGTTGCGGGCACCCACCGACAGGACCGCTCGCAGCGACGCCAGATGCTCGGTGTCCGGCGGCAGATCGAGCCGGTCGAGGAGTGCGAGAGCCTCACCCGGATCCAGGTCACCGTAGTAGTCGTGATAGCTCGCCAGAATCCCCCGGAACACCCCCGGAACCAGTGCCGGCACCGCCGCGGCCGTCGCATAGGTGTGCCGTTTCACCGGCCACGGCACCGGCCCCGAATGCCGCAGAACCCGATCGGCACGACGCAGCAACTCCGGCCCTGCCCCGGGCAGACGGTCCGCATCCCCTCCGAGCACCTCCGCGAACGCCCAAGCGTCGGTGACCCGGCTCTCGAACCATTCGACCCACAGCGAGTACAGCAACTGCGACCCCACCTCGGGCGCCTCCAGTCGCCGCCGCATGCCGGCCCAGAACGCGTCAGCGGCCGCCGGATCATCGGTGGAACCGAGGTACCAGGGACTCAGGTGGAAAGCCAGCCACATGGCGACACCGAACTCGTCGATCAGATCGAGCAGTCCCAGCGCCAACCGGACCTGGTCCACCGCGGACAGTCCGTCATCGCCGAGGATCTCCTCCGTCCACGAATGGGCCAGGTCACTGTCCGACATTTCCCCATCGTTTTCGGCGGAGTGCCACCGCCCGGGTCCGAGTGAGGTGATCCCGGCCTCGCTCAGCCATCGCAGGGTGTCACTCGCATCGGACATCCGCGCAGTGTGCCAACCTTGCCCGGTGACCGTCGACGACTTTTACCGGGACGTGGCCCGCATCGCCCTGGCCGTCGCCGACAAGCACGGCTTCGTTCTCGGCGGCGGTGTGGCCTGGCTGGTCAATGGCCTGGTCGCCCGCCCCACCGAGGACATCGACCTGTTCACCGACACGGCCGGCGGCGTCGAGGCGGCGGCCGGCGAGGTCACCTCGGCACTGACCGGCGCCGGTTACCGCGTGGTCCGTGAGGACGCCGACGAGCTGTTCGCCGGGATGGACGCCGACATCCAGGAGTTCCTGGTGGCGGGCGAGCACCGGGCTCTGCGCCTCACCCTGTGCCGCCTGGACCGGCACCGTGCGCCGGTGGTGATGGACGTGGGCCCGGTCATGCACCTCGACGACCTGGTCGCCACGAAGGTCGCCGCCCTGGTCAACCGCCGCGAGGTTCGGGACTACATCGACGTCGCCGCGGCGCTCGAACGCTATCCCCTGGATCGTGTCCTGGAGCTGGCGCACGCCGCCGACCCGGCACTCGACCCGGAGGACATCGCCGACGCCGGCCGCTATCTGGACCGTCTCGACGACGCCCGGTTCGCGCTCTACGGTCTGGACCGGGCCGCGATCACCGCCCTCCGCAACCGTCTGAAGGACTGGCCCCGCACATGAGACTCACCGCTGTCCTCGTCCCCGGCCGGCTGTACACCACCGCGGGCACCCTGTTCGACCTGGCCGACGCCGTCCTGACCGGGCACGGCGACGCCGTCGAGCGGGTCACCTGGCTGGCTCCGGACGGTCTGCTCGACATCGACCCGGAACCGTTCGTGCGGGTGCACACCGAGGCCGCCCTGCACCGCATCGGCCCGTCGGCGCGTCCGATTCTGATCGCCAAGTCGCTCGGTACCCGCGCCGCCGCCCTGGCCGCCGAGCGGCAGCTGCCGGCGATCTGGCTGACCCCGCTGCTGATCGACCCGGCCGTCGCGAAGGCGATCACCGCCAACCCGGCGCCCGCGCTGCTCATCGGTGGCACCGCCGACCGTTTCTGGGACACCGCCGCGGCCCACGCCACCGGCAAGACGGTCCTGGAGATCCCCGGCGCCGACCACAGCATGCGCGTGCCGGGCCCGATCGGCGCCTACACCGGCGTCCTGACCGACATCGGGGCGAAGATCGATGTCTTCCTTGATCTCGTACGCTCGGAACAGTCCTGAACCGCACCTTCGCCGCCCCCGTGAGTCAGCGCGCGGTTTCCGTACCCCCGAGGCCTTTGCAGCGACCGCCGGGCTGAAGCGGCCCCTCACCCGATAGCCTCCCGTGGTGACCTCCTCGTCGGCGCGGGCCGTCCAGCAGTATGGGGCGACCACCGGGAATCTGACCGCACGGATGGCCCTGCACGCCTACAACACGAACCCGCAGGACTGGTTCGCGTTCGTGGCCGAGCGGCTGCCGAGCGGCGGTGACGTCCTCGAGGTCGGCGCCGGCACGGGTGCCCTGTGGTCGCATGTGGCCCGCCGTGGGATGCGGCTGACGCTGACCGACTTCTCGCCCGCGATGTGCGCCCGGCTGCGCGAGGTCGAGGACGCCGTGGTCCGCCGGTGCGACGCTGCCCGGCTGCCGTTCGGTGACGGCGTGTTCGACACGGTGATCGGCAACCACATGCTCTACCACCTGGACGATCCGCGGGCGGCGCTGCGCGAGTTCGCCCGCGTGCTGCGGCCGGGCGGCCGGGTGTTCGTCGCCGTGAACGGCCGCGAGCACCATACCGAGATCACCGCTCTGGGCCCGGCGATCGGCCGCCCCGACCTGACCCTGTCGGCGGTCCACAACGGCATCACCGCCGAGACCGTCCCCGGCATGCTGGCCCGCCGTTTCGGCAGTGTCACCGCCGAGCGTTACCGCAGTGACCTGGAGGTCCCCGGTCCCGAGCCGGTCCTGGCGTTTCTGGCCAGCATCGCGACCGAGCCGTTGACCGCGGCCCAGGAGTCCGCCGCCCGCGATCTGATCCGGGCCCGGATCGCGGCCGACGGCACGTTCCACGTCCGCAAGCACACCGTCCTGATCACCGCTCAGCACCACCAGCAGTAGAGGCCGGACCCGATGCGCCGCGCCCGGACCGCGAGGGCGGCGACCCCGGCGACGATCTCCGCGGCCAGTTCCTCGTCGATCGTCTCGCCCTCGTCCGCCTGCAGCTCGCTCCAGCGGGCGGCGACCCCGGTGACGTCACCGGCCAGCGCCTCGGTCAGGGCCGACGGGACCACCAGCACCATCGGGCCGTCGTCGCCCAGCACGTCCGGGCCCTGCACGTCGCCGAGGTCCCGCCCGGTGAGAATGCACTCCCAGTCCTCGAGCGCCAGATAGACGTCGAAGTTGCCGAACGTCACCGTGTCGGCGCCCTTGCCGGGCCCGTGCTCCCGGGCGGCGGCAGCCGTGTCGTCGTCCGGCGCGACGAAGAACCGGATGATCGTGCTCATGACCTGTCCTTTACCTCGCGGGTAATCGACGATACGGGGCGCCGGCGAGACGATTCACCGCATGACCACCTATGCCGTCGCGCACCTGCACGACCCGTCCGACCACGACGACGTCCTCACCTACATCGAGAGGATCCAGGAGACGATGGATCCGTACGGCGGACGGTTCCTCGTACACGGCAGCGCTGTCGAGGTCGTCGAGGGCGCATGGCCCGGCGCGCTGGTCGTGGTCGCGTTCCCGGACCGGGACGCCGTTCACGCCTGGTATGCGTCCCCCGCGTACCAGGAGATCCTGCCGCTGCGCACCGCCCACATCACCGGCGACGTCGTCATCGCCGAAGGCGTCGCCCCCGGCTACGATCCCCGCCGGACCGCCGCCGCGATGCGGGCGGCCCGCGACGCCGGCCGCTGTCAGCATCCGCGGGGTGTCTGACTTTGTGGGCGGCGAGGCGCACGCACTCCTCCGAGCGGGAGGCGCTGGGAGGCTTCCTCGACTACCAGCGTGAGGGCTTGATCCCGAGAGCCTGTCTCTCCACCTCGAGATGGCCCCACGCCGGCCGAGATCCCCGGCTGCCGGGCGTCGCCTGACGGACCCGTCGCCGCGGCCCCCGTCACCTTCCTCGTTCCGGCCCAGGTGCGGTGATCAGACTCGGGAGGTGACCGACGGCCGCCGCGACATGGCCGCCGTCGCCGGAGCACCACCAGACGGCGGCCTCGCGGTACCGGCGGGCGCGGGCGCCGAGCCGGTGCGCGGGGCACACCGGCCAGGCCGTCCAGATCGTGTGTGCCACCGCGTCCTGCGCGTCATCGGCGACCGCCACCAGCGCCGACACCGGGTCGGCCCCGGCACGCGAGGGAACCCCCGAACCCGTGCCGAACTCTCCGTCCCAGGTCTCCACGAAGCGGTTCTCGTCGAGACCAGGATCGAAATCCATGAACCGCAGACGGCATCCGGGCAGACCGGTCGCGGAGAGGTCGCGGTTGACCAGCCGCATGGCATCGTCGAGGCCGGCCATCCGCGCCGGTTCCTCCGACAGGCCCAGCTCGAAACAGGCGGTGGCCAGCACGGCGTCGGCGAGTTCCATCATCCGCGGCCAGTTCGCCGCCACGCCGTCGACACTCAGCGCCGCCAGTTCGGCGGCGTCGCGGTCCGACGGCTTGACCTCCAGCACCGCGGTAGCCAGGTCGAACGTGTCCGAATATTCCGGGGCTCCGGCGCGCACCTCGCTGTACACCCGCCGGCACAGCCGATCGAAATCCTCCCGATCCACGCCTCCATGATCCGCCGACGCGAGCTCTGTGGTCGCTCCATGCCGATACTGCATCGCACGGACGCTCGGTGCTGCTCCGCGAAGTACCGCACCGGCGCCTGCAGGGCCCGGGGCAAGCCCTCACTCGCGTCGGCACCCGCGGCCGTCTTCGGCGCCGGCCATATCCGTCTACAGGCCGCCGTTCGTACGGGCGTCACCATGAAGATCACCCCGGACACCTTCTGAGCTGGAAAAACGGGATCAAAGACAGCTTCTGACCCTCGACGGTCCCGGCGACGCGGGCGTGAACTCCCGGAGAACTGGCCGGCCGTCACGACCGAACCCCGCGACGCCGACATGCTGACCGGCGAGAGCGACACCGTGGACCAAGGGGTGGCGTACCACCGCGAGCAGGTCGCGGAGTCCCGCGCCGGCGTGGCCTCGATGGACCGGAGCTGACGGAGTTCGCCCTCGATCGGGTTCTGGCGTGGCGGATGCGCCTCTCACCGAGGCCGGCTCGGTCGCCGAGGCGGAGTACCTGGCGGAGGTCGCCGTCCGGCCGTCGGGTGCGGGCGGATGGCATGATCGGATTCCTGCGGATCCGGCGACATCTTTCGATGGGACGAAACATGGCAGTAATGCACCGGGGTTGGACGGTCGGTGCCGGCATCGGCCTGGTGGTGGTGCTGGCTGCGGCGGTGTCGATCGCGGCGATCCGTTCGAGTTCGAGGTCCGGCGTGCCGGAGTCCCTGTCCGAGGCGCGGGATCTCAACACTCCGGTGTCGGTGCACGTGGTCGAGGGGATCGACGAGACGGCGTGCGGCGTCGGCTCGGCGGGGGTGCCGGCTCTCCGCGGGCCGGAGTGTTACCTGCTCGGGCCCGGCTTCCACGTGACCCGGGCCGAGAAGGTGGAGATGGGCCTCGACGCGAGCGGCGACTTCGCCGTGAACGTGAAGCTGGTGCCGGAGGATGCGGTCATGCTCGCCACGTGGATGGACGCTGCCGTCGGGAGCCGGATCGCCTACCGGGTCGGCGACCGGGTGGTGTCGGCGCCACAGGTCGAGGAGTCACCCGGTGGTGACTCGGTCTTCCTCATCCCGCTGACCGAGGCCCAGGCCGCCACGCTGGTCAAGGAGATGTGGCCGTGAGCGTCACCTGACGCGACGCAGCGGAATGCCGCGGGAGACGTCGACCGACGACACCTTTTGCGGGGATGCGGGGCAGGTGGCCGTACCGTCGCGGGATCAGCAGCGGTGCCGGCCCGGCAAGCCGAGGATCAACGCGGCGCCGACGGTCAGGTGCAGGCCGAGCAGGGCGAGGCGGCTGCCGAGGCCGATGCCGGCCATCGGGCCGGCGAGCGAGATCAGCAGTGCCGCCGCCGCGATGATCCGGAAGTTGCGGACCGGGTGGCGGGTTCCGCGTTCCAGCAGGGCGAGCAGCGCCCAGGCGGCGGCGCCGGCGACGAGGGCGGCGGTGAGCACGGCGGCCGGGCCGATGTGCTGGACCGTGTCGCCCTGGCGGACGGCCGGTACGGTGCCGCTCCAGGTGTCGACGGCCCAGAGGAGCAGGGCGCCGGCGGCGCCGATCACGACGGTGACCGCGCGGCCGGTGGTTCGGGTGTTCGTCATGCCCGTCAGCGTGGCGGCCGGTGGCGGCCGGCCACATCCGGCCGGAGTCGGTGCACCACCGACTTTGGATGGTGTCGGCTTCGGTGGTCCGCTGGTTAGCCTCGGGCGGTGAGAAGGACATGGGGATTCGCGGGCCTGCTGGGCGGATCCGGCCTGTTGATCGTGGCCACCGTCGCCGGGCGGTGGAGCAGCGACCCGGCGGATCCGCTGCTGGGGCTCGACGTCGCCGTCGGTGTGCTGGCCTGGCTGCTGACGCCGCTGCTGGTGTGGCGGCCGATCGGGGCGACGGCGGCGCTGACCGTCCTGGCCGTGCTGTCGCCCGCGGCGACCCCGCCGGCGACGATGGGCGCGCTCCAGGTGGCCCGGCAACGGGACCGGACGGCCGCGATCGCCGTCTCGGCCGGCGGGATCGCCGCGCATGCGGTTCAAGGTGCCTGGCGGGTCAACGGCGGGATGTCGTACGGCTGGTGGCTGGCCCTGGTGACGATCGCCTACGGCGCGCTGCTCGGCTGGGGCCTGTGGGCGCGGGCCCGGGAGGCGCTGATCCGCTCGCTGGAGGAGCGGGCGCAGCGTGCCGAGGCCGAGCAGGGCCGCCGGGTCGCCGAGGCGCGCATGTCGGAGCGCCGCCGGATCGCCCGGGAGATGCACGACGTGCTGGCGCACCGGCTGTCGCTGCTGGCGACGTTCGCGGGGGCGATGGAGTTCCGCCCGGACGCGCCGCCGGAGCAGATGTCGCGGGCGGCCGGTGTGGTGCGCGGCGGTGTCCACCAGGCCCTGGAGGAGCTGCGCGAGGTGATCAGCCTGCTGCGGGAGGACGACACCGGGGACGGGCGGCATCCGCAGCCGGTGCTGGCCGACGTGCCGCGGCTGGTGGCGGAGTCGCGGGAGGCGGGCGCCGAGGTGCTGCTGCGGGAGACGGTGGACGATCCGGCGCAGGCCCCACCGGCGGTGGCGCGGACCGCGTACCGGGTGGTGCAGGAGGGTCTGACGAACGCCCGTAAGCACGCCGCCGGGCAGACGGTCCGGGTGACGGTCAGTGGCGGGCCGGGAGTGGGCCTGCAGGTCGACGTGCGCAATCCGCTGGCGGTGAAGGGTGACCTGCCGCCGGGTGGGGCCGGACTGGTCGGGCTGACCGAGCGGGTGCACCTGGCCGGCGGCACCCTCGACCATCAGGAGACCGGCGGCGAGTTCCGGCTGCACGCGTCGATACCATGGCCGGCGTGACCGACCGGCCGGTGCGGGTGCTCGTCGTCGACGACGACGCGCTGGTCCGTGCCGGGCTGACGATGATGCTCGACGGCGCTCCCGGCATCGTGGTGGTGGGTGAGGCGTCCGACGGCGACCAGGTGCAGGCCGCCGCCGACGCGCACGCGCCGGACGTGGTGCTGATGGATGTGCGGATGCCCCGGGTCGACGGGATCACCGCGACGAGACGGCTCCGGGCCCGGCCGCGGCCACCGGAGGTGATCATGCTGACGACCTTCGACACCGACGAGAACATCCTGCACGCGCTGCGCGCCGGGGCCAGCGGCTTCCTGCTGAAGGACACCCCACCGGCCCGGATCGCCGAGGCGGTGCGGCAGGTCGCGGCCGGTGAGCCGATCCTGTCCCCACGGGTCGCCCGGCGCCTGATGGACCGGGTCGCGGTGCAGGCGGGGGCGTATGCGGAGGCCCGTGCCACGCTGGCGGCGCTCAGTCCCCGCGAGCGGGATGTGGTCGTGGCGATCGGGCAGGGCCACGGCAACGCGGAGATCGGCGCCGCGCTGGACATGACCCTGGCCACGGTGAAGAGCCACGTGTCGCACATCCTGACCAAGCTGGACCTGGACAACCGCACCCAGATCGCCCTGCTGGCCCACGACGCGGGTCTGGCCTAGCGCACGTCGTAACCGGTGGGCGGGCCGGTGTGCTCCCAGCGGACCCCGGTTACCGTGCGGGTGCGGTCGTCGACGACGATGCGGGCGCCGGGCGGATCCCCCTCGTAGGGCTCGACGAGCACCGCGTCGAGGATCTGCCGTGCCCCGTCGACCGAGGCGCGCAGGCTGGTCGACCGCAGCACCCGGCCGAGCGTGATCGCCGCGTCGCGCAGCCGCCGGTCGCTGCCGGACTCCCAGGAGGCGAGGGCGGCGTCGACGCGGGCCCACAGCCGCCACCGGTCGCCGTCGAGCAGCAGCCGAGCGGCCCGGTCGACGGCCGCGCAGGTGATGTCGACGGCCGACTCCTCCCCCAGCTCGGCCGCCCACGCCAGCTCATCGGCGGGTGGCAGCAGCTCGGGCGACTCGTGCAGGATCACCGCGAACAGCACGCCGAGGACGGTCTCGCGGGCCTCGCCGGTGTAGAGCGGGCCGAACGCCCGCATCGGAGGGAACCGGCGGACCAGGTGCGCAGCCCGGCCGAGCGGAAGATCCACCGCGAGTCGGGTGTCGGTCACCCGGGCGTGGAAGGTGCGTTGTTCGCGAGCAGCGAAAATCCAGGCGCGATGCTCGTCGGCGATCAGCCGGGCGGCCACCGAGTAGGACACGCCGAGCTGGGCGGCGAGCGCCCGGATGGCCCTTTTGCGGGCGCGGTCAGGAACGGGCCGGCGGGTGCGGGTACCGGTCATGGGTGGCCTCCCTGACTCTTCGTGGGTCTGATTCCGTTGTACTCTCGGGGAGCAGCGCGCCTGCACGAGCGTAGCGATGCCCCCCACGCGGGCGCCGCCCCACGCCAAGAGGCTCAGACTCAGCGCACACGACTTCAGCCTGTCTTCTCCGGCGGAGTGCGTGGGGCTTCGCGTTGAGGACGTGAGTGCCGTGTTCGAACGCTTCACCGACCGCGCCCGCCGTGTCGTCGTCCTGGCCCAGGAAGAGGCCCGGACGCTCAACCACCACTACATCGGTACGGAACACCTGCTGCTCGGCCTGATCCACGAGGGCGAGGGGGTGGCCGCGAAGTCGCTGGAGGCCCTGGGAGCCTCGCTGGAGGCCGTCCGCCGGCAGGTCGAGGAGATCATCGGCCAGGGCCCGGAGGTCGCCGGCGGCCACATCCCGTTCACCCCGCGGGCCAAGAAGGTCCTCGAACTGTCGCTGCGGGAAGCCCTCCGGCTGGGCCACGACTACATCGGCACCGAGCACATCCTGCTCGGCCTGCTCCGCGAAGGCGAGGGTGTCGCCGCGCAGGTCCTGGTCAAGCTGGGCGCCGACCGCGACAGGGTGCGCCGGCAGGTGATCCAGCTGCTCGCCGGAAGCCCCGCGGCGGCACCCCCGCCGGCCCCGGTCCGGGACACCGTCCTCGACCAGTACGGCCGCAACCTCACCCAGGACGCCCGTGAGGGCCGGCTCGACCCGGTGATCGGCCGGGACCTGGAGATCGAACGGGTGGTGCAGGTGCTGTCGCGCCGCCGCAAGAACAACCCGGTCCTGATCGGTGAGCCGGGCGTCGGCAAGACCGCCGCCGTCGAAGGCCTGGCGCAGGCGATCGTCAGCGGCGCCGTCCCGGACACGCTGCGGGGCAAGGAGCTCTACACCCTCGACATGAGTTCGCTGGTCGCCGGCTCCCGCTACCGCGGCGACTTCGAGGAGCGTCTGAAGAAGATTCTCAAGGAGGTACGGACCAGAGGCGACGTGATCCTGTTCGTCGACGAGGTGCACACCCTGGTCGGGGCCGGTGCCGCCGAGGGGGCCGTCGACGCCGCCAGCATCCTCAAACCGCCGCTGGCCCGTTCCGAGTTCCAGCTGGTCGGCGCGACCACCGTGGACGAGTACCGCAAGTTCGTCGCCAAGGACAAGCCACTGGAACGTCGTCTCCAGCCGATCGAGGTCGGCGAGCCGACGCTGGCGCACACCATCGAGATCCTGCGCGGGCTGCGCGACCACTACGAGGCGCACCACCGGGTCACCTACACCGACGCGGCACTCGTGGCGGCGGCGACACTGGCCGACCGGTACATCGCCGACCGGTTCCTGCCGGACAAGGCGATCGACCTGATCGACGAGGCCGGTGCGCGGACACAGCTGCGCCCCGGCGGCGGGGACACGCCACCGGAGGAGATCGGTGACGAGCAGATCGCCGAGGTGCTGGGCCACTGGACGGGGATCCCGGTGCACCGGCTCACCGAGGAGGAGACGGCCCGGCTGCTGCACATGGAGGACGAGCTGCATCGCCGGGTCGTCGCGCAGGACGATGCCGTTCGTGGGGTGGCGCGCGCGATCCGGCGTACCCGCGCGGGGTTGAAGGATCCGAAACGACCGGCCGGGTCGTTCATCTTCGCCGGCCCGTCGGGCGTCGGGAAGACCGAACTGTGCCGTGCGCTCGCGGAGTTCCTGTTCGGCTCCGAGGACGCGCTGATCCAGCTCGACATGTCCGAATTCCACGACCGGCACACGATGTCGCGGCTGGTCGGCGCCCCGCCCGGGTACGTCGGCTACGACGAGGGCGGTCAGGTCACCGAGAAGGTCCGCCGCAAGCCGTTCTCGGTGGTGCTGTTCGACGAGATCGAGAAGGCTCATCCGGACGTGTTCAACACGCTGCTGCAGATCCTCGAGGACGGGCGCCTCACCGACGGTCAGGGCCGGATCGTCGACTTCAAGAACACCGTGATCATCCTGACCAGCAACCTCGGCACCCGGCAGGTGGGCCGGACCCTGGGCTTCCAGGCCTCGGCACCCGAGTCGGCCTACGAGGTGATGAAGGCGCGGGTCACCGACGAGCTGAAGCAGCACTTCCGGCCCGAGTTCCTCAACCGCATCGACGACACGATCGTCTTCCACCAGCTGCGCGAGCCGGAGATCCTCACCATCGTCGACGTGTTCACCGCCCGCATCCAGGCACAGCTGAGGAACCGGGACATCACCCTGGAACTCACCGATGCGGCCCGCCGGCACCTGGCGGCGAAGGGTTTCGACCCGCTGCTGGGGGCGCGGCCGCTGCGCCGGACCATCCAGCGGGAGCTGGAGGACGCCCTGTCGGAGCAGATCCTGTTCAACGAGCTGCGCCCGGGCCAGACAGTCGTCGTCGACCACGACGACGACGGTCTGGTCTTCCGGGGAGCTGTTCCCGCGGGGCGGTGACGGCCGGCCGATCAAAATGCGTTTCTCCGATCGCCGGGGGTCCATAGGATCTCCGGTGATCCAGGAGGGTGACACGGTGGACGATTTCCAGCAGTTCACGGCGGACGTGGCGTCGCGTCTGTCCGCGATGTCCAAGGGCGAGTTGTACGTCGTCGGCGACGGGCTCGACCGGGATTCGCTCTGGCTCACCTTTCTCGAATCCTTTCCCGCCGGCACGAATCCGCGGTTCCGTGAGCGGTCCGCGTACGACTGCTCGACCTGCCGCGGATTCGTGAAGAACCTCGGAAACGTCGTCGAGATCCGCGACGGGCACGTGCGTACCGTCTGGTCGGGGGTCTCCGCCTCTGATCCGGTCTTCTCCGTCGTCGCCGCGGCAATGGACGAATTCGTGGGCACGCTTCCGTTGTCCGGTATTTTCCGCTCCGCCGAGGCGCAGTACGGCGCGAAGACGACCCGGGCGCTGCGCGACGGCAAGGTCGAGGTGTGGGACCACCTGCACGGACAGGTGGAGAAGCGGTACCGCACCCCGGACGTCGGCGCGGCACGGGGCACCTTCGACGCCGCGGTGCAGGTGTTCCAGCGCGGTCTGGCCGAGCTGACCCTGGACGCTCTGGACACCGTCATCGACCTGATCGACGACAACGCCCTCTACCGCGGCGAGGAGCACCACCGGGCGGTGACCGAGTTCCGGTCGCTGCGGAACCGGTGGACGGAGGCGGCCGACGGGCGGGCCTTCGTGTTCGCCAACGCCGTGAACCCGGCGGCCCGGTTCCGCAACACGGTCATCGGCACCCTCGTTCAGGACCTCTCCGCGGGCGTCGACCTGGAGCAGGCGGTCCGCGCGTTCGAGACGAAGGTGGCGCCGCAGAACTACCAGCGCCCCACGGCGCTGATCACCCCGGCCATGGTCAAGGCGGCCATGCGGACCATCGACGAGCTGGGCATCGAGGAGTCGCTGCAGCGGCGGTTCGCCCGGCTGTCCGACGTGTCGGTCACCAACGTGCTGTGGGTCGACAACGACACCCAGTCGCGGATGAAGGACGGCCTCGAAGGGCTGCTCATGCAGGCTGCCACCACGTCGCCCGGTGCGCGCCTCCGGGACGCGAAGCCGGAGGAGATCCCGGTGATCACCTTCATGAAGGACATCCTGCCCGGGGCCGCGAGCATCGACCTGTGGGTCGCCAACAGCCACGAACCGCACTTCGTCAGTCTCACCACCGGCCGGAACCCGGATGCCCCGCGACTGTTCCGCTGGAACAACGACTTCGGCTGGTCGTACGGCGGCAACGTCACCGACTCGATCAGGGAGCGGGTCAAGCGTGCCGGCGGCAACGTGACCGGCAAGGTGCGGGTGAGCCTGTCCTGGTTCAACCACGACGACCTCGACCTGCACGTGTACGAGCCCGACGGCACCCACATCTGGTACCAGGACAAGCGCGACAAGCTGGACGTCGACATGAACGCGTCCTCGCCCCTGTCCCGCGAGCCGGTGGAGAACGTCACCTGGGCCGGCCGGATCGCCGACGGCGAGTACCGGATCGAGGTGAACCAGTTCCGCAAGCGGGACACCGGCGACGGCGGCTTCGTGATCGAGACCGAGAGCAACGGGCGGATCGAGCATTACCGCCACGACCGTGCGGTCGGCCAGAAGGAGACCGTCGAGGTGGGCAGGATGACGGTCGCCGGCGAGGTGATCACCGCTTTCCGGCCGGGAACCGACATGCGGCACGGCAACGCGGCCAAGGACGTGTGGGGTGTCACCACCGAACAGTTCGTGCCGGTGTCCACCGTCATGTACTCGCCGAACCATTTCGACGACAACGAGGTCGGCAACCGGCACTACTTCTTCATGCTCAAAGGCTGCGAGAACGACCAGCCGGCCCGGGGGATCTACAACGAGTTCCTCCGCGGCGACCTGCAGCCCCACCGCAAGGTGTTCGAGGTTCTCGGCGACCGCACCAAGTGCGAGCCGTCCCCGGATCAGCTGTCCGGCCTCGGCTTCAGCTCCACGGTCCGCAACTCGGTGGTCGCCAAGGTGACCATGACCGGCGGGCGGCGCCGCCTCGTCAGCATCCAGTTCTGATTCCCGACCCGACATCCGAGAGGCGATCGTGACCATTTTCGAGAAGGCCACGCGGGAGAAGTTCCGCTACCCGTCGGCCAAGGGCCTGCTGAACACCGAACAGCTCTGGGAGCTTCCGCTCACCGCCAAGTCCGGCTTCAGCCTCGACGACGTGGCCAAGGCGGTGAACGCCGAGCTCAAGGCCATCGACACCGAGTCGTTCGTGGCCACCGAGACCAATCCGGCCAAGACGACCCTGGAGACCAAGCTGGAAGTCGTCAAGCACGTCATCGCCTTCCGGCTCGCCGAGGACGAGGCGGCGAAGGCGGCGGCGGCCAAGAAGCTGGAGAAGGAGAAGCTGCTGGCGGTCCTGGGCCGCAAGCAGGACGCCGTCCTGGAGAACCTGACCGAGGCGGAGCTCCTGGCCCGGATCAACAACCTCTGACGTCCGGACCGGGCCCGGCCGCGACCGCCTCGGTGCGTCACGGTACCTATGCTCCTTACGAAGCCACACCGGAAAGGACAAACCATGACGAGCACCGCGGACCTGTACGACGAGCACGGCGACAAGCTCGGCTCCTGCGACACCCAGTTCCGGCAGTACGGCGGGGTGGCCGTGTTCAGTGGCCGGGCCGTGACCGTGTACTGCTTCCAGGACAACGCCCTGCTCAAGTCGGTGCTGTCCGAGCCGGGCGACGGCCGGGTGCTGGTCGTCGACGGCGGCGGTTCGGTGCACACGGCACTGATGGGCGACATCATCGCCGGGCTGGCCGTCGCCAACGGCTGGTCCGGCGTGATCATCAACGGCGCGGTCCGTGACGTGGCCGCGCTGCGGGAGCTGCCGGTCGGCATCAAGGCGCTCGGCTCCAACCCGCGCAAGAGCGGCAAGACCGGCTCCGGCGAGCGCGACGTGCCCCTGCAGTTCGGCAACTGCACGTTCACCCCGGGCGCCCAGGTCTTCAGCGACGACGACGGCGTGGTCGTCCTGGACTGATCCGTTACTGATCGGCCGGCGGCGGTACGGTCCGGCGGGAGCGTCGCAGGTCGACGACCACCATCGTGCACAGGATGAGCAGCGGGATCGAGCAGGCGAGGTTGGCGCCGATCGTGTTCGTCCGCTGGTCGGCCGCGACGTTGCCGGTCTCGTCGGTCCAGCCTCCCTCGATGCTGATGGCGATGGCGGCGATCTCCATGAGCGCGAAGATGCCGGTGGTCACCCACAGGACGATTCGTGCTGCCTGCTTGGTGGCCGCGATCCGCTTCGCCCCGCGGCGGGCCCTGGTCAGGTCCGCGATGGTGGCGTCGGCGTTGACCGATCCCGCTCGCAGCCACCCGGCGGGTTGGGCCATCCACCAGCTCAGGGCGGTCCGGTCCGCCGGAAGCAGGCCGCCCGAGACCGCGTCGTTCCACGTGTCGCGCAGCCCCGCGCAGAAGCCGCTGAGGTAGGCGGGGCTCGGGGTGAAGCCCGAGTTCGTCGAACCGGCCGGCGCGGCGTGGCCGCCGAGGTATCCGGCGAGTTCGACGAGCCAGGGCGGCACAGGGCCGGAGGACCGCTGCCGCCACGGCGTGAGCCACAGGACGACGTCGAAATGGCGCAGGCTCAGATCAGCGAGCGCCGCCAACGGCAGTGTGGCGGCCATGCGGGCACCCTCGCGGGTCCCACGGTGGTGGTCGGCCTCGCGGCCGACGTGGCCCGGGTCGGTGTCCGCCCGGGCCGGCGTGGATCGGCTGACGTCCGCCGACGGGCCCCGGGAAAAGCTCACCGGGGGTGGCCGGGTGACGCCACTGATGGCGTCCTGCAGCGCGTCGCGGATCTTGATGATCGCGTCGTTGGCGGAGTGGGCGAACGAGATCGTGTCGTCGTCGGTCAGGGGAGGCCGGCCCGCGTTCGGGCCGAAGCGGACGACCGGCGCGGGTGTGACCCCGGGAAGGATCGCCTGGAGGTATCCGTGGTGCAGCCGGGTGGCGGCCTTCATCGCCACCCCGGACAGCTCGCGGACGTGGTAACGGCGCTCACCCTTGTAGATGTGGCCGACGCCGTTCTTGCCGAGTACCAGCCACTGACCGTCGAACGAGACCCAGCCCAGGACCCCCTGCGCGATCAGGGTGCGTGCCCGAGGCACGGCGGTCGTGACCGGGACGGGCGGCGGCGTGGACAAGGCGGCGTCGGCTACGACGAGAGCGCCCTCGCCCGACCCGAGGCGGCGTGGCCGCTGCGGTGACGGCCCGCGACGGATCTCGTCGTACACGTAGTCATAGAGTTCGTCGGCGGTGATCCGCCCGTCACGGTTGCGGTCGGCCTGCCCGGAGGTGATGCCGCTGATCAGCGCCCCGGTGAAGTAGGACGGGCCGACGACCGGCGACTGCGCGTCCTCGAAGCTCGCCTCGGTGTCGCCCGACGCGGTGAGGACCGCGACGCCGGTGCCGGGCGGCACCTCCTGCACAAGCGACTCGACGTTGGCACCGGACGACCGGCTGCGCATGCCTTTGATGAAACCGCCGCTGAAGCAGCAGTCGACGAGGACGAGCGTCGCTTTCGACCGGCTGGAGTGGATGCAGTCGCGGACCCACTCGGCCGACACCGCGGTCGACCCGAGGAGGTCGCGTTCGGTGTCGGTGAAGGCGAAGTAGAGCCGGCCCTGCCGGTCCTGCACACCGTGGCAGGACAGGTAAAGCAGGCTCATGGTGTCCGTGGGCCGGGCGGCGGCGAAGAACCCCTCGATCTCGCGCCGAGCGTCCTGACTCGTGCAGTCGACCCTGGCGGTCACGGCGTAGCGGCACCGGTCGGGGTCACGCAGCACTCCGGCCAGCTCGTTCACGTCCTGTCGCGGCGAGCGCAGCGGGGCCAGCGTCGGGTCGGCGAAGGTGCCGCATCCGAGGAGGAGAGCTCGCCGCCGCGGGGAGGAGCCGGTCACGACTCGCGTTCGAGGCGCCGCAGGTAGGCGGAGACCAGCTGGTCTCTCTGTGGTCGGGTGACCTGCCCGCGGAAGCGCTGGCCGTCGATCTCGAGTTCGACATCGTTGGGCTGGCGGCTGAGCCACGACGCGATGACGACCATCAGGTTCTCGACCACGGGCGGGGCCAGCGTCACCAGGAGGGCGCCGACGGCGAGGACCTCACCGGACTTGGCGCCGGCCGGTGCCGGGCCGGATGTGCCCTGGCGGACGTCGTCGACGTCGGTGTCGAGAAGGGCCTCACGGAGGTTCTGCGCGAGCTCGTGAATGTCTTCGTCGTCGGTGTCCGAACAGACGATCCGCACATCAATCGTTGCCGGTTCCATAGATCGCACCAATTCGGTCAAGGATCATGAGTGAGGAATCAGATAGACAGTAGTGGTTGTTCGGGACCAATGCCTCAACCACTCGGACGACCCCCATGGGTGGCGCGGCGCGGAAAATTCGACCCGCCGGATGGCGGGGCGAATCCGCCGGATGGCGCTCGATCGGGGCCCGGGTGCGGACCATGCTGGTGACACCGGTCACACGGTGGTGACCGGTTGTTCATCAAGGAGGCCGTTCGTGACCGCTGTCGTGCCCTCTCCTCCCCCGTTCGATGCCGAGCTCGGCGCTGCCCTGGCCGTCCTCGGGGAGCAGCTGCCGCCCTCGCTGACCCCGGAGATGATCCCGCTGATGCGGCAGGGCTCCGCCGTCATGGGCACCATCACCGACGACGACCTGCGGCGCGACGGGAAGTTCACGGTCGAGGAACGGTCGGTTCCCGGCCTCGGCGGTGACCCGGACGTCTCGCTGCTGATCTGCCGGCCGGCGGCGGCCACCCCGATCACCGGGTGCCTGTACCACACCCACGGCGGCGGGATGATCCTCGGCGACAACCGGGCCGGCATCGACCTGATGCTGGACTTCGCCGAACAGTTCGCCCTGGTCGTGGTGTCGGTGGAGTACCGGCTCGCCCCCGAGACCCCGCACCCCGGCCCGGTGGACGACTGCTACGCGGGCCTGCTGTGGACCGCGGAGCACGCCGCGGAACTCGGCTTCGACCCGGCACGGCTGATCGTCGCGGGTGGCAGTGCCGGCGGCGGGCTCGCGGCGGCACTGGCACTGATGGCGCGCGATCGGGGTGGGCCGGAGCTGCTCGGACAGCTGCTGATCTGCCCGATGCTCGACGACCGGAACGAGAGCCTGTCCGCCGTACAGATGGAGGGTCTGGGGGTGTGGGACCGCACGGCGAATCGGACCGGATGGGGTGCGCTGCTCGGTGCGGCGGCGGGTGGTCCGGACGTGTCGCCGTACGCGGCGCCGGCGCGGGCCGCGGACCTGGGGAACCTGCCGCCCGCGTTCATCGACGTGGGTAGCGCGGAGACGTTCCGGGACGAGGACGTGGCGTATGCGAGCCGGATCTGGCAGGCCGGTGGGCGCGCCGAACTGCACGTGTGGCCGGGCGCGTTCCACGGGTTCGACATGATGGCGCCGGCCGCGGTGCTCTCCCAGGACGCGCGCCAGGCCCGGTTCCGGTGGCTGAACCGCCTGCTGAACGCCTAGCGTTGCGGCATGAAGGACCTGGCGGTACGTCTGGCCGCGCTGGACGCCGACGCCAGCGCGGCCGTCCGGGTGATCGCCTACTTCGACGGGCTGGTCGAGGCCGGCGCCGGGCTGCCGAGCATCGTGCGCGGCGCGGCGGTGCTGGCCGGCTGTCCGGCCCGGCTCGACGACACGGCCCGGCGGGTGCACATCCGGATGCTGCCGGACGGTGCCGCCGAACCCGACGGGCGCGTCGACGACGGCTGGCCGGGCGCCGAGGCGGGCACGGCCACGCTGCGGCTGGAGCGTGCCGGTGCGGCCGGGCCGGTCGACGCGATGGTGCTGGAACGGGCCGCGGCGGCCGCCCGGACGGTGCTCGACCGGACCCGGGGGCGCGCGCCGGCCGCCGACCAGCCGGCGATGGTCGAGCTGCTCGTCGACGCGTCGGCTCCGGCGGACGCCCGGCTGCGGGCCGCCCGGCTCCTCGGTCTGGCGGTGGACGGTACGGCGTACGCGATGGCGCTCTTCGGCGGTGGGATCCGTGTTCTGAAAGGTGACGCGGATCCGCCGCCGCTGCGGGCCGGTATCGGCCCGGCCCTGCCGGTCCTCGACCTTCCGGTCTCGCACGAGAGGGCACGCGTCGCGGTCCGGTTCACCGCCGCCGGCACTGACGACGACCCCGGAGACCCCACCATTTCGTACGATCGGCTGGGCTCGCTGGCGGCGTTGACGCGGATTCCCGAACCCGGTGCTGTACCAGACGTCCGGGTCCTGGAGCAGGCGGCCGCCCCGTGGCTGCTGGCGACCCTGCACGCGGTCACGTCCGCGCCGAGCCTCCGTGCCGCCGCCGCCCGGCTACGGCTGCACCATTCGACGCTGCAGGACCGGGTCGTGCAGGCCGAGCACCTGATCGGCTGGAGTCTGCGCGACCCGGAGGGCCTGTTCCGCGCCCACCTGGCCCTGGTCCTGCGCCGCCTGCACCACCATCCCTGACCGCGCTCAGCCGGTGATCGTCTCGGCGATGGCGGTGGCGATCGCGTCCAGCTGCGTGCGGGTGAACACCGGCGCCGGGGCCGACGGTTCGCTGCCGTCGCCACCGAAGTAGTTGACGGCGCTCAGCCGCACGGCGTGTTTCCGGTCGGCGAGTTCGACGTCGACGCCGTAGAACCGCCAGCCCTTGCCGGGCTCGTCGACGTACCGGACCAGTCGCAGACCGGACGCGGTCCGGGTCTCCCGGCAGTCCACGATCGGTGGCGCACACTCGTAGAACGGCTCGCACGACTGTCCCGCCGCACAGCCGGTGGCCCGCAGCGACAGGTAGAACCCGCCTTTGCGCCCGTCGGCGGTGACACCCGACCGGGCCCGGAACGTGTCGTCGTCCAGCGCGAACATCACCGGATGCCCGTCCGGGACACGCTTCTCCCCCGGTTCGTCCGGCATGTAGATCCACCGGACGCCCGGGGCGTGTTCGGCCGCCGACTGCTCCAGGACGGTCCGCAACCGGTCGAGGATCCGCTGCCGGCCGGCCTCGGTCGCCGACTCCAGCGCCATCACCGACGGACTGGGCGACACCGGAACCGACGGCGACGCGGCGGCAGCCGGCGGTGCGGGCACGGGCTCGGGGCCCGGCAGGAGGCTCGCGGCGACGGCGATCGTGGCGACGACGGCCACCGCAGTGGACCCGCCGACCGCCAGATGACGGAGACGACGGCGCCTGCGGGTACGCCGTACGACCCGCTCCACGTCGACGGTGGACGGTGGTGCCGCGCCGATGAGCTGGTCGAGCAGATCCTGGTTCACTGGTGCCTCCCCGTTGCGTAACTGACCGCGCGCAGAGCCTCCAGAGCCCGCGCCGACTGGCTCTTGACCGTTCCCGCGGACACTCCGAGCAGCTCCGCGGTCTCCTCCACCGACCGGTCGAGGTAGAAGCGCAGGACGACGACGGCCCGCTGCCTCCGGCCCAGCCGCGACAGCAGACCGATCAGCTGCTCCCGGTCGCCGACCTGGTCCGGTGGGGTCCATCCCGGGTCGGGCACATCCTCGGCCGGGTGTTCACGACGCCACGGCCGGCGGCGCTCGTCGATCCAGGCCCGGGTCAGTACGCGCTGGGCGTACGCCTCCGGGTTGTCGGCGGCCGACACCCGCCGCCAGTTCTCGTAGAGCTTGCCCACGACGGTCCCGACCAGGTCGTCGGCCAGATGCCAGTCGTGGCACAGCAGGAACGCGGCACGCCGCCACCGTTCCATCCGGATGCCGACGAACTCCCGGAACTCGTCCTCCTCGGACCCTTTCACGGCCCTCCTCCCACAGGTCTCCGCGGGCACGACGGAAACACCCGCCACCGAGGTTGCACGGCGTAGGTTGACAACGATGGAGTCCCGCATGATCCCGGCCGGAACGGTGTCGCTTCACGTCGGTGTGACCGGCAGTGGCCCCGATGTGGTCGTCCTGAGCGGCGGGCCCGGCTGCGTGCAGTACCTGGAGCGGGACGAGCTCGCACCACGCGGCCATCGTGCCTGGTTCCCGGAGCCGCGGGGAGTCGGCCGTTCCGGTGGCGGCCCGCACACGATGGAGCAGGCCATCGCCGATCTGGAGGGCATCCGTGTGGCGGCCGGTGTGGCCCGGTGGATCGTGCTGGGGCATTCGTGGGGCAGCGACCTGGGCCTGCGGTATGCGGTCTCGCACCCATCGTCGGTGGCGGGGCTGGTCGGGGTGGCCGGGCGGGGTCCGCAGCGGGACCGCACCTGGTCGGAGGCGTACCAGGCGGGCCGCGCTGTCGATCCGGGCGTCGACATCGAATGTGCGCGGGACGTGCATGCGGCGCTGAGTGCCTCGTTCGGTGACTGGATCCACGGTCCGGGCCTGTGGCGTGGCCTGGCCGACTGCGAGGTCCCGATCCACCTGATCGCCGCCGGCGACGACATCCGGCCGTCGTGGCCGCTGGCGCAGGTCGCCGCGGTGGTCCGCAACGGCCGGTTCTCCACGGTCCCGGGCGTGCCGCACGACTTCTGGTCCGCCCACCCCGAGGTGTGGACCACGATCGTCACGGACGCCTGCACCACGGGCCGATCTTGACCGCCTGACCACCGAAAACGGTGGCAAAACGGTCAAGATCCGGGCGGGGCGACCCGGCAGACGTCGACAGTCACGGCTGTCGGAGGCTCTCGCCGTCGGGCGAGACGGCGGAGGCTGCTCCGGGGAACAGGGCACGCAGGTCGGCGATCGGGGTGGTGGACTCGCCGGACAGGTAACGGCCCACCTCCGTCAAGCGCGGATCGGTCACCGCGGGGTTGACGAGCAGGTGGCGGGTGACGAGGTCGGACCACAGGCGGCGGGTGGCGCTGTCGTCGGAGGTTCGGCGGGTGAACAGGGGTGAACGGGGGCGGCGGCGCCACGGCAGGTCCGGGTCGGTCAGCACCGTGTCGAGTTCGGCCAGGAGGACAGCCGCCAGCGCCGGGGCGGCCTCGGTCGGGGCTGACATCAGGAGCAGCGCCAGAGTGAGGAACATCGGCGAGGACGGGTCGTCCGGCCAGTCGCCCGGCAGGTTCAGACGGCACCAGGCCACGAAGCTGACGGTGACATCGTGGGCAGGTTCGCCGAATGCGAACGCCGAGTCGACCAACGGGGCCAGGGAGTCGGCCGGGTCCGCGTTGGCCGTCGACGCACGGACCAGGAACATGCACACGAACATCCGGATCACGTGATCGCGAGAGTCAGCCGGTTGCCTCGACCGGCGCAGAGTCAGGACCTCGCCGGGATTCCACGGGAGTGTGTCCGGCAGCCACGGGCTGTGGGTCAGCTCGGACAATTCCTCCCGGTACTCCGAGGTGTGGAAGCCGTAGTCCCCGGCAGCGATCTCGTCGAGCGCGGCCCCGTCGACCTGCGGGGCCAGCCAGCGCAGCAGCGCCCGCTCGTCCGGGCCGAACAACGAGTCGAAGACCGAAGCAGACGCCGAGATGAGGACCGAAGCAGCAGGCGACTCTCCGACCGAGCCGGAAAAGGGCGACGGCGCGTGGAAGTAGGCGGCGAAGGACGCGGTGAACGAGGAGGCGGGAGGGTCGGCGCCGGTCACGGGACCGATGATGCGCCGCCTCATCGGTCGCCGTCCATGAGATACGGGACGCGACGATGCCTCTTGCGTGCGAACGGGGCGCCTGGTGTCGTACAGCATCAAATGTTTGTCGCTTTGGATCAAGTCCGGCCGGAGGCCGGGTCTTAGCGTGTGGGCATGGACTTCTCCCCCTCCGCGCGGGCCGCGGAACTGACCGGGGCGGTGCGGGACTTCATCGACGCCGAGGTCGCGCCGGTCGAGCAGGACCTGCAGGAACGTGCCGCGCGGGCGCGCCGGGCCGGTGAGCCGGTGTCGTGGGCCGTGCCGGACGAGGTGCGGGAGCTGCAGCGACGGGCCCGCGAGCGTGGCCTGTGGAACCTGTTCGCGGCGCTGAGCAACGTCGACTACGCGCCGATCGCCGAGGCCACCGGCTGGTCGTTCCTGGCGCCGTACGTGTTCAACTGCAACGCGCCCGACACCGGGAACATGGAGGTCCTCGAGAAGTACGGCTCGCCGGAGCAGCGGGAACGCTGGCTGGCCCCGCTGCTGGACGGCACGATCCGCAGCGGTTTCGCCATGACCGAGCCCGGCGTCGCGTCGTCGGACGCCACGAACATGCAGCTCACCGCAGTGCTCGACGGTGACGACGTGGTGCTGGACGGCCGCAAGTGGTGGACCACCGGTGTCGGCCACCCGGACTGCCGGGTGCTGATCGTGATGGGCCTGACCGATCCGGGCGCGCACCGCCACGCCCGGCACTCGATGGTCCTGGTGCCGATCGGCACGCCGGGGGTGAAGGTCGAGCGGATGCTGGACACCATGGGTTTCCTGGACGAGCCGTTCGGGCACGGCGAGGTGTCGTTCACCGGCGTCCGCGTCCCGGCGGCGAACATCATCGCCGGTCCGGGGCAGGCGTTCGCGATCGCGCAGGGCCGGCTCGGGCCGGGGCGGGTGCATCACGCGATGCGGATGATCGGGCTGGCCGAGCGGGCCCTGCACCTGGCGTGCGAGCGTGGCCTGGCCCGTAACGCCTTCGGCAAGCCGATCATGAATCTGGGCGGTAACCGGGAACGCGTCGCCGACGCCCGGATCGCGATCAACTCGACGCGGCTGCTGATCCAGCACGCGGCCTGGAAACTGGACACCGGTGGTCCGATGGCCGCGCTGTCGGAGGTCAGCCAGATCAAGGTGGCCGCGCCGAACGTCGCACAGCAGGTGATCGACTTCGCCATGCAGATCCACGGCGGCGCCGGCCTGTCCAGTGACTTCCCGCTCGCCTCGGCGTGGACGGCGGCCCGCGCGGTGCGGATCGCGGACGGCCCGGACGAGGTGCACCGTGGTCTGATAGCCCGACTCGAACTCGCCCACCATGGAGCATCCCGATGAAACGTGTCCTGATCACTGGCGGCGCCTCCGGCCTGGGTGCCGCGCTGGCCGCCCGCTTCACCGCCCGCGGCGACCGGGTGCTCGTCACCGACGTGAACCTGCAGGCGCCGGACCGGCTCGACATCACCTCCGAATCCGACTGGGCGGCCGCCCTGGAACGGGTCCGTGACGAGCTGGGCGGCCTGGACATCCTGGTCAACAACGCGGGCATCGCCGCCGGTGGGCGCATCGACCGGCTCAGCGCCGAGCACTGGCAGCGGGTGCTGACGGTGAACGTGCTGGGTGCGGTCACCGGGTGCCGCACCTTCACTCCCCTGTTCAAGGAGCAGGGCTCCGGTCACATCGTGAACGTGGCGTCGGCCGCCGGCCTGATGCACCCGCCGTCGATGAGCAGCTACAACGCGAGCAAGGCGGCGGTGGTCGCGCTGTCCGAGTCGCTGCGTTACGAGCTGGGCGCCTGGGGTGTGGCGGTGTCGGTGGTGTGCCCGTCCTTCTTCCGCACCAACCTGGCGCAGTCGCTTTCCGGTGACGACCCGCAGATGGAGCAGGGCGCGGTCCGGCTGATCAACGGGGCCCGCCGGGGTGCCGACGAGATCGCCGCCCGGGTGGTACGCGACGTGGACGCCCGTAGGTTCCTGATCCTGCCGGACTCGGACGGACGGGTCGCCTACCGGGCCAAGCGGTTCGCCCGGTTCCTCTACGACCGGAAGATGTTCGCCCTGGGCGCGAAGATCCGCCGGGACGAGCGAGCCGAGGTCCCGCATGAGTAAGGGTGTCGTCCTGATCACCGGGGCCAGCGCGGGCCTGGGTGAGGAGATGGCCCGGCAGTTCGCGGCCCTCGGTTACGACCTGGCGCTGTGTGCCCGCCGTGTGGACCGGCTGGCGAAGCTGGCCGCCGAGCTGCCGGTGAAGGTGATCGTGAAGCAGCTCGACGTGACCGACGACGACGCCGTTTTCACGGTGTTCCACGACTTCGCCGCCGATTTCGGCCGGATCGACCGGGTGATCGTCAACGCCGGGCTGGGCAAGGGCGCCCCGCTCGGCACCGGGCGGCCCGACGCCAACCGGGCCACCGCACGGGTCAACTTCCTCGGGGCGCTGGCCCAGGCCGAGGCGGCGCTGGAGATCTTCCGCGCCCAGGGACGCGGCCACCTGGTGATCATCTCGTCGATGTCGGCGCTGCGTGGCATGCGGAGGTCGATGACCACCTACGCCGCCACCAAGGCCGGTGTCGCGGCGATGGCCGAGGGACTGCGGTCGGAGCGGATCCCCGGAGTCGACGTGTCGGTGATCTACCCCGGTTACATCCGGTCGGAGATGAACGAGCACGTGCAACAGCAGACCCCCTTCATGGTGGACACCGCCACGGGTGTCCGGGCGATGGTCGCGGCGATCGAGAAACGTAAGGCCAAGGCCTACGTCCCGGCGTGGCCGTGGGTGCCGATCGGCGCGGCGATGCGGCTGCTCCCCCTCTCCGTCGTGCGGCGGATGGTGTGACCGGGCCGGTCCGCGCGGAGGACGCCTTCGACGTCGGTGCGGTGGCCGCCTGGCTCGGTCTGGAAACCACGCCGGAGGTACGACAGTTCTCCGGCGGTGCGTCGAACCTGACCTATCTCCTCAGCGTGGACGGCAGGGACCTGATCCTGCGCCGCCCGCCGAAGGGCCGGAAGGCCGCGACCGCCCACGACATGTCGCGGGAGTACCGGATCCAGTCCGCCCTGGCCCCGGTCTTCCCGTACGTGCCGGCGATGGTCGCGCTCTGCGAGGACGAGTCGGTGATCGGTTCCCCGTTCTACGTGATGGAGCGGGTGCACGGTCACATCCCGCGCCGGGAACTCGGCGTGGACCTGCCGCCGGAGCAGGTCCGCCGGCTCTGCACCGGCGTGATCGACCTGCTCGTCGGCCTGCACGGCATCGACCCGGCCGCGGCCGGTCTGGACGACCTGGGCAAGGGCACCGGCTATGTGGGGCGGCAGGTGGCCGGATGGTCGGAGCGTTACCGGGCGGCCCGTACCCGGAATGTCGGCTCTTTTGCGGAGGTCATCGCCTGGCTGGAGGCCAACCAGCCCGCCGAACAGCGGATCTGCCTGATCCACAACGACTTCCGGTTCGACAACGTGGTCTTCGACCCGGACGACCCGGCCCGGCCGGTGGCGCTGCTCGACTGGGAGATGGCCACGCTCGGTGATCCGCTGATGGACCTGGGCAGCGCGCTGGCCTACTGGGTGCAGGCCGACGACGGCCCGGTGTTCAGGGCTTTCCGCCGCCAGCCGACGCACACACCGGGCATGCTGACGCGCCGCGAGGTGGTCGAGCACTACCACGCGCGGACGGGGCTGCGGATGACCGCGTTCCACGAGGTGTTCGGGCTGTTCCGGCTGGCCGGTATCGTGCAGCAGATCTATTACCGCTACCACCACCGGCAGACCCGCAACCCGGCGTTCCGGCACTTCTGGATCGCCAGCCTGATGCTGGAACGCCGCTGCCTGAAGATCATCCGCGGAAAGGACTGAGGTGGCCCGTCTCCTGCTGATCCGGCACGGCCAGGCGTCGTTCGGTGCCGACGACTACGACGCGCTGTCGGAGATCGGGCACGAGCAGGCCCGTACCCTCGGAAGGTCCTTCGCGGAGCGTGGCATCCGGCCCGCTCTGATCGTGCGCGGCGACATGCGCCGCCACGACGAGACCGCGGCCGGCATCGTCGAGGGCCTGAAGGAGCCGGTCGGGACGGTCGTCGACGCGGGGTGGAACGAGTTCGACTTCCAGCACGTCGTGGCGGTCCACCAGCCCGATTTCGGGACCGCGAGGACCGCGACGACGCCCCGGGCGTTCCAGGAGATCTTCGAGGCGGCCACGGCCCGCTGGTTCTCCGGCGAGCACGACGCCGAGTACGCCGAGTCGTTCACCACCTTCCGGGAGCGTGTCACGGCGGCGCTGGACCGGCTGGACACCGGACAGGACATCGCGGTGGTCAGCTCGGGCGGCCCGATCGCGATGGCGGCCAGCCTGCTCACCACCGGATCGGCGGCGGCCTGGGCGGCCCTCAACCGGGTCTCGGTCAACACCGGCGTCACGAAGGTGATCGCCGGGAGCCGCGGCCTGTCGCTGTCCACCTTCAACGAGCACACCCACGTCGAGGCCGACCGGCGCCTGCTCACCTACCGCTGAGCGGCCTGCCTGCGCAACGCGGTCGGGCTCATCCCCCACCAGCGACGGGCACACCGGCTCAGCACGGCCTGCTCGGCGAACCCGAGCAGCCGGCTGACCTGCGTCAACGGCATGTCGGTGGTGGTCAGATAGGCGCGGGCCCGCACCCGTCGCACGTCGTCGAGGATCTCGGTGAACCCCTGCCCCTCCTCGACGAGCTGCCGCTGCAGGGTCCGCGGGTGCACGGCCAGCGCCCGGGCCACGTCGGCCAGCTCGGTCGGCCCGGTGCCCAGCGACTGCGACACGACCGCGCGGACCCGGGCGGCCGGCCCGGTCCGCGGACCCGGCGACTGCCGGGACAGGAAGGCCAGCGCCAGCCCGCGCAGGGTCGCGTCGACACCGGCAAGCGGCTGCCGCATCAGACTGGTCGGCACCCGCAGCACCGCCGCCGGCCGGCCGAACCGCACGGCCGCCCCGAACGCCTCCCGGTAGAGGGCCGTCGATGCGACCGGCCGGTGCGGCAGGTCCACCGACCGCAGCCCGTAGCCGCCGCCGACCAGGAACCCGACGGCCCGGTGCAGGAACAGCATGGTCATCTCGGTGGCCTGCGGCAACGGCCGGTCCCACGCGCCGAACGTGTAGCGCAGCCCGGTCACCCCGGCCACCCGGTCCGGATCGGGCACCACCGACAGGTAGAGGTCACGGGCGTGCACGAACATGTAGCGCGACGTGCACTCGATCGCGTCGGCCACCGACGGCGAATTCTGGATCGCCACGGCCAGCGGCCCGAGCAGGCTCATCTCCTGCACCGAGGCGACCCGCAGGCCCAGGTCGGGGCAGCGCAGCGCGGCCGCCGCTGTCTCCAGGACGGCGGCGATCGCGGTGTCCTCCACCAGCAGATCGTCGGCGTCGAGCGCCTCCGGCGGCAGCCCGGCCTGGCGGGCGAACAGATCCGCGTCACCGCCGAGCGACTCCACGGTCCGCCGGAACCCCTGCAGGCCCGCCGACCTCACCAATGACACTCCCGCACGATACATCAAATGGATTTGATGTATCGTGCGGGCATGGGCCCTCCTGAGCTTTTCGCCGCGGCCGGGCATCCGGTGCGCTGGCGGCTGCTGAGCGAGCTCACCGGCAGCGACCTGGCCGTCCACGAGCTGACCGCCCGGCTCGGCCAGCCACAGAACCTGGTCTCCTACCACCTGGGCAGACTCCGCCGGGCCGGCCTGGTCACCGCGCGGCGCAGCAGTGCCGACGGCCGCGACACCTACTACTCGCTGCACCTGTCCCGCTGCTCGGCGCTGCTGACCGACGCCGGCGCGGCCCTGCACCCGGCACTGCGCCTGCGCCCACCCTCCTCCGCGCGTCCCGGCCGGGCCCGAGTGCTCTTCCTGTGCACCGGCAACAGCGCGCGATCACCGATGGCCGAGGCCATCCTGCGGCGCCACAGCGCCGCGACGGCCGAGGTCCGCAGTGCGGGGATCAACCCCAAACCCCTGCATCGGTACGCCGTACGTGCTCTCACCGCACGAGGGATCGATCCTCCGGTGACCGGTCCCACCCATGTGTCCCAGTTGTCCGGCGCCACCTTCGACCACGTGATCACGCTGTGCGACCGGGCGAAGGAGGCGTGTCCCGCGTTCGACGGCCCACGCCGGGCGCACTGGAGCATCCCCGAGCCGGTCGAGCGTCCCGACTTCGACCGGCTGGCCGATCAGCTCACCGAGCGCATCGGCTTCTTCCTGCACACGCTCGCGGAGGAATCATGAGCGACAGTCCGGCACGGCCCACCACACGGCCGGGCACTCAGCCGGTGCGGCCGATCACCGTCAGGCCGAAGTTCTGGGTGGTGCCGAACTTCGTCGGCAGGTGCTCCGGGATGATCGACTTGGTGAAGTACCCGTAGACGCATCGTTGCAGGCCACACAGGGTCGAGGCGATGCCTGGAACGGTGTTCGTCAGGATCGACGGGACGTTGGTCAGGGTGCCCAGCAGCGTGGTGTAGCCGGTGACCACGAACGGCGCGAACCCGATGATCCGGTAGGCGGCCGGCAGGATGTTCGTGGCGCCCACCGCGCTGTCGTAGATCGGCACGAGCACCGGCTTGCCGGAGGCGCGGGCGGCCGCCAGTTCGCTGGTGCAGTTGATGGCCGCGAGCAGGTTGAGCGCTGGCGCGGTCACCCAGGTCTGCACGCCGGTGGTCGAGGTGGTCACGTCGATGTGGCAGTTGGACGCCGAGGTCAGCCAGGCGTAGCCACTGGACGACGTGTGGTCGAGTGGGTTGTTGCAGAACGACAGCAGCGGATTGCTGATCGCGATCGCGTTGTCGACCGGCGCCTCCAGGCCGAGCAGCGAGTAGAGGCCGGTCTGCTGCATCAGCGGGTCGAGGCCCGGTAGTGCGTAGAACTTCTTGCCGCCGTTGGTCATCCGGTCCCAGTCGCACTTGGAGACGCCCATCGCCAGGGCGTTCTCGGCGACCGGCACCCCCCACACCACACGGGCACACGCGCCGACCTGTTTGCCCTGGTAGACACCGTTGGTGAGGGCCCTGCCGAACACCGGGGGCATGAGCCGGGTGTTGTCGGTGTTGCGGGTGCTGGTGCGTACCTCCGCGGTGTCGTAGTTGCCGGTGATCGCCGGCGGCGCCGGGCAGGTCGCCGTCGTCCCCCAGACCGGGCAGTTGAGGTTGTTGACGCAGACCTGGGCGTCGGCCCGGGTGTCCTTGGCGTTCTTCTCGGCGTAGACGCGGGCGTTGTCGGCCTGCCCGGCGCTGGTGCACGCGGCGGGCGCGGCGATGCAGGCCTGCGCCACCTTCCAGGACGCGAAGTCGGCGCCGCTCTGCAGCTGCTCCTTCTCGCCGTAGAGCAGGCCGACGTCGATGACGATGGCCCCCATCCCGAGGATGAGCACGGCGCTCATCATGGCCGCGATGATCACGATCGCGCCCTCGTCATCGCGGAAGGTGCGCCCCATAAGGGCAAATTACATGTTCTCGGCCGCGACCCGGATCGCCTCCCGGATACGGAAGTAGGTCCCGCAGCGGCAGATGTTGCGCAGCCCGTCCAGGTCGTCGTCGATGATCGCGCGCCCCTCGGCGGCCACCCGCCGCACCAGATCGACCGCCGCCATGATCTGACCGGGCTGGCAGTAGCCGCACTGCACCACGTCGGCATCGAGCCACGCCTGCTGCATCGGGTGCAGGTCGGCCCCCACGGTCGCGGCCAGCCCCTCGATGGTCACCACCTCGTCGTCCGGCCCGAGCGCACCGACCGCCACCGCGCACGGGTTGAACGCCGCCCCGTTGAGGTGGCTGGTGCAGGCCTTGCAGACGTTGATGCCGCAGCCGTACTTCGGGCCGGTGACGCCGAGCAGGTCACGCAGCACCCACAGCAGCCGCACGTCACTCTCGACGTCCACGGTCACCGGCGCCCCGTTGACCCGGAAAGTGTGCTCAGGCACCCGTACCTCCGATCATGGGTGAAGCCGGGACCGGCGGAATCGTCGGCTTGGGGGTGAACGACAGGGTGCCGTGGTTGATCGGGAACCGGGTCGGCATCGTGCCGGTCGCGCGGCCGTAGGCGCAGGCGACCGCCGCCGTCGCCGCCGCCACACCCAGCTCACCGGCGCCGCCGGGCTGGTCCGACGTGCTCGGCATGACGACGATCCGCAGGTCCGGCGGGGTGTTCCACTGCCGGGTGTAGAAGTAGTTGTCCCAGCTCGCCTCGAGGAAGTAGCCGTCGCGCAGGTGCAGGCTCGACGTCAGGGCCAGCGCGATGCCGTCCATCACGCAGCCCATCATCTGCGCCTGCAGCCCGAGCGGGTTGACCGCGAGACCGACGTCGACGACGAAGACCACCCTGGTGACCCGCGGGCCGCCGACACCGTCGCGGATCGGCCGGTTCACCGTCTCCGGCCGGCAGTCGATCTCGACGAGGCAGGCGCTGAAACCTTTGTACTCGGAGTGGAACGCGATGCCCTGCGCGGTGCCGGCCGGCATCCGCCGGCCCCATCCGCCTACCTCTCCGGCCTTGCGCAGGACGGCGCGGGCACGGTCGTCGGTCAGCAGGTTCTCCCTGATCCGGTACGGGTCGAGCCCCATCCGTGACCCGAGCTGGTCGACCATCAGCTCCCGTGCGCAGGTGGTGTCCGGTGAGTAGACGTTGCGCATGCTGCCGGTGTTGAATCCGTCGCCGGTCTCGTTGAGGAGCCGGCTGTGGATCCCGAAACGGTACGGCGAGGTGTGGCTGAACTGGAAGAACGTCTGCGCGAACGCGGCATCCCCGATCGGCAGTTGCGCGGCCATCGCGGTGAGCAGCTCCCCCAGCCCGTGCCCGAGATCGGTCTTGACGCTGGTGTGCCGCTGCTCGAAGCCGAGCACGAGTCCCCCGGCGTAGGCGATCCGGACCCGGGACGTGGCCATCGGATGGGTGCGGCCCTGCCGGGAGTCGTCGGCCCGGTGCCACATCAGTTTCACCGGTTTGCCGATCTTCTGCGACACCTCGGCGGCTTCCAGCGCGGCGTCGAAGAACAGTTTGCGGCCGAACGAGCCGCCGCCCTCGGTGACGTGCACCGTGACCCGGGTGACCGGCAGGCCCAGCCGGGCGGCGATGGTCTGCTGCGCCACGATCGGCGACTTCAGCGCCGACCAGATCTCGGCGCGGTCCGGCCGTACATCCGCAATCGCGCAGTTGGTCTCCAGGGCACTGTTGCTGCGGAAGTGGAACGTGAACCGGCCCTCGACGAACGGGGTGATCGGCCGTGGCCCGAGCGGCAGCTCGGCGCCGGCGAGCTGCCGCAGGACCGTGTCGTCGGACTGGCCCTCGGCGGTCCCCGGTTTCCAGGACACCTCGAGGGCCCGGACCGCGTCGATGCACTGGCCGAACGTCCGTGCCCGCACGGCGACGCCGGTCGAGATCGTCACCACGTCGCTGACGCCGGGCATGGCCAGCACCCGGGCCAGGTTGGCGACCGGCCCGGGTCTGCCGTTGATGGTCGGCGGGCGGCACAGCATCGTCGGCCAGGCGTCCGGCACGGCGAGGTCCATCGTGAACCTCTTGCGGCCAGTGACCGCGTCGAGCGCGTCGATCCGGCGTTGCGGCCTGCCGATGACGGTGAAGTCCTCGCGGGCGGTGAGTTCCACCGGGACGGCCAGGGTGCGGGGGCTGGCCGCGGCGGCCGACAGCTCGCCGATGCCGATGCCGCCCACCATCCCGTCCCTGATCGTCAGGTCGCCGGCGGGCACGCCCAGTCTCGCCGCGGCCGCGTCCAGCAGCCGCCGCCGGGCGACGGCCGCCGCGACCCGGATCGGCGTGAACGTGGCGACGGTCGTGTTGGAGGCGCCGGTGAGCTGGTTGAACAGCAGTTCCGGGCGGGCGTCGGCCAGACCGACCCGGACCTTCCGCACCGGTACGCCCAGTTCCTCGGCGATCAGCATGGCCGTCGACGTGGTGATCCCCTGACCGACCTCGGCCCGGGGCAGCGCGAAGGAGACCGTACCGTCCGTGTTGATCTCGACCGAGATGAGGCCGGACGTGGGCAGCGCCGCCGCCGTCATGATGTCGTTGAGGTCGAGCAGTGACGTGATGTCGGCCGACGCCGCCGGATCGGCGGCAGCCACCAGGACGGGGGCTGCCAGCACGAATCCGAGCAGCGTCCGCCGGCGGACGGGCACCGTCATGACGTCTCGGGCCGGTTGGTCACCGGGATCTCGATCCTGGTCTCCCGTGCCTTGGTGAGGAACAGCAGGATGTACTGGCGGGCCGCCTCGTCCAGAGTCCAGGCGATCTCCGGCACTAGCGGCAGCGGGATCAGCCCCTCCCGGAAACGCACCAGCAGCGGCCAGGCGGTCGCGATCAGCGGCTCCCACAGCGGTTCCCGCCTGATCTGGTCCCAGTCCGACACCTGATCGCCGACCAGGTATCGGGCCAGCGCGTTGACCAGCGGCCGGCTCACACTGGCCGGGCTGGTCTGCTCGGCGAGCTGCCCGAGCAGGATGTCGGTGAGCTCGACGCCCTCCCGGGTCGGGCCCATGTTCGGCGGCAGCACCTGGTCGGACTGCGTGTTCGCGGCCGCCCAGGTCTGCGGGATGTACTCGTCACGGACGCCGAGCATGTGCGCGGTCACCTGCCACACGTGCAGGTAGGCCTGCGAGTCGGCGGCGCTGATCGGGACCTGCCACTCCCGCAGCTTGCGCATCGCGTACGTGGGCAGGGTGTGCCACGTGACCAGGATGTCCTCCTGGGTGATCGGGACACTCCACTTCCAGTGCGGCGACTGCTGCAGCAGGTGCCGCACCGCTGCGTGGACCAGTCGCGTCTTGACCGCCTGCACGATGCAGTCGCCGTCCGGCCGGTACGCCTTCAGCGAGCCGACCGAGAAGCCGAGGAGGCTGGTCTTGGCGACCCGGTCCTCCATGTCGGCGCCGCCCTTGGAGTAGTAGACCGACCACGCCTCCTTCGGGATCGCCGTGCTCAGCATGCCGCCGCCGACACCGTTGAGCAGGTTCAGATAGAGGCCGCGGGACTTGTTGAACTGGGCCGCCCGCTCCAGTTTCGCGGTGTCCGCCCACGCCGGCACCTGCCGCGCCTTCTCGATGAAGTCGTGCAGATAACCGGGCAGCCCGTCGGGCAGCGGCTGGTCGTTGCGGGTCCAGTTCCACAGCAGCCGGTTCACCTCGGGAACCACACCGCTGTCCAGCAGCTCGGCCGAGACCGGGTCGGCCTCCGGGTCCCACTGGGTACTCCACGGCAGGGCCGCCGCCTGCGCCTTCGCGGAGGGGACGGCGAAGATCGCCGCGGCCGCCGCGCTCGCTCGCAGCATGTCGCGTCTGCTCAGTTCCGCCATGATCGGGTGCCTCCTCTCAGGTCGGCCGGTTGGTGACGGGGATCTCGATGCTGATCGGCCGGGCCTCCGACAGGAACAGCAGGGCGGCCTTGCGCAGGAACTCGTCGAAGAGCCAATACGCCTTCGGCGCCAGAGGGAAGGGCAACAATCCTTCGCGTACGGCCACAAAGGGTCCCCACGCCGTCCGGAGCAGCGGGTCCCAGACGATCTCGCGCGGGATCTTCAGCCATCCCGCGATCTCGTCGCCGAGCATGAACCGGGTGAACGCGCCGAGGATCGGCTTGCTGAGGATCCCGGCGTCCACGCTCGACCCGAGGTTGAGCAGGATGTCGGCCAGCTTGACGCCCTCCGGGGTGGCCCGCAGCACCGGGTCGAGGACCTGGTCGGCCTGCGCGTCCGCCTCGGCCCACGAGTTCGGGATGTACTCGTCCTTCACGCCCAGCATGTGCGCGCCCACCTGCCACGAGTGCAGGAACGCGGCGGACTCGGCGGCCGGGATCGGCACCTTCCAGTCGGTGAGTTTGCGCATCACCGTGGTCGGCAGGCTGTGCCAGGTGACCATGATGTCGCGCTGGCTGATCGGGATGTCCTCGTCGGCGACCTGGGTCCAGTACGGCGACTGGGGCAGCAGGTGCCGGACCGCGGCGTGCACCAGGCGGGTCTTCACCGCCGTCACGATCATCTCGCCGTCGGGCTTGTAGGCGTTGGTCGAGCCGATGTCGTACCCCAGTTTGGCGGTCTTGGAGATGCGGTCCTTCATGTCCGCGCCGCCCTGGGAGTAGTAGACGGCCAGGGCCTCCTTGGGGATGACGGTGCTCATCATGCCGCTGGCCAGGCCGTAGAGGACGCCCAGGTAGAGGCCGCGTTTCTCGTTGAACTCGACGGCCAGGTCGAGTTTGGCGGGGTCGGCCCAGGACGGGAGCTGCCGGGCGTACTCGATGAAGTCACGCAGGTCGGACGGCAGGCCGGCGGGCAGCGCCTGGCCGTTCTTCTTCCAGGTGCGCAGGAGCGCGTTGACCTGGGGGACGTCGCCGCGCTCGATGAGGTCGGCGACCAGCGGGTCGGCCTCCGGGTCCCACACCCAGCGCGGGTCGGCGCCGGCGCCGGTGCCGGCGACCGAGGCGCTGGCCGGCCAGGTCCACGCCGCGGCCGCTCCGATCGCGCCTGCTTTGAGAATGTTGCGTCTGCTGACTGGTTCCACGCTTCGCTCCTCCGCTGATACGGTGAAACACGAAGTGCTTCCGTGTATCAGCGATGAGAGCACGACACGTCGCCGTTCACAAGCATGAATTTCTACGGACATCGATACGACACAAGCGTCGACCCAGGTCGGGAAGGGCAGATTGGTACGCTGATACAGATGGCGTAAACACATCTCGGGGGCACCATGACCGGACCCGCTTCACCCGGCTCGTCGCTGCTGGGCCGGGCACTCGCCGACGCGTTCACACCCGACGGCCCGGCCGACGAGGTCACCACGCGCCTGCTCGACGCCGCCTACGAACAGTTCTGCCGCATGGGTATCCGCCGCACCACGATGGAGGATGTGGCCCGCCGCGCCGGCGTCTCCCGGATCACCGCCTACCGCCGGTTCGCCACCAAGGACGCCCTGGTCGAGCATGTGGTCCGCCGCGAGTTCCGGCGCTACTTCGACCGGTTCGTCGTGGACATCGCCGAGGCCCGCACCGCCGCCGACCGGGTGATCGTCGGCTTCGCCACGTCGCTGCGCGCCTTCCGCGACAATCCGCTGATCGGCGGCCTGATGACCGCCGAGCCCGACCTGCTCGTCCCGTCCCTGATCAACGACGGCGGCCAGACGATGGCCGTGGTCCAGCAGTTCGTGGCCGGCCGCCTGCGCCTCGACCAGCAGGACGGCCACATCTCCCCGTCGGTCGACGTCGACCTGGTGGCCGAGGTGTGGACCCGGCTGTCCGCCTCGTTCCTGGCTGTCCCGAGCCAGATCGTCGACCTCGACGACGACGCCCAGCTACGCGACATCGCCCGCCGCTTCCTGGCCCCCATGCTCAACCCGGCTGAATGAGCAACCAAATCCGTTTCGCCCGCATATCCTGCGATGTCATGATGCCAACTCGTGTATCCGGCGTCGCGGCGGCCGCCCTGGCCCTGACACCGTCACCGGCCGGCAACCCCGGCCCCGATCTGGCCCCCACCGCGATCACCTTCGACGCGAGCGCGGCCACGGTCGGCCATCGCGTCGAATTCGACTCCGGCGTGACGAACGACGGCGACACCGCCACCGGCGGCTTCAACGTCAAGTGGCGCGTCGATTCGCGTGAGGTCGGCGCTTACGGCAGCCACGAGGGCGTACCCCGCAACGCGGTCATGATGGACGGGAACAGCCGGTTCGCGTGGACGTTCGACTCTCCCGGACTGCACTATGTCGAATTCACCGTGGATGCCGACGGGCACGTCGCAGAGTCCGACGAGGACGACAACATCCGGATCGCCGTGGTGAACGTACGCGGCGCGGCCACCGGCGGCTCGCCCGGGACCAGGCTGCTCGGCGGGGTCGACCTCCGGGCGTACTGCGTGGCGAAGGGCTACGAGCGGGAGGTACTCCAGGGCGACACCGCCTACGACTGGCGGTGCGAGGCCGACGAGAACGAGCGCGACCACATCTCGATGACTGACGCCTGCCGATGGCAGTACGGCACGGCCGACGTCATCGACCGGGTCGCGGACTTCCACAACCCGTACTCCTGGCAGTGCTGGGGCGCCGGTACCGACACCGGCGAAACCGCTGTCGCGGGATGATCGAGGCCGAGGACCTGCCCGACGGCTACCACCGGTATCGACCGGGCGTGTCTGCTGGGCATCGTCGCAGCGGGATCGACCAGGGTGAGGGAGATCGGGAAGCCATGAGAGCGGCCTCCGGCCCGGCACGTCATGATAGGAGGGTGACGACGAGGAGCGACGCGCCGTGGACCTGATCGAGGCGCGAGAACTCGCGGACGACCTGATGACCCGACACGGCGTTTCGGACTGGCGCCTGGTCTTCGACGACGCGAAGACCAGGGCGGGGATCTGCCGGCTGGAGGTCAAGGAGATCGGGCTGTCCCGCCCTCTGATCCGGCTGTATTCGCCGGAACAGGTGACCGAGACGGTGCTGCACGAGATCGCGCATGCCCTGGCCGGCCCCGGGCACGGCCACGACCGGGTGTGGCGGGCGATCGCGGTGCGCATAGGCTGCTCCGGCACCCGATGTGTGCCGGAGGACGTGCCCCGGGTGCAGGGCGCCTGGGAGGGCGTCTGCCCGGCCGGCCACCGGACGACGGTGCACCGCCGGCCGATCCGGGTCCGGTCGTGCTCGCGCTGCTCGCCGTCGTTCAGCCGGTCCGCGCTCTTCTCCTGGACGCTGAACGGCGCGGCCGCCCCGATGCATCCGCGGTACGCGCAGGAGCTGGCCCGGCTCGGGTCCGGCCCGTCCACGGTCGCGCCCGTGGTCGAGTTCGCGGTCGGCGCCCGGATCCGGCTGAAGGGCCGCGGCAAATACGGCGGCCTGGACGGCACCATCGTGAAACGGGGCCGGTCCCGATACCAGGTGCAGACCAAGGCGGGCCTGCTGAACGTCCCGTTCCCGATGGCCGAGCCGGTCTGATCCGCTCAGCCGGGCCCGAGAGAGGTGCCGAGGAAGTCGTGCAAGGCCGTCACCAGGTCGCCGGGGTTCTCCTCGGCGATGTGGTGGCCCGAGTCGATCGGCCGGCCCCGGAGGTCGGGGGCCCACGGCCGCCACACCGACACCGGGTCGCCGTAGAGCTTCTCCATGTCGTCGCGGGTGGACCACAGCACCAGGGTCGGGCACCGCACGGTCCGGCCGGCCCGGCGATCGGCCTCCTCATGGTCACGGTCGACGCCGAGGCCGGCGCGATAGTCCTCCAGCATCGCCCGGACGGTGGCCGGGTCGTGGACGGCCTGCCGGAACTCCCGGTGGTTCTCCACTCCCATGCTGTCCGGGCGCGCGCCGTCGTACCAGGCGTCCGGATCGGCGTTGATGGCACGCTCCGGCTTGTCCGGCTGGGCGAAGAAGAACCAGTGATACCAGTCGTGGGCGAACGTCGCCCCGCACCGGGCGAGGGCTTCGCTGATGGGCACGCCGTCCATGACCACCAGCCGGTTCACCAGATCGGGGTGATCGAGCGCCAGGCGCAGGGCGACGTACGAACCGCGGTCGTGCCCGGCCACCGCGAACGCCGGATGGCCCAGCGTCGCCATCAGCCGCACCAGGTCACCCGCCACCGCCCGCTTGGACTGCTGGGAGTGGTCCGGACGGATCGCGGCCTTGCCGGACGCGCCGTAGCCGCGCATGTCCGGGCAGACCACGGTGAAGCCGCGGTCGACCAGTTGCGGTGCGACCCGGTGCCACGTCGCTCCGGTACGCGGATGGCCGTGGACGAGCAGGACGGGAAGCCCCGTCCCGGCGTGCCGGACACGGAGCTCCACCTCCCCGACGTCGACCCGCTCGTCGGTGAATCCCTCGAACATGGGCGACTGATACCCGCGTCAGCCGCCCGCCAACATCAGCTCGAAGGTTCCTCGCGGGTGAACAGCATGCGGCAGGTGGGCCCGGTCGCGTAGGTGACCGGGCGGACGAACCTGAGGTGGTGGCGGGCCGGGTCGATGGCGTCGGCCCAGTTGAGGTCGAATCGGCACAGGATCGGCTGCAGGTGGGCACGCCCGGCCGCGACCAGGAGTTCGTGGAACAGGCAGCGGCGTACGTCCAGGATGTAGGTCTGCTGGTCGTCGAGCGGACGCTCGAAGTGGAACGACGGGCCGAAGTAGGACCGTTCGCGGTCCCGGCTGGCGTCGACCAGGGCGGTGAAGGCGTCGCCGGCGTGGTCGAGCATGCCCCGGGTGCCGGCCAGGATGTCGGCGCGCAGCGGGCTGTTGAGGCAGTCCTCGACGATGGCGGCCGCGGCGGTGGGGCCGTGCCCGGGTTTGAGGACGTCGTACGCCGCGACGGCCAGGGCCGTGAACCGGGCGTTGGCGGCGTCCATCGGGTTGGCGACCAGCGGTGCGAACCGGGTGTCGACGGCGGCGAGCCGGTCGCGGACCAGCTCCTCGACGGGCCGGTCGGTGGTCTCCCGCAGGCGGGCGAAGAAGGCCCCCTCGATGATCGGGGTCCAGTGGGTCGGGTCGAACGCCGTGGTGGCGTCACTCATGGTGGTGGTCCTTCCGGATCAGGACGACGCGGGGCAGGCCCCGTGAGGTCCGGGGTCGACCAGCGCGCTCCACCACCGACCGGCGCTGCGAAAGTTGACGGATCCACCATAGGTGACGCCGGCCGGGTCCCGGAACACGAGACCCGGCCGGCTTCGGCAGGAGACGTAAGGACGTGCGGGTCAGGGGACGATGACCGACTGCGGCATCGAGTTGTCGTTCGCCGTGTAGGAGACGACGTGGTAGACCGCGTTGGCCGGGGCGCCGGTCTCGGTGAACTGCTCGGTGCGGGTGCCGGCGACCAGGCCGAGACGGTCGACCATGTGGGCCTCCCCCGCGACCGTGCCCTCGATCAGGTACCACGCCTGCACCGACACCGCGTCGGCCGGCGCCGTGTACGAGTAGCTGCTGGTGATCCAGCTGTTGGTGGCGTCGACGGTGGACCGGTTGTTCGTCGCCAGGTTGAGGACCTGACCACTGGCGGTGGTGATCTTCAGACCGGCCCGGACCTGCCGGCCGGACCCCGCGGCGGCCATCGCCCGGGCCGAGATGACCGAGGTGTAGACCTGACCGGGCGTAGCGTTGATCTTGCGGCCGGCGACGCTGACCTCGCCCGTACCGCTGGAGGTCAGGGTCATCGAGGCGGTGCCGCGGGAGCCGTTGCCGGTGACCCGGGCCAGGGTGGTCCGGTTGCCGGCGGTCCAGCCGGTGGTGCCGGCGGCCGCGTTCTCGAAGCTCGACTCGTCGGCGGTCAGCAGGTTGCCGGGAACGGAGACACTGCCGACCGACAGGTCACCGACGACGTTGCCGTCCCGGTAGATCCGGTAGCCACGGATCGCACGGTTCTCCAAGGCGTACGCCTCGTCCCAGGTCAGGGTCTTCCCGGTGGCCACGAGACCGGTGACCGGCTCGGAGATCTTGGTCTGCTCGTGGTACGCCGTACCGATGACGTTCGTGACGGTGTTGACCTCGCCCGCCGGGCCGGTCAGGGAGTAGGCCGACGGGCTGGTGGACGCGCGCCGGGCGCCGAGGTCGATGCCGTACCACGTGGTCTTCTTCGCCGGGTCGTCGGCGATCGTGTTGCCGTAGATCTGGTCGCCGGTGCCGATGGACAGGCCGATGCCGGCGGTGTCGAAGAGACCCGCGCCGGTGTCGTATACGGTCGAGCCGCCCCAGCCGGAGTTGGTGACGGTGTTGCCGGAGATGACGTCGCCGGCGGTCTTGGCGGCGGCGTACGTGCCGTAGACGAGGATCCCGGAGCGGCCCGAGTACTCGACCACGTTGTCACGGATCACGTTGTTGCCACCCGCGCGAACGTAGTGGACCTCGCCGGCCGCGCTGTCGACGCCCCAGACGCCCGGACGGCCGAGACTGCCGCCCTCCTTGTAGTCGTCGTAGTTGATGCTGATGCCGGTCTCACCGGAGTAGCTGACCCGGTTGCCGGACACGATCGAGTCGCGCGGGTTGGTGATGTCCTTGTTCTCGCCGCTGTGGGCGTACCCACTGTTGGTCTTGAGGGTGATCTGTGCGCCCCACAGCACGTTGTCGGCGACGACGGCCTGCTGGATGCCCTCCAGGTACATGTTGCCGTAGAGCGACTTCTCCTTGCGCGCCGCGGCGATCGTGCCGTCGGAGCGGACGACGTTGTTGCGCACCGTGGTGCGGATGGCGTTGGTGAAGTCGAAGCTGTTGCCGCGGATCGTCCGGTCGAACTGGTTGTACTCGACGATCACACCGTCGTTCTTGCTCCCGCCGCCGACGTTGTCCTCGTCGCCCGACTCGGCGCCGCCCCAGTTGTCGAACCGGTTGTCGGTGATCCGCACGTTCGTGACGGCGTCACCGGCCCAGATCTTGAAGTATTCGAGGTTGGTGAACCGCACCTGCCGCACGGTCCAGTTGTCACCGACCGAGATGCCACCGCCGGCGTTCGTCGGCGCGAGCTTGCCGTCGGCCCCGCGGAAGTCGCAGAACTCGCCCGGGCGGCCCGGCATGTCCGACGGCGTCGGCAGCCCGGCGCCCTCCCGGCAGTTGCCGTTGACGGTCAGGTCGGAGACCAGGTTGCTGCTGGCGCCCGCGGCCCGGTGCTGGAAGTCCCAGCTGATCAGGAAGCCGTAGTTGAAGTTGGCCCAGTTCGCGGTGATCATCGAGACCGTGGTGGCGGTGATCCCGCGGCCGCGCAGGTTGACGTCCGGTGGCAGCTTGAGGCTCTTGCCCAGGCGGTAGGTGCCCTGGTCGAGCAGGACCGTGACCGGCTGGGCCGGTGTGGCCCGCGCGGTCGCGACAGTGACGGCATCGGTCAGGTTCGCCCAGTCGTCGCCGCCGGTCGGGGCCGGGGCGACGACGCAGGACGGGGCGTTGCACTCGGCGAGGGTCATCGGCGCCGGGGCCACCGTCGCCGCCAGGGAGTAGACCGGCGGGGACGCGGCCGCAGCGGCGGCGGGCCCGCTCGCGACCAGCGGCACGGTGAGCATCGGGAGCAGCGCGACGGCGGCCTTGGAGACTTTCGACAAAACGTACCTTCCGGTTCAGGGACAGCACGGCGGACGGGAACGATCCTGACCGGCGAACCTCAAGGACGGCGCAAGCCGCGGTACGGAGCAGGTCAGGGACCGTCGTGCGCTCTGAGCACCGCCCCGCAGCGGCTGGACAAGGGTCCCTGGGCGGCGATCGCCGCACTGGTCACCACGGTCGCCGGTGTCTACGGGAGGAACTTCGCGCACATGCCGGAGCTGCACTGGCGGTACGGCTGCCCGAGCGTCGCCCTGTTCATGGTGATGAGCGTGGCCGCCCTCCACTGGTCGCTGCGCCGGGCCGGCTGGTGGTGACGGGTGGTCACAGCGTCGGGAAGACCACGCCGAAGAAGATGGTCAGCGCGATCGCCCAGATCAGTGAGCCGACGAGGGCCGTGACCCACGGCTGACGGCTCTTGACCAGCAGGAACGGGGCGTGGATCAGGAACGCGAACGCCTGCCCGAGCGCGCCGGTCTCCTTGATGACCTGCAGCAGCTGGTCGGAGACGGTGTCCAGGTGGCTCTCCTGCAGCCGTGCCTCCATCCGCTGGGCGACCAGGCCGTAGTAGCCGAACACGACCGGGAAGATCCAGAACGGCGAGACCCGGACCAGCTCGGTCTCGGACAGGCTGTCGAACATGACCGTGTAGATCACCGCGGCCGAGCCGAGGCCCAGGGTGATCAGCGTGCCGTAGAAGACCCGCGGCGCGCGGCCGGGCGGGGCGGCGGTCAGCACCGGAGGTGCCGGGGCGGCGACCGGCTCGTGCGGGTGGCCGCACTGTGGGCAGGCGTGCGCCGCCACCGAGATCCGCCGCCGGCAGGCCGCACAGGTGGTGAACGGGGACGCCGCGGCGGGCGTGGAGGAGGAGCGCCCGCCGGTGGCGAACACCAGGATGCCGCCGATCACCCCGGCCGCGGCCGCCGCCAGCAGCGCGTTCCGGTTGTACTCGGCGTCGTCGATACGTCGCTGCGTGCTCTCCGCATAGTCGGTGAACCGCTCGCGCTCGTCGGCGTCCGGATCGGTGGCGGCCTGCGACAGCTGCCAGTCACGGACACCCGTCTCGCGGTCGGCGTCCTTCCAGGCGGTGATGCCGAGCAGGAGCAGTGGAACGCTCAGCACGAACAGCAGAATCCCGGAAGCACGGCGCGACATGCTCTCCCCCACCTCGACGGTCCGCATCGACGACCTGCGGAGGTCACACCGTAGCGGAGCGCCTCAACTCCCCGGCGCCAGCACGATGTCGAACCGCACCCGGGACCAGGCCTGCCCGGACAGGTCGCGACCGTCCGGTGTGGCGGTGCCGGGCGCCTGCGGCTCGAAATCCTTGACCAGCGAGTCGCGTACGCCGAAGACGCTGTCGGAGCCGAGCAGTGCGTCGCCGCGCACGAAGATGTGGGTGACCAGCGTGCGCCACCCGGGCGCCTCGACCATGAAGTGCAGGTGGGAGGCGCGCATCGGGGACCGCCCGGTGGCTCGCAGCAGCTCGCCGACGGGTCCGTCGTGCGGGATCGGGTACGGGGTCGGCTCGATCGCCCAGAACCGGTACCGGCCGTCGTCGTCGCTGAACAGGTGCCCACGGGCGGCGGTGCGGTCGTCGCCGTACTGGACGTCGTAGAAGCCGTCGTCGTCGGCCTCCCACACCTCGATGCGCGCGCCGGCCACCGGCTGGCCACCGGTGCCGGTGACGGTGCCCTCGACCCAGCACGGCCGGCCGGACGCCCCGAACGAGATGTCGCCGCCGTGCTCGATCCGCGGTGAGCCCTCGACGAAGAACGGGCCGAAAACGGTCGCCTCGGTCGCGTCGGCGTCGGCCCGGTTGTTCACCGTGACGGTCTGCATGGAGGCGCCGAGCACGTCGGAGAGCAGGATGAACTCCTGCCTGCGGTCGTCGGTGGCGTGGCCGGTGGCGGTGAGGAAGGCGATCGCCCGCTGCCATTCGCTCTCGGTCAGGCGCACCTCGCGGACGAAGGCGTGCAGGTGCCGGGTGAGCGCCTGCATCACCTCCTTCAGCCGCGGGTCGGGGGTGTCGTCGAAGGACGCGACGACCCGGTCGGTGAGCTGCCGCTCGCGGTCGTCCTGTTCGGTGCTCATCTCGGTTCCTCCCCCGCCCAGGCGCGGCGCAGCAGTGCGGTCAGATTGCCGGCGGTCACCGGGACCGGGTTGCCGGCCGGCACGACGGGCAGGATCGCCTCGACGGCGGCCGGGATGTCCTGCTCACGGAACCCGTGGTCACGCAGGGCGCGCGGGGCACCGACCTCGGCGCGCAGGCGCGCCAGACCGCCCGGCCCGAAAGCGTCGGCGAGCCGGTCCGGGACACCACGGGCGTTCAATTCCATGACGTACGGCAGAACGACCGCATGTGTCTGTGCATGAGGCAGGCCGAACATGCCGCCGAGCACGTGACAGATCTTGTGGTGAAGGCCGGAGCCCGCGGACGCGAAGGCCACGGCGGCCAGGTGTGCGCCGTACAGCGTCAGCTCCCGCCCGTGAAGGTCCTGGGGTTGCCGGACGATCGCGGGAAGTCCGCCGCTCAGGGCGCGCACGCCCTCGACGGCCAGGGCCTGGTTGATGGGGTCGGCCCGGGGCGCCCACATCGAGTCGACGCAGTGCGCGAGCGCGTTGAGGCCGGAGGCCACGCTCAGGTCGACCGGCAGGGTGAGGGTGAGGCTCGGGTCGTAGACGACGGTGCGCGGCAGGACTCGCCGGTCGGAGCCGGTGGTCTTGTGACCGTTCTCGGTCATGCCCCACACGTCGGTGGCCTCGGAGCCGGCATAGGTGGTGGGTACCGCGACGATCGGCAGCCCGGTGGTGAGAGCGACCGCCTTGGCGAGCCCGGTGGCCGACCCGCCACCCACGCTGACCAGCACGTCGACGTCCTCGGCGGCGGCCGCTCCACGGGCCCGTCCGGCGACGTCGGCGGGTACGTGCATGACCACCTCCCGGAAGTGCGCGGCCCCGGGCAGGACGTCGTCCCGCGTGCTGATCACCATCGGCCGTGAACCGAGGCGGGCGACCTCGGCCGGCAGGCGCTCGCGCATCTCGTGGGCGGCGAAGACCACCCGCTGCGGCAGCGTCTCGTGGGTGAACGTCAGGCTCATCGTCCGAGCACCGCCGTCAGCGCGTCATGCAACATCTGCTCAGGATCCGCCGGAAGCGACGCCGACCGCCAGGCGATGTGCTTGTCCGGACGGACCAGGATCGCCCCGTCCTCGGCGACCTCCCGCACCCGGGCCCAGTCGTAGTACAGGTCGGTGACCGCCCGGCCGGGCCCGATGATCACGGTTTCCAGCGGCACACCGAGGTCCTGGGCGACCTTGCCGGCGGCGGCCGCCCACGGTTCGCCGGTGATGCCGGTGAACAGGGTGAACCTGGTCATCGGGGCCAGATCGAGGGTGGACAGGCGCTGCTCGGTGGTGCCGACCCACACGTGCGGCAGCCGTGAGCCGGGAACCGTGGAGGGCTCGTAGTAGAGCTCCGGGTCCTTCGTCTTCACGGGCCGGGTGCCGTCACCGGCGATCGCCGCCGACTCGTAGAACTGCCCCAGCTCGACACCGTGCGCGTTGAACTCGTAGTGCTTGAGCTCCATCGCGGTGACCAGCGCGGCCCGTTTCGCGGCGCCGGCCGGTGTGTTGGCCTTGCGCTCCTCGATGCGGGCTGCCATCTCCGCCTCGTCCTTCGCGTCGAGCAGGCCGAGGACCTCGAAGAACTGGACGAACTCACGGCTCGACCGGTTGGCCCGCAGCACGATCTGCCGGGCGACCGGGGCACGCTCGGTGGTGTAGGTGTCCAGCAGCGACGGGCCGGCCTGCCCGCGGAGCACGGCGGCGATCTTCCAGGCCAGGTTGTAGGAGTCCTGGATCGAGGTGTTGGAGCCTAGCCCGTTGGACGGCGGGTGCCGGTGCACGGCGTCGCCGGCACAGAAGACACGGCGGTCGTGCAGGCGGGTCGCGTACATCTCGTTGTTGCCCCAGAGGGATGTGCCGGTGATCTCGACGTCGATGCCGGGCAGGCCGAGCAGGCTGCGCACGATCGCGACCGCCGCCGCCTCGTCGACCACGGGGGCCGGCTGACTGATGTCGTAGCCCCAGACGATCAGCCATTCGTTCCACGGCCGGACCATGCGGACCAGACCGGCGCCGATCCCGCCCACGTTCGAGCCGGGCTGGATCACCCAATACAGAACCGAGGGGCGATTCCCGACGTACGGCGAAAGGTCTGCTCTGAAGGTGATGTTCATCGACCCCGCGATGTCCATGGCGCCTTCCATCGGCAGACCCAGGTCCTCGGCCACCTGGGACCGGGCACCGTCCGCACCGATCAGGTATTTCGCGCGGATCGTGTGCTCGTGGCCGGTGATCCGGTCCCGGACCAGGACATCCACGCCGTCGGCGTCCTGCACGTGCGACAGGTACTCGGTGGAGAAACGGGTCTGGGTGCCGCGTTCGGTGGCGTTGCGAACCAGGATCGGCTCGAGATAGGTCTGCGGGATGTCGACCGGAAGGCAGGGCGAGGCCAGCTCGTAGTCGCCGTGCCGGCCCGGGTGGGTGCCCCAGGTGAGGATCCGGCCGATCTCCTCACCGGCGATCGACGTGCAGAAGACGGTGTCGCCCATCAGATGGTGCGGGGTGGCGTCGGCGAGGACCTGCTCCTCGATGCCGGCGTCCCGGAACACCTCCATGGCCCGCTGGTTGGTGATGTGCGCCCGTGGCGTGTTCGCCGTCCACCGGTACTTCGTGATCATCATGTTGGGGATGCCGAGGGTGGAGAGCAGCAGTGCCGCCGCCGCTCCCGCCGGCCCCGACCCGACGATGACGACGTCGGTGCTGATCTGCGCCATGGGGTGTCCTCGCTCCCTGCCGTGTGGTGCCCGCCAGTGTCGCGACGGGACCCGCGGCCGGAAAGACATCGGCCGGTGACACGGCGGAAATGCGGCGGCGTGGCGGAATCGGCGCCCGTCAGGCGCGTCGCAGGTCGCCGGCGCGTCGCAGGTCGCTCGGGCGTCGCAGGTCGCTCGCGCGTCGCGGGTCGCTCGCGCGTCGCAGGTCGCTCGCGCGGAAACCGAAGTGGGCGCGGAACGTCTGCGCGAAGTACTTGGTGGAGCCGAACCCACAGCGGGCGGCGGCCTCGGCGACCGTCACCCGTTCCTCGGCCAGGAGCACGGCGCGGGCGCGTTCCAGACGGCGGACCAGCACATATCTCGGCAGGCTGGCCCCGGCGGCGGCGAACGCCCGCGACAGGTGCCGCTCGCTGATCGCGATGCCGGCGGCCACCCGGGCGGCGTTGAGACCCGGATCGGACAGATGATCCTCGATGAAAGCGCGGGCGTTGGCCAGATGCACCCGGCCCGGATCGGCAGCGGAGCGCCCGGTCATCCCGGCGAGAAGATGCAGGACGGTCTCCTCGTCGATCGGCTCACCGCCGTCCGGGCGCACGGCCCGATCGACGAGCCTGGCCAGCGTACGGGCGGACGCGTCACCCCGGGCGAAGTCACGCACGAGCGGCGCCCGCAGCTCGTCGAGCCCGGTGATCTCCCGGAACGTCGCGCGCGGCACCTTGATCGCCAGCTCCTCCAGACCGCGGGAGAACCCACGCATGAACGGCCGGTCGGCGTCGCAGACCAGCGCCTGCCCCGGACGCAGCGTCAGCACCCCGTCCTCGTGGTAGAAGAACGCCTCACCGGCCACGGCCAGGTAGACGGCGATCGCGTCGGCCGGGCTCCGGCGGATCACCTCCGCCGGCCGCTCGACGACGTGCGCGTTGCCACGGACCCGGGCCAGATGCATCCGGTCGAGCTGGAGGTTGAGCTCGGTCCCGTCGAACGACGTCTCGCCGAGCATGCGACACCGCAAGCCGATCAGCGCACTGGTGTTGTGGTCCTCCCAGAGCGCGACCCGCTGCGCCGCCGGCAGCCCCGCCGTGCTGAAACTCACCAGCGCCATCGAGCACCCCCTGCGTGTCGGCAGTCACACTACCGCTCCTGCCGTGGTCACGGTCGTCCTCGGCTCCGGGTCCCGGCGACGTCGCGACGGCCCTGGCCGCGGCCTTGGCACGCATAAGCGGATCGTAAGATGACCGGCCTGGTGATCATGGAACGGGACGGCTTGACTCGAATCCGTGATTCGTCGCCTTCTCCGTAAACCTGTCACCTGGATCGTCGTCGCCGTTCTCGGCATCGGTGGCGCCGGCGCACTCTACTGGTTCGCGCCGTGGCGGTTGTTCACCGACACCGTCGTGGCCGAGCCGCTGTCGGCCGTTCCGCTGCCGGCCGTACCGTCCGGCGCCCCCGCCGTGTCCGCGACCGGGCAGCCGCCGGCCTCGCCGGTGGTGGTCGCCGAGGGCACCTTCATCACCCACGAGCACGACACCAGCGGCACCGCCCGGATGGTGCGCAACCCCGACGGCAGCCACCAGCTGGAGATCGCCGGACTCGACACCAGCGACGGCCCCGACCTGCGGGTCTGGCTGACCGATCAGGAGGTGCGCACCGGCACCGCCGGCTGGCGGGTCTTCGACGACGGCGAGTTCACCGAGCTGGGCAAACTCAAAGGCAACCGGGGCGATCAGGTGTACCGGCTGGACGCCGGCACCGACCCGGCGGCGTTCCGCAGCGTCACCATCTGGTGCAAGCGTTTCGCCGTCTCGTTCGGGGCCGCCGAGCTGACCGCGGCCTGACGATGCTCACGACATCGCGCGGAGCACGGCCAGGACCAGCGTGCGGGCGACCCGGACCGTCTCACTGACCGACACCTTCTCGTACGGGCTGTGCGCGACCCGGACGTCACCCGGCCCGTACTGGAGCGTCGGCACCCCGGCGCCCGCGTACAGCCGGAGGTCGCTGCCGTACGGCGCACCCCGCTCGCGCAGCCCGGGTTCGCCGGTGACATCGCGGTGGGCGTCGCTGACCAGGTCCCGCAACGGGTGCCCGGCGGGCAGGCGCCCGCTGGCGAACTGGCCACCGGTCCAGGCGACCGTCGGCGGGTGGTCACGCAGCCAGGGATCGGCGGCCGCCGCGTCGGCGACACACCGTTCGAGTTCGGCGCGGGCGGCGGCCGGATCCTCGCCGAGCCGCACACCGAGCCGCCCTTCGGCGACGAGCAGGTCCGGGACGGTGCTGGCCCAGTCACCGGCGCGGACGATCCCGACGGCCAGCGGATACGGAATCGGGTAGTCGGCCATCAGCGGATCCGGGCCGACGTTGCGGACGGTCTCCAGCCGGGCCAGCGCCGCGTGCAGGGGAAGGTAGGCGTCGATGGCGCTGACACCGCTGTAACGGGTGCTGGCGTGCGTGGCCTTCCCGGGCACCTCGATCCGGAAGGTCAGCGCCCCGCCGTTGGCGGTGATGACCGTGCCGCCGGTCGGTTCGGTGATGATGCAGGCGTCACCGGTGTGCCCGCGCCGGAGCGTCCCGAAGGCGCCGAGGCCGCCGTCCTCCTCGCTGACGACGAAGTGGGCGGCGACCCGCCCCGGCAGCCGGATCCCGGCAGCGCGGATCGCCGCGAGGGCGGCCAGGTTGGCGGCGAGTCCCGCTTTCATGTCGCAGGCGCCGCGGGCATGGATGACGTCACCGTCGACCCGCGGGGCGAACGGGTCGCTCCCCCACTGCCTCCGATCCCCCGGCGGTACGACGTCCACGTGCCCCTGCAGGATGACGGCCGGCCCGTCGCCGCCCGTGGTCGTCCCGACCAGTCCCCAAGCGTCGTCACGCGGAGCCTCGGTGCCGGGAAAGTCCGGGTGGGCACGCAGGGCGGGCAGATCCATGGACCACAGGTCGACGTCGAGCCCGAGCCGCTCGAGCCGCCCGGCCAGCAGATGCTGGAGTTCGCTCTCGGCCGCACTCCCGGTGACGCTGGGGACAGTGAGCAGTTCCAGGAGTTCCCGGGCGACGGCCCGCTCATCCACAGCCGTGAGCGCGGCCGCCTCGTCATCGGTGAAGGTCACAAACACGATCATCGCAGCCCGGGACAGCGCCCAGCCCGCACCGCGACCGAATCGGAAACGTGGGGAGGCGGTGCCGGCTTGGGCGGATCTTCCCTTCCCGCCCCCTGCCGACACCGCCTCGCGGTGGTCACGGCGAGCACCATCTGAGCGCTCTCACTGGCGGATCAAGCAACCAACCGGAACCGCCGCGCCGCGACGTGCGTTAGCTGATCACACCCGGCCGTTCACCGTCACGATGAACCGTGGAAGTCGGGACTTTAGACCTCACTCTTTCGAGGATCCGCCACTTCGACGTCCGGAACGCCCCGGTTCATACCAGAGTCATGTGATTCCCGATGTGTGACGTTTAAACCTCTTGTCACCGCTTTTTTCGAGACGGTGCACCCCGTCACCGCCGTCCGGCCCACCCGGCCCGTCGGACCGGTCGCGACGTAGCCGCGTGGATGGAGGCAGGACGACGGTGACGTCGCCGTCAGCATGGACAGCCGTCACCAGCCGGCCCGGCCCTGGAACGGGAGGCCGCTGTTTGACCCGCGGTCCGGCGGGCATTCGCCGGCCATGACCGACAGAGTTCTGGTTCGTTCCGCGATCCTCGGCGCCTCGGCCGGGGCGCGCAGCATGACTCCGCTGGCGAGGCTGGCGCTGCGCAGGCGCGGCTGGATCCGGGTGGCCGCGGGTGCCGCGGCGCTCGGTGAGATGGCCTTCGACAAGTCGCGCCGGGCGCCGAGCCGCCTGAAGCCCGGCCCGCTGGCCGGACGGGTCGTGCTCGGCGCCGTGGCCGGGGCGACGTTCGCCCGCCGCCGCGGCGCGGGAATCGCCGGGCCGGCGATCGCCGCGGGGCTCGCCGCGGCCGGGGCCAGCTACGCCGGGGCCCGGTGGCGGGCGTACGCCGAGGCACACGACTTCGCGGTCCCGGGTGCGGTGGCCGAGGACGCCGCGGCGGTCGCCCTGGCGTGGGTGTCCTCACGCGATTGAACCGCCCGGACGGGGGCATGCAGCGGAGCATGACGACATCTACTACCGGGAACCCCTTGGCCGTGGTCACCGGCGCGTCCAGTGGCATCGGCTACGAACTGGCCCGGGAGCTGGCCGGACGCGGGCACGACCTGCTGCTGATCGCCGAGGACGAGGGCATCGAGGAGGCCGCCGGCGATCTCCGGCGGGACGGCGTCAACCAGGTGACGGCGGTGCGCGCCGACCTGGCCGTCTACAGCGGGGTGGAGCAGGCCTGGGCCGCGATCGCGGCGACCGGCCGCGACGTCGACGTCCTCGTGCTCAACGCCGGACGCGGGATCGGTGGGGCGTTCGTCGGCGGCACCGATCTGGCCGACGAGCTGAATGTGATCGCGGTGAACGTGACGTCGACGGTGCACCTGGCCAAGCGGGCCCTGCCGGGCATGGTCGGGCGCGGGTCGGGGCGGGTGCTGGTCACCTCGTCGATCGCGTCGATGATGCCCGGCACCTACCAGGCGATCTACAACGCGTCCAAGTCGTTCACCCAGTCGTTCGCCGAGGCGATACGGGCCGAATTGAAGGACACCGGTGTCACGGTGACCGCGTTGATGCCCGGGCCGACCGACACGAACTTCTTCCACCGTGCCGGGATGGACGACACCCGCGTCGGTGCGAGCCGCAAGGACGACCCGGCGCAGGTCGCCGCGCAGGGCGTCCGGGCACTGTTCGCCGGTGACGAGAAGGTCCTCGCCGGATCGGTCGCCACCCGCGCCAAGGCGATGGCCGGCAAGGTCATGCCGGACCGCGTCAACGCCGAGATGCACCGCCGGATGGCCGAGCCCGGATCGGGAGAATGACGGTGACGACACTGAAGGCGCTGGTCCTCGGCTGTTCGCTGAAGAAGTCCCCGGCCCCGTCGAGTTCGGAACTGCTCGGCCGTGAGATCCTCGCGGCCCTCGCCGACCACGACGTCGACGGGGAGCTCGTACGCGTGGTCGATCATGAGGTTCGTTTCGGGGTCTCCACCGACGAGGGTGACGGTGACGCCTGGCCGGGCATCCGGGAGAAGGTCCTGGCCGCGCAGATCCTGGTGATCGCGACGCCGATCTGGATGGGCCAGCCGTCCAGTGTGTGCAAGATGGTCCTGGAACGCCTCGACGCGGAACTGTCGGAGACCGACGAGCGGGGCCGGCCGTCGATGTACGGCAAGGTCGCCGCGGTGGCGGTGGTCGGCAACGAGGACGGTGCCCACCACGTCACCGCCGAGGTTCTCCAGGCACTCAACGACGTCGGGTTCAGCGTCGCGGCGGCGGGCGCCACCTACTGGGTCGGCGAGGCGATGGGCAAGGTCGACTACCGGGACGCCGGCCCGAAACCGGACACCACCGGCAAGGCCACCGCGGCGCTCGCCGCGAACACCGCTCACCTGGCCCGGCTGCTGTCGGCGAGCCCCTACGATGCGTGACCGGATCACCGACCCGTGGGGAGATCGCACCCCCTACTCCCCCGGCGGGGCGTGGCCGGTCCGGGTCGACGAGCACACCATCGAAACCCCCGATCATTGGGTACGGTCGGCGTCGCTGCTGCACTCCAACGGCGACGCGATCGACATCGGGGTCCGCGACGGGCGGATCGTCGGCGTCCGTGGGCGGGCCGGTGACCGGGTCAACCACGGCCGGCTCGACCCGAAGGACGTCTACGGCTGGCGGGCCGGCGCGCACCCCGACCGGCTGACCAGGCCACTCGTCCGGGTGGACGGCGAACTGACCCCGACGACCTGGGACGACGCGATGCGGCGGGTCGTCGGCGCCTCCCGGGCCCGGACGCCGGAGCAGACCGGCTTCTACACCTCCGGGCAGCTGTTCCTCGAGGAGTACTACACGCTGGCCGTGATCGCGAAGGCCGGGATCGGCACTCCGCATCTGGACGGCAACACCCGGCTGTGCACCGCGACGTCGGCGGCGGCGCTCAAGGCCAGCTTCGGCACCGACGGGCAGCCCGGCTCCTACACCGACGTCGACCACTGCGACGCGATCGCGCTGTGGGGCCACAACGTCGCCGAGACGCAGACCGTGCTGTGGATGCGGATGCTCGACCGCCGGCACGGCACGAACCCGCCGGCCATGCTCGCCGTCGACCCGCGCCGCACCCCGGTCGCCCGCGAGGCCGACGTGCATCTGCCGATCCGGCCGGGCACCAACCTGGCGCTGATGAACGGGCTGCTCCGGCTGGTCATCGACCACGGGTGGACCGACGAGGCGTACCTCGCGGCGCACACCGTCGGGTTCGAGGAGCTGGCGAAGGTGGTCGACGCCTACCCGGTGCGGCGGGTCGCCGAGATCTGCGACCTGCGGCCGGCCGACATCGAACGGGCCGGCGAACTGGTGGGCACCGCCGGGCGGCTGCTGTCGACCGTACTCCAGGGCTTCTATCAGTCGCATCAGGCGACGGCCTCGGCCGTCGCCGTCAACGACCTGCACCTGCTGCGCGGCATGATCGGGCGGCCCGGCGCCGGGGTGCTGCAGATGAACGGCCAGCCGACCGCGCAGAACACCCGCGAGACCGGCGCCGACGGCGACCTTCCGGGTTTCCGCAACCGGGCGAACCCCGCGCATGTACGCGACCTCGCCGCCCTGTGGAACGTCGACGAGGCCACGATCCCGCACGACACGGACCCGACTCCGGCCATGACGATCTGGGAGCTCGCCGGCAAGGGCGCGATCACCTTCCTGTGGATCAGTGGCACCAACCCGGCGGTCTCCTTGCCGGACCTGGCCCGTGTCCGCCGCACCCTGGCACGGCCGGACCTGTTCGTGGTCGTGCAGGACATCTTCCGTACCGAGACCGCCGAGTTCGCCGACGTGGTGCTGCCCGCCGCCACCTGGGGTGAGAAGACCGGCACGTTCACCAACGCCGACCGGACCGTGCACCTGTCCGAGAAGGCCGTCGACCCGCCCGGTGAGGCCCGCCCCGACCTGGACATCTTCCTCGACTACGCCGCCCGCCGGGACTTCCGCGACCGGGACGGGTCACCCTTGATCTCCTGGACGGACCCCCCTTCGGCGTACGCCGCCTGGCAGCGCTGCTCCGCCGGGCGCCCGTGCGACTACACGACCATCGGGTACGACGACCTGCGCGGCGAGTCGGGCGTCCAGTGGGGTGGCGAACGGCTCTACACCGGCGGGGTGTTCAACACCGGCACCGGGTACTGCGAGACCTACGGCCACGACCTCGTGACGGGTGCGCCGCGCACCGCCGGCGAGCACCGGGCGCAGCACCCGGACGGGCGGGCGTTCCTGCTCGCCACCCCGTACGAGCCCGCGCCGGAGGAGCCCAGCGCCGACTACCCGTTGCGGCTGATCACCGGGCGCACGCTCAGCCAGTTCCACACCCGCACGAAGACCGGCCGGGTCCGGGAACTGAACGCGGCCGCCCCGCACGTGTGGGTCGAGGTGAGCCAGGCCGACGCCACGGAGTACGCGCTGGCCGACGGTTCGGTGGCTCTCATCGAGTCGGCGCGCGGCGCGGTCGAGGCACCGGTCCGGATCCGGGACATCCGGCCCGGGACGGTGTTCCTCCCGTTCCACTTCGCACGGCAGGCCGCCAACGAACTGACCCTGACCACCTGGGACCCGGTGTCGAAGCAGCCGATGTTCAAACTCGCGGCCATACGCCTGCGACGACAGCCGTAAGGGGGGGTTTCGCCTGTTCATGGGACGGGCAGAACAGTTGCATGGCAGCAAGGAGGTGCGAATCGTGGCCGCCGGGTCCACAGCCGACCCGTCGGCGCCGCGCTGCCGGGCAGGAGACAGTCGGCCGGGTCGACCCCGAGGCGCCATCGCGAGCCTGGAGGCCGACATCGAGACCGTGACGAACGCAGCACACCGAGGACGGCGATCATGACTGCAGTGAGCAGGCCCACCGGCCGGGAGCACCTGGCCGACGACATCCAGCGGACCCGCGCCGATCTCGGTGACACCGTGACGGAAGCGGCCGCCCGGACCGACGTCACCGGGCGGGCGAAGCAGGCGGTCAGCGAGACCGCGGTGCAGGCCCGGCGCCGGCTCGCCGCGGCCGGTGAGACCACCGCGCGGGTCGCCGGTTCCACGAAGGAGCGGCTGGCCGAGGCGAGCCGCCGTCCGGCGGTGCGCCGGTCCCTGCCGGCGGCGGCGA
>NZ_JBHSBL010000019.1:324494-332858 GCF_042650585.1 Actinoplanes subglobosus
GGTGCGCCGGTCCCTGCCGGCGGCGGCGATCGCGGCGGCCGTCGGCACCACCATCGTCCTCGTGGTGCGGCGGCGCGCGGCCGCACGGCGTACCCCGTCGCGGCCCGCCTGGCTGCGCCGCTCCCACTGATCCGTCGGATCACGACCCCCATCCGCATTTCGAACCATCCGCACTTCGAAGAGGAGAACGATTTCCATGGCGATGATCAAGCTGGCTGCCGGGCTCGCGGTCGGGTACGTCCTCGGCTCGCGGGCCGGACGTGAGAAGTACGAGCAGATCGCGGCGACCGCCCGCAAGGTGAACGCCCACCCGACCGTGGTGCAGGCCCAGGAGAAGGCGAAGGCGCTGCTCAGCACGGGCACCGACAAGGCCACCACCAAGCTCCACGAGGTAGCCGCCACGACCACGCCGTCGACGGCAGGGCCGTCCACCACGCCGGCCTCCTCCACCACGCCGGCCTCCTCCACGACGCCGGCCTCGTCCACCGCGACGGAGCCGTCCGCCGCCCCGAAGACGCCGCGGCCGGCTCCGCGCAAGCCCGCGCCGGTCACCGGCCAGCCGACGCTGTAACACCCCACGGAGTTTCCCGGGCCCGGTGCGATGCGCCGGGCCCGGCCGTGCCTCCGCCTCCGGTCCGAGTGTGACAGTGGCCTGGCTACTGTCGGCGCATGACGACCGACTACACCGCCACGTTGCCGCGCAAGCGCATCGGTGCCGGCGTGCTGCTCTCCGACGGCCGGGGCCGTGCGCTGATCTGCGAGCCGACCTACAAGGACTACTGGGAGATCCCGGGCGGTGTGGTCGAGGCCGACGAGTCACCGCACGCCGCGGCGGCACGCGAGATCCAGGAGGAGCTCGGCCTGTCGCTCCAGCCGGGACGCCTGCTGGTGACCGACTGGGTTCCGCCGCGTCCCGACCGTACCGAAGGATTGATGTTGATCTTCGACGGCGGCGAGCTCACTCCCGCACAGGCCGCCACCATCCGCCTGCCGCCCGACGAACTGCGCGGCTGGGCGTGGTGCACCGGCCCGGAGGCCGCCACCCGCCTGTCCGCCCTGCTGGCCCGCCGCCTCACCGCGGCGGTGCGGGCCCGCGCCGACGGATCCGTCGCCTACCTGGAGGACGGCCACTTCGTGGCCTGACGCCGCCGGTGAGGTCGAGCCTCGGTACAGTCTGGCGCGCGTCGCCATCCGGGACGGTGACCTGGCCTCCGGAGCGGAGCGGGCCCGGCAGGCGCCGGCGGTCGCCGAGCGTGCCGGTGACCGGGCGCTGGAGGAACGGCCGCGGCACGTCCCGGGCATGATCGCGCGGGGTGCCGTCAGGCCGCCGCCGGGGCCGCCATCGCCGCGCCGGTCAGCTCGACCGAGCGCAACCGGTCCGGCAGCGACTGGGCGTGGTGCGCGGTGATCAACTCGTCGGCCTGTGCGGTCGCGGCGAAGTCCTCCAGGTACTCGCGGACCTCGTCAGGCGTACCGACGGCGGTGTATCGGGTCATCGCCGCCAGGTTCTGCCCGCCGGGCGAGGCCAGGAACGCGTCGATCTCGGCGTCGGTGAAATTCTGCCCGACGCCACCGCGGGAGATGAACGCCCTGGTCCGCGCACGATAGGCCGACCTCATCTGGGCGACGGCCTCGTCATGGTCGTCGGCGGCCACCACGTTGACCCCGGCGATCACATACGGCTCGGCGAGTTGCCCGGACGGGGTGAACGTCTCCCGGTAGACCCGGACGGCCTGCAGCAGCGCGTCGGGCGCGAAGTGGGAGGCGAACGCATACGGCAGGCCGAGCCGTGCCGCGAGCTGGGCGCCGAACAGCGACGACCCGAGGATGTAGAGCGGGACCGGCCGCTCGGCCCGGGGCACCGCCTGCACGCCGGGGATCACCGACTGCCCGGCCAGGTATCCCTGGAGCTCGAGGACGTCCTGCGGGAACGTGTCGGCGGACAGGTGGTCGCGGCGCAGTGCCCGCATGGTGACCTGGTCGCTGCCGGGTGCCCGGCCGAGGCCGAGGTCGATGCGGCCGGGGAAGAGGGTCTCCAGGGTGCCGAACTGCTCGGCGATGACCAGCGGCGAGTGGTTGGGCAGCATGATGCCACCGGCGCCGAGCCGGATGGTGCTGGTGTGGTGGGCGACGTGGCCGATGACGACGCTCGTCGCCGAGGACGCGATCACGGACATGTTGTGGTGCTCGGCATACCAGACCCGCTGGTATCCGGCCCGTTCGGCGCTCTGGGCGAGCGCGACGCTGGCCTGGAAGCTGTCGCGGGCGGTCTGACCGGCGGAGATCGGCGCCAGGTCGAGCAGGGAGAGTGCGGTGGGCATGACGTGTCGCCTTCCGATGTCACAGGTGGCGGTGCAGGCGTTCGGTGAAGGCGCGGATGCGCTCCTCGTCGCGGCGGTAGTGGATCCACTGCCCGCGACGGGTCGCGAGCAGGAATCCGGCCCGCTGGAGGATCGCCAGGTGGGCGGAGACGGTGGAGACGGAGCATCCGGCGCGGCGCTGGATCAGGCCGACGCAGACGCCCTCGTTCGCACCGTCGGCTCCGGGGAAGTGGGCGGCCGGGTCCTTCAGCCACTCCAGGATCGCCAGGCGTGTCTCGTTCGACAGCGCCTTGCACTCCTCCAGCATCCCGGCACCCCATCCTTCGGTATTTCGCTGATTAACGAAATTACGTCACCGTACGTGGATGGCGCCACTGTCCATGACATGGCTCACCGAACACAGTGATGCCCCAGCCGCAGGGGGAACGGCTGGGGCATCACGGCACTACCGGGGGTCAGTAACCGAAGTCCTGGGTGTAGTAGGGCGTGCCGTCGGCCGCGTTCGCGACACCGACACCGACGGTCTTGGACCGGCAGTTGACGATGTTCGCGCGGTGACCGGGGCTGTTCATCCAGCCGTCGACGACCTCGGCGGCGCTGCGGTAGCCCATGGCGATGTTCTCGGCCGACGGCTGGGCGTAGCCGGCGGCGTTCGCCCGGGTGACGAACGTGGAGCCGCCACTGCCGGTGTGCGAGAACGTGCCGGTCTGCGCCATCCAGGCGCTGTGGTCGCGGGCGGCCGCGGTCAGCTGGTCGTTGACGGTGAGCGCCTCGCACCCGTTGCTCGTGCGCTGAACGTTGATCAGGCGGTTGATCTCGTCCTGGAGACTCTGCACACCGGAGTCCACCGGGGCCGGAGCGTCCGGAGCGGGCGCGTCCGGAGCGGGTGTCTCCGGGGCCGGCGCCGAGTCGTCCGGGATCGGCGTGACGATCACCTGCTGGTCCGGAGCGGGCGCCTCCTCGACGGGCCGCTCCGGGACCGGCATGTTCGGGATGGGCATGTTCGGGATGGGCATGTTCGGGATGGGCATGTTCGGGGCGGGCCAGACCGGGCCGCGGTGGCCGGGACCGGGTCGCCAGCCGCCACCCTGTCCGGGCGTCCAGCCGCCGTGGCCGGGCGCCCAGCCGCCGCCGTGACCCGGCCGGCCATCGCCCGGGTGCGTCTTCGCCGGGGCGGCTTCGGCCGGGTTCGCGATCATCGTGGAGACGCCGACGGCGGCGATCGGGGCGAGGAGGGCGGTCACGGCGAGGCGGCGCAGACTGAGACGCAAGAGCAGACCCTTTCGGAGTACGGCGCCCGCGGTCAGCGGGCTCACCATGCACTTCGGCGGGGTCCCGGGCCGCGTTGATCGCAGCCACGGTGCGGCATCGTCTCCGAACCGTTGCCGGTGCCACTCAGCCGCCGATCTCGCACTCCAGATCGTTGACGGTGAACCAGGCCGGATCGGCCCCGGCCGTGCCCACCGCGCGGAACCCGAGGGAGAAGCTGTCGCCCGGCTGGACCACGGCGTTCCACGCCTTGGCCTGTGTGGTGACCACGGTGACCGGAACGAGCAGGTCCGCGTTCCAGAACTCGGCGACGGTGGCCTCCAGCGGGAAGCGGAACGTCCAGCCCCTGATCGTCTCGTCACCGGTGTTGGTCACCGTGATGGACGCGGTGAATCCACCGGTGTACGGCGACGCACGGTAGGTGACCCCGCAGGCCGTGGCGTCGGCCCGGGCGGCGGTGGCCGGTCCCACTGCTCCGGTCAGTGCCACGACGACCGCCAGCGCCCGTCCGGTTCGCGACATGTTCGGCTCCTTCACGCCTCGTTCACCGATTTCGATAGATAAACTCTCGTCGATGCATTCTGGGGCACTCGACTGGACGGGGACTGGACGCCGGACTTGACGTCTCCCCGCCCCGAAAGGGGCAGGGATTCCACTGGGTCGCCCCCGAGTCGTTCCTGTTTCATCGCCGATCGCCCGCTCGGGAGGTGGTTCCCCGTTGAGGACCTGCATCAGCTCCGCAGGCCGTCACCGCCAGCCCGGCGGCCAGAATGTCACGGGCCGCGTTCACGTCCCGATCATGCTCGGTACCGCAGCCGATACAGGTCCACCCCCGCACCGGCAGCGACATCTTCTCCGCCCGCACCCCGCACACCGATCAGCTTTCCCCGCCCTGCTCCACAGGGCGTCCCGCTTCCTGCTCGGCCTGACGGCCGGAGCATCCACGGAAGAAGTCCGATGACGCTGCGGATCCAGGTGCTCGGGCCGATGCGTGCCTGGCACGACGATGAGCCGATCGTGCTCGGGCCACCCGCGCAGCGGACCGTGCTGGGCCTGCTCGTCCTGGCCGGTGGCCAGCCCGTCGGCCTGCCCGGTCTGATCGACACGATCTGGGGCGACGATCCCCCGGCCAGTGCCGTCAACGTCATCCAGACCCACGTCAAGCGGCTGCGCCGGGTGCTCGAACCGGGGCGGGCCCCGCATTCCCGCAGCGCGGTGCTGCCCTACCTGGGCGACGGGTACCACCTGGTCGTGCCGCCTGATCAGATCGACATCCTGCGTTTCCGGCGCCTGCTGCGCAGCGCCGCCGACATCCCGGCGCCGGAGCCGCTGTCGGAGGCACTGGCGCTGTGGCAGGGGCAGCCGTTCGCCGACCTGCCCCAGCTGACCGGCCATCCGAAGGTGCGGTCCATCGTCGCCGAGCACCGGGCCGCGCTGGCCCGGCTGGGTGTGGCGCTGCTGGCCGCGGGGCAGGCCGGGCGGGCGATCGCCGCGTTCGAGGAGGTGACGGCGGCCGACCCGCTGGACGAGGCGGGGCAGGCCGGTCTCGTCCGGGCGCTGGCCGCCGCCGGCCGCCGGGCGCAGGCGTTCGCCACCTATCAGGCGGTGCGGGCCCGGCTGGCCGACGAGCTCGGTGTCGATCCGGGCGCCGAGCTGACCGCCGCCTACCGGGAGCTGCTCGACGCGGACGCCCGGGCCGTCGAGCCTGCCCGGACCGCGGTGGGTGCCGGGCGCCCGGTACCGGCCGAACTGCCCGCCGACGTTCCCGGGTTCACCGGCCGGGCCCACGAGCTCGCCGCGCTGGACCGGCTGACCGGCGGCCGGGCGCCGTCCACCGCACAGGACCGGCTGACCGGCACCTCACCGCCGGCCAGCACGACGGAACCGGCCCCCTCCCCGGAACCGTCCGCCGTGATGATCGCGGTCGTGTCCGGGACGGCCGGTGTCGGCAAGACCGCGCTGGCCACCCGGTGGGCGCACCGGGCCCGGGACCGTTTCCCGGACGGTCAGCTCTACGTCGACCTGCGCGGCTACGACCCGGAGCAGCCGGTGTCGCCGGAGGCCGCACTGGCCCGGTTCCTGCGGTCGCTCGGGCTGCCGGGCGAGCAGATGCCGGCCGACGTCGAGGAGCGGGCGGCGCTGTACCGGAGCCTGCTGGACCGGCGCCGGGTGCTGGTCCTGCTGGACAACGCCGCCTCGGTCGACCAGGTCCGCCCGCTGCTGCCCGGCGCGGCCAGCTGCGTGGTGGTGGTGACCAGCCGCGACGCGCTGCCCGGCCTGGTGGTGCGGCACGGCGCGCGGCGGCTCGACCTGGACGTGCTGCGTCACGAGGAGGCCCTGGCGCTGCTGCGGCGGCTGGCCGGTGAGCGGGTCAGCGGGGACGCCGGAGCCGCCGAGGAACTGGCCGCGCACTGTGCCCGGCTGCCGCTGGCGTTGCGGATCGCGGCCGAGCTGGTGCACCGGCGGGCCCCGGCGTCACTGGCGTCGGTGGTGAGTGAGCTGGCCGATCACCGGGGGCGGCTCGGGCTGCTGTCGACCGGTGACCCGCACTCCGACATCGGTGTGGTGTTCTCCTGGTCGTACCGGGATCTCCCGGCCGGTGCGGCGCGGACGTTCCGGCTGCTGGGGCACCACCCCGGTACCGACGTGGACGTGTGTGCGGTGGCGGCGCTGACCGGTGACCCCGAGGTGCGGGCGCGGGAACACCTCGGCCTGCTCGCGGCGAGCCATCTGGTCCAGCGGGCCGGAGACCGCTACGGGATGCACGATCTGCTCCGGGCGTACGCCAAAGATCTCGCCCGGCGATCCGGCGAAGCCGGTCTGCCCCGCGCGGTGCCGGTCTTCTATCTGCACACCGCGGCCACCGCGATGGATCTGCTGTATCCGGCCGAGCGCGGCCGGCGCCCCCGGGTGCCGGTGCCGGACGGCCCCGCGCTGCCGTTGCGGGCGGCGACCGCGCTGGCGTGGCTGGATGCCGAGCGGGCGAACCTGGTGGCCACCGCCGTGCACGCGGTGGCGCACGACCTGGAGTGGTTCGCGGTGCAGCTGGCCCAGGTGCTGCTGCGGTACCTGGAGAGCGGTGGTCACTACACCGACGCGGTCACCCTGCACGAGCACGCGCTGCGCGCGGCGGAACGTCGGCCCGACCACCGCGCCGCGGCCCAGCTGCGGATCAACCTGGGCGTGCTGCACGTTCAACAGGCGCGGTACGCCGAAGCCGGCATCGAACTACAGCGGGCGGTGGAACTGGCGCTGGAGGTCGGCGACACCCTGGTCCGGGTGCGGGCGCTGGGCAACCTCGGTCATCTGTACCAGTGGCAGGGCCGGTATGCCGAGGCCGCGCGGTTCCTGGGCGAGGTGGTGTCGGTGGCCCGGCACAGCGGGGATCGGGCCGGTGAGGCGCGCGGGCTGGGCAACATCGGTCAGGTGCGGTTGCGTCAGGGCCGCCTCGCGGATGCGGCACATGATCTACGGGCGTCGGCGGCGATCTGTCACGACATCGGTGACGCGGTCGGTGAGGCGTACGCCCTGCTCCATCTCGGTCATGTCGAGTCCTCGTCGGGCCGGCACACAGCGGCCGCGGAACTGTACGAGCGGGCGCTGCTGGTGTTCACCGGCACGACCGAGGTGGCGGGCCGGGCGTACGCGCTGGATGGTCTCGGCGGTGTCGACGTGCTGCTCGGTGAGCATCGCCGGGCGGCCGACCGGTTGGGTGAGGCTCTGGCGTTGTTCCGGCGCATCGGTGAGCGGGCCGGGGAGGCCCGGGTGGCGAACAGTCTAGGTGCGGCCGCGGCGTCGACCGGCCGGCTGGCCGACGCCCGGGCCCATCACCTGTCAGCGTTGCGCATCGCCGGTGAGATCGGCTACCGGTACGAGCAGTCGCGCGCTGAGCAGGGTCTGGCCCGGTTGTCGGCCGCCGGCCGGCATCAGTTACCCGCGTAGGGCCTACTTGTCGAGGGCGACCGCCACGTCGGTGACGTCCAGCGGGAACGTCCCGAGCAGTGTGGTCGCGCCGGTGAGCACGTCGATGCCGTACAGGTTCTGGACCGGGACCTGGTCGGCCGGCACGACCGGGGTGAGACTGGCGAAGGCGGTCAGTGCGGTGGTCTTCCCGCCGGTCAGGTCGCTGAAGATGTCGAAGCCGGCGTTGGCGTCGGCGTCGAAGCCGAGGTTGCCGGTCGCGACGAGCAGCCCGTTGTTGGCCGGCGACTGGATGACCACCTGGTCGGTGGTGGTGTTGACGTCGACCAGGGTGGTGCCGGTGGCCGCGTTGAGGTCGTTGTTGGTGTAGGCGGCGGCCGTCACGCCCCGGGCCGGGCCGGTGGCCGGCGGAGTGGTGAGCGTGGTGTCCTCGACGGTGGTGTGGTCGTTCAGGTTGTGCCGCAGGTTCTGGGCGTTGTCGCTGATCACGCGGAGCCGGTCGGCGGCCGGGTTGAAGTCGACGCCGAAGTTGGTGCCGTAGAGCGCGACCTGGAGCTGCGAGACCTTCGTGGCGATCGCGCTGGGGATGCCGATGGTGTAGATGCCGCCCTTGTTGCCGACGGCGTACAGCTTGCCGTCCTGCACGCGGAAGTCGATGCCGATGACGGCGGTGTCCCCGCTGAGGCCGGTGATGCGGCGTACCCAGTCGTTCTGCTCGGGTGTGCCGGTCCAGAACTGGAGCATCAGCGTGCCGTTGCCGGCGATGCCGTAGGCCATCAGGCTGTTGGCCGCCGCGGAGGCGCCGCCGCCGCTCAGCCCGATGATCACCGCGGTCGTGGTGGTGGCGACCGCG
>NZ_JBHSBL010000019.1:332880-478811 GCF_042650585.1 Actinoplanes subglobosus
GGCGATGACCTTCTTGATCCGTGTCCTCATGGTGTCCTCTTCCGCCTGTCGGTGATGTGCTGCGGCAGAAGCTATGCAGAACCCCTGGATGTGCACTGGACACCAGCTGGATCGATCGACGGTAGTATCTGGGTCATCCCCGTCCCTCTCGGAGTCGCGTTCCATCCCCCATATGGGAGCGCTCCCGATCCCTCGAAGGATTCATCCCCATGTCTCGAACACGAAAAGCGCTGACCGCTGCCGCGGTCGCCACGGTCGCCGCCGGCGGTGCGGTCGCCGTCGCGCTGCAGGCGAGCGCCGCCGCCGGCTGCCGGGTCGACTACAAGGTGACCAGCCAGTGGCAGGGCGGCTTCGGTGCCGATGTGAAGATCACCAACCTCGGTGATCCGATCACCCAGTGGACGCTGGCGTTCCCGTTCAGCACCGGCCAGACCGTCACCCAGCTGTGGAACGGCACCTTCACCCAGGCCGGGACCGCGGTGACGGTCCGCAACGTGTCGTACAACGGGTCCATCGCCACCAACGGCTCCACGTCGTTCGGCTTCAACGGCGCGTTCACGTCGTCCAACCCGGTGCCCGCGTCGTTCACCCTCAACGGCACCGCGTGCACCGGCGGCGTGACCACCCCCTCGCCCAGTGCCTCCGTGTCGGCCTCCGCGTCGGCCTCCGCCTCGCCCAGCCCGTCCACCTCCCCCAGCACCGGGCCGGTCACCGGCACCGCCGCCCAGCTCGTCGCCGACATGGGCAAGGGCTGGAACCTGGGTAACCAGCTGGAGGCCAACGTCAACGGGATCCCCAGCGAGACGGCGTGGGGCAACCCGGTGATCACCGGTGCGCTGATCGACCGGGTGAAGGCGGCCGGGTTCAAGACGATCCGGATCCCGGTGTCCTACCTCGGCAAGATCGGCGCCGCCCCGAACTACACCGTCGACGCCGCCTGGCTGAACCGGATCCAGGAGGTCGTCAACCTGGCTCACGACCGCGGGCTGTACGTACTGATCAACATGCACGGCGACGGGTACAAGACCGTCGGCGGCGCGTGGCTGATCTGCGACGCGGCCGACCAGACGACCATCAAGGCCAAGTACCAGAAGGTCTGGCAGCAGGTGGCGTCGAAGTTCGCGAGCTACAGCGGCCGGCTGATCTTCGAGTCGATGAACGAGAACTTCGACGGCCAGTACGGCAACCCGACCCAGCCGTGCTACTCGAACATCAACGCGTACAACCAGATCTTCGTGGACACGGTACGGCAGACCGGCGGCACCAACACGTCGCGATGGCTGCTGGTGCCGGGCTGGAACACCAACATCGACCACACCGTGGGCAGCGGTTTCGTGCTGCCGACCGACCAGTACCGGTCGTCGTCGATCCCGGCCGCCGAGAAGCGGTTGATGATCTCGGTCCACTACTACGACCCGTGGGACTTCACCGGGACCGAGAGCGGCGCCATCACCCAGTGGGGCCCGAACGCCACGGACGCTTCCAAGAAGTCGACGTGGGGCCAGCAGGACTTCATGGACGCACAGCTGAAGAAGACGTACGACGCGTTCGTCACCAAGGGTTACCCGGTGTTCGTCGGCGAGTACGGCTCGATCGACAAGACGTCGGCCGACTCGACGAACAACCGCTACCGGGCCGACTACGCGCGCACCCTGGTCGCCACCGCCAAGAAGTACGGCGCGGCAACCGCCTACTGGGACAACGGCCACAACGGCCAGTACGGGTTCGCCCTGTTCGACCGCAACTCGGCGACCGTCACCCAGCAGAGCATCATCGACGCCATCATGGCCGGCTGACCGCCCGCCGGAGGGCGCCCACCCCGGGCGCCCTCCGGCCTCGCCGAGTTCCTCGGCCTCCCGGTGACACCAGCAGGGGAACCGCGGTGACCGGGAAGGCCAGGGCGGTTCAGGCCCCGATCAGACCGGCGGGAGGCCGGCTCCGGCGGACGGGACCCGGGTGTTGCCCTTGAGGACCCGCTCCAGCACCTGATCGAAGGTGAGGCCGCTGATGAAGGCGAGCGGTGCCAGGAAGAGCAGCAGGCGCTGGGTGTTGAGGCGTTCGAACAGGTCGGGGACGCTGACGAGTTCGCCGACCAGGTAGAGGAAGACGGTCAGGAAGCCGGCGGCCAGGCCGCTGAGGGCCGGCCAGGCCCACTGTCCGTCGCCGCGCCGGGAGCTTCTCAGCAGCGCGCCCGCGACCGCCGCCAGCATCGGTGCCACGACCAGCAGGAGAAGGCCGAGAGGGCTGTTCGCCGGGACGGTACCGGCCAGCGGGAAGGACAACCAGGTGGCGATCACCGCGATCGCCGTGACGACCAGGGCGATCCGGTTCGCCCAGCGGCCGCGCTCGCGGGCCCGGTCCTCGGCCACCTGACGCTCGCGCCGCCGGCTGACCTGACCGAGCAGGCTGGTGGCCAGGTCGGCGCCGAGCCCCGGTTTCCACGGGCGGCCGAGCAGCTTCAGATCGTCGTCGGTGATGTCGTTGCGGATGGTGGTGAGATTGGTCCGCACCTGCGCGGCGCCACCGCCGAAGGCGGCGACCGGCAGCACCGGCACCTGGTGCAGCAGCGCGAACAGCCCGGCGATCCGGCTGGCCTGTCCACCACCGACGATGACCACCCCGTCGCAGGTCATCAGCGACCGGTAGTAGGGCAGCTCCCACTCCCCCGAGGCGTCGTGCTCGACCTGCACCTCGACCGTGCTGCCCTCCGGCGCCTGGAACTCGACGGTGGCGTGCTGGGGTGGCCGCACCACCACCCGGCCACCGGCTCCGGCCCCGGCGAACCCGCGGAACGCGGCCGCCTCCACATAGCGCGCCCGGGAGGAGAACAGCAGCAGATCGCAACCGGCCTCGGCGAGCGCGGCCCCGATCTCCACGCAGGCGCCGTCGGCGTTGTCGGCGTCGCGCAGCGGCGGAGAATACTGCCGCCCGGCTTCAGCACTACCCACGAAGGCGATCAAAGGCCGTGGATCGGGCATGCATCGTCCTCACCCTGGGAAGCGGAGTGTCCGGATGTTACTACGAAGAGTCGTTGCCAACGCAGAGCGTGGCCTGAGAAACTTCGCGGGCAGAAAGTCGTCGGCGTCGGGCGGTTCATGGCCAAGTTCTTCCTGAGTCACAGCGCGGGTGAGGGCAGCACCGCACAGTCGCTTCTGGAGGCTCTCGTCACCACCCTCGGGCAGGAAGGCCACGATCCGTTCGAGGCCGCTCGGATCCACGCCGGTGAGAGGTGGCGCGGCCGCATCTACGACGAGCTGGCGATCTGTGACGCGGCGGTCGTCCTGATGGACCGGGCCGCGCTCACCTCCTGGTGGGTCCACCGTGAGGTGTCCAATCTGCTCTGGCGCAAGCACCTGGGCTCGGTCGAGATCCGGGTCGTCCTCCTGGACGGTGTGACGCCCGGCGACATCCGCGCACATCGCTACGGCGAGCTCGTCGAGCTGCAGTTCCTCGGCGCCACGGACTGTGCTCCGGCCGAGGTGGCGGCGAAGGTGGTGGCGTCGTTCGGTGCGATGCCCGACGAGCCGGACGACAACATGCGGACCTGGATCGAGGACGTCACCAGCCAGCTCGGTGCCGCGCCGGTCGGGCTGGCCCTGCGCTCCTTCGCCAGACACGTCGGGCTGGAGAGATCCGAGGCCAAGGGCCTGTCCGCGCCCGGCTGCTACCGGTTCCTCGCCCACCAGCTGCTCGGCCGGCCACGCCCGGACGACACCTTCCTCGCGGTGGACTCCGTGCGGTATGCGATCGGCCCGGACCGTACCGCGCAGCTCGCCGAACTGTCGGCGCCGGCCCTGGTCGACGGCGTGGCGGCGCACGTGCTGCTCCGCCCGTACGCTTCCGGGCCCCGGATCTACCTGCTCAACGCCCGGTCGACGGCGACCGCCGCGCTGTACGTGTCCCGGGCGGCCTGCTGTGCGCGGACCCACCGGATCGCCGGTGTCTCCGCGCGGACCGGCGAGGAGGGCGTGGCCGAGCTCGAACAGCGTTGTGAGGCCGCGCTCGCCCGCATGCTGCACCTGAACCCGAGCAGGTACCGCGGCCAGCGGCTCTACGAGGCGATCTCCCGGATCGAACCCGGCCCGGGCGGCATGGTGGAGGCCTGCTACCTGGCCATCGACCTGGCCGAGTGCCCGCCGGGGCCGGTCACCGAGGTGATCAGCCGCCTGCATGCCCGGATTCCCTGGCTGATCGTCATCATCCTGTCGACGTCGCCCGGCAAGGTCACCGCGGCGCTGGACGGGGAGGAACCGGTGTTGCTCGAACCCACGTTGTCCGAAGGAGAGGAGGAGGCCATGGACCGTGTCGTGCAGGCCTTCCAGGAGCTGGGCGGCCGCGTGGGGGTGCACGATGGCTGAGCCGCGCACGGCCGGGCCGGACCACCGCGACGGCCGGGTCTATCTGTCCACCCCGGAGACCGACCTGGCGATCCGGGTCGCCCGGGCGACCGGGCGGCCTCTGCTGCTGCGCGGTGAGCCGGGATCCGGGAAGTCGTCGCTGGCACCCTGGGTGGCGGCCCGGGAGAAGTGGCGCTACTACGAACACGTCGTGACGTCGCGGACCCAGACGCAGGACCTGATGTGGTCGTTCGACATCGTGCGCCGCTTCGCCGACGCCCCGGTGTACGCGGCACGTGACGAGAAGCTCGACGAGAGCCGGTACGTGACGCCGGGCGTACTCTGGTGGGCCTTCGACCGGGAGTCCGCTCTGCGGCGCGGCGCACCGCCACCGGCCGAGCCGGATCCCACGCTGGAGCCGCTTCCGCTGCTGAACAGGGGCACCAAACGCGATGGCGCGGTGGTGCTGATCGACGAGATCGACAAGGCCGACCCGGACGTCCCCAACGCGCTCCTGGTCCCGCTGGGCTCACGCGAGTTCACCGTGACCGAGACCGGCACGCTGGTTCAGGGTGCCGAGGGCAGCACCGGCAACCACTTGGTGATCATCACCACCAACGACGAGCGCGAACTGCCGGCCGCGTTCCTGCGCCGCTGCGTCGTGCTGACGCTGCCGGCACCCGACCACAAGCGGCTGGTCGAGATCGCGCAACGGCACCTGCGCACCTACAAGGTGGCCCACGAGCACCCGGACCCGGCCGGTCTCGCCCGTCACCTGGCCGACGAGCTGCAGAAGGTACGCAACGAGGCGGCCCTGCACGGCGGACGGCCGCCGAGCACCGCCGAGTACCTGGACACGTTCTTCGCCTGCCTGCAACTCAAGATCGTGGTCGGCGACGACCAGTGGGCCGCCCTGTGCCGGATGACCCTGCGCAAGGACGACCAGCCGGGGTGGAGCTGACGGTGGGCGAGATCTGGTTGAGCGATCTGGCCCGGGCCTGGGCTGCGGTCGGCGCACGCACCGAAGAGGAGCGTCACGCCGTCGCCCGCCTCCTCGGGCTCGGCGACTCACCGCTCGACCGGGCACGCCGGCGCACCGTGGACGAACCGGGCCGGGAGCCCACAACGCGCGACCTGGGGCTGCCGTCCGAAGCGGGCGAGGTCGCGGAGGATCCGGCCGACGAGGACACCGGGGCGTCCGGCGACACCGACGAGGAGGCCGGTGACGACGGCGGGCAGATCCGCCGGATCGGCGTCGAGCCGGTGACGGTCGCCGCCGCGACTACCACCCTGCCCCGGCCGGGCGGCGCGTCACCCGTACGCCCGCATCTGCCGTTGATCGATCCGCGGCTCGGCCGCAGTGTGCTCCAGGAGTTGCTGGCACAGCCCAGCGGTGAGGGGCCGATCGACGTGGAGGCGCTGGTCCGGCGGGTGGCGAGTCACCGGGTGACCGGGATGCCGCGGCGGCCGTCGCGGACGCTGCGGTTCGGGGTGCAGGTCCTCAGCGACGAGGGCGACGGCATGGCGCCGTTCGTCAAGGACCAGGAAGACCTCATTCAGGGGGTACGGGACCTCGTCGGCGACGACATCACCAGCGTCGTCTCGTTCGCGGACGCCCCGTTGCGGGGTGCCGGGGACGGCCCGGTGTGGACCTGGACGACCTATCGGCCGCCGCCGCCCGGCAGCCGCATCCTGGTTCTCTCCCACCTGGGTATCGGTGGCCCCTGGCCGGATCCGGGACGCGCCCGCCGGCAGGAGTGGACCGACTTCGCCGAGCTGGTCCGGCGCGCCGAGTGCCGGGCTATCGTCCTGGTTCCCTATCCCCTCGCCCGGGTGCCCGGCTGGGCGTTGCCGCTGTTCCCGGTGTTGAGCTGGGACCGGACCCTGACCGTCTGGCGTGCGGCGCAGGCCGGCCGATGACCTGGACTCCGCCGCCGCTCGACCCGGCCGCCGCCGAACTGGCGACGCTGGTGAGCGTCGCCGTGCACATCGAACCGGAGCTGCTGCGGCACGTCCGCCTCCGGCTGATGACCGGCACCGACGTCGGCGCCGAGGCGGACCTGTGGTTCAGCCCGTGGATCGCGACACGCGCGGCGGACTCGATCGTGCTGCGTGCCGAGGTGGCGTCGTGGCTGCGCACCCGGCTGGCGGAACGTCTCGCCGCTCCGGACACACCGCACGACCCGGCCCACCGGGTCTGGGACCTGATCGCCGACCTGCACGGATCGGCCTCGCCCGCGCTGCTGCTGGAGGAGCGGCTGACCTGGCTGTCCCTGCTGCCCGGCGATCACCTCGACGAGATCGAGGCCGCGTTGCGGCCCGCGGTGAACGCGGTCGTCACCGAGGGCCGGTCCGGGGTCGCCGATTGGTTCGGCGGTGCGTGGGCAAGGCTTCCCGATGCGGTACGGGGCACGCGGGCCGCCTGGCAACTGGCCCATCTGGCCAGCCGTGGGGAACAGGCCGGCCCCTATGCACCGGCCTCCCTGGGCCTGGGCGACGTGCACATCATCGCGCCGCACATGCCGCAGACGGACCTGATGATCGAACGACGCGACGGGGTCGTGATCCTGGGCGGGGAACGCGGCACCGCCGTCCCGGTCGCGCAGACCGAACCCTCGATCGCGGCGGTGAGCTGGTTCGACACCGAGGCGGTGCGGACGTCCACGGTCCGGATCACGTCGGAATCGCCGGTGGAGGTCACGGTCGGGGAGTCACCGCTGGTCTGGCTGCACACCGCCGACGGCACGATCCACGAGATCGGCACGGCACCAGCCGGGTCGCGGGCCCACCTGTGGGTCTACGACGAGCCGACGGCCGGCTGGCCACGGGTGGACCTGCTCTGGAAGCTCCTGCGGCTCGCCGGCGTGGACATCCGGATCCACAGCTCCCTCACCGATGACTCGCCGCCACGCAGCGAGGACTGCGTCATCCTGCTGTGCCAGTCCACCCATGATCCGGAGGTGGTGCGCTTCTTCGGTGACACCCCGGTACTGTCGGTGATGTTCGAAGGCGACCAGGCCGGTGATCTGGCACCGATGGGCGGGCGGCAGACGGTCGTCCGGGTCACCGACCTCACGCCCGGTGGGATACAGCCGCTGGTGGCGGAGCTGACCGGGGTTCTGTCCAGCGCCGGGGCGAAGACGACGCCGTGGGCTGTACTGATCGAGTCCCGGCATCATCTGTGGCGATGCTACGGCGTCCTGATCGACGGACGACGCGTCCTCACCGTCCTGCCCGAGACCGCCCGAGGGGACAGCGACGACCTCTCCGTGACGTTCCAGGTGGACGGATTCCGGTCCGCCGTCGCCGTCCGGGCGATGTTCCACCATTCCCCGGTGACGCTCATCGACCTGGCCGGGGCGCCTCCCGCGGCCGCGGTACCGGCCGCGGTCCGCAAACCGACCGCCGCCCAGTTGTGGGACGACACGTGGCACACGGCCGGCAGTTTCCGGGACAGCCGCGCGATCGCCACGGTTCGCGGCACGTTCGGGCGGCCGATGCCCGACGGCCGGATAGCGATCAGCCCGTTGACGACGTCACCGTCGGTGTGGAGCGGAGCCGCACTGTGGTCCGCCGCATTCGACGGGATCGTCGCACTCGTCGTCAGTGGCCCGGGTTCCACCGGCCAGGAGGCGCTGCTGCTGCACGACCTCGACCAGTGGTTCCCGCCACCGAAACCGGCGGAGCCCGCACCCCGTCCGCAGCGTCCGCCGGCCTCCGGGGACTGGGAGTTCGCGCGACTCGAATACCGGCCCACCGGCTCGCTCGGCAACGACCGGTTCATGGACTGGACGGCGACCTTCCATCACCCCGGCGGTGTGCTGAGGTGGGGCACCGACGAACGATTCGACGACCTCCGCCACCTCAACCGGGCCGGGAGAGTCGGCTGGCAGGTCTACCAGCGGCATGCGATGTCGGATCCGGAACAGCCGCACCGTCTCACCGGCGTCACCTACGTCCTGCGGCGCCGGATCCCCTAGAACGACACCGCGGCTTGCATCTCGAGCCGCTTGAGATCGCATAGTGGGCGTCGTGGACCTGAACGAGCTGTACGCCATCGGTGATGTCGCCCGCCGGACCGGCCTGAGTGTGAGCGCCGTGCGGTACTACGCCGACGCCGGTGTGGTCGAGCCGGCCGCCACCACCCCGGCCGGGCACCGCCTGTACGACGTGTCCGCCATCGCCCGCCTCGAACTGGTACGCACGCTGCGGGAACTCGGGGCCGGCCTGGACGGGATCCGGCAGGTCCTGGCCGGCCGGACGACACTGCGCGAACTCGCGGCCGCCCACCTGGACCTGCTGACCCGGCAGGAGGCCCGGCTGCGCAGCCGCCGCGCGGTGCTGTCGGCGATCCTGCGGCAGGACACCACGGCCGAGCAGGCGACACTGATGCACCGGCTGGCCGGCATGACCGACGAGGAACGCGACCGGCTGATCGACGACTTCTGGACCGAGGTCACCACCGGCTGGGAACCACCGGAACGGATGGTCTCCTGGTGGCGGGCGGCCCGCCCGGAACTGCCCGCCGACCCCACCGCCGCCCAGCTGGAGGCCTGGATCGACCTGGCCGAACTGGTCCGCGACGGCGAGATCCGGCGGGCCGTCCGCCGCGAACTGATCGAGGTGTGCACCACCGGCGCCGGGCCGTTGATGACCTCGTCACCGATGCTCGACAGCCTGGAGGCGGGCACGCCCATCGGCCAGGCGGCGATCGATGCGGTACGGGCGGAGCTGGCACCGGACTCCGCGGAGGGACGCCGGATCGCCGACCGGTGGATGGCCTGGCTGACCGGCATCTTCGCGACACCGGACAGCCCCGGGATGCCGGACACCCCGGAGTTCCGGATCCAGACCGCCGACCACATGCTGGCCGGCGCCGAATGGGACCGCACTCCCCCCGACCCGGAGGGCCCACTCGACCGCTACATGGCGCTGGTGACAGCGGCCAGCGGCACACCACCCGAGTCGTTCCCGTACGAGTGGCTGGCCGCGGCCATCCGTGCCACGGTCACCACACCGCCACCGGCGGCTCCCGTCGAGTAGCTTCTGCCGATGGTGCAAACACTGTCGCTGGCCGGCGCGTTCCTCGTACTCACCGCTTTCGTCGGCCTCCAGATGGGCAGGCTCGCCGTTGACACCGTCGTCTACCAGCTCCTCAACCTGGTCGGCGCCGCCCTGCTGACGACGGTCGGCCTGCTCTCGACCACCTGGGGTTTCGTGGTCCTCAACGGTGTCTGGTCGATCGTCGCGATCGTCAAGCTGTGGCAGCTCCGGACGCCGGGCCCGGCCGCGCCGGGCGGACCTCGGCGAGCCGCCTGATCGCGTAGTCGTCGTCCCAGCAGACGGCGGCCTGCCAGGCGGCGGAGGCCTGCGCGGCGATGTCGTGGGCGAGGTCGTCGAGACCGGCGGCGTTGCCGGGCAGGGCCAGATCCAGGTCGGGTACGTCCACGTGTGACTCGTCCCAGTCGATCAACGCGATGCGGGATGCGGTCACCCGTACGTTGCGGGGGTTGAGATCGCCGTGCACGACGCACGTCTCGCGCCCGGCCAACCGTGCCCACGCGGCCCGGCAGGCGGCGACCCCCTCGGGTGGCATCGCGCCGAGGTCGATCCGCGTCCCGGTCAGGGTGTGCCGCAGGTCGAGCGAGGAGCGCCGGCCCGGGCGCTGCGGCCAGCCGCGGGTGAGCCGGTGCAGGTCACGGAGCGTGGCCGCGACGCGGCGCCAGTCGGCCGGGCTCTCGGGTGGGCCGCCCTCGACGTAGGTCATCACCACCGCGCGAGCGCGTCCCATCCCATCGGGCCCACCTTACGGGTCCGCAGCGGTCTCGGGCCCGCCCGCGCCGGACACCGGCATCGCTGAACAGGCCGTCGCCGCATTTCTTGAAAAGGTGCGGCCCGCAGCCTGCCGTTCCGGTGGAGGAAGGGCGGCCGGTGCGTCTCTACAAGTATTTGTAATCGATGCTCGTCCATTGAACGGCCGGGGTGGGCGGAGACCGGAAGCGGCTCGTCTAGCGTGCGGAGCATGCCCAACGACGCGCTCGCGCAGGAACTGATCGCCATGACCGACGAGGACCGGAAGCTCCAGGCCGGCGCCCTCGGTGACGACCTCACCGCCCAGCTGGCCCACCGTCGTGTCACCGTCCGCAACGCCGACCGCCTGGCCGAGATCATCGACGAGTACGGCTGGCCCACCGCCGCACTCGTCGGCGAGGAGGCCGCCCGCCGGGCCTGGCTGGTGGCGCAGCACGCCGACCGGCAACTGGATCTGCAGCGGCGCGCACTGGAGCTGATGACCGCGAGCCGGGGCAACCCCACCCAGCTGGCCATGCTGCGGGACCGGCTCCTGGTCAACGAGGGCCGCCCGCAGATCTACGGCACCCAGATCGCCGGTGTCGTCGACGGCGCACCGGTCCCGTGGCCGTGCGAGGACCCGGAGCGGATGGACCAGCGCCGCGTGGAGGTGGGCCTCGAACCGTTCGCGGCGCACGTCGCCAGGCACGCTCCCGCCTGATGGGCACGCGGGGCTTCTATGCCGACCTGGCCGCGACCTACTACCGGGCCTGGACGCGGGCCGGGCTGTCCGGGCTGGTGCGTGACGCCGGGTTACGCGACGCCCGCCGGACCACCGCGGCCGCGACCGGATTCTTCCAGCCCATGATGATCGCGACCGGCTAACCGCACGGGACGTCCAGCCAGTCACCGGCGGGAATGGCGGTACGGACCTGTTCGAGCCGGGCCAGGATGGCGTCGAGGCGGTCCGGTGACTGGACATACTCCAGCACCGCCCGGTAGAAGGCGTTCGTCATCGCGCCCGGCATCAGGTCGGACGCGTCGAAACACAGTGCCGCCTGCCCGGTGAGGGTCTGCGCGACCCGCCGGCTCACCGGGTCGTCGTAGATCGACGGGTCGACGCCCCGGTTGGCGGAGAACACCGACCCGCGGCTCACCGCCGGCCAGATGCTCTGCGCCTCGTCGGTCGCGAGGAAACGCATCAGCTCGCGCGCCTCGGGCTTGCCGGTGAACAGGGCGGCCAGGTCGGCGGACACCTCCCACGCCCGGGGGCGGTCCGACGGGAACGGCACGAAGTCCAGGTCGGGTCCGACCACGAAGGACGCCTGATGGTGGAGGAAACAGCCGGGCCGAACGGTGTGCATCGTCCGGCTCGCGTCGCCGAAGTCGGTGAACAGCACGCCGCCGGCGTCACCGCGGGCCAGCCCGGGCCGCAGCGCGACCTGACGCCACGCCGTCCACGCCTGGCGGATCTCCGGGGCGGTCCAGGCCGTCTTCCCCGCGGACCATCGCCGGTACGCCGCGGTCCCGGCCCGGTGCAGCACGAGATCCTCGATCCAGTCCGTGCCGGGCCAGCCGGAGACCGGGGTGGATCCCATCCCCATGCACCACGCGGCGCCGTCCCCGGCACCGAGGCGCTCACTGAGCTGGACGAGTGCGTCCCAGGTCGGCGGCTCCCCACCGGACAAGCCGGTGACCCTGCGTGGGTCGTACCAGATGAGGCTCTTGAGAGAGGTCTTGACCGCCACCGCGTAGCGGGCGTCGCCCATCCGCTCCAGGCGCAGCCACTGCGGGCTGTGTGACTGCCCGGCGCCGGCGTCGATGACGTCGTCCAGTGGCCGCACCGCGGACCGGCGGATGTAGCCGGCGAGGTCGCCCGGGCTGGGCAGCACCGCGATGTCGGGTGGCGTGCCCTTCTGCACCTCGGCGGTCAGCACCTGGTTGAGCGCGCGGGTGCCCTGATAGTCGACCGTGATGCCGGTCCGGTCGGTGAACCGGTCCAGGACCTGCCGGAACGCGTCGGCCTCACCGCCGGTCCACGACGCGAGGACGGTCACGCCCTGATCGTCGCGGCCGGCGCAGGCCGCGCTCCCGCCGAGCAGGAGCACGACAGCGGCCATGGCCACGGCCCGTACGGTACGCATCGCCGCCCCTACCTGTACTCGTCGATGCGCGGATACAGCCCGAGCGGCACCAGCGCCATCGCGAGCAGTGCCGCGAGCAGCAGCATCTGCCGGCCGGCCAGGTCGGCGGCCGCCGCGGCGTGTCCGTCCACGTCGGTGATGCGGGCGGTCAGCGACTCCTCACCCGGCGGATCGCCGACCGCGGCGGGCCGGCCGACCGCCGCACCGCACCCGTCCGGGCAGGCGGCCGCGACCAGCTCGCCGAGCATCTGCTGGCCGTGCCGGTCGGTGGCGTCGATGCGGGCCTGCCAGACGCCGACGAGCGCGTCGCCCGCGTCGCGGGTCGCGGACAGTTCGCCGCGGGCGGCGAAGTCGAAGGACATCCCGGCGGCCAGGACCAGCACGGCGGCGGTCGCTCCGATCAAAGGCACATTGAGGGTACGGCGGAAGCGCCTGCTCAGGAAAACCTGGGTGCCCACCAGCAACGTGAGCAGCAGGACCGCCGGGATGATCCAGACGGCCACCCAGCCCGGTGCCATCCGGCCCCCGGTGAGCCGCACGGCCAGCGCCTCCCGTTCGACGGCGAGCAGGTCGTCGAGTTGCGCGAGGATGCCACTGCCGGGCTGGTGCAGCAGACGCGAGGCGTACCAGAGATCGGCTCTCGCCAGAATCGACGCGGGATCCCGGCGGAACTGCGCGTCGGCCTGCTCGACCAGCCCGGTGTAGGCGGCCAGTTGCCCCTGCACGAGCTGGATGCCCTGGCCCACCGAGGCGCCGGCGACGCTGTCCGCCGCGAGTTGTGTGAGACTCTGCCCGGCGAGCGCGATCTGGTTCTGGTAGCGCTCACCGGGCCCGGTCAGTCCCGCCGCCCCGGTCCGGAAGCTGTCGACGGCGGCCGCGTCGGCCTCCACGACCGCGGCGTGCGCGGCCAGGATGTGCATGATCGACGGCACCGAGTGCGCCTCGACCCGCTCGGTGGTGGCCCGTGTCCCCTGGGCCACCCAGGCCGACATGCCGAGCACGGCGACGAGCGCCAGCTCCAGCACGACCATCGAACGCCACAGGGTGGCCCGGGTGGTTCCCGCGCGGATCCCGAACCAGGCCAACGACTACCCCTCCCGCACGGCGCCCCACTCGCGAGGCACAGTAGCGGCCGGTGTCCAGCCGATCACCGAACGATCTCAGGCGTCCCGACCGGCGACGGCGGCCAGGTAGCGGCGGGACCCGGACCACGCAAGATCCATCGCGGCGTCCGCACCCGGACACCACGACAGGCCCGGGAGCGCGAAGATCGGGACCACCGGGAACGGGCGCCAGGCTCACTTCAGGGCGACGAACTTCAGGCCCCTCGCCTGGAGGGCCGGGATCACCGTCTTCAGTGAGGCCAGCGTCTGTGAGCGGTCGCCGCCGCCGTCGTGGCACAGCAGGATCTGGCCCGGCTTGGCCGCCAGCAGGCGCTGGGTGATGTGGGCTACGCCGGGCTGGGACCAGTCGCTCGGGTCGGCGCTCCAGTCCATCGGGATCACGTTGCTCTTCGAGACCGACTCGGACAGGCCCTTGGACCAGGCGCCGCCGGGAGCGCGGAACAGGCTCGGGGTGATCCCGGTGGTGCTGTAGATCTTGTCCTGCGCCCGGTGGATCTCCTTGAGCGCCGCGTGGCCCGGGAGTTCGGCCAGGTCGATCGGGTGGCTCCAGGTGTGGTTGGCGATCAGGTGGCCGTCGCCGGCGACGTCGCGGGCGGTCGGCTCGTGGCCGAGGACCTGGTTTCCGATCATGCAGAACAGCGCCGGGACGTCGTGTTTCTCCAGCAGACGCAGAATCTTCGGGGTCCAGACCGGGTGCGGGCCGTCGTCGATGGTGAGCGCGATGGCGTCGGCGGGGAACGGGTCGCCCGGGACCACCTTGCGGAAGTCCTTCAGTGTGTGCACGGGTGTCGACATGACCGCGGTCGTCGGCTCCGGCGCGGTGGGCACCGGGGCCGGGCTCTGCGTGGGGGCCGGCGCGGGCTCGCTGACCTGTAGGTTCGGGGCCTTGGCGGCTTCCGGTTCGCCGCGCCCGGCCAGGGCGGCGATGGTGCCGCCGATCAGGGCGGTGCCGGCTACGGCAGGGATCGCCCAGAGCAGACGACGGCGGCTCAGCGAGGGTACGGCCACCGGTGGCACCGAGACGGGCAGCGCGATCGTCGGCTCAGCGGGCGGAGGCGCGACGGTCGGGGCGGTCGAGGCGGACCGTTGGGCGGGCACCGGAGGGAGGGCGACCGTCGTTTCCGGCTCCGGTGGCCGCGCGGTGGCAGCCGACGTGCTCGCCTCCGGTGAGACCCGTGGCTTGGGCAGGGCGATCGTCGGCTCTGCCACATCCACCGCCGCCAGCGCCACGGTCTGCTCGGCCTCGTCCGGCAGCGACAACGCCACGGTCGACTCGGCCTCGTCCGGCAGCGACAGCGCCACCGTCGGCTCGGCCTCGTCCGCGGCCGAGAGCGTGACCGTCTCCTCGTCCCCGTCATCCGCCGAAAGATCGACCGTCGGCTCGGCCGAAGGCGAAGGCGAAACCGAAGGCGAAGGGCCGACCACGACCGTCGGCTCGTCGGATGAACCCACGACGACCGTGGGTTCATCCGACGACGTGCTGCTCTGGTTTGCCGCGGCGGGCCTATCGGTGTTCATCGGTGGGATTGTCGCGTCCATGGTCAAATCGGTCGCCATCTGTGTCTCAGCTGTGAAACACCGACCGGAACCGGCCTGACCTGCAACAGAAACCACAGGTGATCACACGATCACCTCACCCGCCGACATTCACCATCATGGTGGCGTGCGCCACATTCAGGGCGACGGGACCTGATCGCGGGCGATGCGCACGAGTTCCACGAGGCCACCCGCGTACTCCTGCGCCTCGGCGTGCGCCTCGTCGAACGGTGGCTGGAACCCGACGCCCTCCCATTCCTGGGTGGCGTCGTTCCACCGGTCGTTGCCCACCTCGAAGTTCCACGCCGTGATGCCGAGGTCGTAGTAGAGGTGGTCGGCCGAGTTCCCGGCCGCCGAGTAGAGCACGTCGGCGACCGGACCGGTGTAGGCCGGCCACGTCACGGTGCCCCGTTCCGCGGCGATGGCGCCGACGATCCGTTTCGCACTGTCCAGGAAGAACTTCGACTCGTCGATCGACGGCCGGGGCAGCGTGACCCGGCCGGGGATCTTGTAGGCGCCCGGCGACCACATGAAGTACCCGCCGTAGCTGTGCACGTTCAGCGAGAACCGGATGTTGGTGTGCCGGGACGCCAGCGCGACGACGTTGCGGCTCTCCGCCTCGGACAGCTCACCGGTTCCGGCGTGGGTGCCGGACAGGCAGTTCGGGCTGCCGCCGACATAGCCGTCGAAGTAGGAGCCGACCGCGTAGTTGCGGTTCACGTCGACGCCCCAGGAGTCCCGGTACCGCGGATCCCGCGACGTACCCGTGCAGTGGTTGACCAGGTTCTTGCGCTGGAAGTTGTAGTCGTTGAACGCGTAGTTCGCCCCGTCCGGGTTCACCGTCGGGATGATGAAGACGTCCACCGAGTCGACGAGCGCGCGGGTGGCCGGGTCGGTCGCGTAGTTGGCCAGCAGCCGCTCCGCGAACTCCAGCGTGACCAGCGGCGTCGCCCACTCCCGGGCGTGCTCCTGCGAGTAGGTGAGCACACCGGGCTTCGACCCGTCCCGGTACTTCCCGATCCGCAGCGCCTGTACGGTCTGCGGGCCGCGCGGCACCTCGGTCCCCTCCAGGCCGTCGTCGAGCCGCACCGGTGCGACGACCGGCATCGGCAGCCCGGCCGAGCCGTCCTCGACGAAGGCACGGAACCGCTGCGGGAACCGGGCGGTGATGAGGGCGGCGACCTCGTCGGTCGAGGTGATCACCTTGCCTCCGGCATCGGTGGCGAGACGCACGGTCAGGACCCGGTCGCGGTACGAGGCATCGAGCGCCCGATCCGGCCGGCCCGGGTCGACCGTTCTGACCTGGACACCGTTCATCCCCTGATCGCCGAAGCGGACCGACTCCACGACCACGGCCGCGACCGCCGGGTCGCCGAGGTACGCGACGGCCGTACGCCGATAGCCCTGGGTCTTGTTGGGAAGGTTGATGACGTCGACCAGTGCCGGGTACTGCCGGTGGAGCCGCCGGATCCGGGCGCTGATGTCGGTCGGCGTCATGTAGGCGTCGACGAAGTCCTTCTGGTATCCGCTGGGCAGCGCCGGAGGGGTGGAACCCGGCCAGGTCTGCGGGACGGTCGCCCGTGACGTGCCGCCGAGGCTGGAGGTGGCGGTGATCGTCACCGGCCGTGCGGGCAGCGCCTGGGGTACGGCGTAGTGGTACTGGTATTCGCCGGCGTCCTCGAACCGGATCAGCGGGTAGGAGCCGGTGGTGCCGTCGGCGGTGCGCCAGGTGACGGTGATCTCGACGTCCGGATCGTCGCTGGCGGTGGTGGCGACCTGCGTCTGCAGGAAGGTGCGCCCGTTGCTGCTCCACCAGTAGGCCTGGAGGAACTGCAGGGTGTCGGCGGCCGCCGGAGCGACGGTCCGGCTCTCGGCCAGCCTCCGGGCGCCGTCGGATTCGCGCTGGATCAGCTGGACGGCGGTGGCGCCCTCCGCGGTGAGGGTGTCCAGCTCACGGTCGTCGACGACGACGTCGAGCAGGATCGCGCCCGGGACGGCCCGTGGCCGTGCGGCCACGTCGGCACCCCGGGCGAGCAGCCGGTCGACGGCGGCCTCGTCGGGCAACCGGAACCGGATCAGGGCCCGCTCCCCCGCGGCGAGGGCGATCGGCGCCTCGGCCGGGACGGCGACCGGCACGGCGGCAGCGGGCTGGACGGTGAGCAGAGCGGCGGTCAGGACGGTGGCGGCGGTGGCCAGCCAGCGATGTCCGGACGACATGGAACCTCCTGCGGCTGTGAAGGATGTCGCCTCCCACCGCAGTCCAAATATCGTCACATGTCAATATCAACGGTGCCCTGCCGGGGAAGACGGCGGGCATCAATCGTCTGTCCGGCCGGTTCACCCGATCGTGCGGCAGGCGTAACGTTCCGTTCCATCCATTCCACGGACGACGGCGGGGATCAGTGGACAAGAATGACGACAGCCAGGACCTGCTAGCCGTCACCAGCAGCCTCGCCGACGAGTTCCAGGCGACCGAGGACGGCATCGCCGAGGCCCACCGGGTCCTCACCTCCGGAGTCCTGCCGCCGACCGCCGCCTACACCAGCCTGCAGCACACCGCGATCCTCAACATCGCCATCGCGCACCGGCAGGAGTGCGGCCTCGGCTGTGACACCTGCGATCAGATCCGGATCGCCCTGGAGAACGCCGTCGCCGCGATGCGCCTGGACATGGAGAAGGCGCTGCGGGAACTGGCCGACCGTGTGGTCTGGACCCGGGCGGTCGGGCGGGTGGCGATGCCGGGCAACGTCTACCGACGGCCGGAGCAGGGCCCCGGCGAGGACACCCGGCCCATCACCCGGCCGGAGCAGTGACGATGCCGGTCAGTGCTCCTTCTTGACGACGAAGTAGGTGCCGCGGATCGTCCCGGCCAGCTTCGAGCGCTGGCGGGCGAACTTGAACGCCCCGAGCTCCTCCGGGACGTCCATGCCGTCGGACAGTTTGAAACCGACCGCCCTCTTCCCGCCCTCGTCGACGGTGTACATCACGTTGATCGACAGTCCGCTCCGGTAGAACACGTACGCCATCCGGATGTTCTCCACCTGGAAGGCGGTCGCCTCCAGCGCCGGCGACGCGATGACCAGCCCCCGCTCCTCCTCGAGGATGCGGTGCACCCAGTCGACGGCCTCGGCCGCCTCCGCGGCGGGCTCGACGGTGAAGACGTGGCCGTACTTGTTCCGGAAGTACCGGGCCTCGTTGGCCCGCAGGCCGGCGAGCGCGTCGGCGACCGGTGACGACTCCAGGCCGACGGTCGACACGGTGTCGAAATCCACGACATAGGCCATAGCAGCATCCTCCGATATCAGCCCGGTACCGGACCACCGTAAACCCGCCGGCACCGCTGGGCGGGCGTCTGACCGAAGGCCCACCGGACGCGGACACACCAGCGAATCCGGCATCGGCGGCGGCGAACAGTTCGGTCAGCGCATCGCCGATCGGGATCACGGGCAGCGTGTGTGGTGACCGTCGACGTCTGCCGGGGTTGGCCTGGGCCGATCTTGACCGGCTGACCACCGGAAACGGTGGAAAAATACTCAAGATCCGGCGGGGTGACCCGGTGAAGGCCGGCAGTCAGCGCACCGGTGGCGATCGGCTGCTATCCGGACCCGCCACTCCGGGCACCCACTGACCGGCCCACGGACCCTACCGACGGCCCGCAGCGAGATCGAGCAACTCGGACCTGCCCGAGAAGCCTGTTTCAGCATGGTATGGATCAGCCGGACGGGTGTTGCCGACACGCGAAACCTCTCGAGCGCGCCGCATTGCGCCAGGGCGACGACCAGCGCACACGAATGGCGATCTGTGCGCGCTGATCAACGTGGGACGAACCCACTCCGAGGCGAGGAGGGGCGAGGCCGGCGGTGGACGCCGGCTTTCCACGCGGGCCACCGCACGCTGGGAGGACGGTCTACCGGCGGCTCACGGTCACCGGCTGCCCGAGGACGGCGGGCGCGATGGTGATCCTGTCGACATCCGGCGCGTACGCCCGCGTGTTGCCGAAGGTCAGTGAGCCACCGGCGGTGGTCAGGGTGATCGGGATGGTCTTCTCCAGGAAACTGTTCCAGGCGTACGTGTAGCGGAAGTAGCCGTACGCGCTGCCGCCTCCGTCCTCGGTGACCTCGAGCCGCCGGTCGATGACCTGCGGGTTGTAGTCGTGCCGGCCACTGAGCTCGGCGTTGGCGTAGCCGACGACGATGTCGTACGCCCCGGGACGGTCGAACCCGGGCTGCCGGGGGATCTCGAACGTGTTGCCGGCGCCGGGCCCGACGTACCCGATGGACTTCCCGCCGGAGGCGTTGCTGCCGGTGGCGTCGGCGTGCGTGGTGACGGCGACCGTCCCGTGCCGGACGGTGTTCTCCGCCTCGATCGTGACGGCGGCGCTGTCGGCCGGGGCGACCCGGGTGGTGGTCAGCTGCTGGAGCAGGATGCCGCGCTTCGAGCGGATCTCGATCTCGTTGATGCCCTGGCTCAGGTGCAGACGGACGGTCGAACGCCAGGCGCCGGGCCGAGCGGCCGACAGCGTGGCGAACGGACGCCCGTTGACGGTGACGTCGACGTCGGTGCGGCGGTCGCTGCGATAGTCCAGGCTGACGTCGTGGTAGCCGGTCTCCCAGGCGTGCACGTACGCGTCGGCCCGCTCCCCGGCACCGCGGATCTCGCCGTGGCCGCGCGCCTTCTCCCGGTCGTAGACGACGTGCGCGCCGCCGTAGTAGCGCAGCGTCGAGGCCGGGTAGGCGGTCGGCTCACCGTCGGTGACATCGGTGAGCAGGAACTTGTCCAGGGTGATGTCGGAGTTCGGCAGCACGGTGGTGCCGTTCAGGCTGGCCCGCAAGGACAGGGTGTGCGTTCCGGCGGTCAGTGGGATGGTCACCTCGGAGCTGCCGCGGTACTGCCACCGCTGTACGTCGGTGAGGGCGAGGTCGGCGGTGTACTGGACGGTCACCGGGCTCGCGCCGTCGGTGAACAACGCGTGCCGGCCCGGGACGCCCGGTGCGCCGCCGATCACCTGGAACCGGTAGTGGCCGGTCCTGGGCACGGTGACGGTCCAGTCGGCCCTGGAGGCGGGACGGTTGAACGAGCCGACGTCGCGGCTGCCCGAGGCGAGGAACTTCCAGCCGCCGCCACCCTGCGGGTCCTGGTCGTAGACGGTCGCCGCGGTGAGACCGGTGGCCTCGGCCTCGACGGAGGCGCTCCAGACGGCACCGGCCACCGGGGTGCGGTCCTGCTCGGGAGTGATGAGGACCTGGTACGCGGCGTACCGGTCGTAGGTCGGCACGCCGAGGTCGATGGTGCCGCGGTCCAGGCGTACGCCGTCGAGCACCTTGACCACGGCCGGAGCGCCGGAGACGCCCTCGGCGCCGGACAGCGTGATCTCGCGGACCTCGATGTCGACCCGCTTGCCGAAGATGTCGCGGTCGAGCCCGGACAGACGCAGCGAGACGGGCTTGCCGCCGCCGCCGTACAGGACGGTGGCCCGCCTGTTGCGCTTGTCGACGGCCGCGATGCCCTGCAGGGTGTCGACGGTGTCCGGCGCCGGCGGCGTGACGGCGACGGTCCGGCTGCCTTCCAGGTCGCCGTACCACTTGAACATCCACCAGCCGGCGTTCGCGGCGTTCGCGCGGGCGCTGTTGTCGCTGAGGTTCCCGGCGTACGCCCAGTACGCGGTCTGCCCGTCGATCTTCAGGTCTTCCATGATGGACAGCCATTGGACCAGCTGGCCCGGGGTGCCCATGTCACGCAGCATCCCCCACTCGGTGATGTTGACGTGGATCGGCGTCAGCCCCAGGCGCTTCTCCAGTGCCCGGTAGTCCGCGTAGTGCGAGCGGAAGGTCCGCAGGTTGTCGATGCCGAGCTCGTGCCAGATGAACACGTCCGGCAGCACGTCGTTGGCCTTGGCGTAGGTGAGGATCTCGGCGGACCGCTCGGGCTGCCACCGGGTGTCGCCGGGACCGCCGATCCGGGCGTGACCGAGGCCGTGCCGCGCGTACACCTGCTGGATCGTGTCGTAGGTGGCCTTCCAGTCGGCCAGGAAGGTGTCCTTCAACCGGCCCCAGTCGGCGTACCAGTTGCCGCCGTCGGGTTCGTTGAACGGGATGAACACGTAGTCCTGCGGGCGCGACGAGGTGGTGGCGACGGCCTCGGTCACGAACTCGACGACCTCGAGGTAGTCCCAGATCCCGTTCGGCGTGCTGGTGTACGTCCCGTCGGCCTGGTCGTAGGTGCGGCTGTCGCCGGGACGGACCCCACCGTGGTACGACCAGTCCGGGTAGTAGTCCTGGACGTAGATGTACATGTCCTTGCCGTGCTTGTGGAAGAAGCCGTCCTCCACCTTGATCGCGTCGCCGCTGGGGTGCTGGGTGCCGTACGGCGCCTTCTGCGAGGTGTTGGTGATGTGGGCGCCGTCGATCAGCGCCTGGGTGGGCGCGCCGTCGTCGCCGAAGCCGTAGAGGGTTCCGGTCGCGCCGCCCCGGAACTCGCCGGTGCTGCGGGCGAAGTCGACGCTCAGCACGTCGGCCGTGGACTCGGCCGCACCGGCTCCCGCGGACCCGGACAGGACTCCGGCCGTGAGCGTGACGCCCGCGGTCAGCATGGCAAGTCTGTTCACTGATTCTCCCTACTCGACCGGCGACTCGGACGTGACGACGAGTGTGACCGGTCACATGAGACACCGAAAGAGCGCGTTACGGATTTGTTACCAGCAGGTAAGGTCGCCGCCGCCCAGCTCGCGTTAAGGGATCTTTACAGATCGATATCTGACGATTGAAGATGACAGGCGATCTTCCTCGTCGATGGAGGCCCCATGCGCCGTACGCTGCTCGCCGCCCTGTCATCGCTTGCCCTTGTCGGCGGATCGGTGGTGGTGAGCCGGCCGGCCGTGGCCGCCCCGGCGCCGAGGTTCAGCAGCTCGTTCGAGACCGGGGATCCGCCGCCCACCTGGCAGAACACCGCCGAACGCACATCCGGAGTGGACGGCCGGCTCCAGGTGGGGATCCCGGGCTCGGTCAACGACCGGGTCGCCGCGGTCACCGCCTCCGGCGAGAACACCGCCGGCGGCGAGGTCAAGGAGAACCTGCTGGACGCCGACCCGGACACCAAGTGGCTGGTCTTCGCCGGCACCGGCTGGGTGTCCTACCGGTTGACCGCCCCGGTACGGGTCACCCGCTACGCCCTGACCACCGCCAACGACGTGCCCGCCCGCGACCCGCGCGACTGGCGCCTCGAGGCCTCGGCCGACGGCGGCACCTGGACCACCGTCGACACCCGGACCGGGCAGACCCTCGGCGAACGCGGCACCACGACCACCTTCGACGTCGCGACGCCCGGCGACTACGGCTTCTACCGGCTGACCGTGACCGCGAACGGTGGCGCGACCATCGTGCAACTCGCCGACCTGCAACTGTCCGACGGTGACGAGACGCCGCCACCGCCCGCGCCGGCCCGCAGCGCGATCGGCACCGGGCCGTCGAACGCGCCGGCCGCCAAGGCGCGCGCCGGGTACTCCGGCCTGGCATCGCTGGAGTTCGCCGGACGTCACGCCACCGACGGGCGCGGGTACACGTACCACCGGATCTATGACGTTGATCTTGAAATCGGTCCGGACACCGAACTCAGCTATCTGGTGTTCCCCGAGTTCAGCCGGGGTGACCTGAGCTATCCGGCGACCTATACCGCGGTGGATCTGGCGTTCACCGACGGGACGTTCCTGAGCGCGCTGAAGGCCCGGGACCAGCACGGCACCGTGGTCAGCCCGCAGGCGCAGGGCGCGGCGAAGAAGCTGTCCGCGAACCAGTGGAACAAGATCACATCGCGGATCGGCGGGGTCGCCCGCGGCAAGACCGTCGACCGGATCCTGGTCGCCTACGACAAGCCGTCCGGGCCGCAGAGCGCCTGGCGGGCCTGGTTCGACGACGTCACCCTGAGCGACGTCAAAGATCAAAAGCCGATCGAGAGCCTTGCGGGGTACGTGGAGACGCGCCGCGGAACGCAGTCGAGCGGAGGCTTCTCCCGTGGCAACAACATCCCCGCCGCCGCGGTGCCGCACGGCTTCAACTTCTGGACCCCGGTGACCAACGCGTCCACTCTGAGCTGGCTGTACGAATACCACAAGGGCAACAACGCGGCCAACCTGCCGCAGCTGCAGGCGCTGTCGGTCAGTCACGAGCCGAGCCCGTGGATGGCGGACCGGCAGACCTTCCAGTTCATGCCGCAGGACGGCACCGGCGTGCCGAACGCCGACCGGACCGCCCGGGCACTGTCGTTCCACCACGAGAACGAGACCGCCCGGGCGCACTACTACGGAGTCACGTTCGACAGCGGACTGACCGCGGAGATGGCGCCCGCCGACCACGCCGCCCTGCTGCGGTTCACCTTCACCGGCGACGGCGGCAACATCATCTTCGACAACGTCAACGACAGCGCCGGCCTCACCGTCGACGCCGCGACCGGCACGATCACCGGATGGACCGACGTGCGCAGCGGCCTGTCCAACGGCGCGTCCCGGATGTTCCTCTACGCCACCGTCGACGCCCCGGTGCTCGGCGGCGGGATGCTGCCGAGCGGCAACCGGCCGTCCACCGGATACGTCACCGTCGGCGCGAAGACGGTGAACCTGCGGGTGGCCACCTCGCTGCTCGGCGTCGACCAGGCCCGGCACAACCTGGAACTGGAGATCGCCGCCGCGGACACCCTGGAGACGGTCCGCGATCGCGCCGAAGCCGCCTGGAACGCCAAGCTGCGGACCGTCGAGGTCGACGGTGCCGGCCGGGACCAGTTGGTCACCCTCTACTCCAGCCTGTACCGGATGTTCCTCTACCCGAACTCGGCACACGAGAACACCGGCACGAACGCGGCCCCGGTGTGGCGGCACGCGGTCCAGTCGTCGACGACCTCGCCGCCGAGCACGCCCACCGGGACCGGGGCCCCGATCAAGGACGGGAAGGTGTACGTCAACAACGGCTTCTGGGACACCTACCGCACCACCTGGCCGGCGTACTCGCTGCTCACGCCGTCGCTGGCCGGGGAGATGGTGGACGGGTTCGTGCAGCAGTACCGCGACGGCGGCTGGATCTCCCGCTGGTCGTCGCCGGGATACGCGAACCTGATGGTCGGCACGAGTTCGGATGTGGCGTTCGCGGACGCGTACCTCAAAGGCGTGAAAGGTTTTGATCTCGAAGACGCCTATGCGGCCGCGGTCAAGAACGCCTCGGTCGCGCCGCCGAACGACAACGTCGGCCGCAAGGGCCTGACCACCTCGATCTTCAAGGGGTACACGCCGGCCGACCTCACCGGCGAGGCCATGTCCTGGGCGATGGACGGGTACATCAACGACTACGGCATCGCGAACATGGCCCAAGCTCTCGGCCGCACCGAGGAGGCCGCCTACTACCGCCGGCGGGCGCTGAACTACGTCAACCAGTTCGACCCGGCGGTCGGCTTCTTCCAGGGCAAGAGCTCGGCCGGCCAGTGGCGGTGGGGGCCCGCGCAGTACGACCCGGAGGTGTGGGGCTACGACTACACCGAGACCAATGGCTGGAACATGGCGTTCCACGTGCCGCAGGACGGGCAGGGGCTGGCCAACCTGTACGGCGGGCGGGACGCGCTGGCCGACAAACTGGACACGTTCTTCTCGACGCCGGAGACCGGGCTCAAGTTCGGGTCGTACGGCGGTGTCATCCACGAGATGACCGAGGCCCGGGACGTACGGATGGGACAGTACGGCCACAGCAACCAGCCGTCGCACCACATCCCGTGGATGTACGCGTTCACCGGGCAGCCGTCCAGGACCCAGGCGCTGACCCGGGAGATCGTCGACCGGCTCTACCTGGGCAGCGAGATCGGCCAGGGCTACCCGGGCGACGAGGACAACGGTGAGATGTCCGCCTGGTACGTGTTCGCCGCGCTGGGCTTCTACCCGCTGCAGATGGGCAGCCCCAACTACGTGATCGGCTCGCCCCTGTTCACCAAGGCCACCATCAACCTGGAGAACGGCCGCAAGATCGTCATCCGGGCGCACGGCAACTCGTCGCGCAACGTCTACGTCCAGTCCCTGAAGATCAACGGCAAGGCGTGGAACTCCACGAACCTGCCGCACTCGGTCCTCGCCGGCGGCGCCACCCTCGACTTCACCATGGGCCCGAAGCCGTCGAAGTGGGCCACCGGGACGAAGGCGGTGCCGCCGTCGCTGACCTCCGGCTCCGAGCCGGCCCACCCGCAGAAGGACGTGACCGGCACGGTCACCACGGCCGCCTTGGCCGACGACTCCTCGGCGACCGAGGCGACCGTCACGACCCAGGAGTGGACCCTGCCCGAGGCCGCCGAGGCCGGCCAGTACACCGTCACGTCCGCGGCGGCGGCCGGCGGCGACCCGGCCGGCTGGCGGCTGCTCGGCTCGGCCGACGGCGCCACCTGGACCGAACTCGACACCCGGTCCGGGCAGGCCTTCCCGTGGCGGCGGCAGACCCGCCCGTTCACGGTGGCGTCGCCCGGCGCGTACACCCACTACCGCCTGGAGTTCACCGACCCGGCCACCGTGGCCGAGCTGGAACTGCTGGCGTAGCCGTTCGTCAAACCTGTCCGGTGTCCGGCTGGCCGGACACCGGACAGGTTTCAGCCCTGACCGCGTCGGCGCTCGGCGATCTCCGCCGCGAAGATGTGCTGCCTGATCGACTGCGCCAGGGCCTCCTCTGCCTGGAACCTCATCACCACGTTGTATCCCGGCATGTCCCAGGCGTCCCGGACGGCGTGCACCACACCGTCGATCTCGACCTGACCGCCGTGCAGCGACACCGCGGCCTGGATCCGGTCGTTGACCGCGGCCTGCACCGCGTGCTCCGTCCAGCAGCGCAGCCCGCCCTCGCTGATGTCCAGCAGCCGGGCGCCGAGCGGATCCTGCTCCTCGGCCAGCAGGTGCAGGGCGCCGCCGCCCCCGCCGCGGACGAACTGGCGGCGGTTGCTGGACACCGGAGCACCTAGGGCCTTGAGCAGCCACCGGGACGAGGCGTCGTCACCGGTGGACACCAGCTGACAGGGCACGACGGCCCGCGCCCGCGACTGGGCCCAGAACAGCTCGAGCTTCTGACCGGGCTGAAGGGTGATCCGGTCGGTGGTCTCCAACGGCGCCGCGACCGTGATCTGCGTTCCGTCGACCTCCTCCAGCCGGGAACGGTAGCTCGACTCCGCATCGGCGGCGAGAAACACCGGCGTACCGACCGGCGGAAGCTCGACCATGGGGATGCCTTTCCGGGGATGTTGCGGCAGCGGCCCGCCGAGTGCACGGTCGCCGCCACGTCTGTGGGTGACCAACCCTTTCGACAGGTAGGCGGCGATCTGAAGGAGAAGACCCGACGAGGTCTCCGACGCCTACCCGGTCCACTCGTCGGCGAGCAGGGCGTAGCCGGCGCCGTCGAGCCACTGGCCGGACCGGTGCAGGGAGTCCCGCACGGTGTACAGCTCACGGCGCATCCCGACCCGCTCCATGAGCCGCCACGACGCCTCGTTGTCGGCGAAGCAGACGGCCGTCACCCGGCGCAGTCCGAGATCCTTGAAACAGAGCCGGAGCACCTCCCGGACGGCCTCGGTGGCGTAGCCGTGACCGGCGTACTCCGGGTCCAGCACCCAGCCCAGCTCCGCCTGCACGCCACGGGCACGGCCGGCGATCTCGTCCTGGGCCCAGGCATCCTCGATCTTCACCATCAGGTCGCCGACGATCGTGCCGCCGCGCTCGATCACGAGGGTCCTGGCCAGTGTGTCCGGCGCCTGGAACCAGGCCCGGTGCGCGTCCGGTGCGGTGTGGGCGCGGGTGAGCCAGCGGCACACGTCCGCACGCTGCCGGAACCGCCAGGTGGCGTCGGCGTCGTCAGCGGTCGCCGGCCGCAACGTCAGACGGTCGGTGTGCACCGGCCACGGCAGTGCGGCGAGTGCCGTGCTCGTGGTCATGCGCCCGCCCTCGTCGAAACGTGCCTGTTCGAACAGGCATGCACATCCAACCAGACGGGGACGGGGACGTCCGCCCCGGTCGGGCAACGATGCCTGTCCGACGCTGTCCAATCCGCCCCGGCCAGGTCACCACGGCCTGAGAGCATCCGGCCATGACCTCGATGTGTCCCCGATGGATCCGCGGCGCGGCCCTGGTGTGCGCGCTGGCCGTGGTGCCGGTCGGGTGCGGCGGCACCCGTGACGCGGCGTCCCCGAACGGCGGCCCATCGGCGACCAGCGCGCCGGCCGTGGCCACCCCGACAGCACCGGCGACGACGTCGTCGTCTCCGGCCCCGGCCCGCACGACGGTGTCACCCACCGCACCGCCGCCCTGCCGGCAGAGCAGAGGCTGGAGCCAGGAGCAGACCGCCGACTGGCTGAGCGACATCGTCGACGTCTCCACCACCGCGGTGGAGATCTCGCCGAGCACCCCGGAGCTCTGCGACCCCGTCACGATGCAGGTCGAGTTCTTCAAGGTGACGTTCACACCGGCCGGGGCCGACTACGAGTTCGACATCAAGTCCGTCAAACGCACCCGGGTCACCGTCGAGGGCCGCCGGTTCGCCACGGTCGAAGCTCCGGAGGATCTCACGGTGGGCCGATGCGCGACCGTGCTGGCCACCGCCTATGTCGGGGCACCGCTGCGGCCCAGCGAACTCCCGTCCTACATCGACGACATCGCCGGGCTGTCACCGAAGGTCTACTTCGACTCCGAGCGTCTGGTCGGCCACGACCTGGCCGGTCTGGGTTCCGCACTGAACCTGGCCTGCTGAGCCGACCGGCGACCGCGCCGCGATGTGGTCGCCGGACCGGGAGACCCCCGGTCCGGCGGCACGGTCAGGAGGCGTAGGTCTGGAACTCGGCGACCTTCGGCGTACCCGTGGAGCTGGTGATCTTGAAGGTCAGTTTGGTGGTGGAGACCGCCGGGAAGGTGATGGTGCCACCGCCGGTGCCGGACGCCAGAACCGCGCCGGTGGCGCCGTTCAGCAGCTGGTAGGAGCCGATCGCCGATCCGGAGGCCTCGACGACGACGGCCCGGGAGACCGTGGTGGCCGCCGGCCACTTGATCGAGACGTCACCGGTGGCGCCGTTCGGGGACCAGAAGGTGGCCGCCTTGCCGTCCTTGACGTTGCCGTAGCTGGTGCCGCTCGCCTTGCTGGACCCGTCGGCCCCGGCGCCGATGCTGAGGTTCGTCCCGGAAGGCGAGGCAGTCGCAGTCGGCGAGGGCGTCGCGGTCGCCGAAGCAGTCGCCGACGGAGAAGCGGTGGCGGTGGCGGTGGCAGTGGCGGTGGCAGTGGCGGTCGGGGCGGCGGTGGCGCTGCACTTGCCGTCGGAGACCTTCAGCCCGGTCCCGGCGCCCGCGGTCGCGGCGACGATCGACGGTACGCACGACGTGCTGTCGGGCGTGAACGCGTACGGGATGCTCACGGTGGTGGTGGAGGTGACGTCCGGTCCGGCCGGATTGTTCTCGGTGCCCACCGCCGACCAGGTCACGTTGTCGAAGATGTTGTTCGACACCTGCCAGTATCCGGCCGCGTCGGTGTAGAAGGTGCCCAGCACGTCCTTCGAGTCCTCGAAGTAGTTGCTGTCCACGCGCGCCTTGGCCCCGGCCCGCGAGTTGATCCCCGACTCGTTGAGGCTGAAGTAGTGGTTGTTGTACATGTGGGCCACACCGCCGCGCAGCAACGGCGCCCGCGAGTCGAGGTTCTCGTACTTGTTGTGGTGGAAGGTGATGTTGGTGTTGCCGGTGTCGGTCTCACTGGAGCCGATCAGGCCACCCCGGCCGGAGTTGCGCAGGATGCTGTACGACAGCGTCACGTATTCGGTGTCGTCCTTCATGTCGAACAGCCCGTCGTAGCCGGCCGACTCACCGCCGGAGGCGACCAGCGTCGAGTGGTCGACCCACACGTTGCGGACCGTGCTCTCCATGCTGATCGCGTCACCGCCGTTGGACAGCGGCGACCCGGACTTCTTGACGTTCTGCACCGTCACGTTCCGGATGATGATGTTGCTGGAGTCCCGGATGTGGATGCCCAGCTGGTCGAACGTGGCCCCGGCCCCGACACCGACGATGGTGACGTTGCTGATCTCCTTGAGCTCGATCCTGTCGGCGGCGGTGTTGCAGCTGTCACCGGACACCTTGGTGGTGTTGCCGTGGTTGATCGTGCCTTCCACCTCGATGATGATCGGGGTGTCGACGGCGGCGCGATTGCACAGCGCCTCGTGGATCTGCGTGCCGGTGGTCGCCTTGACCGTGGTGCCACCCGAACCGCCGGTGGTGCCGCCGTTCTGGCCGGCGAACCCGTCGGCGGCGAGCACGGCATCGGCGTTCGCCTGGAGCAACGGCACACCGAACGTGATGGCACCCGCGACACCGGCGACGCCGAGCACGGCGGAGAGTCGCAGCGCGACTGACCTCTTCATCTTCTGACTCACCTGTTCCCGCGCACCGGGATGCGCGTGTGGGGATGGCCGGCGGCCGGTTGGGGGACGGCCGCCGGGTTTCCGGTCGATCATCAGGTAGTGGCGGCCCGGCAGCCTTAGGTTGCCCGCGTCCAGAAAAGTTTCTGAGCCCACCCGTTCCGGGCCGCGCCACATCGACTCCGGCCGGAAACCGAGATCCGCGCCGAGCCGGTCCTCAGGTGAGCGGGTCGTGGACCTGCCGCCGGACGAGGACTGGGCTGCCGAGCTGCTGGTGGTCGCTGTTGCCCCAGCACCACAGGCTCTGATCGGCCCGGATGGCACAGGTGTGGTAGCCGCCGGCAGTCACCGAGACCCAGGTCCCGGCCGCGGTGGCCGCTACAGGTTCGGTCCGGTTCGCCGTGGCGCCGTCGCCGAGCCGGCCGCTACCGCCGGCGCCCCAGCACCAGAGGCTGCCGCCGGTTCGGACACCGCAGATGTGTTCGTAGCCGATGGACACGGTGAGCCAGTCCCGTGCGGAGCCGATACGCGCGGGAGTCTCGGTGCTCACCGGTTGCGAACCGTCGGCGGGCCGGCCGTGGGCGTTCTCACCCCAGCACCAGAGCCCCTTGTCGGTGGCGATCGCGCATGAGGTGCGCGACCCGGCCCGGACCAGGGCGACCGCGGGGGTGCCTTCGCCGCCGGAAAGGCTGACCGGTGACGCCGGTGTCGTGGTGCCGAGCTGACCGTAGGAGTTCGAGCCCCAACACCACAGCTGGCGATCGGTGGTGCGGGCGCACGTGTGATCCGCCCCGGTGGACACCTCCGCCCAGGTCCTGCCGAGGTCAGGGCGTGCTCGAACGGGCTTGTCGGTGTCGACCTCGGTCGTGCCGAGTGAGTTGTCGCCGTTCATGCCCCAGCACCAGAGGGTGCCGTCGTCCCGTCTCGCGCAGGCATGGTCCGCGCCGACACTGATACTCGACCAGGTGGCGAGATCGCCGATCCGTTGGGGTTCGAAGGTCCACAGCCTGCCTCCGAGACGCTCTCCCCAGCACCACAGAGTCCCGTCCGCACGGATGCCGCAGGTGTCGCGGCCGCCCACGTCGAACGCTTTCCAGGTCCCGCCACCGGCGACCCGGACCGGTCCGGTGCGGGTCACCCCGGGACCGTCGCCGAGCTCGCCGTCGGTGTCGTCACCCCAGCACCACAAGGTCTTGTCGGTACGCAGCGCGCAGGTGTGCCTCTCACTCGCGGCAACCGAGGACCATCGTGTGCCGGCACCGACACGCAGCGGGGTGAGGCTTTCGGTGGACTCCGGGCTCGTGCCCGCGCCGACCTGCCCGCTGCTGTTGAAGCCCCAGCACCAGAGGCTGCCCGCGGTGGTGATGGCGCAGGTGTGGTCGCCTCCGGCGGAGATCCGCTTCCAGACCAGATCGGTGTTGACCGGGACCGGCGCGCTCGCGGAGGACCGGGTGCCGTCACCGAGCTCGCCGTAGTAGTTACCGCCCCAGCACCAGGTCGCGCCGGCAGCGGAGAGCACACAGTCATGGCCGTCGCCGCTCGTGACGGACGACCACGACGTCGCCGTGCCGATGCGGAAGGGCACCGGCACCACGGAGCCGCCCGGATACTCGCCCCAGCACCACACTGCCCCCGCGGTGTCCACGGCACACACGTGCGAGAACGATCCGCTGATCGAGCGCCACGAGGCCGTACCGACTCGTGCCGGTGTCGGCCGGTTGCCGTTCTCCGTCACCTTTCCCCAACACCAGAGTGCTCCAGCGGTACGCAGACCGCAGGTGACCGCCCCCACCGCGACGTTGGTCCAATCGGTACCGGTACCGATCCTCGTCGGGGTCGAACGGCTGTCTGTCGTGCCGTCACCGAGTTCGCCGTCGAAGTTGCCGCCCCAGCACCACAGACTGCCGTCGGCGCGGATCGCGCAGGTGTGGACGCCGCCGGTGTGCACCGAGGCCCACGTGCCCTCCGTGCCCACTCGGGCCGGCGTGGTGCGCCCGCTGCCGTCCGTGCCGATCCCCAGCTGGCCGTAGGAGTTGGCGCCCCAGCACCACAGCGTGCCGTCCGTACGGATCCCGCAGGTGTGGTTGTAACCCGGCACCACCGACTTCCAGGAGCCGCCACCGGCGACCCGGGTCGGCGTGGTGCGGCGCTGCGTCGTGCCGTCGCCGACGGTACCGTCGGCATTGTCTCCCCAGCACCAGGCCGAACGGTCGTCACGGATCGCACAGGTGTGGTCATCCCCCGCGGCGACGTCTGACCAGGTCGCCGCCGGGACAGCGCGCACCGGAGTCGCGACCGTCGCGACGAACAACGACATCAGCACCGTCAGGACGGCGGCTCGTGACAGACCATCCCTGGACACCCTCATGACGCTACGGCGCTGCGGGCGATCGCACCGACGCTTTCGGCGGGCCCGCGAACGGATCAGGCGGGCGATAGCCCGAATCCGCCTTGGCACCGGTCTGCGGCGCCCTACCGTCGGAGGAATGCCGAGTTCCTTTGCCGTGTCCCTCGCGATGTCCGCGGCCATGGTCACCGTCGATCCACCCGACCTCGGGCACCTCGAAGCCGCGCTGCTCACCGTGGCGGAGATGCCGGCGGGTTTCGAACTGTCCGCGGGGACCGACCCGAATGTGGTGGAAGAGCGATACGGCTATACCGACTATTGCGGGTTCCGGCGCCTCAACCCCAACGACCAGACCCTTTCCGGGTACGCGCTCCACCGATCGTTCGTCCGGGACGGACGGTCCGTGTCCATGACGATCGGCGAGCCGGGAGCCACGTGGGCCAACGCGACAGTTCAGGACCTCATGGAGCAGCCGACGATGTGCCCCGAATACAGCGACGCCATGCAGGAGACCGACTACCGCGTCACTCGCGTGCCGCTACCCGGCGCCGGTACGAACGCGGCCGCCATCGCGGAATCCTGGAGTGTCGTCATGTCGGAGGGCGGTCTCAATGGGGCCCGGGAATTGACGGCCGCGGTGGCCCGTGGTGACGTGGTCGCGACTTTCACCACTGAGCGCCCGCGCGACGAGCCGAACTACGTGACCGACGCCGAGTTCGCGGCGATCGTCGCCGCCGGTGCGCGCAAGCTCGACAGAGCGACGACTCCCGGAACCGAGCCGGGCGGTCCCACCTGATCAGCCGGAATTACTTTCTCCCGCACCTGCTCATCGGCGAGGACGTCACGCGGGGTTTGCGGGAGACGCGGCGGGTGGCCCGCGAGGTGATCGTGGTGACCAGCCGTTTTGCCGCGCATTGATAGGTTCCGAGGCGTGGAAGCCGATGAGGTACGGGTTGATCCGTTGATTCTGGAGACGGCCGCGCGGGTGTGCGGTGGACTGCGGGACCGGGTCGGGCAGGGCGCCCGCGACGTCGGCCCGGCCACCGAGACGGCGATGTCCGGGTTGCCCGGCTGGGAGACCAGGGCGGCGCTGGAGTCGCTCCTGGACGCCTGGACCGGCGACGCCACCCGGTTCGGCAGGTACCTGGAGGCGCTCGGGGACGCGTTGGCCGGATGCGCCCGCGACTACCGGTACACCGATCACGCGAACGCCGACCTGTTCGACATCCGGGGCCGGTGACATGGTCTCCTACCCGGACCTGCAGGACGCCCGACCACAGGGGCTCGCGGCCGCCGCCGATGCCTGGCAGCAACTCACCGACCGGTACACCCGGCTCGAACAGGACACCGGCACCGGGCTGACCGGCCCGCTACGGGCCTCCGGCTGGGCCGGGGCCGCGGCCACGGCCGCCCACGACCGGCTCGGCGACCTCGACGACGAGTTCGAGGTCGCCGCGATGCGGGCCCGCACCGCGGCGAGCGTGCTGCGCCGGGCCGTCGACGACTTCACCGACCTGCAGCGGCGTCTGCGCGGAGCCGTGGACGGCGCCGTCGCCGCCGGGCTGACCGTCGACGACGACGGCCGGGTCACTCCCCCGGCGATGAGCCTGCTCGCCGCCGATGATCCGGATCTCGAGCAGGTACACCGCCGGCATGTGCGGAACGCCGGCATCTACACCGATCTGCTCACCCGGATCGTGGCCGAGGCCACCGCCGCCGACCAGCGTGTCGCCCGTGCTCTCACCGCGCTCCGCGACGTCTCCCGGGGACAGAACGCCTGGGAGTACCACCAGGCCGGCCAGGCCGCGCGGGCCGCCGCCGCCGTCCTCGGCCTGACCCCGGACCGCATCCCCGCCGCCGGCACCGACCCGGCCGCGGTCAGAGTCTGGTGGGCTGGCCTGTCCGCCGACGACCGGCAGCTCTACCTGACCGGATGGCCGGACCGGATCGGCACCCTGGACGGGCTACCCGCCGCCGACCGCGACGCCGCCAACCAGCTGGCGCTGCGCAACTACATCGGCGACAACGTCAACCACCGCCAAGATCACGGCAACACCCAGCACGACCGGGCCGTCAACCTGCTGAACCGGCTCGAAGACGCCGAGACCGGGTCCACCCCTCTGCTGCTGCTCACTTTCGACCCCACCGGCGACGGCAGAGCCGCCGTAGCGGTCGGCGACCCCGACACCGCCGCGCACACCGCGCTGCTGGTGCCCGGCGTCGGCACCGAACTCGACGGCATCCGCGGCCAGATCAGCCGGGCCGAATCCCTGCAGAACACCGCGGCCGGTTTCACCGCACCCGGCGAACAGGTGTCGGTGATCGCCTGGCTCGGCTACGATCCGCCACGTATCGACACCGACATCGTCACCGCCCCGTTCGGCGACAAGAGCCGCGACGGCGCGGCCGCGTTGGACGCGTTCGTCGACGGCCTGCACACCACCCACACCAGCGGCGACGTGCACATCACCGCGATCGGGCACAGCTACGGCAGCACCGTGCTCGGCGAGGCCGGCAGCACCGGTGACGGCCTGGCCGTGTCCGACATGGTCGCGGTCGGCAGCCCGGGCATGCGCGTCGACAACGCGAGCGAGCTCAGCACCGGCACCACCCACACGTGGGTCAGCGCCGCCGGCGACGACAACTTCGTCGCCCGCCCCGAACACAGCACCGGCTGGATGATCGGCGTACCGATCATCGGAACCTGGCTGTACGGAGCCGCCCAGGACGTCCACGGCCCGCCACCGCACGACCCCGCCTTCGGCGCCAACCTGCTGCACGCCGACACCTCGGGGCACAGTGGCTACTGGGACAACTCCGGCGGGCAGCCCAGCCGGATCCTGTCCGCCCAGGCCGCGATCATCGCCGGCGACTACGACTCCGCCCGCGCCTTCGGAAAGGCCCCCTGACGTGAACCGCCGACGCCACGCCGGCATCCTGCTGACCGTCACGACGATCGTCGCCACCGCCGCATGCACCGACCGCACCCCGGAGAACACCCCCGTCAGCAGCCGACCAGCGAGGGAGAAGCCCGTGCAGACCCGCACGGTGGCCGACGCCACCACCCAGGCCGACAACAGCGTCAACCAGGTGGCCGCGGCGCTCGGCAACCGCCTCGACGGCTGGAAGACCACCACCGTGCCGTGCTCCGGCACCACCGGCACGGACCGCCCCGACCGGGCCTGGCAGCTCCAAGGAGCCGCGAACATCGCCGTCGACGCCGGCGACCAGCTCAGCGCCCTGCAGAGGCTGACTCACGACTGGCAGCAGCGGGGCTGGCAGATCACCGATCAGCAGACCTTCGCCGACGACACCCGCGGCACCGTGTCCGCACTCGACCCGGCCACCGGCACCTCCGTCACCGTGACCACCACCAAGGACCTCGGCCGGGTCGCCGTCGTGCTGGCCAGCACCTGCTACCTACCCGCCCCCGGCGAGGACCCCGCCAACCGCTGATCATGGTGTACCGGCCCGGCGGGTAGTAGGAGGACGGTATCGGTGCGTGGGACGTGCTGGATCCGGGAGTGCCGCTACCAGCGCGGTTCGACGGGCCCGGTGCTGGCGTAGACGCGGTTGCGGCCGGCCGTCTTGGCCCGTCGCAGGGCCTTCTCGGCGTGGTCGAGCAGGTCACCGGAGGAGACGCCGTCCTCGTGCAGACCGGCGAGACCGATCGACACGGTGACGCGGACCTCCTCCTGGTCGCCGACGGCGAACTTCTCCGTCTCGATCACCTCCCGGACGCGGATCGCGGCGCCTCTGAGGTTGCCGCCGCTGTAGCCGGGCAGGACGGCGCCGAACATGTTGGCGCCCATCCGTCCGAGGATCGCGGCGTTCCCGGAGAGCCGGACCAGCCGTTGCGCCAGTTCGGCGAGCACCTCGTGGCCGCCGGGTTGTCCGTGGATCTGCTCGATGAGCTTGAACTGGTCGACGTCGATCAGCAGGAATCCCACCTCCTGCCGGTATCGGTGTCCTCGTTCGACTTCCAGGTCGAGGTGGGACAACAGGACGCCGCGGGCGTTGAGGCCGGTCAGATCGTCGACGATCGCGAGACGCTGCTGGATGCCGAGAACCATCCACATCCTGGTGATCACCAGGGCGAACAGACTGACACCGCAGAGCAGGACGATCGGTGCGCCCGCGTTCTCCTGGGTGATGTACCGCGCGTAGAGCAGCACCATGGGCAGCAGCGCGGCGAACGTCAGCAGGAGCACCCGGCCGCCGGTGACGTTGGGCAGCGCCACCTTGGCCCGCTGGTCCAGCGTCCGCATACTCGGATGCAGTGCGGCCGCGCCGAGCAGCACGTACTCGGTGAGCCACAGCACGTCCGGTGCTCCGCCGTCCTGGTAGGTGTCGTTCGCGGTCTGCAGCCCGTACAGCATGTCGGCGGCGAGCATGGCCAGGAGGCTGGCCATCAGCAGGCGGAACGCCGTCGAGCGGGAGCCCGCGCCGACGGCGAGCCGGATGGCGGTGGCGAGCACGATCAGGTCCATGACCGGGTAGGCGATGGAGACCAGGATGCTCGCCAGTGACTCGGACGCGTCGTAGTCGGTGGCGAGCGGGCCGATCAGGTAGACCCACCAGAGCAGGCCGAGACCGAGCGCCAGGATCGCCGCGTCGAGCAGGGTCGCCATGTCCCAGGACGGGGTTCGCCGGCGGACCAGCAGGACCAGCGCGGCACCCACGAGTGGGTATTGCAGCAGGTAGAAGAGGTCGGCCACGGACGGGAAGGCGTCACTGTCGAAGATCGCGTGGGCGACGTAGTAGGCGACGTCGCCGAGGGTGTAGGAGAACTGTCCCGCGGCGAGCACCAGCCACGGCAGCCGACGTGACCGGCGCACACGCTGTGCTCCCGCGATGACCGCCCAGGTGGTGGCGGCGCTGATCCCCATGTAGTAGAAGTTCTGGCCGTCTCCGCCGAGGCCGATGTAGGGCAGGAGGAGAAAACCGAGGATCGCGATGAAGCCCGACGTCGCGAACCAGACGGACGCTGAGGCCGACGGGCCCGTGCGGTTGAAGGAACCTGCCATACCGGTGGAATTCACGGGCATCACTTTGGACCGGAAGGTTCCAACGATACAGAGCCGTCCGTGCAAGTTGATCTACCGCAACAGCGCATAGATCCATACGTATGCCTATAACAATGTAATTGACTCTATGCTACCCTTCCAACACTTAACGTTATTAAGAGTTTCCTAAGGTAGACCCTCCAGCCAGGAGCGGATCGCGTCGGCGGTGGCCCCGGCATCGGTCGTCAGCATCGAGTAGTGGTCGCCCGCCACGTCGACCACGTCATGCGGCCACGGCCAGCACGGCTCCCAGCGCCCGGCCGGATCGATCTCGCGCATCTCCCTCGTCGGGGCCGCCCGCACCAGCAGGGTCGGCAGACGGGACGGTTCCGGCTCCCAGCCCTCGAACAGGCGCACGTAGGCGCCTCCGGCGATCATCACCGCGTCCGAGAAGACACCGTCGAACATCTCCGCCGGCCGATTCCGGTCGGCGTCGACCAGCGCGAGCGCCCGCGGATCCTCACGACCGGCGCTGCTGTGATGGGCGTCGGCCAGGATCACCGCCCGCGGCGGGCTGCCCACAGCGGTCAGGTGCGTGGCGACGGCATGCGCCACGCCCCCGCCGGTGCTGTGCCCGATCAGCACGAACGGCCGGTCACCGGCCAGCTCACGAACCGTCGCGGCATGCAGCCCGACCAGCGTCGGCACGCTGTCCGGGACCGGTCCGGGCCGCGTCCCGAAGCCCGGGTGGGCGAGCATGAACAGGTCGTGGTGGCCGTCCAGCGCCTGACCCAGACCGGTCGGCGCCGGATCGTGCAACGCCAGATAGCCGGGCAAAAAAATCAAGACCGGTTCCCGGTACGGGTGACCCGTCGCCAGCCGCAACGGGGCGGGCGTGTGCGCGGCCCGGTGGCCGGCGTCGAACGTGGGAATTCCGTACGAGGCCAGGTAACGCAACGTCATCGCCGCGGACGGGCCCTGCTCGCGGATCACCCGATGGTAGATCGCGGTGAACCGCTCGCCGGTGGTCTGCCCGGGCGGTGCCGTCGGCGGCTCGCCGGCGGCAGGCCGGTCCGTGACGGGGTCGCCCATGACGGTCCGGACGTGTTCGGTGAGCTCCGCCAGCGTCGGATGGTCGAAGGCGATCGTGGCGCTCAGGCGGACACCGGCGGCGACGCTGAGCCGGTCACGGAGCTGGATGGCCGCGAGTGAGTCCAGTCCGACGTCCTTGAAGTGACGGCCGGACCCGAACGCGGTGGCGTCCGGGAATCCGAGCAGGTCGGCGACCACCGCCCCGACCAGTTCCCGGAGGGCGCCGCCGCGTTCGCCGGCCGGCAGACCGGCCAGGGTGTCCCGCCAGGTGATCGGCTTCGCGGCCGTGGTGGGACCGGCCGCGGGAGCCAGGCCGGTGAGGATCGCGGGCGCTCCGGTGCCCGGGACGTCGATCGCGATCGGCACCAGCAACGAGTCGGTGCTGCGCAGCGACCGGTCGAGCAGAGCCATCCCCTGCTCGGCGCTGATCGCCCGGATGCCACCCCCGGTCAGCGCGCGGCGCGCCGGGCCGGGCGACGGACGGCCGGCCATGCCGTGGCCGTCGCCGTCCCACAATCCCCAGGCCAGGGACTGGGCCGGCAGGCCGCGGGCGTTGCGGTGGGCGGCCAGGGCGTCGACGAACGCGTTCGCGGCGGCGTAGTTGGCCTGTCCCGGCCGGCCGATCACCCCGGAAGCCGAGGAGTAGAGGACGAAGGCGGCCAGGCTCCGGTGTTCGGTGGCCTCGTGCAGGTTCCAGGCCGCGTCCGACTTGGGTCCGAGCACGGCGCCGATCCGTGCCGGGGTCATCGCGGTGAGGACGCCGTCGTCGAGGAGCCCGGCGAGGTGGAACACCGCGGTCAGAGCCGGTCCGCAGGAGTCGACGAGGGCGGCGACGGCGGCACGGTCACCGACATCGCAGGCGGTGACGGTGACCTGTGCGTCGAGGTCGGCGACCCAGGCGGGCACGGCTCCGGTCCGGTTGGCGAGCACCAGATTCCGTACTCCATGGCCGGTGACCAGGTGGCGGGCCAGGATCGTGCCCAGAGCGCCGGTCCCGCCGGTGATCAGGACGGTCCCGGCCGGGTCCAGTGCCGGCGGGACGGTGTCGGCGACGCCGGCGGGAGCCAGGCGGGGCGCGTGGACGATTCCGGCCCGGATGGCCACCCGCGGCTCGGCCAGGGCGGCCGCCCGGTGCAGGACCGCGGTGGAAGCGGGTTCGCCGCAGAGGTCGACGACGGTGAGACGGCCGGGATGTTCGGCCTGGGCACTGCCGAGCATCCCCCAGACCGCTGCGGCGGCCGGGTCGGGGTCCTCGCCGGTGGCCCGCTCGGTGACCACGACGAGACGGCCGGGGCGATCGGCGGCGAGCCACCCGGTGACCCGGGCCAGGGTCCTTTCGAGCAGCACCCGGGCTCGGGCCGGCGGATCGGCGGCCACCTCTCCGGCGTCGGCGTACCAGATCTCGTAGGGTTTGCCGTCCACCTCAGTGGGTGCGGGCGGCCAGGTGAGGCGGTGCAGTGCTCGCTGAACGATCGGGTCCTGGCCTGCGATGCGGCGCGTCACCAGGGCGTCGATCGTGACGATCGGCCGGCCGAGCTGATCGGTCATGGTGACCCGGGTGGTGTCCGGAGTGACCGGGGACAGCACGACCCGTGCGGTGGCCGCTCCGGCGGTGTGCAGTTCCACGCCTTCGAGAGCGAACGGGATCCGGGGCCGGTCGGGGGGTTCGGCCAGCAGGCTGGCGTGCAGGGCGGCGTCGAGCAGGGCGGGGTGCACTCCGAAACGGGTGGCGTCGGTGGCCGCCGCCGGCGGCAGAGCGACTTCCGCGTACACCTCGGTGGGTCCTCGCCACACCGCGGTGACCGCGCGGAACGCCGGACCGTAATGGAATCCCGCGCCCACCAGGCGGCTGTAGTCGACGGTGACCGGCCGGGCGCCGGGCGGCGGCCAGGTCCCCGGCACCGCGGGCATCCTGCCGGTCGGGGCGGTGACGGTGGCGGTGGCGTGGCTGATCCAGCGGTCCGCCGACCCGGTGGGCCGTGACCAGATGGTCAGCTCGCGGTCGCCGGCGGTGTCCGGGGCGTCCAGGACGACCTGGACGTCGGCCGGGCCGGTCAGCGTCAGAGGCGTGCCCAGGGACAGCTCGGCGAGCCGGACGGCCGTCCCCGCGGCGGCAGGGGCCACGGACTGGAAGGCGAGTTCGGCCAGGGCGGCGGCCGGGACCATCGGGTCCGCGCCGATCACATGGTCGGCCAGCCAGGGCTGGCGGGCCGTCGACAGGACTCCCGAACTACGGGTTCGGCTGCCGTCGGCATCCGGCAGCGGGCCACCGAGCAGCGGTGGCCGCTCGGCGCCGTTGAGCCAGTGACGCTGCCGCTGGAACGGGTAGGTGGGCAGGTCACAGCGCCGGGCGCCGCTGGCGGCGTAGACGGCGGGCCAGTCCACCGGCACACCGTGCACGTGCAGGGTGGCCAGATTGTCGAGGAAACCGGCGAGCGCTCCGGCACCGGGAACGAAGGCGTCGGCGGAGACGCACCGTTCGGCCAGCACGGACAGCACGGCGGCCGGGCCGATTTCGACGAAGGCGGACACGGGTACGGCGGCGAGGTCGGCCATCGCGGCGGAGAAATGGACCGTCTCCCGCACGTGCCGCACCCAGTGGTCGGCGGTCGCCAGGTCGGCCGAACCCGTCAGCGCGCTCGTCACCGGCACCGACGGCTGACGGTAGGTGACCGACTCCGCGACGATGCGGAACTCGTCGAGCATCGGATCGAGCAGCGGTGAGTGGAACGCGTGGCTCACGTGCAGCCGGTCGTATCGGGCGTCCAGCCGCTCGGCCAGCGCCGTCACCGCCTCCTCCGGCCCGGCGACCACCACCGTGTCCGGGCCGTTGACCGCGGCGATCGCCACCAGGTCACCGGCGTCGGGGAGGAGTTTCGCCACGTCGGCCTCGGTGCCGCGCACCGCGATCATCGTGCCGCCGGCCGGCAGCGCCGCCATCAGCCGGCCCCGGGCGGCGACCAGGCGGACCGCGTCGGCGAGCGACAGCACCCCGGCGACGTACGCGGCGGTCAGTTCCCCGATCGAGTGTCCGGCCAGCCGGTGCGGGTGGACGCCGCAGGCCCGGTAGAGCGCGTGCAGTGCCACCTCGAAGGTGAACAGGGCGGGCTGGGCGTAGTCGGTGCGGTGGAGCAGGCCGGCGTCCGTACCGTCGACCACCTCACGCAGCGGTCGCGGAAGGTAGGGCGTGAACGCCGTACCGACCAGGTCGTAGGTCTCGGCGAAAGCCGGGAAGGCGGCGGCCAGCTCGCGGCCCATGCCGAGCCGTTGCGCGCCCTGACCGGTGAACAGGAAGGCCAGACACGGTTCCGGACGGGTCGGGATCCTGGTCACGGCCGGGTGCGGGATGCCGTCGGCCAGGGCACGCAGTCCCTCGCGGTCACCGGCACGCACGGCGGCCCGGTGACGCAGCGGCGCACGGCCGGTCGCGAGGGAGAACGCCACATCCAGCGACGTCCGGCCCGTCTCCCCCGCCGCGGGCACCGCGGCAAGGTGGGCGGCCCGGGCCCGCAGTCCCGCCTCGTCGGCGGCGCCCAGCAGCCACGGCACGGCGGGCCACCCGGGCGACGGCCGGCCGGGGTCCGACTCCTCGATCGCCGGCTCTTCGATGATCACGTGGGCGTTGGTGCCGCCCAGCCCGAACGCGGACACCGCCGCACGGCGCGGACGCGGACCCGCCGGCCACGGACGGGCCGTATCGAGCAGCCGCACCGCTCCGGCGGACCAGTCGACGTGCGGGGACGGGTCGTCGGCGTACAACGATCGGGGCATCACACCGTGCCGCATCGCCTCGATCACCTTGATCACCCCGGCGATGCCGGCGGCGGACTGGGTGTGCCCGATGTTCGACTTCACCGAGCCGAGCCAGACCGGTTCCGGCCGGCCCTGGCCGTAGGTGTCGACGAGCGCGTTCGCCTCGATCGGGTCGCCGAGACGGGTACCCGTGCCGTGGCCCTCGACCAGGTCGACGTCGGGCGGTCCCAGACCGGCGTCGGCCAGGGCGAGACGGATCAGGTCACGCTGGGCCTCGCCGCTGGGGGCGGTGAGCCCGTTGGAGGCGCCGTCGGCGTTGACCGCCGAACCGCGCAGGACCGCGAGTACCGGGTGCCCGTTGCGGCGGGCGTCGTCCAGGCGTTCGAGCAGGACCACGCCGGCGCCCTCACCCCAGGCGGTGCCGTCGGCGCCGGCCGAGAACGGCCGGCACCGGCCGTCCGGGGCCAGGCCACGCTGGCGGCTGAACATGATGAACGACTGCGGCGACGCCATCACCGTCACGCCCCCGGCCAGTGCCAGACCGCACTCGCCGGCACGCAGCGATTTCGCGGCCAGGTCCATCGCGACCAGCGACGACGAGCAGGCGGTGTCGATGGTCAGACTGGGCCCGCGCAGACCGAGGGTGTACGCGATGCGCCCGGAGGCCAGGCTGCCGGTCGAACCGATGGCGAGGTGTGACTCGAGTTCGTGGGCTTCCCGGCGCGGACCGTAGTCGCTGGGCATCAGCCCGACGAAGACGCCGGTGTCGGAGTCCCGCAGGCTGGGCGCGGGGATTCCGGCGCGTTCGAAGGCCTCCCACGCGACTTCGAGCAGGAGCCGCTGCTGAGGATCGGTGGCCAGGGCCTCGCGAGGCGAGATCCCGAAGAAGGCCGGGTCGAAATCGGCGACGTCGTACAGGAAGGCGCCACGCCGGGTGACGGTGGTGCCGAGCCGGTCCGGGTCCGGGTCGTACAGGCCGTCGACGTCCCAGCCCCGGTCGGTGGGGAACTCGCCGGTGGCGTCGACCTCGCCGTCGATCAGCCGCCACAGGTCCTCGGGGCTGCGCACGCCGCCGGGATAGCGGCAGGCGACCGCCACGATCGCGACCGGCTCGGTCCGCGGCCGCGACGTCCGGCCGGTGGCGGTGGCGGCGCCGGCGAGCCGCGCGTCCAGCCAGGTGATCAGTGCGGCCGGGCTGGGGTGGTCCCACAACAGGGTGGCGGGCAGTCGCAGCCCGGTGCGCCGGCTCAGCCGGTTCCAGATGGTCATCGCGCCCATCGAGGTCAGCCCCAGGTCGGCGAACGCGACGTCCAGGTCGGTCACCGGGCCACAGAGCGCGGCCACCTCGGCCCGGACCAGCGCGGCCGAGGAGGTGCCGGTGAACCGGTCGGTGGGATCGGCTGCCAACGCCGACCGCAGCAGGTGGCGACGGGGCTTTCCGGACGGCGTACGCGGAATGATCGGGGTGAGGACGATCTCCTCGGGGATCTTGTACGCCGACAGCCGTCGCGCCAGTTCCCGCAGCATGCCGGTGGGATCGGCCGACTCGTCGGCCGGGACGACGAAGGCGACCGGGACCTCGCCGAGCAGCGGATGGGCGCGCGCCACCACTGCGGTGTCGCGCACACCGGGCAGGGCGAGCAGAGCGAGTTCCACCTCGGCGGGGTCCACGTTGACGCCGCCACGGTTGATCACGTCGCTGACCCGGCCGACCACGCTGAGATTGCCGTCGGCGTCGAACCGGCCGAGATCACCGGTGCGGTACCAGCCGTCGGTCAGGGCGTCGGTGCGCCGGTGGTAGCCGAGCATCAGGTTGGGGCCGCGCACGCTGATCTCGCCGTCGATCAGCCGGACCTCGACGCCGGGGGCCGGCGGGCCGCTGCTGCCGGGAGTGCGGGGCCCGCCGGGTGGCTCGACGGCGATCATCCCGCACGTCTCGGTACTGCCGTAGCAGTCGAGCAACGGGGCGCCGAGCAGCTTCTCGACATCCGATCGCAACGCCGGATCGCTGGTCGCTCCCGCGGTCAGGCACAGCCGCAACGACGAGCCGTCCATCGGCCCCGCGTCGAGCAGCTGGCGGTAGATGACCGGCACGCCGGCGAGAACCGTCGGCTCCTCCTCGGCCAGCAGGCGGGCCAGTGTGGCCGGGCCGGGTTGCGCGGTGACCCGGGCGCTGGCCCCGGCGACCGTGACACCCAGGACGCAGAGGGAATGGGCGAAGCTGTGGGCCAACGGCAGCGGCCAGAGCAGACGGTCGGTGGCGGTCAGGCCGAACACCGGGCCGTAGCAGGTGACCGCGGACCACAGGGCGGCCCGCTGGGTGGAGACGACACCCTTGACCGAGCCGGTGGTGCCGGAGGTGTAGAGCATGAACGCCGGCTCGTCCAGGCCGAGATCGTCGAGGGCCGCCGTCTCCCCCAGCGGGATGTCGCCGGTGACGAGCACCCGGACTCCGCCGGCCACCCGGCGGGCCTGGTCGGCGTGCCGGGTGTCGGTGACCAGCACGGCCGGTTCGCAGTCGGCCAGCAGGGCGGTCAGCTCGGCGTCGGTGGCGTGTGGGCTCAGCGGTACCCCGATCGCTGCCGCCCGCACGGTGGCCAGCAGAACCTCCACCAGATCGACGCTGTTGCCGAGCACGAACGCCACCCGGTCGCCGCGGCCGGCACCGAGCCCCGACGCCAGCCGCGCCGTCCGGTCGGCCAGTTCTGCCCAGGTGACCCGCCGGTGGTCGTCAGCGAACGCGAGCCGGTCGCCGTACCGCAGGGCATTGTCCTTCAGGAAGTGCGGTAGCGGCCGGATCATGTCGTGCTGGCCCATCCGGAGGCTCCACCCATCTCGATCACCATCCATTGTGGTCGCCATGGTGACATACGCCGCGTAATGCCATGTCGCGCTCTCGGTGTGCGACCGTGACCTGCACGACTGGCAGATGCGGTTCGGCGAAGGACCGCGGCGTGCACGAGATCAAGGCGCCACACGGCTGGCAGCGCTGGTCAGCGCACACATTGGCCGATCACGCGCTCCCGTCGTTGCCATAGCGAGGATCGGCGATCACAGTCCATGATCGTGTCCGTTCATCCTCGTTGTCGCGATGGTGAGATCACACGTTGGCGTTTCGTATGTTCCCGTCACTGTTGCGGCTGGAACGAGACCCGCGCCATCGTCCAGCCACGACGGGCGAGAGGCGACGGGCCAGGCCGCAAGGATGCACCCGATCCCCAGACGGTGTGGATCGTGGGCAAGGACCACTGTCCGATCATGCCAATCGACTACAAGGGCTTCGTATTGGAACGCTCAGGAGCACTGTCGCTCAATCAGCCTCGGCCTATCCGTAGGGCGTTCGCGTGCTCAAGCGCCGCCAGGTCGCCGATCGGGAGGCGTCCGGCTAGCTGCTGGCGAGGGCCTCACGGATTCGGAATCTCAGTGAGCGTTTGGGAGTGCTGTTATCCGGACGTGCTGAACGTCCGGCGGCTTTGGCGAGTGGCGGGCCTGCCTCGGTCGAGGCGGCGGGTCATGGTGTTGATCGCGGCCCAGCCGACCAAGACCTCGGACACTGCGGGGTCAGGTTCGTAGTCGCGGGCCAGACGACGGTGGGCAGTCAGCCAGGCGATGCGACGCTCGATCACCCACCGCTTCGGAAGTACGACGAAGCCGACCTGGCCGGCGGGCTTGCGGACGATCTCGACGGTGGTAGCGAGTGTTTCAGCGGCCCAGTCGACCAGCCGGCCCACGAAGCCCCTGGCCGGCGAACACGTGCCGGATAGGCGAGAAAGGATAGGTGTCGAGCAGGGTCGTCTTCGCGCCGCCACGGTCCTGCCACGACACCGACATCACGCACACCGTGACCAGCAGGCCAAGGGTGTCGGTGACGATGAACCGCTTCCGGCCGTTGATCTTCATCCCGGCGCCGTAGCCGCAGGTATCGCTACGGACCGCGTCGGCGGTTCTGACCGACCGCGAGTCCATGACACCAGCCGACGGCTCGGCTCCGCGCTCCTGCTCCAGACGCAGTTCTTCGCGTAGCTCCTCCACGATGCGTTCGGTGACATGGCGCTTCTCCCATTGCCGGACCTGCCCGAACACCGTCTACCAGGGCGGGGAAGTCAACCGGCAGCTGACGCCACGAGCAGCCACTACGCACCACGTACAAGACCGCTCCACCCGATCAGCCTCGGACCGACAACGCCGAAGCCAGGTATGGCGCATCGCCACGGTTCGACCGTCAAACTCGTAGTAGCGGTAGGCGGCCACCGCCCCGGTCGTGGTGTTCAGCTGCACCTCGGTGTTGTCCAGGTACAGCGCTTGACGGCGCTCTCGGTACGGAAGGGTTCGGCCGTCTCTCCAGGACTAACGATTCCGATGGAACCAGCTTTCAGCCGCCAGCTCCTATATCGAACGCACCCAGCGCTGCAACAAAGACCTGCCACGCTGCTAAGATTAAGGAAATAGCAATCGGCGATCGACGATTCCCAGCGCTGCAAAAATAGACAGCAATGGCCGCAACACCCGGCGCTGCCCAAATCCGTGAGAGGGAAAATAGCCGCTGTCGAGGACGTCAACTCCCGACGCGGAAGCAACATGAAGACTCGCGTCCATGAAGGCCTCCGCTGGATACAGCCAAGGCCTTGCATCCCGACCTGCAAGGAACGAGTAAATGTCCTTGCTCTCCTCGCTGGACGTCTTGAGATCCAAGGTGTCTTCGCGATCGAGCCACTTGCCGATCAGCGGATCAGCGTCACGAATCAAATCCCCTTTGGTCACCACAATGGCCGCCGGCGCAGGAATAAATGGGTCTCCCGGATCTGCGCGGCATTCCCTCAACACTTCCACAGGTGCGGCAAATCCGGAAGGAGCAGGCCATCGCCCCTTTCCGGGCGGCACCAGGGTGGGAGTCGCAGAAACAGGATCAACGACAAATATGAAGGCGCTCGCACCCTTAACGAAACCGGTTGCACGCACACTGTCGAGCTGATAGAAGTATTCTCCAGAAAGATCAAAGAAGGCCACCGCAAAGGAGCGTCCAGCATAGTCACTGTCCAACTTGAGAACATATGTTAGCTCGCTCTGCATTACCAATGTCTTCGACGCCTCTCTGCGTAAATTGCAGAACGGATGAACAGTTCTACGGAAGTATTCCCGCTCAATCCTGAGGTGCAACGGCGATGGCGTAACACCGAATTTTCGCTGCACATCAATATTGTTGGTCAATTCGTTGATCATCGCCGCGAGCAGAAGAGTCTTTCCTGCGGCAATGCCACCAATCAGCCCGATCGCTATCGGTGAACCATACTCTCCATATAGGTCAGGAAGCGCATGCGATGACCTCGAATGACAATCACTACCGTGCAACACCGTGCACTCTCGCATGGCATCCAGCCGCCCATCAGGAAAGCGCTCAAGCAGAGTCTTATACTGACCCTTATCGATCTTTATGATCGAACCACCGGGTTCATCGACCCACAGGAAGCGCGGGGCGATCTCACTGCTCCAGTCGTTTATGACACTGCCGCAGATAGGACACCTTAAAGTCTTCAGTGGCCGACTCGAACTCGCAGCCATGAATATTCGCCGCGAGGCACCCGCAGGAACAAGACAGCAGTCATTTTCGCGCCCGCTTCCCGAAGGACCTAAAATTCCATTTACGGCGCGACGAAGCCTGACCCGGACACCCCGATCTCTTTTTCCATACTTTTTCCTAAATTTGGCTTGGCGGTCCTGAAGTGCCGAGAACCTTGAATTCTCGAACTGCAAACGCTCAGATGATATTTGCGCGGAAGGGCGAGGTATCGATTGACGCGGCGATTCGTCGGCACTGTAAGACCGGTTTATGACTAATCCCAGCTGGTCAGCCGAAGCTGTTGTGAGCCTTTGAGGCTCAGGCCAGTTTCGCCTTCGCATACGTGAACGTAGCTGCGTATATATTGCGTCAAGTGTAAGGTACTTCTCGCTGCTCGGCACACCTTCATTTAGGAGATTTATCAACTCACCGGTGAACGCGGTGTGCGTCTCACCCGCAAGCGCTATGGCGTTGGCTGGACTCGCCGTTAAGACGTAGGCGCCAGCAATCTCGAGTTCAGCCTTGACACGACTCAGATTTTCCGAGAGGCCCGGCAGCGCCGCCCTACCCGAGAAGCAACAATCAAGCATAACGACCCTAACGGCCGCTTTACTGCCAAGAATGACTTCACGCACGAGACTATATTGGACAGCGTTGAACGCAGGCCTCGGCGGCCTTGTCCCGGGCAGGGAAAGGTAAAGATCACTTCTAGTCAATCCGCTGACACCATGGCCAGCGTAATAGAAGAGAAGCATATCGTCCGCGAAATCAGCAGCCGACTCCAAGGCGTCGCCGACAGTCTGTTGATCCGGAGGGTTGATCAACTTTGTTGAATTTGCCTCAGGAATCGCGCCGAGATACGCATCCGACATAGTCGACGCGAGATCCAAGGTACTCTGTTCAACGGATGGCAGATCTGGCATATGCTCATATCGACTCACGCCAACATAAACTGCACGAGACTTAGCCGGGTCAAACAAAGTCATTCTTCGGCCCGGCGGTCAATAGATTCGACGGCCGCCGCGACCTCCGACGGATTTAGCGCGCCCTGGCTATCAATTCTAATAACCATGCCATCCGGAAGAGTCACCGTGATTATCGGCCTGTTAACTTCCGAGGCTGTCGATTTGTCACGCGTGAGCCAGTTCACAAGAGATGTGACCAAGGCGGTAAGGATACCCCCTGAGCCGATAGCAACGATTATTCCGTCCGACAATGCCCCCATTGATTCTTGGGTTTGTGGTTGCATCGAATTACGCACACGGCCACGAAGGGCATCTTCGGCTCGAAGCCACTCACCGAGCACTTCTTGATGGCGAGAACCATCAGGGGTCGTAGCGGTAACGACTACATCGGTCACAGTTCCTCCCGAACAACAAGGGTAATGGGAGGGACTCGTCACGTCCACGCTCGCGTGATGTCGATCAGTGAGCAACGGAACTACAGTTCCCAATTGTGGACACTTTGGACGCCTAGACAATCTGGGCTACAAGCCTTCTGACGGCCTCAACGCATCTCGTATGATGCGGGCCTGTTTGTCAGCAACCCAGGCCCAAACCGCAAGGGTTCACCCGGCAGGATTGGTCGGCCCCTGCCCCACGCGGGCGCGCCGCAGCAGGCCACCTCAAGGACGTCGAGTGCTTGCCGCAAGCGGCCTGGCGGCAACGGGGAACCGGAGACCATCAGGGATCTCAGTCTACTCAGGCCGACCGAATCGGGACGCAGGGCGCAGACCGACTGGCTCAACCTGCCAGCTGTGATCCCGCTGGCTGCGGCGCGATACCTGACGAACCTGTCAGGAACATCGGCGGGCGCCGAGCGGGAGCTGCGCGAAGCAACTACTGCCGCAGACCCCACCCCGCGGTCACCGCTGAAACGACCACCGGACCGCCATCTCCGGATTCCTGCTCCGGGAACGCACCGGTATCCAATGGCGTGACCTACCACCCCGCTTCGGGAACTGGCGGACTGAATACCAGCGCAAACGCCAGTGGGTCGGGACGGGATCTGGCAGCGCATCGCCGAGCGGCTGCGCCCGGACACCGACGACCCCGATTTGGACCGTCGGCATCGACTCCACCGTCGTCCGCGCCCACCAACACGCCGCCGGCGCCCACCACCAACCCTCGCAGACCCTGTCCTATCCTGACGCCGACCGGCACCGAACCCGAAACCCTGGGCCGCTTCCGGGGCGGGTTCAGTACCAAGCTGCACGTGGCCGCCGACCAACGCAGCAGGCCCGTATCCCCATCACTGACCGCCGGACAGTGCCACGACCACATCGTCGGGTTTACCTGATTCCTCAGGTATAGATGGCCCGGACGCCCGAGGACAACAGAGAGCTGCTGACGACCTGTAAAACCGGTCGGTTACCGGCGGGCTCAGGCAATGGAGGACGCGGTTGCCCCGGAAGGCAGACATCGACGAGACCGCCGCCCATGCGCTCCTGCACAGGATCTTCGGCTCCTCCGTACCGGTGACCTGTCAGCGGACCGCGGAGGGTGTTTCCACGCAGGTCTACCGGATCCAGCGGGAATCAGAGGTCTTCTACCTGCGTATCGCCGAGGAAGCCGACGAGAACCTCGAAACGGAAGCCGAGTTGTACCGGCGCCTGCGGCTACTCGGTGTCAGGGTCGCTGACATCGTCCACGTCGAACCCTTCAACAGCGACATCGGGCGCTCGACGATGGTCACCACCGAAATCGTGGGCGCACCGGTGGCTCACCTCAACGACCCGGCGCTCGCGGCCTCGATCGTCGAGCAGGCCGGCGCCGACCTCGCCGTCATCAACCGGATCCCGGTCGACGGGTTCGGCTTCATCCGCAGGCAGAACCGTCAGTGGCCGTTACCGGCCGAGTACCCGCGATACGAGGATTTCCTGGTTTCGTACCTACCGAAGCCATGGCCTGGGCCGCTGACCTCCCTGTTCGACCGGGCCGCGATCCGCACCGTCGAAGACCTCGTCGAGCGCGAACGCGCCGGCCCGCCGGCTCCGGCGACGCTCTCGCACGGCGACTTCGACCTCACGCAGATATTCTGCGCCGACGGCCACTACACCGGCCTGATCGACTTCGGGGAGACCCGGGGCACCGACCCCTGGTTCGACCTCAGCCACTTCCATCTTCACGATCATGAAACCGGACCGGCCGCCCTGCTACCCGCCCTGCTGAGCGGCTACCAGCGCATCCGCCCCCTGCCACCCGGGCACGAGATCGCCATCAACGACGGCGCGATCCTCCTCGGGCTGCGTCAACTCTGCCGCTGGCTGGGACCGCCACTGCGCCGCCCACCGGAGCACCCCGCTGTCGAACATCGTGCACAGCAGATCCGCCGGCTGATGGCCTACCGCGCGGTAACGGGGAGCCGATGACGGGCATGCGGCATGATCTGGCCCTGTGGATTGGTCGTCGGTGTTCGAGCATCAGGATCGTCAGCCGGGAGCGACACCGCGACGGCTTGCCGACTTCATCGCCGAGATTCGTCAGCCGATCGACGCGAGCCCCTGGCGGCTGCCGGACCGGCCGCTGCCACCCAGCTATCTCGGCCTGCTGACCTGGTCGGACGGCGGTGTTCTCGCCAACGGCGACCGCGTGTTGCAGCTTTTCCCGACCGACGGCCCGAGCGGCGTACGGGCGATGACGCTGGCCTACCAACTCCCGGAACACATGCCCGGAGCGCTGCCGTTCGCGTTCAACGGCGGCGGCGTGTTCTACCTGTTCGACATGCGCGAACCCGCCGACGCCCACGGCGAATACCCGGTCGTCGCCGCACACGCGGGCAGCATCGGCTGGGTCACCCACGACGACAGCTACCCGCCGGAATGCTGGCCGATCGCCGGCGACCTGCCACAGGCATGCCGAGGGCGAACCGACATCGCGGAACTCGCCGACTGCGCCTGCCACACCCCGCCGGCCACGTTCGCCTCCACCCTGCCCGAAACGGCCGATATCTATATCGATCAGGTGCCACACGACTCCCTCAGGACTTTGATGCAGCTCAGAAAGCTACTCACCGCCACCTGGCGAATCGACACATCCCGCGAGCTACTGGCCCGCCAGCCGTTCCTCGCCGTCCGGAATGGCCGCCCCTACGCGCTCCACCGCAAGCTCGAAGAATCCGCCGGACTCCGGCCCTACCTGTTCTACGACGCGGACGGCCGACTCGAACCGGTGTCGCCCGACAGCGAACGGCCTTGAGGAGGCCCACCGCCTGATCGCAGGGCACTGACGGCGAGTCAGCGCGGGGCCGGGACGTCGGCGAACGTCGCGGGCACCGACAGGGTCCGAGCCCTCGTCACCGGCCAGAAGGTGACGAACGCCCGGCCTACCAGCCGGTCCTCCGGGACGGTGCCGTTCGCGGCACCGAGGTGCTCGCGCGAGTCACCGGAGGCGCTGCGATGGTCGCCGAGGACGAAGACACGGCCCGCGCCGACGGTCACGTCGAACCGTCTGTCGGACGGAACGTCACCGGGGAACAGGTAGTCTTCGACGAGCGCCTGCCCGTTGACGGTGATCCGCTGATCCGCGTCGCAGCAGACGACGCGATCGCCGGCCACCCCGATGATCCGCTTGATGTAGTTCTGACCGGGAACGGCCGACCATTGCGGCGGCGGCACGAAGACCACGATCTCCCCGCGACCCGGCGCATCGAACCAGTAGGCGGTCTTGTTGACGAGAACCTTGTCGTCGCGAAGCAGGGTCCGCTCCATGGACTCCGACGGAATGTAGAACGTCTGGACCAGAAAGGTCCGGACCCCGGCCGCGACCACGACGGCGACGACGATCAGGACCATGAACTCGATCCAGCGCGCCCGCCTGGTCGGTGGAGCATCGGTGCTTGTGGACACCCACCGCACCCTACAAGCTCCTCGCCACCCATCCGGCGGCCGGGTTCGCGCAGCGTGATCGCGGTTGCACGCTCCGGCGAACCTGGAGGGGTGACCGCCGATGCTCGGTAAGTCCCACGCCCTGTCCGGCGGCGTCGGCTGGCTGGCCGGATCAGCCCTGCTCGCGGCCGCCGGACACGCCCCGACCGCTGTCGCCGTCGTCGCCGGGGCCGCCGTGTCCACCGGCATGGCTCTCGCCCCGGACCTCGACCATCCCGAGTCCACGATCTCCCGATCCCTCGGCCCGATCACCCGCTGGACCGCGCTCGGCGTCGCCGCCACGGCGGCCAGGCTGCGGGGCGTGTCGTGCCGGCACTGTCTCACCGGCCGCCGCGCCCGCGGCGGGCACCGCGGCATCACCCACACCGCGACCGGGGCGATCATCCTCGGTCTGCTCGCCGGCGTTCTCTGCGCGCTGGCCGGACCGGCCGCCGGCCTGTGGATCGTCGGCCTGTCGGTGTGGCTCGCCTCCCACGCCGCGCTGTCGTCCGGCACCCGCGCCCGCATCGGGGACATGCTGCTGCCCGGCCGGTTCCGTCGCCTCGGCAAGGGTGCCCACCGGTTCGCCGCCGCCGTCGGTGCGATCCTGGTCGCCGGAGTGTTCGTCGCCGCGATTCACGGCAGTGCCGGCGCCTGGTGGTGGGTCGGCCTGGCCGTGTCCTGGGGCTGCCTCGCCCATTCACTCGGTGACGCGCTGACCTTCTCCGCCGTGCCGCTGTGCTGGCCGATCCGGATCCGCGGCTGCCGGTGGACGCCCGTCGGCACCCCACGATGGATGCGGTTCCGCACCGGTTCGCCGACCGAGACGGTGGTCGTGTGGCTGATGGCGGCGGTCGGTGTCGGATCGATCCTGCTACTCGGCGCCGTCTGGTGACCAGCGGCCGGCCGCTCCTGTCTGGCCGGGCCGGGTCGCGGTGAAACCACTGGCGCCGATCGTCAGATACACCGCCGCGAAGAGCCAGAACGCCGCGAACAGGAGACCCTGGTCGAACAGCGAGGTGACCATGACCAGCGCGCCGGCCACCGCGGTCACGGCGTAGCCGGCCCGCATTCCGCACGCGCACAGCACCGCGAGAACGAGCGGCAGGACACCCCAGAGCACCACGGCGGGCCAGGTGACCTCGACGGTGTCGTGAAAGACCGCGGAGCCGATCAGCAGCGCGGGCAGGGTCAGGAACACCGCGGCGGTGAGATGCCAGGCCCGGGCCGCGGCGCGGCCGATACCGCGGCGCAGCACCCATGGCACGATCGTGGCAGCCCAGAGCATGAGCGCGACCGGGAAGTAGTACAGGCCGAGGTTGCCGGAGACGAGGACGAACACGGTGAGCACCGCCGCGCCGGCGGCCGCGACCCAGCCCCGGGTCTTCGCCGGCAGAACGAGCGGAGCGGCCGCGACGAGTGCCGGCACAACGGCGAGCAGTACGGCCACCCACCCGTACCACCGCACGACGTTCTGCCCCTCGATGCCGGCGTCGGTCACCTCACCGGGCACGTCGAGGGCCGGCATCCCGAAGCTCACGTACGCGGCGGTCAGCACGCCGAGCCCCACGGTCATCATGAGCAGGATCCGGCCCGGACCCGCTGTCCCGGCCGGTGCCCGGAGGCGAGGCACTTCGGTAGCGGCCTCGTTGGTCAATGCTGTGCCCCGCTTGTCTCTTCGTGGACCGCTCGCACTCCCCGTGAGCACGAACAGCGAGCGTAGTGATCGCCCAGGCCCGGCAGACATCCTGTGAGCCGGCTTTCCACTGCTCCGAATGGGTGAAAGACACCACGGACCGTGCCGTCGAACAGGACGTCACAGTCCTTGATCTGAGCCTGGTTGTAGGTCTGGACGAGTTCAGGGAGTCCGTCGGCAGGACAGCGCTACCGCGAGAGGCCAGCAGGCCTGCGCCCCCGCGGCGACGCGTTCGGTGAGGCCCACCGGACCGCCGCCGGCCAGGGTCGCGGCGAACCAGCCGACGAGCGCGAGCAGCACCAGCGCTGCGGCGACCGACACGGCAGGGCGTAACGCGACCGGGCCGCGGCCACGCCGCCAGGCGGCCGCGGGCCACACCGCCAGGGCCCCGAACGCCAGCGCGGCCGACACGGTGTGTCCCGGCGACCCGCCCTCGGCCGGGAGCGGGAACACCGCCACCAGCATCGTCGCCACGCCGCCGAGTGCGAGCACGATCCGGCCCGCCGGAGCCGCCCGGGACAGCCCGGACGCGGTGACCATGTGCGCGACGCCGACACACAGCAGGGCAGTCGTCATCAGCCAGCGGTCGGTGGCATCCACCGCGGCCAGGGCGCTGATCGTGTCGGCGGTGCTGTCGAAGCCGGCCGGCTGTCGCCGCGCGGCAAGGGTCCAGCCGCCGATCAGCGCGACCGGCGCCGCCGTCGAGGACACCAGCGCCCACCAGGGCAGAGACGATGGCACAGCCGAAACCCTCAACTCTCCGCGGGCCTGGCGGCAACGCGCCGACGGCGCAGGATCGCCGACGCCACGGCGCCGCCGACCGCCAGGGTGACCGCTGCCACGACGGCGAGCAGGAACGCGGGACTGCCCGGCTCGGTCGCGGAGGCGCCGAGACCGGCGTAGACGACGGTGGCGGGTGCCGCACCCATCGCCGTACCCGCGAGATAGCTGCCGACCCGGATCCCGGTGGTGCCGTAACCGTAGCTGACCAGGCCGAACGGGGCGACCGGCAGCAACCTGAGCAGAGCCACCCCGAAGGCGCCGCGCGCGCTGAGCCAGCTGTCGACGGCGGACAGGCGGGCGCGGGCGGCGACGAAGTCACGGCCCAGCATCCGGCCGGCGGCGAACGCCACGAGCGCGGCCACCGCCGCCCCGCCGAGCACGTACAGGCTGCCCTGCCACGGCCCGAACGCCAGGCCGGCGCCGGCGGCGAGCGCGGAACGCGGAACCAGGGCGACCATGAGCACCGCTGCCAGCACGATCATCGCGATCGGTCCGAACGGCCCCCAGCCGGCGGTGAGTGCCGCGATCCGGTCCGCGTCGGGTACTCCGGTCACCGAAACCACACCGGCCGCGGCGGCGACGGCCCCGGCCAGCACGGCCATCCGGATGCCGGCCCGGCGCGGCCTGCCCGCGCGCGCGGGCCTCTCGAGCACGTCGGGGTTCACCGTGCCGACGTCGAGCCGGGGGCGGCGAACCAGGTGGCGGTACAGATCATGTCCAAACAATAGGCGGTACGACACAGGCCGTCGCCGGGCCAGGCATGGTCCCGCATCCGCCGCATCTCACGCGGCAACTGCTGCCAGGGACCGTTCGTTTCCTGGGTATCGGCGCGGACACACGCTCGAACACGTGTGGGTGGTGGGCCACGGAGCGAAGGACAGCTGCGCGGTGCCGGGCATCACGACAGCCGTGATCGTCGGTCGGAATCGCCGAACCGGACCGTGGGCCGGCCGCGGTCATCGGCCGCCATGTCGGCCGGGCCCGGCGGCAGCGCGGGTAAGGGCACACGATCGCCGACCGTGTGCCCGGGTAGTCGCCATAGGAAGGGCCGCGGAACGGGAGGGTCCACGGGCTGGGGGCGGCGATGGTCGCGGCCGATGTCACCTCCGGCCGGAGCAACGACGCGAGCACACAGAACGCCAGCGTGCGACCTCACCGCCGCCATAGCGACGATGAACGCACCCAATCCACTGATCGGGATCGCCCACCCTCGCCATAGCGACCACCAGCGCACACCAAAGGCGATCGTGTGCGCCGACCAACGCTGGGCGAAGCCACTCCGAGTCGAGGCGACGCGGGCAGGCAGGCCGCAAACCGGACTACCCTCCCGAATCGCCGGCAAGGCGGACCTCGATCAGCGCCAGCCGACGCTTACAACACGCCAGCGGACGCGATCCTTCAAACGGGCGACTTGACGGCAGGCCAGCAGGCAACGCCGCGGAACCTTCAAAGCGACGGTGAAATCACATGCAGGCGTTGCGTGTGCTCGCACCGTCGCCGCCGGTGACCGGGGCGGCCGAACCCTCTGCACAGCCGATGTCGACCTGAGCCACGACCGACGGGCCCTGTCCAGGAATGCTCTCTATGCGGCCGCGGATGTGGGCTCGGCTGCCCACCAGTCCGGTTCGGTTTCGTGCCAGGACAGATCGCCGGTGAAACCCCAGTGCCGCCGCAGGTGGTCGAGCAGGTCCTGCTGGGCGACCTCGATCGGTGCGTCGGCTGCGGTGCCGGGCAGGCCGCCGCATCCGATTGCGTCGTCCTCCTCGGTCACCGAGATGCGCCACCGGTCCGGAGTCCGATAGAGCAGGATGTGTTTGATCTGCGGGTTCATCACGAAGCGCGCTACCGGATCCATTCGGGATGCGCGAACAGGGCGGGAAGTCCGCCGCTGTGCAGGAACACCACACGTGACCCGTGACCGCCGGCGATCAGCGACGCCATCGCCCGGCCGGTGTACGTCGGGTCCAGGAAGACGCCCTCGAGCCGGGCCGTGAGCTCCAGCGCCTGGCGTACCGCATCGGTCATCGCCGCATAGCCCGCGCCGACCTGGCCCCGGTCGACGCGCAAATCGAGCGACTCGTCGCCAAGCAACCCGCGGACCGCGCCGGCGGGATCGGGCAGCGCACCGACGTCGACGCCCACGACCCGCGACGGCCCGAGTTCCCGGACCAGCCCGGCCATCGTTCCGCCGGAGCCGAGCGGCACCACCACGGCGTCGAAATCGGCCACCTGCTCGCGCAGCTCACGGCCACATCGCGCGTAGCCCTCGATCGACACCGGCGACGACCCACCGAACGGGATCACGAAGGCGTCGCCGCGCTCCTGCTCGACGGCCGCCGCCAGCGGCCGGCCACCGGCCCACCGGACGTCAGCACCGGCCAGCCGGTCGAGCAGCAGATTGCCGCCGGGCGTCGCGGGCGGGTCACCGGCGAGGACGAGCACACACCGCAGACCCAGCCGGGCGGCCGCCGCAGCCGTGAGCCGAGCGTGATTACTCTGCGGACCACCGGACGTGATGACGGTACGGGCACCCGCGGCCACCGCCTCCGCCAGCAGGAACTCCAGCTTGCGGACCTTGTTGCCGCCCGCGCCGAGCCCGCACAGGTCGTCCCGCTTGAACCACAGCGCCGCGAGCCCGAGCCGGGCCGCCAGCCGCGGCGCCTCCTCGACGGGCGTCGGCCACGTACCCAGCGGAACCGCAGTGATCATGGCCCGAGTATCGCCGAACCCCGGTGGAGGTCAACCACCATCATCCTTCCGGGATCGTCCGGTGCCGCCGGCCGTGCGGGGCGCCGGTCAGAGGGTCCAGGCCCAGATGGTGCCGTCGTAGTGGCCGGACACGACGGTGGGCCGGCCGGAGAAGTCGCTGATCGCGATGGCCTCGGCGGTCTTCTCCGGGCCGGTGAGAGCACGGCCGTACGGCTGTCCGGCACCGAGATCCCAGATCCGGATACCGCTGTCGTCGCAGCCGGAGACGGCGACGGTCCGCCCGGCCACCTCGCCGATCGCCACCGTCTTGAACGCTTTCGTAAGCTTCAGGAGCTGCTCGCCCGACGGCTGTGCGGCTCCCAGATCCCATCGGCGCAGCACGCCGTCCTCGCCGCCGGAGACGGCGGTCGGCTTGCCGTTCACGATCCCGACGGCCAGCCCCCACACCTCGCCCGTGTGGCTGCCGAGTTCCCGCAGCATGCGTTCACCGGTGACGTCCCAGAGCGTGATGGCGCCGTCGGCGCTGCCGGTGACCGCGATCGCCCGCCCATCGATGGTGCCGACGGCGATGCTGTTGACCGGCGCGCCGAGCGCCGACCCCAGGGCCCGGCCGCCGCGCTGGGGATGTGCGGGATCCCAGATCCGCACGGTCCGGTCGCCGCACGCGGTCACGGCTACGGTCCGGCCGCCGACCGTGGCGAACGCGACTCCGTTGACACCGCCGGCGATCCCGGTGGTCGGTGCCGTGGCGCGCGGCGGATCGGATGTCAGGTCCCAGACGCGCATGGTGCCGTCGACACTCGTGGACGCGGCCATGGTGCCGTGCAGGGCGAGGCCGAACACCTTCCCGTGATGAGCCGGGAGGAGGTCGCTGCGAGCCCGGCCGGTCACCGGGTTCCACAGCTGGATCCGGCCGTCCCCACGCCCGGCCACGACCAGAGGCTCGCCCCGAAGCGTGCCGGCGGCGATGGACCAGATGGTCCTGCCCGCTGGGCGAACCTTCCGGCCCGCGGGATCGTAGCGAGCGTCCGGTCCGAACGTCACCGTCCCGGACGGCGTCGGCGAGCTCCGGCGTGCGCTCTCGGTCCCGTACCGCCAGGCGGTGGCCGCGCCGGAGACGCCCAGACCCGCCGCCGCGACCGTGCCGATCAGCAGCCGCCGCGTCAGCCTCCGATGTGACCACGGCCGCCGCCCCTCGCCGTGGCCCTCCGGCCGCACGTCGTGGAGCTCGCGCGGATGGTGGTGGTGCACGTGGAACTCGGCCCTGACGTCACCGTGGATGACGCCGGTGTTGGCGATCCCGCCCTGATCGGCCCGGCCGTCACCGGACTCGGAGACAGCCGAAGCCGGCATCTCGTCGGCGGTCACGTCCGCGGCTGCCGGGAGACGCCCGTGTTGGCCACCGACCCCGGCCCTCTCGCGGTCGCGTCTCCGGACCGGTTCACCTCAGCGGTACGGCCGTCGCCGCACGTTTCGATCCCGGTGCTGGCCCGCCCGCCTTCGCCGGCGTGTGCCGTGCCGCTGTCCGTCACCCGGTCGGCCGACGCCGGCTGCCGCGGGGCGGGTGGCCGCGACGCCGACCATCCGGCGGCGAAGGATCCCGCCGCGAGGATCGTGGTGACGAAGAATCCCACGACCGTCACCCAGCGGTCGGCGTTCTCCAGGCCCTGGCCGGACAGGAACACCGCCCAGCCGGTCAGAGCCGCCGCGAGCAACACCGTCGCAGTGATCACCATTGGTGTACGGGACACCGGCGCATCATGTCCGGTGGCGACAGTGACGGCCACAGCGGACCGGTCCTGATCCACTACGGTCACGAGCGGGCTTCACCTGCGGTTCAGGACCTCATCCGGGGTACGGTCCACGCCGCCACCGGCTCGGTGTGACGCGATGGCCGTACCCCGATCGGTGTCTTTGATTCCCCCTGCCGATACCGGGGTCTCACGGTGACCGGAACCGCCGGTGTTCCTCGGCGACGTCCAGCGTGCGGCGGGTCAGCAATGTGCGCTGTGGTCGAGGGCACTGATCAGGGCGACGAGTTCGGCCGTACGGTCGGCGTGCCCGAGCCGCTGGTGGACGTTGCGGGCCTCGATGTAGGCCCGGCGGGCGGCGACCGGGTCGGCCCGGACCTGCGCGTCGCCGAGTTTGCGGAGCGCGTCGGCGAGGAACGCGGGCCAGCCACGTCGCCGCCACAGCCGCACGGAGGCCTCCAGATGGCCGATGGCCGTGTCGTGGTCGCCCTCGGCCAGTTCGATCGCGCCGAGGACCCCGAGGGCGTCGGCGGTGTGATGGGGAAGGTTGTACTCGCGGGCGATCGTCAGGGCCTCGGTGGCGTATCCGCGCGCCGGATGTCCCGGCAGGTGCGCCCGGGCCAATGTCAGCAGGGTCAGCACCTCCGCATACCGGTCCTGGTAGCGCCGCAGGATCCGCAGTGACTCGTCCAGCACACTGATCGCCTCGGCGTTGCGTCCCGCCCGCGTGTTCAGCACACCGATGAACTGGAGGGTGGTCGCCACGTACCGCTGGTTGCCCAGCCGCCGGGCCAGTCGCAGGGCGACGGTGAGGTGCCGTTCGGCCTCGGCCAGCGCCAGCGACTCGCCGTGGACGACGGCGCGGGCCACATGGGCGCGAGCCTGTCCGCCGAGGTGCTCGTGCTGTCCGGCCAGTTCGATCGCGGCGTCGGCACGCTCGGCGGCCCGGCCGTAGTCGCCGGTCGCCGCCAGCGCCCACGCCTGATCCACCGCCGCGTCGGCCGTGCCGGGGCCGTGCCCGGCCTCGGTGAACAGGTCGAAGAGGTGATCGGCGTCGCGGAGCATGCGTTCCATGGCAGATCCGGGGTGGTCCGCCTCGTGCCAGGTGGAGAGCTGGATCAGGCCCCGCAACATGACGGCTTCCCCGAGGCGGTGCCCGGCGGCCCGGCAGGCGGCGAGCACATAGTCGTTGGTGGACCGCCAGTCGATGTAGACGCCCCGGATGTCGAAGAACTTCTCCAGGCAACCGGCCAGCTCGAAAGCCACGTCGAGCGCGCCGATGTCGCAGGCCTGCCGGATCGCGGCCGGCAACGACAACCGCTCGCCGGCGAACCAGTCGAGCGGGTCGGGCAGGTTGCCGGCCCCGTCCACCGCCACCTCGGCGGCGTCGCCGCGTACCGCGGCGTAGCACGGCCCCGGGATCCGCTCGCTCATCCGGCGGGCGAGCCACAGGTAGCCACCGAACCCGTCACTCAGCACCCCGGCACCCTCGGAGGGTTCCTCGTCACGGGCACGTTCGCGCAGGTAGAGCAGGACCAGATCGTGGAAGCGGTAGCGTCCGCCACCGGAGCTGTCGGTGCCGGCGTCGAGCAGCAACTGGGCGTCGACCAGTTCCTCGAGCAGATCCTCCGCCTCCTCGGCCGCCGCCCCGGTGACGACCGCGGCCAGCCAGGAGGGCAGATCCGGCAGGGTGAACAGGCTGAGCCGGCGGGCCAGTCGCTGGGCGGGTGCGCCGATCGCGCGGTAACTGGCGGCGATCGAGGTCCGGACCGCCAGGTCACCGGCGACCAGATGGTCCAGACGCCGTCGCTCGTCACGCAGGGCCCGGGTGAGCCGGGACATCGGCCACGCCGGGCGTGACCGCAGACGTGCGCCGACGATCCGGACCGCCAGGGGAAGACGCCCGACCAGCTGCAGGATCGCGGTGCTCTCCCCCGGTTCGCCGGTCACCTGGTGCGCGGTGGCGACCCGGCCGAGGAACGCCACCGCCTCCTCACCGGAGAAGACCGCCAGCTGCAGACGCTCGGCGCCCTCCAGCCCGTCCAGGCCGGAACGGCTGGTCACCACTGTCGCGCAGGTGTCCCCGCCGGGCAGCAACGGCCGGATCTGCGCCTCGTCGGCCGCGTCGTCCAGCATCACCAGGACCCGGCGCCCGGCCGTCCACGACCGGTAGGCGTCGGCACGTTCGGTCAGATCGATGGGGATGGCCCGCTCGCTCATACCGAGAGCACGCAGGAAACGGGCGAGCACGTCGCCCGGCTCGGCCGGATGCGCCTCGGTGCCGTGCAGCCTGGCGTGGAGCTGACCGTCCGGATAGGCGTGGGCGGCCCGATGCGCCGCATGCACCGCCAGGGTGCTCTTACCGACCCCGCCCATCCCGGTGATCGTCACGACCGGCCGCCGGTCACCCGGTGCGAGGGCGGCGTCGAGCCACTCGACCTCGGCCGCGCGGCCGGTGAAATCCACGATGGCGGAAGGCAGGAGTGCCGGGACCACGGGGGCCTGCGCCGGAACCGTCTGACCCTCCTCGCCGTCCTCGGCGGCTTCGACGGCTTGCAGGACGGTTCGCTCCGCCGTCACGAATGCCCGGCCGGGCTCCAGCCCGTGCTCGTCGGCGAGGAACCGGCGCATCTCACGGGCCGCGGCGAGCGCGTCGGCCTGGCGGCCACCCCGATGCAGCGCGGTCATCAGCGCGATCCACAGCCGTTCCCGGGTCGGCTCGTCGCGGGCCATCCCCGCCAGTTCCGGGACGACCTCGCGGTGCCGGCCGGCCTGAAGCTCGAGGTCGAAGACCTCTTCCCAGGCGGCGAGCCGTTCCTCCGCCAGCCGACGGCGTGCGGCCCCGACGTAGGCCCCGGCGGCGTCGGCCAGAGCGGGGCCGCGCCACAGGGCGAGCGCTTCCCGCAGCCGCGCGACACGCTCGGCGGGCGGCAGGTCGCCCGCCGGTGCGGCGAGCTCATGGAAGCGCAGATGGTCGACCTCGTCCGGCCCGGCTTCGAGCAGGTAGCCACCGCTCTGGCTGACCAGCGCCAGCCGGCCGTCGCCGGCCCGGCGGATCGCGGAGATGTCGGCTTGCAGCTGGGACCGGGCCGTGGCCGGCTCGGCGCCGCCCCACATCGCCTCGGCCAGTGCCTCGACGGTGACGACCCGGCCCGCATTGAGCAGCAGGTGACCGAGGACCGCCCGGTGCCGCGGCCGGGCGATGACCACCTTCGCACCGTCGACCAGCACTTCCACGTTGCCCAGGATTCGATAGTGAACGCTCTCGGATGGCATCGAGATCAGGCTATCGGCGACACCGACAAAACTCGATCTCATGATGAATTGCGACAGTGTACGGCCGGGAGAATCGTCCGGCGGAGGCCCGCCCGGCCGCTGGACTCCGCCGCGGCCGGGCCCCGTGCCCCCACCGTGACGGAGCCGATCAGCACGAACGACCCCCGGAGCATTGCTGCTCCCCTGGTCCCCTATGGTCGGCCACCCGGTTGACACATCCGCCATACATTTGCCATACGTTTGCCTGACCTGCGGCTCAGCCGGGGAGGCCGGCTGCCTTCAGCTGGTGCCGGATCGCCGGGGTCAGCAGGGTCATCGCCGTGTCGGTCAGGTGCGAGGCGTCGCGGTAGAGCGTCACACCGCCCCGCACCGCGGGACACTGCCGCCCCGTCCCCGGGCAGAGGTAGGAGTTCACCTCGACCACGGCCGCCAGGCCCAGGGACGTCGCGGTGTCCGGCCTGCCGAGCGGGTCGGCGCGCAGGCCGTCCGTACGGCTGAAGGCGCACTCGTCCCAGTCCGGTAGCGAGCCGGAAAGGCAGGCCGGGACGTCCACGGTGGGTGTCGGGGTGTCCGTGAGGTAGACCAGTGGGACGCCCGGCGCGGCGAGCCGGGACAGTGTGGCCCGCCAGCCGGCGATCAGTTCGGGGCCCTGGGCATACCAGTTGAGCGCGCTGACGAAGACCATCCGCGGCGCCGGCTCCTCCGCCAGCCGGGCCAGGGTGTTCGTCCGCCAGGTGTCGCATTCGGAGTACCGGCGTTTGAGCGCCGAGTTGTTCACCGTCAGCTCGGGCAGCGGGCAGCCGGCCTTGGTGAGGATCTCGGTGGACCAGCCGTGTGATGCCGCGACCGCCTGCACCGCCGGGTACCACTGCCCGGCGTGCGAGTCGCCGATCAGCACGATCCGGTCCCGGTCCGGTGCGGCCGTGGTGGGGTTTCCGGAAGGGTCGACGAGACACGGCGGTGAGCTGGTGTCCTTGAGGTCGACGATGCATTCGGCGGGGTGCCGGGGCGTGTCCCGGACCGCGTCGAGGACTCCGGGTTCGACCGGGCCGCTCGTGGCGCCGGTGAACGGATCGGCGGCGCTGTCCGGTGCGAAGAGGGCAGCCGGCCGGTTCGCGCGGTCGTCGGCGGTCAGCACGCCGAGTTCGACGTCGGCCCTCAGCCGGACCAGCAGCGCGGTCACGCAGACCGTGGCGGTGAGCAGGGCGGCAATCGCGATCCAGCCGGCCCGGGAGACGCGGGCCCGGGCGACCGGACGCTCGACGGCCAGGTGGGTGAGGAGGGCGAGGCCGAGGGCACCGGCCGAGAGCGCGACCTTCGCCGGCCAGCCGAGGTCGTGCCCGGCCAGGGCCGGGACGATGATCATCGGCGGCCAGTGCCACAGATACCACGGGTACGAGAGGGTGCCGGCCCACTGCATCGGGCGCGGGGTCAGGAGTCGTTCGCCGAGCGTGGGTACGCCACTCCCGCCGACGATGACGGCGGCGGTGCCGAGCACCGGCAGCAGCGCGTTCCACCCGGGGAAGGCGGTCGAGTCGTCGTAGACGAGACCGGCGGCGACGATCGCGGCCAGCCCGGCGACGACCGACACCTCCCGCACGGGCCGCGGCAGACTGGCGCACTGCCGGCGCCCGACGGCGACGAGAGCGCCGAGACCGAGTTCCCAGGCACGCGACTGCAACGAGAAGTAGGCCAGCGGCGCGTCGTCCCGTACCAGGATCTGCGACACCACGAGCGACGCCACGGTCGCACCGGCCACGGCGACGCACAGCCAGGCACGCCAGTACCGCCGGCCGGCGAGCACCACCGCGGCGATCAGCAACGGCCAGACGAGGTAGAACTGCTCCTCGACGGCGAGTGACCAGAAGTGCTGCAGCGGGCTGGGCGGATCGGTGGCGTTCTGGTAGTCGACGCCGTCGATCGCGAGCCGGACGTTGAGCCCGTAGACGGCGGTGAGGATCGCGTCCCAGGTGAGGCTCCGCACCCGCAGCGGCGGCAGGACCACGGCGGCGGCCACCAGGGTGGTGACGGCGACGATCGCGGCGGGAAGCAGCAGGCGCCGGGCCCGCCGCACGTAGAACTCCGCGAACGCGATGCGGCGCCGCCGCGTGATCTCGCCCAGCAGGTTGCCGGTGATCAGGTATCCGGAGATGACGAAGAAGACGTCCACACCGACGTAACCGCCACCGAAACCGGGAACGTCGGCGTGGTAGAGCAGCACCAGGAGCACCGCCACGGCACGCAGGCCCTGCACGTCCGGCCGGAAGCGCCGCAACGGTGCCGGCGGTGGCGTCAGCCGCCGGGTGGTGATCTCGACGGCGGGCAGCGGGACGGTCGTGGGTGTCGTCATCTCACGAGGTCCGCAGGTACAGGTAGAACCGGTTGGCGTCGTACTCGTGCTTGGGCCACGACCCGACCGGCTCGTACCGGGTGCTCTCGTTCAGCAGGGAGATCAGGTAGGCGGTGTTCTCGTCCAGGTCCGCGTCCCCGGTCGATCCGGTGACGAATGTGACGCCGACGTACGTACCCTGGTCGATCGCGGCCTTGATGGCCGGCTTCCCGGCGCCGAACAGCGCGTAGTACTCCTCGAACGTCATGTCCGGGCGGTCCTTGGCGTAGAAGGCCATGGTGTTGCCGGCATACGCCAGATAGGTCCCCGGCCGGCCGTAGTGCGCGACGGCCTCGCTCACCGGCGTGGTGTCCGGCCACTCGGTGAACATGAAGGACGACCGGAACAGGGCCCCGACCGCCAGGAGATAGACGGCGGTGGTGAACGCGACGCCCTTGACCACCCGGCCCGCGACCGTGACGAGCTGCGCCGCGATCGGCGCGAGGAAGATCGCCAGAAAGGCCAGGTGCTTGTTGAAGGAGACGTACTCGTGCATCCGGAACTGGCCCAGCGGAATCGCCAGGCCGGCGCCGGCGAGCACCACCGCGGTGGCCGCGACCTGGAGACTCGGGCGGTCCCGCCGTGTCCACCACCGGTGCAGGAGCACGATCACGGCGGCCGCGGCGATCACGGTGAGCAGGCCGGCGCCGCGGCCGAACTCGGCCAGCAGCAGCGACAACGGGCGAGGGTTCAGGGCGACACGGTTGGAGGTGGTGAAGGCGATCCCGGGAATGATGAACGATGCGAACGGCACCAGGACGGCCAGCATCCCCAGCAGCCCGTAGACGAAGAACAGGCAGCCCCGCAGCAGGGCCCGGCGCGGGGGCAGCGGGGCCAGCACGCCCAGGACGGCGACCACCGGCAGGAAGACCGCGGCGGAGTACTTGCAGATGCCGGCGGCGGCGATCAGGATCCCGGCCGCGAACGCCGACCGGTAGCCCCGGCCGGACATCATCAGCGCGGTGCTGACCGCGAGCAGCGACAGCAGGCGGCGTCGTAGGTGGCCAGGTTTCCGACGAAGAGCACGGCCCCGGTCAGTACGAACGCCAGCATCGAGACCAGGCGGACACGGTTCTCCTGCCCCGCCGGTGCCAGACGTCGCCCGATGTGGCCGACCGCCAGTGTCGCCACCGACATCAGCAGCAGGCTCGACAGGCGGACGAGTCCGACGCCGCCGACGGAGTCGAGCAGTGCCGCGAACACCGGGTAGGCCATCGGGAACCCGGAGAAGTAGCCTCCGTACGAGTCGGGGGCCGCCGCGCCGCCGGTGAACTGGCGCAGGTACTCGTGCCCGGCGTTTATGTAGAGACCCTCGTCGTTGAAGACCACGTTGTGCAGGCGCAAGGTCAGGACGGCCTGCAGCACGAGGATCGCGATGACGGGCAGCCGGGTCAGCCACGGATCCGCACGGTCGCGCAGGCCGGCGGGCACGAAGGAGAGCAGGGCGGCCGCCCAGACCGGACGGGCCGGGGCGTCGGCGTCGACCGCCACGGGATTCGTGGGACGCAGCGGGGTCAGCCGCTTGGTCACGGTGCCGGGATCGGCTGTCGGTGTCATGCCTGCACCTCCACCGGGGTCGCCCGGATCGCGTTCACCGGGACGGCCGGCTCGGCGCGTGCCGCCCGGGCGGCACGCCGGTCCCGGAGCAGAGCGCTCACGCACAGCGTCGCGACGGGGATGAAGATGTACGCGTTCACCAGCGCGAGCAGCAGGTTCGCCCAGTAGTCGGCGAGCCCGGCGGTCCACGCCCCGTGCAGGAGGCCGGTCAGGATAGCCACCTGGGTGACGGTCAGGTAGACGGCGATGGCCAGCCGGACCCGCCACGCCAGGGGCCGCCGTGACGTCGGCTTCGCCGCGGACCTGCGGGTGGCGTTGGTGGCGACCCACTCGGCGACCTTGCCCCGGGCCAGGTCCAGCACGCAGAACAGGTGCGCGAAGCCGTAGATCGTCTGCACCCGCAGGACGTCGAACCGCCAGCGGCCATAGCTGATCGCCGGATAGAGCGCCAGCCACACCAGCAACGCCCCCAGCAGGGGCAGCATGTTGGAACTGGTCACCCGGTCGGGGAAGAACCACAGCATGACCAGCACCGCGAGCGGGGCCAGGAGCGCGTTCATCGCCGTCGTCAGGTAGTAGACGAAGCCGGACCAGAAGCTGAGCCGCCGGTCCAGGGTCAGGGTGGTGTCGTCGTGGAACTCGGACTCGACCAGCAGCGACATCGAGCCCTCGCACCAGCGGTACTGCTGGTTGATGAAGGAATCCACGTCGTCCGGGCTCTTCCCCCGGCTCACCAGGACGGGCACGTACTTGACCCGGTAGCCGACCCGGCCCATCCGCACACCGGTGTAGACGTCCTCGCTGTGCCCGATCAGCGGGAATCCGCCGATCGCGGCCAGCGCCTCCCGGCGGTAGACCGCCGAGGTCCCGACACAGATCGCGGCGCCGACCGCGTCCCGCGACGGCTGGATGAAGCGGTAGAACATCTCCTGGGTGGCGCCGGCACAGCGTTCCAGCCACGACATCGACGGGGCGGTCTCGAAGTACTGCGGGCTCTGCACGATGCCGACCACGGGATCGTCCATGTAGGGCATCAGCTGCAGCAGATAGTCCGGGCGGGGCGTGAAGTCCGCGTCGAAGATCGTGACGTGCTCGCCGACGCTGCGCTCCAGCGCGTACTGCAGGTTGCCGGCCTTCTTGAACTCGCTGCCGCGCCGGGAGACGTACCGGAAACCGTACTTCGCGGCGAGGGCGGCCACCTCGGCGCGGCCCGCGTCGTCGAGGACGAAGACGGTGAGGATGCCCGGCCAGCGGAGCCGGGCCACATGCCGGTAGGTGTTCTCCAGCATGGCCGCCGGTTCGCCCGCGGTGGGCAGGAAGACGTCGACGCTGGGATGGTGGTCCGGCCGATAGCCGTCCAGCAGCGCCTGATGGGAGGCGGTGGTGACGGTCCGGCGGAACGTGGACGTGCGCAGCGCCAGCGCCTGCTCCAGGAGCAGGGCCACCAGCGGGGCGAGGAAGGCGAGCGTCCAGTAGCTGTTGTTCGACAGCCCCCACATGCTGACCGCGACACCGGCGAACGCGAGGGCCTGCGCCCAGAAGATCCACCGATGCTGCGGCCGCTTCAGGTAGGCGTCGACCTCGGCGTCGGCCGGCGGCTGAGGCAGCATGCCGGATCGCTGCGAGGGCCGCCGGGGCCCGAGACGCAGGGACAGCAGCTGGGCCAGGAACGCGCGCCCGTTACGCCAGTCCGCCTTGCTGGCGCCGTGGGTCCGGTCGCCGAAGGTGAACGGGACCTCCGCCACCCGCACCCGGTGGCTGGCCAGGATCTCGAGCAGGATCTTGAAACCCCGGGGGCGCAGGCGTACGAGTTCGAGCGCTTCCTTGCGTACGCAGAAGAAGCCGGTCATCGGGTCGGTGCAGACGCTGCCGACCAGGCGTGGGAACAGGGCCCGGGCCAGCAGGGTGCTGCCCTGGGAGACCGCGTGCCGCAGGGTCGAGCCGAGGCCGCCGGCGTCTCCCCCGTCGACGTAGCGGGAGGCGACGACGACGTCCGCGGCGGTGTCGTCCATGGTCCGCAGCAGTCGCACGGCGACTTCCGGCGGGTGCTGCAGATCGCCGTCCATGACCAGGACGCGTGCGGTGTGCGCGTGCCGGATGCCGTCGATGACCGCCCCGGACAGGCCGCCGACGCGAGCCGCTCCGGCGCGGTGCAGCAGGCGGACCGGGATCCGGTGGCGGGTGGCCTCCTCCTCGATGACCTGTGGCGTGTGATCGGTCGAGTCGTCGACGAACAACACCTCCGCGGTGCCGGGCGGGAAACAGGTGTCGAGGCGGGCGAGCAGTTCGGGCACGTTTCCCGCTTCGTTGAATGTCGGGATGACGATGGTGACGTCAGCCATGAACCCCCGCCTATTTCCTAAAACTGCCGCGCATCAATTCGATGCAGAGATTACGGCAATGGACGGCCCATTCTGGATACCCAGAGTGAACGGCCCGGGCGGTCCAGGAACGGCCATACCCTCGGTCCACCGCCGTGAGATCAAATGTCCTACCATTTTTCGGACCTTTGCCTTCCATTCACCGCGGGTGTCGGCCGAGACGCCGAAGGGGACTCCGTCGTTCAGTCGTCGTCAACCGGCCGAACAGTTGATCATGGAGGCTGCGCAATCGCCGAATCGGGCGAACGGCATGGTCGTCGACCTATCTCGAACGTGCGATGTTTCCTTTCGGAAAACTCGAATCCTCCGGGAATCACGCGCGAAATAAACCGACCCGGTTCGAATGGCGGCGGCTACCGACGGTGGTGTCGAATTGATCACCCGGCCACGAGGGGGCCACCCGTCAAGATCACTCACCGTGGCGTCCGCCGGCTCGAGCCGCTCCCCGGGTTCCGTGCACCCGGCCCCCGGCACCGAAAGGCCGATGGCCCCGGCGGGCCGAAGGTTGGTGCGGACCGGCCCATGGCACCTCCGGGACTGACCGAATCGGCGAACACTCCGTACCGCCACCGCTCCTATTTTGATCTTCAAGGGTTCTCGGTTTCTGGTCGGTGGCGGCGTGCGGGTCGGCCTCGGTCGTGTGTGGAGGTCTGTCGGCCGATGCGTGGTGCGAGGAAGTCGCCGGTGTTCCTGGCGGTGGCCGCCGGTGCCGTGGGCGTGATCAGCGCGGTCATGGTGCTACAGCTGTCCAGCGCGATCATGGGTGACAACCGGTGGGGATGGTGCGGCGCGCTCGAACCGCTCAACACCGTCGGGCTCGGCTGCACGACCGACCTCGCCGCCGCCCAGACCCGGGTGATGATCGCCGCCACCCTCGCCGCCGTCCTGATCATCGGCGGAGTGACCGCCGGACTGTACTACTGGCGCCGGTACCAGTGGTGGCGCATGCGGCAGGGCCGCCCGCCGGCCGGCCCGCAACTACCCGCCTTCGCCACCGCCGTCCGCGTCTACGCGTTGATGTGGTGGTTCATGATCGGCGAGTTGATGGGACAGCCCGCGCCTCTGATCTTCGGCCAGGTGCCGAGCATCGGTATCAAGGGTGACACCGGGCCGTGGGAGTTCGTCGCCGCGCTGTTCCTCATCCCCGCGATCGCCGCCCGCAAGGTGCACCTGCTCCGGGCCCGCCCGATCACCATGCCCGAGAAGGCGATGGACGACATCGACGCGGTCCTCGCCAAGGGCGGCGGCTGGTGCACCGTCGCCGGAGTCGCCGGGGCCGGACCGGCGGGGACGGTCGTGCACCCGCTGATCGGTGGCCAGTGCCTCGCCTGGCGGCTCGGCGTCAGCCCCGAGACCCGGCGGACCTGGTCCGAGGAGGTCTACGAGGTCACCGGCAACATGATGACCACCGACCGGTACGAGCCGGACGGCACCCGGGTGGTGGTGCGGCACGAAGTCACCCAGATCGCCTTCAACATGTGGCGGATCGACCACACCGAGCGGGTCTTCCAGGCCGAGCAGGTCACCAAGTCGAGCGCGCCGCTGCTGGTGCAGATCAAGAACCACCTCGTCAAGGTCGACCCGGCCGACGTCGACCTCGCGCTGCCCCAGGTGTGGGCCGGTGACACCGAGTCGCCGGGCTCCGGCGGGCTGGTCAACTTCTTCAAGACCGTCGGGAAGGAGTACGACTACCTCGGCGGCGAGTTGACCTCACTCCAGCCGGGCGCGCGGGTCAGCCTCACCGGCGCCCTGCACCGGGTCGACGGCGAACTCGTGCTGCTCTCTCCCAGGCGGGCCCGTTCCCTGGGCGTCGGCCGCTACCCGGAGGGCGACCGGTCGGTGCTGCGCACCCAGTGAGCGCCGCCCGGACCTCATTTCGGGCCGTTCGCGGCGAGGTGCTGTCCCGCCCGCCACGCCGCCCACAGGCCGGCGTACACCCCGCCGGCGGCGATCAGGTCGGTATGGCTTCCGCTCTCGATGATGCGGCCGTGTTCCATCACCACGACCCGATCGCAGGTGGCGACCTGGGCGAGCCGGTGGGCGATCACCAGCCCGGTGCGGCCGGTGAGGGCGGCGTCCGCGGCACGGTCGAGTAGCCCGGACTGCGTGGAGCCGGCTTCGGCGGTGGCCTCGTCGAGGATCGCCAGGTCCGGGTCGGCGAGCAGGAGGCGGGCGAGGGCGAGCTGTTGCGCCTGGGCCTCGGTGAGCGGATGTCCGCCGGTGCCGACCGCTGTGTCGAGACCGGCCGGCGACAGGTCGAGCAGCCCGGCCGCGCCGGTGGCCTCCAGCGCGGCGCGGATCCGGTCGTCGGTGGAGCCGGGGGCGGCGAGGGTGAGGTTGTCGCGCAGGGTGCCGGCGAACACATGGATCTCCTGGGTCACCACCGCGATGCGCTCGGGCCGCACGGCTGTCCCGGTCTCGGGTGGATGGATACCGGCGATCAGCGCGGCCAGGGTGGACTTGCCCGCCCCGGACGCGCCGACGACGGCGATGCGTTCACCGGCCGCGATGTCGAGGGTGAGGTCATCGAGTACGCGAGGACCCGCCCCGTAGCGGAAGGAGACCTCGCGGAGCCGGACCGCGGTCGCCGTGTCCGCCGTCAGCGGTGGCCCGGGAGGAGACCCCGCCGGGATCGTGACGACGCCGATCATGCGGTTCAGTGACGCGAGGGCCGACTGGAGCGTGTCGATCACGAACATCAGCTGATTCACCGGCCCGAGCAGGCGCAGCACGAGCAGCATGGCGGTGGTGGCGCCGCCGACGGTCGAGGCTCCGTGGCCGATGAGGACGAAGCCGGCCACGAGTACGGCGCCCAGGCTCAGGCATTCGGCGACGTTGAGACGGGCGTTGAGCATGCTCTGCACGGTGCGGGCGCGCAGCGTCTGCGCCGCGACCGCCCAGGAAGCGGTCAGCACGGTGTGGTGGCGTTGTTCGCCGAGCCCGAAACCGAGCACGGTGGCATGGCCCCGCTGCGATTCGACGATCTGCTGGGCGCGGGCGCTCATCGCGGCCCGTTCGGCGCGGTACACGTGCGGCCCGGTCCGGAGATACCAGCGCATGGCCAGCAGATGGACCGGCAGCACGAGGGCGAACGCGACCGCGTACGGCCATTCCAGCGCCGCGAGACCGCCGACCGACACGATGATGGTGAACGCGGTGACCGTGATGACGGGGATCACCGCGGGGGCGGCGTCGGCGACGGCGGTGACGTCGTCGCTGGACCGGGAGATCAGGTCCCCGGTCCCGGCGCGTTCCACCCGGTGCTGTGGAAGCGTGAGAGCCCGCGCGATGAGCTCTTCGCGCAGGGTGGCGAGGATGTCGTGGTAGGCGCGGGTGGCCAGCGTGATCGTCACCGCCGTACCCGCGGCGCCCAGGACCGCCGACACCGCCAGGACGGCCGTGACGGTCAGGACGGTGGCGAGGCCGGCGGCGCCCGCTCGCACCCGGTCGACGAGCAGACCGACAGCGACCGGCCCGATGAGGTCGACGGCGGTGCTGACGATCCCCACCATCAGGACGGCGGCGAGCCTGAGCCGGTTGCCGCGGCTGAGCCGCCACACCTCTCCGGCCGTCTCGCGGCCGCCCGCGACCGGCAGTGCGTCCCCGGCCGTCGCCGGCGCCCCGGTCACGACGCCGTCCTTCCGGGCGCCGGCGTGTCCTGGCGGAGGTCGACGACTCGGTCGCAGCGGCTGAGCAGCGCCGGGGACGAGGTGATCAGCAGTGTCGAGCGTCCCGTACGGATGGCGGCCAGCCGTTCCGCGATGGTCTGCTCGGTGACCGGGTCGACGGCGGTGGTCGGGTCGTGCAGCACCAGCAGCGGAGCACCGGTCGCCAGGGCGCGGGCGAGGGCGACCCGCTGACGCTGGCCACCGGAGAGGCGATTGCCGTTCTCACCGACCGGGCGGTCGAGGTCGGCGGCGAAATCCTCGCAGGCCGCCGCCCGGACCGCGTCGTCCAGCAGCTCGGGCCGGCTGACGGGGGTGGTGAGGTTGTCGCGGATGGTGCCGGTGAACAGCGTGGCCCGGTGGGGTGCGACGGTGACCCGGCGGGGGTAGTCGGCCGGGGCCAGTTCGCGCGCCGGACGTCCGCCGAGTCGCACGTCGATGTCGTTCCCGGGTTCGCGGTGCGGGTTCAGCAGTGCGTCGGCGAGGCGGGCCGCGGTGCGGTCGTCGGCGCGCACTCCGACCAGTTCACCGGGCTCCACCCGGATCGACGCGCCGGGCAGCTCGACGTCCAGCACTCCGGTGTCCGGCCCGGACACGTCCGGCACACGCCGCGATGGGGCCGGGGTGGTGCGGCTGTCGCCGAGCACGTCGAGGATGCGGGCGGCGGAGGCTCGGGCGCCCGCGAGATTGGGGATGGACACGCCCGCGATCGCCTGCATCTGCGGGAGCAGCGCCTGGGTAAGGCCGACCGCGGTGATCAGGCCGCCGATGCTCAGCCGGCCGTTCACCGCGAACCAGCCCGCCAGGCCCGTCACCGTGGCGACGAACACGCCGGTCACCAGCCCGGACCCGACGAGAAACCGTCCGAGCAGCCCGGCGTTGCGCCTGGCACCGGCGAGGGTCTCCAGGCTGGCCTGCCGGTATCGCCTGGTCGCCTCCGCCTCGGCGCGCACACCCTTGATCACCCGGTAGCCGCCGACCAGGTCGGTGGCCCGTCCGACGGTGCCGGCGAGCAGGTCCTGGTAGGCACGGGTGTCGCGGGAGAGCCGCTCGCTCAGCAGGCCCATCGACCAGACCGCCGCGGGCGCGCCGAGAAGCACCATGATCCCGAGCGGCCAGTACATCATCAGCAGCGAGACGGCGATGAACCCGATCGCGGTGATCCGCGCGATCGGCAGGACGACGAGCAGCCCGGCGTTGGCCAGGCGTGCCACGTCGTTGGTCATCACCGAGACCACGGCGGCGTCCGGTGCCCGTACCGCGCCGCCGCCGGGATGCAGCACACCGGTCGAGAGGGTGGCCCGCAGCCGGTGCTGCAAGAGCTGGATCACATGCGCGTTGAGCCGGTTCGTGAGCCGGGCCGCCGCCGTCAGCAGCACATACAGAGCCACGAGTACGGCCAGCCACAGCACCAGCTGCCCGGTGTCCCCGGTCGCCAGGGCCCGGTCGATCGCCAGGCCCATCACCACCAGGACCGCCGACTCGCCGACCTGCCACGCGGTCGCCGACAGCATCGCGGGGACCGTGAGACGTGGCAGCGAGAGGACGACGCGTGCCACGAACCTGCCGGGCCGCTCCCCCGCCGTCACCGCGAACGGACGGACGTCCGGAGGCTCCGCGGAGGCCTGTCCCAGTACCGGCAGCCACCTTGTCAGCGGACCCCGCCCCAGCCCGCTCGGATCCGCCCTGGTCAACGGGCCTCCCACGGGCGTCCGGCACCGAGCGGGAAACACCAGAGCAGAGCATCGGCGAAGAGTCCCCGCCACCATGCGTAGTCGTGTCCGCCGGCGAACTCCCGGTAGACGGTGTCGTAGCCCTTCCCGGTGAGCACATGGTCCAGCCAGCGGCTGTGGGTGTTCGAGCCCTCCAGCTCACCGGCATCGTGGAAGACCCGGATCGGTGCCGGTTCAGCGGTCATGTAATCGGCGATCAGCGTCGGCATCGGGGTCCGGCGCAGCAGTTCACCGGCCCCCGTACCGCCCTTCAGGTCCGGGTGGTAGCCGCATGACGGGGACTGCAGGATGGCGTTGCCGAACGTCTCCGGGTGGTGCAGCGCCGTCCAGCCGGCACACAGGCCGCCGAAGCTCTCACCGGCCAGCGCCACGTCACCGGGGTCCCGGGAGAGCGGATACCGGTCGTGGAGCCACGGCAGCAGCTCGTCGACCAGCATCCGGGAGAACCCCGGGTCGCAGAGCAGTTCCCGGTAGCGCCGCAGCCCCAGCTGGTCGACGAGGACGACGGCACAGGGGCGGATCAGTCCCGCCCGGACCAGGGCGTCACGAACGCTCGGCGCGCTGTGGTCCGGCGTACCGTCCAGGTGGATCACGAACGGCAGCGCGCTCCCGGCCGGGAACTCCCCCGGAGGCATCGAGACCCAGATCCGGCGCTCGTTGCCCAGAAGCTCACTGACCAGCACGGCGGAGTCGATCGCCGGGGCCGGCTGTGCTTCGGCCTGATCCAGCCAGGGCAACGGTGCCGCGTCGGGCAGCACCGCCACCGACGCCCCGGAGAACCTCTCCACCGAACATGCGGAGAACCTCGGCGGCGGGTTGAACGGGTCCGGAACCTGTTGCCCGCCCCGTACGAACACATACGAGAAGCGCAGGTCGGAACGCATCCGCAGGGTGAGGAACCGGAACGGCGTCCCGGGCACCGCGGTGAACTCCGCGTCGATCCGGTTGAAGGCGATCGCGGGACCGAGGACGACCGCGAGGGTGGCCGGTGGGCCGTCCCCGGGCTCGTCGACGAACGTCACGTCCACCTCACCCGCGACGACCGGCCCGACGAGCGGAGCGGCGGTCTCCTCCAGGTGCCGTCGGAACCGCTCCGGGCTCCACTGCCCCGTGGACAGCTTCTCGACGAACGGATCGGCCATTCAGATCTCCACCTCGGTACGGGCCGCGCGCCGGCGGCCGAGCGGGACGACCTGCGGGGTCCCGGCCACCGGATCGGGCACCACCAGGCACCGCAGGCCGAACACCGCCTCGACCAGCTCGGCCGTGACGACCTGGTCGGGAGTGCCCTCGGCGACGACCCGGCCGTCTCTCATGGCGATCAGGTGGGTGCCGTAGCGGGCGGCCTGGTTGAGGTCGTGCAGGACGGCGACCAGGGTGTGACCGGCGTGGTGCAGGTCGGTGAACAGCTCCATCAGCTCGATCTGGTGGGTGATGTCGAGGAAGGTGGTCGGCTCGTCCAGCAGCATGATGCCGGTCTGCTGGGCGAGCGCCATCGCCACCCACACGCGCTGCCGCTGACCACCGGACAACTCGTCCACCGGGCGGGCGGACAGGTCGGTGACCGCGGTCTGGCCCATCGCCCGGGCCACGGCCTGCTCGTCGGCCTCGGTCCACTGCCGGAGGAACCCCTGATGCGGGTACCGGCCCCGGGCCACCAGCTCGGCGACGGTGATCCCGTCGGGGGCGATCGAGCTCTGCGGCAGCAGCCCGACCCGCCGTGCCACCTCCTTGGTCCTGAACGAGTTGATGTCGGCGCCGTCCAGGATCACCGTCCCCGCCGACGGCTTGAGCAGGCGCGACAGGCCGCGCAGCAGGGTGGACTTGCCGCACGCGTTCGGGCCCACGATCACCGTGAACGACCGGTCCGGGATCGCCACCGAGAGGCGCTCGCTGATGACCCGCTTGTCGTAGCCGATGGTCGCCTCCTGCACGCGCAGGCGTGAGCCGTTCATATGCGTCTCCGGACTTCGGTGAACAGCAGCCGGCCGAGATAGCCGCCGCCGAGCACGACGGTGATGATCCCCACCGGCAGCGGGGTGGGGGCGATGTGCTGGGCGATGTAGTCCGCCGCCAGGCACAGGAGGGCGCCGACGAAGGCGGCGGGTGCCAGGGTGATCCCCGCGGTGCGGGCGAGGCGGCGGGCGATCTGCGGGGCGACCAGGGAGATGAACGCGATCGGCCCGGACGCCGCGGTCACGGTCGCGGTCAGCGCGACCCCCACCACGATCAGAGCGAGGCGTACGGACGGCACCCGCACCCCTTGCGAGGCGGCCGCGTCGTCGCCCAGTTCCAGCTGTCGCATCGGCCGGCTCAACACGCCTGCCAGCAGCAACAGCACGATGATGCAGGACCCGCCGAGCACCACCTGATCCCACGAGACCCCGTTGAGGGAGCCGGCACCCCACGCGGCGGCGGCCATCGCCACCTCGAGATCGGCTTTCAGGATCAGCCAGGTGTTCAGCGAGTCCAGCATCGCCGACAGGCCGATGCCGACGGTGATCAGCCGGAATCCCTGCACACCCCGCCGGTGGGCGAGCAGGTACACGACGACGGCGGTGGCCATCCCGCCCAGCACCGCCCCGCCGACCAGCTGCGCGTAGGTGCCGTCGACGACCAGGATCACGACCAGCGCCCCGGTGTAGGAGCCCTGGGAGAACCCGATGATGCCGGGGTCGGCGAGAGGGTTGCGCAGCATCGACTGGAAGACCGCACCGGACACTCCGAGCGCGGCGCCGAACACCAGCGCCGCCGCCACCCGGGGCAGCCGCCACTCGACCACGATGTCGTGGACGAGCCCGGTCTCGCCGCCGGTCAGCGCGGAGATCACCTGGCCCGGCCCGATCTGGTACGAGCCGGTCATCAGCGCGAGGACCGCTGTGCCGGCGGCCGCCAGTACGAGCACGGCGCACACGACGACCGGGCGCCGGTCGAGCCGTACCGCGAACCTCCGGCGCCGCAGCACCAGCACCCGCCGCCCGAAGTCGACCCGTTGCCCGGTCACAGGCCGCTCGCCTTTCTCCGTCGTACCAGGGCGATGAGAACGGGTGCGCCGACGAAGGCGGTGACGATACCGACGGGGATCTCGCCCGGGTGCATGGCGATGCGCCCGAGGATGTCGGAGGCCAGCAGCAGGATCGGGGCCAGCAGGACGCTGTAGGCCAGGATCCAGCGCTGGTCCGGGCCGACGATCCAGCGAGCCACGTGCGGCACCATGAGCCCGACGAACGCGATGGGCCCGGCGATCGCGGTCGCTCCGCCGACGAGCAGGGTGAGCGCGAGGACGGCCAGGACGCGGGTGCGGGCCAGCCGGACACCCTGGGCGGCCGCCAGGTCCTCCCCCAGGGCCAGGGCGTTGAGGGGACCTGACACGGCGAAAGCCACGACGAGTGCCACGGCGAAGAACGGCAGGATCGGCCACACCAGATCGAGTGGCCGGGCGACGATCGAACCGGCGTTCCAGGACCGCATGGCGTCGAACGCCTCCGGGTTGGTCAGTTCGAGCGCCGACCCGGCCCCTCGGAGCACCGCGCCGACGCAGACCCCGGCGAGCACCATGACCACCGGCGACTGCCCCTGCCGGGTCGATCCGAGGGCGAGCACCATGAGGGTGACGAGCAGCGTCCCGGCGAAGGCGAACCACAGGTAGCCGCCGATGTCACGGACTCCGAGCACACCCACGGCGACCGTCACCGCAAAGGAGGCGCCCGCGTGCAGGCCGAGGATGCCCGGATCGGCCAGCGGATTGCGGGTCAGTGCCTGGATCAACGCTCCCGACACGCCGAGTGCCACGCCCACGACGAGGCCGACGACGGTCCGGGGCAGCCGGTAGTCGCGGATCGCGAACTGGTCGATGTCGGCGGACGGATGGAACAGGGCGTCCCACACCACCGACGGCGCGATCGCCGTCGACCCGATCATCACGCTCAGCACCAGCAGGACCAGAAGTGCCACGAGCGCGACGACCAGACCGGTCGAGCGCCGACGCGGTCCGGGCACCGTCACGGTGCCCGGACCGTCGTGGCGCGGGGCGAGAGTCGTCACTCCTTGGCGGGCAGGGTCGCCAGGGCGGCGTCGAGCGAGTCCAGGTACCGCAGGACCGGCCCGTAGGAGTTGTTGCCGGGGCAGAAGACCCCGAGCGCGCGACCGGAGTTCACGGCGGGCAGCGCCTTCCAGGTGTTGGTGGCGACCACCGGCGCGAAGGACGTCTTCGGCTGGCCGGCGGCGTCGACGGGGTAGGTGATCACGTCGTACTGGGCCAGTTCGGCGATCTGCTCGAACGGCAGGGACGTCCAGCCCAGCGGGTCCGCTCCGGCGGCGGCCTTGGGGAAGTTCATGCCGAGGTCGCCCTGGGCGATTTCCACGCAACCGAAGTCGGCGACGGAGAACGTGCCGGGATCCGAGCTCTCCCAGCGATCGACGTTGACGAACCTGGTGGCGCCGATGATCTGGCCGTACGTCTGCCGGATCTTGGTGATCTTGTCCTTGAACTGCGCCTTCTGGTCGGTGAGCCCGGCCGTCACGTTGCCGGCTTGCGAGACGCCGTCGGCGAGGGCCTTCCACTCGACGTCGAGTCCCCAGAAGACCGTCGGGGCGATCGACTCCAGCTGCTTCCTGATCCCCTCGAATTCGCTGGCGGGGAGCTGGGCCAGGATGAGGTCCGGCTTCAGGCCGGCGAGTTTCTCCATGTCGACCTGGTCGCCGCTGGCGCCGAGATTCACGGCGGCGTCGAATGTGGCCTTCTGGTCGGCGGGGATGAGCGCTAGCTCCGAGGCGCCCACCTCGGTGACGCCCACCGGTTTGCCGCCCATGTCGATGAACGGCAGCGTCGTGTTGCCGATCGAGGCCACCCGCTGCGGGTCGGCGGGCACCTGGACGGCGCCGTTGCCACCCGTGACGCTGCGCGTCGTGACAGCGGCCGTGTCGCCGGTGTCATCGCTGTCGCCGCCGCAGGCGGTGAGGACGAGTGCGCTGCTCAGGAATGCGGCGACGAGTGCCGTACCGCGTCGTCGCAAAGGTGTTCTGGTCATGATCTTCTCTTTCTCTTACTTGTTGTACGAGGCACGAAGGCAGGTCAGTGGGCCCCGGCGGGCGCCAGCTCGTGGACGGTGGCGCCCCAGCCGACGGTGTGCGCCGCACGGCGGACGAGCCCGGCCCGGGCGATGACCGCATCGAGTTCGGCGGCGGTGCGCAGACCGGAGCCGTGCACCGTGAGGGCGAGCAGGTCCGCCTCACCGTCGTGCTCGTCCGGGTCGTCGAGGTCGAAGGTCTCCTCGACCACCAGCACGCGGCCACCGGGAAGCAGGCGCTCGGCCGCCCGGCGCAGGGCATGGGCGGCGTCGGCGTCGGGCAGCGACTTGAAGGCGCGGATGACGAAGACGGCGTCCGCCGCGGGGCTGGGTTCGAAGACCGACTGCTCGACCACGCCGACCCGGGCGCGCTGCCGGTCGTCGGGGATCGTGTCGGGCAGGTCGCGGCGCAGCCAGTCGGCCTGGGCGGGCAGCGCGCAGATGGTGATCCGCAGCCCGGGGTGGGCGGCCAGGAACTCCCGGGCCTGGGCGCCGGCGCCGCCGGAGTGCAGCACCAGGTGCTCGACACCGGCGAGGATGCCGGACTTGGCGATCGGCTCGGCCAGCGCGGCCTGGAACTTCGCCAGGCGCTCCAGGTAGCGGTCCTCGTAGTCCTGTCCGGCGCGGACCTCGGCGAAGGTGTGGCCGGTGACCGAGGCGTACGCCGGCCGCCCGGTACGGATCGACTCGGTGAGCCCGTGCAGCCCGAGCATCTCGCGGCCCACCACTCCGGCCGGGTGCAGGCGGTCGGCGATGAACTCGAGGGTCAGGACCTCGCCCACCGGTGTCAGCCGGTAGTGGCCGGGTCCGGTGACGGTCAGGACGTCCAGCGTGCGCAGGTAGCGCAGCAGTTTGCCCAGCGCCCGCTCGTCGCAGCCGGTCCGGGCCGCCAGGTCCGTCACGCTGGTGACCCCGCGGGAGATCAGCTCGGGGATGTCGAGTTCGACAGCGGTGCGCAGGGCCAGCGGCGCGGTCAGCCCGGCCAGCGCGTTCAGCTTCTCGAACGGCGTCCTGTCCAGAGCGCCGATCTCTCCGCGACGCCAGTACCCGGCGAAGTCGATGTCCTCCTTCGGCATCCCGCGGTCCTCGACCAGGTGGCGGCGCAGGTCCCGCACGGCGGTGTGCTCCCCGGCGAGCCACGCGAACGGTCGCCCCTCCCACCAGCCGCTGTCGCGGACCGCGTCCAGGAGGCCGCCCGCCGGCCAGGTCACCTCGACCCCCGCTGGCGTGCGCAGGTCCAGCCGGTGGGCAGCCTCGATGAACACCCGGGCCCGGGTGCCCTCGGGCAGCTCGTCCAGCAGCCGGGCGATGGCGGGAACCGCGGTGTCGTCGCCGGCGACCAGGAGCCAGTCCGCGTCGGCCGGGAGCGCACGCGACGCGCCCGGGCCGTAGATGTGGACGCGGTCGCCCGGTTGCGCGCCGTAGGCCCAGGTCGTGCCCACGCCGACGCCGTGCCTGACGACGTCCACATCCAGTTCGCCGGCCTCGGCGTTCCAGCGGCGGACGGTGTAGACCTTCGACAGGGGCCGGGGGTTTCTCGGCAGGTCCACGCCCCGCTCCGTCTGCACCGGCAGCACCGGCTCGGTGTGGCCGGGGTAGCGGAACACCAGGCGGATGTCGTCGTCGAAACCCGACGAGTCGAAGGCGGGCTGCGGGAAGCCGTTGGCGGAGGTGAACGCACCGAGCTGGGCTCCGCCCAGCGTGATCCGCCGCATCCCCGGCGTCAGGTCCACCACCCGGAGGACCTCGACCTCGCGCAGGGTCACTGGGCGCACGGTGAGTCGGCGTGTGGTCTTCGGCATGGTGTTCTCTCTGGTCGTCCGGCACGGCGGCACCGCTAAGGTTAGGCTATCCTCACTAAATCTGATGTGCGCAGACTGCCGTATCGTTTAGGGGCGTGGCGATCTCCTCCCCGATTCCCGCCGACGCGACCGATGCCCCGCCGATTCCCGCGGCACGGTCGGACTCGACCGGACACCCCCGCCGCCCACTGCTGATCTGGGTCCGCACCGGCACAGCACACGTGCACATCGACGGCGACGCGGTGTTCCACCTCGCCGCCGGGGAGGGCACCTGGATTCCCGCCGCCGGATGGGACCACCGCGCGATCATCACCGAGCCGGGGACCGTCGCCTTCCCCCTGTGGTTCCACCCCGGTGCCGGCGGGCCGGCGGAGACGACCCGGTTCGAGGTGCCCGGCGGCTGGCAGGACTGGCTGATCCAGCACTTCAACCTGCAGGTCACCCCGCTGAGCGGGGACGGGCGCCTCCCGGAGGCGATCACCGATCTCCTGCTCGGCGGGCAGCCGCCCACATCCGCGTCCACCCTGCCGGAGATGCCGAGAGCCACCGGCGCCCGGGCGGTGGCCGAGCAGCTGCTCCGCGACCCGGCGATCGACCTCACCGTCGAGCAGTGGGCGACCAGGGCACTCTCCAGCCCGCGGACCCTGCGCCGGGACTTCCTCGCCGGCACCGGGCTCACCTTCGAGCAGTGGCGACTACGCCACCGGCTGATCGCGGCGGTCGAGTTCCTGACCGCGGGATTCGACGCCGACCAGGTGGCCGCACGGGTGGGCTTCGCCAGCCGCAACGGCTTCACCCGGGCGTTCAAGCAGCGGTACGGGCTGACGCCCCACGACTTCAGCGGGAGACTCGCCGCCAGTCCCGCCCGTGTCGACCTGACACCGCGCGCCACCCTGGCCCGGCAGACCGATGAGCTCATGCGCCTGGTCCGTGGCGACTCCCTCGCCACCGCGTCCGATCCGCTGCCCGCCGCCCGCACCTCCTCACATGCCAACGACATGCACGTCCTCAGCTGGATGTACCGCGGCAGCGGCTACCTCGACATCGACGGAAGCCGCTACGAACGACAGCGCGGCGTCGCGACCTGGATCCCCGCGGGCCGCAGACACATCACCGGCCTCCGCGAGAACTCCATCTCACTGCCCCTCGGCAACGCCGGCACCGCCGACCTCTCACTGACCGAGCCGCTGCAGGTGCGGTTCTCACCCGCGTGGGACGACTACCTGATGCACTGCGCGATCAGCGCCCGATCCGGACTGCACCCCGACGACTACGACCCGCGGCACATCCTCGACCTGTTCGCCGAGCAGGTCGTCGCGCAGCGGGCGCGGTCCGTGCCGATGCCCACCGACCCGCGTGCCCGCGCGGCGGCGCTGGACTACCTGCGCCATATCGACGTCCCCGGCGAATCGGCCGCGCCCGACGTCCCCGCCGCGATCCACCGGGCCTTCCGCGATCAGACCGGCATGACCTTCGCCCGCTGGCGCTATGCCGCCCGCATGCGCATCGCCCGGGACCTGCTCGCCGGCGGCGGCAGACCCAGCGCCGTGGCCCGCCGCGTCGGCTACGCCCACCTGCCGACCTTCAGTACCGCCTTCACCCGCTTCCACGGCCTCTCCCCACGCGAATACCGGGACCGCGAGACCGCGAACGGCTGATCGCACATGGAAAGTCGGACCGCCTGTTCCCCGGCAGGGGCCCACCGCCTTTGTTAGCGTGACTCCGCGGGTGCCCTTCGCCCGCGAAGATCGCCGCGAAATCCCTGGTCAGAAGCACCTGAGTGGCTTCGGCGACATCCGGCGGCACCCTTTACCGATATCCATGAGCATCGCTCGCGGTTCCGCGTGGGCGAAGGCACCGGCCTGCCCGCGACGCTCACCCACGCACGGCATCGAGAAACAGTCGTACATCTCACGGGGGTTCTCATGAAGAAGCACAACCTGCTCCGCCGCATGGGCGTCGTGGCGGCCGCGGCCATGCTGCTGTTCAGCGTGCTGCCGACCGTCGCGGCCAGTGCGGGACTGCAATCCGTCTCGAAGATCTCAGTGGTCAACAACGGCGGGTACGTGTTCTCGTTCCAGGTCCAGTGGCTCAGCGGCGACGACGGCACCTGGCACACCGCCGACTGGAACAGCGGGCAATACCCGATCAACCAGACCCGGACCACCCCGCCGCTGTCGCAGATCGGGGTGCCGGCCGACGCGCTGGCGGTCACGCCGTACGGCTCAGCCGTACTGGGCACCTCCGGGCAGGGTCACGGTTTCGTCCGGTTCACGCCGTCCAGCAGCAACGTCGCCACCTATCGCGCGACCGGCACCACCTTCGTCGGCTTCGACATCAGTCTGATCTCCTGACCCGCACGGCGGCTTCGCCCGGCGGGTCCGAGAACCCGCCGGGCGGACTGGCACGCCTCGCCGCCTCCAGCGTGGACTCCCCGGACCGCTCCCTGTCGGCGGTCAGAACGTGACATCGAAGTCGTAGGCCATCGCGCCCGCGGCGAGCAGCACCGTCGCCGCCAGCGCGGCCGGGGCGGCAGCGGCGGCCACGACCGGCGACCAGGCCGGCGGACGGCCCCGGATCGGATTATGGGGCAGGAACAGCAGCGGCACGCCGAAAAGGAACAACCCCGACGCGAACATCGCCATCGCCGTGCGGAGGAAAGGACCAGGCAGGGGGTACGGCGGACCGTGCGCCGCCCACCAGCCGGCCGCCAGCAGGAACGTGACGATCGGCGCGCCCCTTAACGCCGCCACCAGCCCGGCCCCGGGCAGTGCGAGCATCACCGCCGCGAAGCCCACTCCCGCGGCGGCCGCCGCCCAGATGTCCAGCCGCATCGGCACCGCACCGGCCGGCACCGCGATCAGCGACCGCAGCGGCCAGGTCACGGCCACCGCGGCGAGCACCGCGATCACCGTCACCCGCCGGCCCGGGATCCGCCACCACCACGCCAGCAGAGCCGTCCCGAGGACCGCCGCCATCGCGCCGTACCCCCAGGGCATCAGCCCGAGCACGAGCAGGTAACGCCGCGGCGTGTAGTAGCCGGCCGTGAAGATGCCGAGTGTCGATCCGATCCACCCGGCCGCTCCGAACAGCAGCGAGTTGACCAGGAGAGGCGTGATCGGCCGTACGCCGCCCTGCCGAGCCCACGCGCGTGCCAGCCGCAGACTGATCGCGCCCGCCGCGGCCAGCATCAGGGGCAGGGTGACCATCACGCTCCAGTGCCCGTACGGTCCGCCTGCGGTGATGTTCCCGAGTCCGAGGAGCAGCCCGGCGGGGGTGCCCAGCGCGACGGCGAGGGAGGGTCCGTACAGGCTGTGCCAGGCGGACGCACCGGGGTCGGTGACCGCTCGCCGCCACATGGTCAGCCCCCACGTGGCGGCGAGCAGCACACCGGCGGCGATCGCCCCGAACGCTGTCGCGTACTGGCCCAGTTCGCCGCCGTTGAAGGCGTTCGTCACATGCTCGGAAACGGTCATCTGGACGGTGGCGGCGAGCAGCCCGGCGGCCAGGTCGTCGATCAGGTCGAACCGGAGCAGCAGGCCGGGCCGGTGCAGCACCGCCAGCCGGCGGGACGGGCTGGGGTGCGGGCTGGTCAGACGGGCCCACCAGGACCGCGACGGGCCGTCCGGCGCCGCACCCGGCTGCAGCAGCCTGGTCAGTCCCTCCCCGGTGCCGGAGCCGGCGGCGCGCAGGTCGGCCTCGTGCTCACGGACCCGGCTGATCTTGCGGGACAGCGTGAACCCGACCACCGCGAGCACCACCACCCGAATACTGAAGTCCAGCCAGGCCCCGGCGTCGAAGTCGCCGGGCGGGACGCCGGCCGACCAGCGGGCCAGGGGCCACACCAGAGGGAGCAGGGCCACGCAGGGCAGCGCCCAGTAGAGCCCGCGGGTCAGCCAGACCAGACCGATGTCACCGGCCGCGATGTGTGCCGACTCGTGCCGCAGGACGGCGTCGAGGCGTCCGGTGTCGAGCCGGCGGGCCCCGGCGGGCAGCACGATGCAGGGTGCGCCCTGATAGCGGACGGCGTACGCCTCGGTGAGTCCGGGCGGCCCGAGGGCGACCGCCGGGATCTGCCGCAGGCCGGTGGCGGTGGCCGCTCGCGCCCCGGCGGCCGGCCAGCCCGGCGACGGGGGCCGGAGCCGGCCGCGACGCCACCGGTCGACCCTGGGCAGCAGGACCATCAGGCCGTATCCGCCGGAGAGCACCATCAAGGCGGATCCGGCCGCGGTCAGGCTCTTGGACCGCTCCAGGGGTTCCATGCAGCGGATCTCCCAGAGTTCCTGCTCGATCGCCTCGTAGTCGTCGGCCGGTGGGCCGAACCGGCGTTGCTGCTCCGCCGCGCAGGCCTGTTCCTGCCAGGCCCAGGTCCGGGCGGTCAGGTTGTCGAACATCAGGGATCCGGCGTACGCACCGCTGAGCACCAGAACCGCCAGGAGCAGGAGATAGTGGCCCCGGCTCGGCGTCAGCCCGGTCACGGGGACGATTCGTCACGCAACACGATGATGAACGCCCGGCCGATCCTGTCGGCCTCCTCCGGGGTCGCCTCGTCCAGCAGGCGCCGCAGGACGATCACCACGTCCTGCTCGTCCTGTGCGCTGATCGGAGGTGGCGGTCGCCGGTCGAACCGCCGGCCGAGGAATTCCCGGACCCGGTTGAACACCGCGTCGACGCCCCGCTCGGCGACGTGGGTGGCGGCCGCTCCGGTGAGGAACATCAGGGCGGCGAAGAGATGGTCGGCGAGCGGGAGCAACTGCACCCCCATCGCCACCGGCGGGCTCCTGCGGGCTCCGCCGCCGAATCGCGCGAGCGCCGCGTCCACCTCCTCGACCTCGTCCGGATAGGACAGGGCGAGTGTGCTGCGACAGAGGTCGGCGACCAAGGCGGCTTCCACGTGGCTCACCCTAGGTCCGCCGGCCGACCCGCCGCACCTGCCAAATGTTGGGATTCACATTCACGTAGGCACCGCGACCTGCACGTTCGATCAAGTCACCGATCGGGGCCGTTCCCACGTTAGGGTGGTTTGAAACGGTGTCGGGAGCCGCGACCGACGTGTCCATCGAGGAGCCGACGGCCCGCGTGATCGCCGACTACCGCTCGCTTGCCTCGGTCGGCGACCATGGCGGTCGACGGAGAGGGAGGGCGATTGTCTCGGTGGCGTTTCGGTCCCGGCCCACGGGTGCGGATGCGCACCCTCGTCATCGGAGGCCTGTTGCTCGCCGTCTCGGCCGGCATGCTGGCGGCGGCCCGGTCGATGCACGGTTTCTCCAGTGACCTGCTGCTGAACCTGGGTTCCAGCCTGGTGCTCGCCGCCGTCTCCTACCTGATCTTCGACCCGATCTTCGAGGAGGCCCGGAAAGCCCGGATTCAGGAGCACGACCGGTTCGACCAGGCCACCTTCATCAATCGCATGCGGGAGACCCATCGCAACATCCGGATCCTGGACACCTGGACGATCCTGCTGGAGGGCAAGGCCCGGGCTCGCACGTTCAGCGCGATGCGGGAGGCGCTCGACCAGGGCGCGACGATCCGGGTGCTGTTGCTCGACCCGAATTCGGCGGCGGCTCAGCAGCGCGCCGACGAGCTGGAGCGGCGACAGATCGACGTCACGGCGCAGATCATGGAGAACCTGCGGCACCTGTACCTGTTCCGGGAGGAGCTCGGCAGCGCGGAGCTCCGGTCCCGGCTGAAGGTCTGCGTGTACGACGCGTCACCGTCGATCCAGCTGTACCAGTGGGACGGGCGGGCGCTGATCTCGTTCTTCCCGATCGGCAAGGTCTCGTTCGACGTGCCGCAGCTCGAGGTCGACATGGCCAGCCCGTGGGGTCAGTTCGTGGACCGGCGTTTCGACGAGCTGTGGGACCATCGCGACCACATCCGCACTCTGGACCGGTATTGGCGGCTCACGGTGACGCTCACCCACGGCGGGACGTCGCTGGAGGCGGTGCCGGTGCCGTACGTCAGTGCCGAGGACGGTATCTACATCGACGGCACCGGGCCGCTCGCCAACCAGTTCGCGGCGCGGGTGCTGGCCGGCCCGGGCGAGCAGCCGCCAGGTGAGGCGTCGTTCGGCGCCCTGGCCGTCTGGCCGCCCCGCCGGTCCGGGCAGCAGACGCGTGAGTTCGGCCTGATCCGTCTGGAGGAGGAGCCGGCCTCCGGCACGACGGCCGAGGTCCTCGCGCTGTTCGCGAAGAAGTACGGCGGCCACCCGGGAGCCCGGGCCGGCGACATGCTGCTGCTCCGCCTGGTCCCCCGCTAGCCGGAGCGTCCGCGGTCGGCCGTGACGATCGATGTCGGACGGTGAGCGTGTCCCGAGGACATACCCCCAGCCGGCGGACGGCCGGTAACCGGGGTCCGGGGTTCGCGTTTGGGTCACACCTACTGGACGAGCAGCGCTTAGGTTAGCCTAACCTTTTGGTGCTCGTCCTTTCTGAAAATCGTGGAGTCCTGATGCGTACCCCCTCCAGACTTCTTGCCGCCGCGGCGTCCATCGCCGTCGCGCTCTCCCTCGCCGCGTGCGGAGGCTCGTCGGAGGAGGAGCCCGCCGCTACCTCCTCCGGCCCGGCCACGGCGCAGTTCCCGGTCACCATCACCCATGCGTTCGGCACCACGACGATCGACAAGAAGCCGGAGCGGGTCGCCTCGGTCGCCTGGGCCAACCACGAGGTTGCGCTCGCCCTCGGTGTCGTGCCCGTCGGTTTCGCCAAGGCGGCCTGGGGTGACGACGACGGCGACGGCGTCCTGCCCTGGGTCGAGACGAAGCTGACCGAGCTCGGCGCCAGCACCCCGGTACTGTTCGACGAGGCCGACAGCATCGACTTCGAGGCGGTCGCCGACACCAACCCGGACGTCATCCTGGCCGCCTACAGCGGGCTGACCAAGGAGGACTACGACAAGCTCACCCAGATCGCGCCGACCGTGGCGTACCCCAAGCTCGCCTGGGGCACCACGCTCGCCGACATGATCAAGCTGAACAGCCAGGCGCTCGGTCTCGCCACCCAGGGTGACGCGCTCATCGCCTCGCTGAAGAAGCAGACCGCCGACGCGTACGCCAAGTACCCGAAGCTGGCCGGCAAGAAGGTCATGTTCTCCTACCTGGACCCGAAGGACTTCAGCCAGGTCGGCTTCTACACCCTGCACGACCCGCGGGCCGGCTTCCTCGCCGACACCGGTTTCGGCACCCCGGCCGCCATCGCCAAGAAGTCGGCCGAGTCCAGCACGTTCTGGGAGACGATCAGCGCCGAGCAGGCCGACCAGTTCGCCGACGTCGACATCATCATCACCTACGACGACGCGAAGGGTTCGATCCTCGCCGCCGCGCAGAAGGACGCGCTGATGTCGAAGATCCCGGCGATCGCCCGGGGCTCGGTGGCCGGCATGCAGGACTCGACGCCGCTGGCGGCCTCCGCCAACCCGTCGCCGCTGTCCATCGGCTGGGGCATTGACCAGTACTTCGCCGCACTGTCCGCCGCCGCCGACAAGATCTAGTGGACACTGTCACCACCGGACCACTGCCGGCCGCCGTCACCACACGGCGGCCGGCGGTGCTCCGTACCGGCTGGTTCGTCGTCGCCCTGATCGTTCTCGCCCTGGTCTGTGCCGCCTCGGTCGCGTTCGGCGCCCGGGTGATCAGCCTGGACGAGATCGTGTCGGCGTTCACCGGCGGCGGCGACGGCATCGCGGAGGCCGCGGTGCTCCAGCGGGTGCCGCGCACCGTGATGGCCATTCTGGTCGGCGCCTCGCTGGGGCTGGCCGGCGCGGTCCTGCAGGGCGTCACCCGCAATCCGCTCGCCGACCCGCAACTGCTCGGCGTCACCTCCGGGGCGTCGTTCTTCGTCGTGCTCGGTATCGCGTTCTTCGGGTTGTCCAACCCGTTCACCTACGTGTGGGTGGCGATCGCCGGCTGTGTGCTGGCCGCGGCGTTCGTCTACCTCATCGCGTCGATGGGCAGCGGCGGACCGACCCCGCTCAAGCTGGCGCTCGCCGGCGCGGTCACCGCGGCCGCGCTCAGCTCGCTGGTGAGCGTGATCCTGCTGCCGCGGATCACCGTGATGAACGAGTTCCGGTTCTGGCAGATCGGCGGGGTCGGCGGCGCGACGTACGACCGGGCCCTGATGATCCTGCCGTTCCTGCTGGTCGGTGTGGTGATCTGCGCGGTCTCGGCCCGCCGGCTGAACTCGCTGGCGCTCGGCGACGACGTCGCGGCCGGGCTGGGTGAGCACGTGATGCGTACCCGGATGATCGCGTCGGCCGGTGCGTTCATCCTCTGCGGTGCGGCCACCGCGGTCGCCGGGCCGATCGGCTTCGTCGGGCTCGTCGTGCCGCACGTGTGCCGGCTGCTGATCGGCATCGACCATCGCTGGCTGCTGCCCTACTCGGCGCTGGTCGGCGCGATCCTGCTGACCACCGCCGACGTGATAGGCCGGGTCGTCGCCCGCCCGTCGGAGGTCGACGTCGGCATCGTCACCGCCCTGGTCGGTGCCCCGTTCTTCATCTACATCGCACGACGGCAGAAGGTGTCCGCCCTATGAGCAGCGCGACCATCACCAGGGATGTCGGCGTCGCTGACCTCGTCCGGGGCCGTACCCGGCGGGCCCGCCGGGTACGGACGGTGGTCACCGTCCTGGCTCTCCTCGTCTTCGCCGTCTACTGCGTGAGCCTGATGGTCGGCAAGACCTTCTACACCCCGGGCGAGGTGTGGCGGGTCATCATCGGCGAACAGGTCCGCGGGGCCACGTTCACCGTCGGTGTGCTGCGGCTGCCCCGGGCGACGCTGGCCGTCCTCACCGGGTTCTCCTTCGGTATCGCCGGGGCGATGTTCCAGACGATGCTGCGCAACGCGCTGGCCTCGCCGGACGTCATCGGCATCTCCACCGGTGCCAGCGCCGCGGCCGTCTGGGCGATCGTGATCATGAAGATCCCGTCCGCGACCACGGTCTCGCTGCTGGCCATCGGTGCCGCGTTGATCACCTCGCTGACCATCTACCTGCTCGCCTATCGCGGCGGCATGCTCGGCTCCCGGCTGATCCTGGTGGGCATCGGCATCGCCGCGATGCTCGAGAGCATCGTCAGCTACGTCATCATCCGGGCCGCCTCCTGGGATCTGCAGACGGCGATGCGGTGGCTGACCGGCAGCCTCAACTCGTCGTCCTGGGACCAGGTGCAGCCGCTGCTGGGCGCGATGATCGTGTTCGTGCCGCTGCTCCTGCTGCTGACCCGCAACCTGGAGCAGCTGAGGCTCGGCAACGACACCGCGGCAGCGCTCGGGGTGCCGGTGGAACGGACCCGGCTCGCCGCGATCATCGCCGCGACCGCGCTGATCGCGTTCGCCACCGCCGCCGCCGGGCCGATCGCGTTCGTCGCGTTCCTGTCCGGCCCGATCGCCGCCCGCCTCGTCGGGTCGGCCGGGTCGATCCTGGTGCCGGCCGGGCTCGTCGGGGCACTGCTGGTGCTCGTCGCCGACCTGGCCGCGCAGTACGCGTTCGGCACCCGCTACCCGGTCGGCGTGATCACCGGCGCGCTGGGTGCCCCGTACCTCGTGTTCCTGCTCATCCGCATCAACCGCGCGGGAGGCTCCCTGTGACCGAAGCCCACACTCTCGACGTCGAGAAGGTCACCCTCGGCTACGGCGAGCGGACCGTCGTCGACGCGCTCGACCTGCGTCTGCCGCCCGGCCGGATCACCGCCATCGTCGGCGCGAACGCCTGCGGCAAGTCGACCCTGCTGCGGGCCATGTCCCGGCTGCTGGCCCCGCGCGAGGGCCGGGTGGTGCTGGACGGCAAGGACCTGCACCGGCAGCCGACCAAGGAGGTGGCCCGCACGCTCGGGCTGCTCCCCCAGTCGCCGATCGCCCCCGAGGGCATCGTGGTCGCCGACCTGGTCTCCCGCGGCCGGCACCCGCACCAGCGGGTGCTGACCCGGTGGGGGGCGCAGGACGACGCGGCGGTGCACCGGGCGCTGGAGATGACCGGCACCCTGACGCTGGCCGACCGCCCGGTCGACGAACTGTCCGGCGGGCAGCGGCAGCGCGTGTGGATCGCGATGACGCTCGCCCAGCAGACCGACATCCTGATGCTCGACGAGCCGACCACCTTCCTGGACGTCAGTCACCAGGTGGAGGTGCTGGACCTGCTCATCGACCTCAACCGGGAGCGCGGCACCACCGTGCTGATGGTGCTGCACGACCTGAACATGGCGGCTCGCTACGCCGATCATCTGATCGCGATGGCCGGCGGGGCGATCCACGCCCAGGGCGACCCCGCCGACGTGCTGACGGTGGACACCGTCCGCACGGTGTTCGGCATGAACTGCAAGGTCATCGACGACCCGGTCTCCGGTAAGCCGCTGGTGATCCCGATCGGCCGGCACGACGCCCCGGCCGAGGAGCCGGCCGCGGTCGCCACCTCCTGAGACCGGCTCTGCCGGGGCGTGCACCGCCCCGGCAGCCCGGTCAGCGTGCGGCGAGCAGCCTCCGCAGATCGCCGTGCACTTCGAGGCCGGCACCGTGGCCCTCGTCCTCCAGCACCACCCGGCCGTCCGGGTCGGCGAACCGCACCCGGACGCGTGCGTCGAGGGTCTCCTCGACCCGGCGGTGCATCTGGGTACGGATCGGGGCGTGCAGCAGACCCCCTCGCGTACGGTCCGCGACGAGGTCCAGTGTGGCGCCCGGCCGGGAGCGCAGGCGCCACCGGACGTGGTCGTCGTCGACCTCCAGTGCCGTCGTCCGGGCGCCGGTGTAGGTGGTGAACCGGTGCAACCGCCCGTCGTGCCGGAGCCCCACCACCATGCCGCGGAACTCGCCGCGCAGCCACGGCACCAGCGCGATCGACGCGGTGAGACAGGTGCCGGGCTCGGTGAAGTGGTTCGTCTGCATCCAGACATAGGCCGACGGGAAGGCCCGGCCCCAGTCCTTCTCCAGATAGCCGCGCCCGCCGTCGAACCGGACCGGGCCGCCGTCGGTGTCGAGCGTGCCGTCGAGCCCGTGCCCGAACGACAGAATGCCGTGGTAGCACTCCATCCGGGGCACCCATGCATACCAGCCCATGCTGCCCGGCGACCATGCCCGGACCGGCCACGGGTCCAGCGGATCGGTGAACCGCACCTCTCCCCGCAGCCCGGCCTCCTCGACGTCGAGGGTCATCCCCTCCGCGGTGAACCGGTTGGGTCCTACCGTCACGTCGAAGGCGTCCGGGCGGGCGGCGAACTGTGACCGGTCGTAGCGCTGGTACCAGGACCGGCCGGTGGTGCCGTCGAGGACCTGGACGAACGCCTCGTCGTCGCCGTCGAGTCCCAGGAACACACCGGGGATCACCGCCCAGCGATGGCCGCGGTCGGCGCTGACCAGTTTGACGTACCAGCCTTCGAAGAAGCCGCGGGTCTCCCGCTGGCCGTGGAATCCTTCGGGGTGCAACGTCGAACGCACCCGTGTGACGAACCGTTCCGGTACGCGGAGGGCCATCCCAGGACTCTACCCACCGGTACGTCTTCACCGGCCAAGATACTTGGACTTCCTAGCATCTGGACCTAAAGTACAAGGACGTCCACGTATCTTGAGTGTCAGGAGCGGCAATGGCTGCCGAGCTGCACGTCCCCGTTCACCCGGTCCGGTTCGTGACCGCCGCGAGCCTGTTCGACGGCCACGACGCCGCGATCAACGTGATGCGCCGGCTGCTGCAGTCCCAGGGCGCCGAGGTGATCCACCTCGGCCACGACCGCAGCGTCGACACGGTGGTGCGCGCCGTGCTGGAGGAGGACGCCCAGGGGGTGGCGATCTCCTCCTACCAGGGCGGCCACGTGGAGTACTTCAGCTACCTGGTGGACCGGCTGGCCGAGGCCGGCGTCGGGCACGTGCGGGTCTTCGGCGGTGGCGGCGGCGTGATCGTGCCGGAGGAGATCGCGCTGCTGCGCGAGCGCGGCGTCACCATCTTCTCGCCGGAGGACGGGCAGCGACTCGGCCTGCCCGGCATGATCAACCAGCTGATCCGGGCCTGCGACGTCGACCTGTCCGCCGCCGGTCCCGACGTCGAGGCCCTGCTCGGCGGCGACCCGGCCGCCCTGGCCCGGGCGATCACCGTCCTCGAGGCGGGCCGCTCCCCCGAGCTCGTCGACCGGCTGCGCGGCCCGGCGGCCGCCCGCGTGGTCCCGGTTCTGGGGATCACCGGCACCGGCGGCTCGGGCAAGTCGTCGCTGACCGACGAACTGGTCCGCCGACTGCGACTGGACCAGGAGGACAAGCTGCGCGTCGCGGTCCTCGCCGTCGACCCGACCCGGCGCCGGGGCGGTGGGGCCCTGCTGGGTGACCGGATCCGGATGAACACGCTGGAGACGGGGCAGGCCGGGCGTACCTTCTTCCGGTCGCTCGCCACCCGTACCGCCGGATCGCAGTTGCCCGAGAATCTCGACGACATCCTGGTGGCGGTCAAGGCAGCTGGGTTCGACCTGGTCATCGTGGAGACGCCGGGCATCGGGCAGGGCGATGCCGGAGTCGTGCCGTTCTCCGACGTGGCGCTGTACGTGATGACGCCCGAGTTCGGCGCCGCGTCGCAGCTGGAGAAGATCGACATGCTCGACTTCGCCGACGTCGTCGCGATCAACAAATACGAGCGGCGAGGCGCCGAGGACGCCCGCCGCGACGTGGCCCGGCAGCTGGTCCGCAACCGGCAGGCGTTCGGTTCCGGCTGGCAGGAGATGCCGGTGTACGGGACGAGCGCCGCCCGATTCAACGACGACGGAGTCACCGCCCTCTACCAGGAACTTCGGCACCTGCTCGCCGGCCGGGGGCTCCGCGTGCAACCGGGCACGCTGCCGGCCGTCGACGTGCGCGCCTCCTCCGGGCTGACCAGTGTCGTGCCGCCGGCCCGGGCCCGCTACCTGGCCGACATCACCGACGCGATCCGCGACTACCACCGCACGACCGCCGACCAGGCCGAGGTGGTGCGCCGCCGTCAGGCCCTGCGCACGACGATGGAGCTGCTCGGTGACGCCCCGGCCGCCGAGCCGGTGCGCCGGCTGGCCGCCGACCACGACCGTCAGGTGCTGCCCGAGGTCGGTGACCTGCTGGAGTCCTGGCCGCTGCGGGTCGCCGCCTACTCCGGCGACGAGTTCATCTACCAGGTCCGCGACCGGGAGATCCGTACCCCGCTGACCCGCCGGACACTGTCCGGCTCGCGGGTGCGCCGGGTGGCTCTGCCGCGGACCCGTGACGACGCGGAACTGGTGTCGTTCCTGCGCCGGGAGAACCTGCCCGGGTTCTTCCCGTTCACCGCCGGGGTGTTCCCGTTCAAACGCGAGGGCGAGGCCCCGGCCCGGATGTTCGCCGGTGAGGGCGACGCGTTCCGCACCAACCGGCGCTTCAAGATGCTCAGCCGCGGCGGCGACGCCACCCGGCTGTCCACCGCGTTCGACTCGGTCACCCTCTACGGACGCGACCCGGACCTGCGGCCCGACATCTACGGCAAGGTCGGCACCTCCGGCGTCTCGATCGCCACCCTCGACGACATGAAGGCGCTCTACGACGGCTTCGACCTCTGCTCACCCACGACGTCGGTGTCGATGACCATCAACGGGCCGGCCCCGGCGATCCTGGCGATGTTCCTCAACACCGCCATCGACCAGCAGATCGAGGCCTGCCCCGACGAGCCGCGCGACCAGGTCGTGGCCCGCACCCTGGCCACCGTCCGCGGCACCGTGCAGGCCGACATCCTCAAGGAGGACCAGGGGCAGAACACCTGCATCTTCTCCACCGAGTTCGCGCTGCGCTGCATGGGTGACATCCAGCAGTGGTTCATCGACCACCGGGTGCGCAACTTCTACTCGGTGTCGATCTCCGGTTACCACATCGCCGAAGCCGGGGCGAACCCGATCAGCCAGCTGGCGTTCACCCTGGCCAACGGATTCACCTACGTCGAGTCGTACCTGGCCCGCGGCATGGCCGTCGACGACTTCGCACCGAACCTGTCGTTCTTCTTCTCCAACGGCATGGACGCCGAGTACTCGGTCATCGGCCGGGTCGCCCGGCGCATCTGGGCCGTCGCGATGCGCGAACGCTACGGTGCGGGCGAGCGCTCCCAGAAACTGAAGTACCACGTGCAGACGTCGGGAAGGTCGCTGCACGCCCAGGAGATGGACTTCAACGACATCCGCACCACCCTGCAGGCGCTGTGCGCGATCTACGACAACGCCAACAGCCTGCACACCAACGCCTACGACGAGGCCGTCACCACACCCAGCGAGCAGTCGGTGCGCCGGGCCCTCGCCATCCAGATGATCATCGACAAGGAGTGGGGCCTGGCCGGCAACGAGAACCCGTTGCAGGGCTCGTTCATCATCGACGAACTCACCGACCTGGTCGAGGAGGCCGTGCTGGAGGAGTTCGACCGGATCGCCGAACGCGGCGGTGTGCTCGGCGCCATGGAGACCGGCTACCAGCGCGGCCGCATCCAGGACGAGTCGATGCTCTACGAGCACCGCAAACACGAGGGCAGCCTGCCGATCGTCGGTGTCAACACCTTCCTCGACCCGCATCGCGACGACACCACGCCGCAGTCCGTCGAACTGGCCCGCGCCACCGAGCAGGAGAAACAGTCGCAGCTCGCGAGGCTCGCCGACTTCCACACCCGGCACGCCGCGGAGGCACCCGCCGCTCTGGTACGGCTCCAGGCGGCCGCCATGAACGGCGACAACGTGTTCGCCGCCCTGATGGACGCGGTGCGCTACTGCTCACTCGGCCAGATCTCCAGCGCCTTCTTCGAGGTCGGCGGCCAGTATCGACGCAACGTATGACCGAGGTGGCGGTCTCCGGCCGCGCGGTAATCTCCGGGTTGTCCGACGAACCGTCGTCGGACGACCCGCTGTCCGGCGAACCGCTGCCGGACGACCCGCTGTCCGGCGAACCGCTGCCGGACGACCCGCTGTCCGTCGATCCGTCGTCGGACGACCCGCTGTCCGGCGAACCGCTGCCGGACGACCCCAGGAGGACACCGGTGACGAGCGCACGGCTCCCGTTCGACCCGATCGGGGAAGCCGCGCGGCTCTGGCGCGACCACGGCTGGGAGTCCGCCGCCGACGGGATGGCTGCCGTCACCTCGCTGATGCGCGCGCAGGCCATCGTGCAGTCATGGGTCGACGAGGTGCTGCGGCCGCTGCAGCTCAGCTTCGCCCGCTACGAGTTGCTGATGCTGTTGTCGTTCACCAGGCACGGCCGGCTGCCGATGGCCAAGGCCGGCGCCCGTCTGCAGGTCCACCCGACCAGCGTCACCAACGCGGCCTCCCGCCTGGAGGCCGCCGGGCTGGTCGAGCGGGGCCCGGACCCCAACGACGGCCGCGGCGTGCTCGTCACGATCACCGACGCCGGCCGCGACACCGCCATGCGGGCCACGCGACTGCTCAACGAGCAGGTCTTCGGCCGGGCTGAACTCTCCTCCCCCGGCATGCACCAGCTGTTCGGCACGCTCAGGGACCTCCGCCAGGCCGCCGGGGATTTCGACGAGTGAGCCGTCTGGCCGACGACCTCGGTTTCCCGATCACCGTCGACCGGCCGCCGCGCCGGATCGTCTCGCTCGTGCCCTCACTCACCGAGGCGCTGGCGGTGACGGTCCCGGACCGGCTGGTCGCGGTCACCGACTGGTGCACACACCCACCCCGACTTCACCTTCCGCGGGTACGGGGAACCAAGAACCCGGACCGGCAGGCGATCGTCGCGCTGGAACCGGACCTGGTGATCGCCAACCAGGAGGAGAACCGCCGTCTCGACGTGGACCGTCTGCGCGCCGCCGGGGTGCCGGTATGGGTCACCGTGATCGAGTCCCTCGATGACGCGCTGCGCTCGATGCGGCGCCTGTTCAGCGACGTCCTCGCCGCCGGTGAACCGGGCTGGTTGCGCGAGGCGGCGTCCCAGTGGACCCGTCCCGCACCAGATCCGCAGCTACGGGTGATCGTGCCGATCTGGCGTGACCCGTGGATGGTCGTCGGCGCCCGCACGTTCACCGGCGACCTGCTGACCCGGCTCGGCCTGGTCAACGTATTCGCCGATGCCGACGGCCGTTACCCGCACGTCGACCTCACCGACCTGCGGTCGGCCGGCGCGGACCTGGTGCTGCTCCCCGACGAGCCGTACGTCTTCACCGCCGACGACGGCCCGGAGGCGTTCCCCGGCCTCCGCACGGTCCTGGTGTCCGGCCGCCACCTCACCTGGTACGGCCCGTCCCTGGCCACCGCCCGCACCGCCCTGCTCGACCAGATCCGCTGACCGCCATCCGACCTACCAGCTCTTCGAGTATTCGAGCAGCAGCCTGGCATTCGATTCCACCCGGGAACGGGTGTGATCGCCGTAGGGCGGCTGACCAAGCCGTTCGATCACGTATCTGACGGGATCCGAGGCGAGGCCGAGCGTTTGGCCGTACCCCTGAATGATCTTCGGTTTGAGCCCCGAATCCTCGTAGGCCCGGATGTGACGCGGCGGCAGGCCGGTCGCCTGCCATTTGAGGAACCGCTTGAGCGGCATCGCGAGGTCGTAGCGCAGGTGGTCCTCACCGGCGATGCCGGCAGCGACCCAGCCCGGGACCTCCTCCTCGGTTACGGAGCCGTCGCGAATGCGGTCGAGCCAGCCGGCAAGGAAGGCCGCAGGCACGCCGCGCCGCTGCCATGCGTCCAGATCGTCGGGCTCGATGCCGTACCTGTCGAGTGCCGCGGCCTGCACCGCACCGACCTCCGGCCAGGACCGCCAGCGCTGATAGCCGGCCAGGTCGTGCAGCGGCTGCCAAACGGCGACCCGGTCGGCCGGAACACCCGCGGCGAGCCATGATCCGGCCTGCTCCGGTCCGGGCCCGGCGTCGAGGAGCGGCGCGATCTCGTGGAGATCGCGGCCAGCGGTAGGCCAGCCACACGGTCCGGTATGCCGCGAGGAGTACGCCTTCGCCGCGGCGATAGGTGTCGTCCGGATCAAGCAGTGGTTCCGTGCCGCTCAGCGTCTCGCCGGTGGCGTAACAGGCGATCGGCTCACCCGAGAGGGCGGCCATGAACTCGTCCTCCTCCCGCAGCGCGGAATCGTGGGCGGTGTAGACGATGCGCTCGCCCACCACGTTCAGCTGATGTGTCTCCTCGCCGCAGCGGACCTCGACAGTGGGAAGACCCGCCTCCACCCAATGGCGGAACTCGTCCGCGGACGCCGGTTGCATGGCCGGATCCACCATCGCGATCGCGTCGGCGAGAAGGGCCGGCACCGTGTCGCACCAGTGTGCACCGGCCGCCAGCCCTCTGGTCTGCGATCCCTCGGCGGTCATCCGGCGCAGATCGATTCGCAGCGGCATCCCGTGCCGGGCGGCCACCGCACTCGTGTGCTCGATGACGGCGTTTCGCTGGGAGCGGTCGAACCGTTGGCGAGGACCACCCCGGCGCTGCAATCCGAGCCGGTCGACGTCGGCGAGGTCAGTCGGGCCGTCGAACTTGTTGGTGAGCGTGATCGAGCCCGACGAGTCGACCGTCACCTCGTGGACGTCGGCCTGCCTGAGCAGCTTGACCAGTTCGGCGAACCGCAGGACCTCCCGGAAATTCTCGTCCACATGAGCCGGTGGCGAAAGGTCGTGCTGACGGAACCACGAGGATCGAATCCACAGCGCGACAAGACGGCGCAGTCCGCTCGCCGTCAGAACCGCGCGATAGGTGAGGCAGTCGTCCGGCGTCGTCACGCGGATCCAGCCGCGATGCAACCAGTCGTGCAGGTCCCCGTCGGCGGTTCCGGCCGGGCCGGTGGCCTCGGTCCGCATCCGGCGCAGAGCCTCTTTGAGTTCACTGTCGTCGATGTATCGGTAGGGTGGCCGCCGACGGACGTCACCCAGCAGAGCGAGACACGCGCGCATCGTCCAACGACCACTGGAGCGGGCCTCGTCGAGTGCCAGGCTGGCAGCCGGGTCCACGTGTGGCGACCGGCGCCAGCGGAGACAGCCGGCCAGATCCTGATACCCGTACCAGGCGGCCACCTGCTGGGCCGCGACCCCGGCGTCGAGCCACTCACCACCGTGTTCCGGCCCCGGCCCCCGGACGAGTAGCGGGCCCACCTCGTCCAGGGTGTGACCGGCCTTCAGCCACCGGTAGGCGAGCCACACGGTCCGCACCTGTTCGGCCCGGCGAGTCTGGGTGCTGGAGAGGAACTCACCCGGGTGCTGCCGCGGGTAGCCGGCCTCCTTGCGGCCGGTACGGGTCAGCGGCTCGGCGCCGCGGATGGATTCCGCCAGGCCGTGACAGGCACTGGGCACGTCGGTGTCGTCGTGGTCCCTGAGCCGGAGCTGGTCGCCGACGACCTGGATCTGGTGCATGACACCGTCGCATCGCAACCGCGCCGGCGGCAGGCCTCCCTCGACCAGCGCCACCAGCTGCCGGGGAGTGGTCACGGCGGCTTTCGGGGTGAGAGCGGCAAGCGCCTCCCGGACCTGGGACGGCAGGGATCCGTCCGCATCCGGGATCGCCCAGACCGGGCGGACCACCACCGGCGGTCGTGCCGGGACGGCGAGGAACTGCGACGCAGCGGCGCCGAGCGGGTGACCCAGGACGGCCGGATCCATGGCATCCAGGTCGCGCCCGGCACGGATCCAGCGGTACGCCGTCCAGATCGACCGCATGCGCTTGAGGCGCTTGGCGGCGTCCCGCCCGAGACGCCAGGCCGCAGCCGTCGCGCCGTTGATCGGCTGGTCACTGGCGAGCGCCTCGGCCATCGCGTAGCAGGCGAGATGACGCCCTCGGGCCTCTGCCCTGACGATCTCACCGTCGCGGGCGGCGGCATCATGGTGGGTGAGTGCGACGGCCTCGCCGACTATCCGGATCTCGTGCATCTCGCCGGTGCTGTGACCGCGAGCGATGGAGTAGTCGCACCATGTCCAGATCGGCGGCAGCCCGGCGTCGACCCAGTCCAGGAGGTCCTGCCGACTCTCGGGGACACGGACCGAGCCTGCCACGGCGACGGTGGTGATCGCTTCCGCGAGCGCCGGCGCCAGAGAGCCCGTCCATGAATCACCGAGTGCCACTGGTCCGCCCCGCCTACCGTTGATCGAGTTCCGGAGACCGTACCCAACCCGCCTGCGTGCCCACCAGGTCCCTCCGCCATGATCACCGGCATGAACCGGCACTACGCAGACACCGTCACGGCCCTCGGAGTGGCGCTGCTCGCCGACGTCCCCGTGGTGCTCTGGGGCGACCCCGGCCAGGGCAAGAGCAGTGTGGTCGAAGCGCTCGGTGCCGACCTCGGCGTGCACGTCGAAACCGTGATCGCCTCGCTGCACGAACCGAGCGACTTCGGCGGCATCCCGGCAATCGATCCGGTCACCGGCACCGCCCGCAGACTCCCGCCCGACTGGGCCCGGCGGATCGTCGACCTGGACAGCCGCGGTGTCACCGCGATCGTCTTCTACGACGAGATCAGCACAACTCCCCCAGCGACCCAGGCCGCGCTGCTGCGCCCCATCCTGACCGGCTGGGTCGGCGACATCAAACTCCCGGCCGGTACTCGCAGCGTCGCCGCGGCCAACCCGCCGGACGTCGCGGCCGACGGATGGGACCTGGCACCACCACTGGCCAACCGGTTCCTGCACCTGGAATGGGCGCTGCCCGCCGACGTGGTCCGGGACGGCTTCACCATCGGCTGGCCGCGGATCACCGTGCCGCCGGTGGACGACCGGACGATCGCGGACGCCTTCACCGACGCCAAGGCTCTGGTCGCGGCCTTCCTGAACGTTCGGCCGGACCTCGTCACGAGGATGCCCTCCTCGTCATCTGACGCGGGGCGGGCCTTTCCCACTCCACGGACCTGGGAGATGGCGGCCAAGCTGTACGCCGCCGCGAACGCTGCCGGTTGCCCCGCCACGGTCATCGCGCTGCTGCTCAACGGCACGGTCGGGGTCGGCGCCGCCGGCGAGTTCAGCGAGTTCCTTCGCAGACTCGACCTGCCCGACCCGGAGGCGCTCCTTCTCGACCCCGGTTCCTACATCGTGCCCGTCAAGCGCGGCGACAAAGTGTTCGCGACCGCCGCGGCCGTCTTCAACGCCCTGTCCCGCGACATCACTCCGCAACGCTGGCAGGCCTGCGGTGACATCCTGGCGAAGATCGCCGAGGCCGGCCTGGCCGACATGGCCTTCATCTACGCGCGTCGGTGGGCGGACAGGACGGTCCGCCCACAAGGTGCCCAGCCGAGCCGGGCTCAGATGACGGCCCTGGCGCCGATCCTCAAGGAGATCGGGATGCTCACCCGGCAACCCGGGCGAACGCCGTGACCTCCGAGAGTGAGGCCACGCTCCGCCTGGCGGCCGGCCGCGTCCTCGCCGGGGATCTCCTTCCCTACCTGCGGTCCGGCCTCTACGCGATGGTTCCGGTGGTGACACCGCTCGTACCGGAGTGCGCCATCGACAGCCGCTGGCGCATCTATGTGAGCCCCGGGCTCGTGCGGAAACTCACCGTCGAGGAGACCGCCGGGCTGTGGCTCCACCAACTCAGCCATCTGCTGCACCAGCACGCCGACCGCTGGTCCGCGCTGCTGGAACCTCAGGACAGAGGACACCTCTATACGACAGCCGCCGACGTCGTGGTCAACGAGATCCTGCACGGAGCTTCCGTCGTGCTTCCTCCGGCCAGGGCTCGTGTCCGGCTGGGTGTTCCCGGCGCGCATCCCGGCATGACCACCGAGCAGCTGTACCGGCTCCTGGTGGAGGCACTGTCAGCCGCTCGGCCTCGATCGGATGTCGGCCCGCCCGACGACTGCGGTTCCGGCGTGACCGGCGGCCTCCGGCCCTGGGACAGCACCGAAGATCCCGATGACGGTAGCGTCGACAGGGCCCGCGCCGAACTCATCCGCCGCCAGGTGGCCAAGGACATCACATCGCACCAGCGAGCCATGGGTGACGTGCCCGCGGGTCTGCTGCGGATCGCCGACGAGATCCTCACCCCGCAGGTCGACTGGCGTCGCGAGTTGCACAGTGTCGTCAGCCGGACTCGCGCCACCGTCGCCGGGCTGCGGGACTACACCTACACCCGTGTCTCCCGGCGGGCCAGTGCCGTACCCGGCATCGCCCTGCCGGTCATGCGGCAGCCCCGACCACCGCGGCTCGACATGGTCATCGACACCTCCGGATCCGTCTCGGATCGGATGCTCGCCCAGGTCAAGGCCGAACTACGGGTCATCGCCCGGACGCTACGCGGCGACAGCGTCCGCATTCTGGCCTGTGACGCCGCCAGCGCACAGCCACGGCGGCTCCGCCGCGTCGACGACATCGCCCTGTTAGGCGGTGGCGGAACCGACATGCGGGCCGGCCTGACCGCGTCCGCCTCCCTGCGGCCCGCGGCCGACATCGTCATCGTCGCCACCGACGGCGACACCCCCTGGCACCACACACCGCCGCCGCAGAATCCCCGGGCCCGCTATGTGGTCCTGCTCCTCGACGGTGACCGCTGCGATGTCCCGGCGTGGATGCACAAAGTCGTCCCGGGAATCATCTGACCCTCGCCGATTCAGCACCGGGCACCAGTGGCCGCGAGTAGCCTCGACGCGAAGTTCCGATTCCGTTTCACCTACCACAAGGGAGAATGGTATGACACCTCGCTACAAGGCATTGGCGGCCGCCGCGGGACTGATGTTCGCGGGAATTCCCGGTACGCCCGCACATGCCCAGCCCAGCCCTTTCACCCACTCTGGGGTATTCGTTCTGGGATGCACGAGCGAATCACCGTCCCCACCTCAGGAATCGAGTACCTCTGACGTCAATCTCTACGTGGTCAACAATTCTTCGTACGCCATAAAGCGTTATGCCCATACCACCGAGGGAACGCGCTTCGACGATGACGAGACGATCATCGGGCCCGGGAAGAGCCAGTTCATCGTGAAGACCTCCAACGGATTCGTTCAAGAAATCGCCGACAGTGACGGCGACTGCCTGCAGATGTTCGTGATCCAATCGACGAGCGGCTTCGCCAGCATCACGTACAGCTGACCGCGAGGACCGCGCACCGCGCCGAGCTGACCGCCCCGCCGGGGGCGGTTCAGCCCCCTTCGGACGGCCACGTCCAGGCGACCCGCACGACCGCCAGCAGGAGCGCCATCTCGATCAGGCTGCCGACGAGGTAGTAGATCCAGCTCTCACCGATCAGCGTCGCCGCGACGGTCACCACGTAGAACAGGCCGACGCCGATGTTGGCGATCCGGTTGACCCGCGCCCGGGTGAGCAGCGAGACCACGACCATCAGCGCCGCGGGCGCGATGTACAGCGTCGTGAGCAGCAGAAAGGTCTGATCGACCGCGAACCCGGTGCCGGACACCTCACCGGCGAGCACGCCACTGATCACGTCGGCACGGAAGAATCCGAAGATGTCGACATAGGCGAACACGAACAGCGTGCTCACCCACAGTCCGCACAGCACGACCTTCACGTCGACCCTGGTGTCGATCACGGGCCGCCTCCTCCCAGTAGGACGGTCCTCAGTCTCAGCCGCACCGGTACCCGCAGGCCCGGGTCCTCCGGCCGACGTTGCCCTGGCCCATCGGCCAGGCGGACCACTGGCCGGCAGACCGGTCCGGCGAGAGCTTCCCGTCGATACCGTGACAGTCGTGGTGAACGCTGCGACGACGTTACGGGCCGGCGTGCGGCGCGATGGGATCCTCGCCGCCCCGGTGCTGGCGGTGCTCGCGTACGAAGGCATCTTCCTGGACCTGACCTGGCGGCCCGCCGCCGTCGTGTTCGGAGCCGGCCTGGCGCTCGCGGTCCTGGTCCGGCGGACCCATCCGCTGCCCGCGGTGGTGTACGCCTTCGGCGGGTTCGCCCTCCTCGACACCGCCACGTTCGTCACCGGCACCGCACCCGTGGTCCTGCACAGCGGGTGGGCGGTCCTGATCCTGGCCTACTCGCTGCTGCGATGGGGTTCCGGCCGGGACGCGGCCATCGGGTCGGCGGTCATCACGGTGGCTCTGGCGGTCATCGTCGGCGTCGATTTCCCGGGGTACGCCGAAACGACCGCCGGAACAGCCGTAGTGCTGTCCGCCGCGGCCGTGGGGGCGTCGGTGCGCTACCGGCACATCGCCCGCGAACAGCTGATCGTGCAGGCCGAACTCCAGGAACGCCAGCGACTGGCCCGTGAACTGCACGACACGGTGGCCCACCACGTCTCCGCGATCGCGATCCAGGCCCAGGCCGGCCTGTTCCTGGCCCGGTCCTCGTCGCTGAGCGGGGCGACCGAGGCCCTCGAGACCATCGACCGGGAGGCGGCCCGGACGCTCACGGAGATGCGCACGATGGTCAGCGCGCTCCGCGACCGCCGGCAGCGGCCACCACTTGTCCCCGAGCGCCGGATCGCCGACATCGAACGCCTCGCCACCGACCACACCGATCCGCTGCACGTCGGTGTCGAACTACGCGGTGACCTGACGAACCTGCCACCGGCCGTCGAGGGCGCCCTCTACCGCGTGACCCAGGAATCGATCACCAACACCCAGCGCCACGCCCAGCGGGCGACCCGGGTCCGGATCGAAGTGACCGGCACCGCTACCGACGTCCGGCTGACCGTCAGTGACGACGGGGCGCGCATCACGCCGGCGGCCGCCACATCCGGATTCGGTCTGGTCGGCATGGCCGAGCGGATGAAACTGCTGGGCGGTTCACTCACCGCGGGGCCGGATCAAGAGCGCGGCTGGATCGTACGGGCCGTCGTCCCCCGCGAAGGCGGCACGCCATGACCATCCGCGTTCTCATCGCCGACGACCAGGGCATCGTCCGGGCGGGGCTGTCGACGATCCTCAACGGCCGGCCCGGCATCGAGGTGGTCGGTCAGGCAGCCGATGGGCGTACGGCCGTCGCGCTCGCCCACCGTCTACGACCCGACGTGTGCCTGTTCGACATCCGGATGCCCATCCTGGACGGCATCGAAGCCACCCGTCTGCTCGCCGGACCGGAGACCTCCGACCCGATCGCCGTCGTCGTGATCACCACCTTCGACACCGACGAGCACATCTACGGTGCCCTCCGGGCGGGCGCCCGCGGTTTCCTGCTCAAAGGCGCCGAACCGGAGCAGCTGGTCCAGGCGCTGCACGCCGCCGTCCGCGGTGACGCTCTCATCGACCCGGCGGTCACCGGCCGGCTGCTCGCCACCTTCGCCACCGGCGGCCCGGCCGGCGCGGCGCCCCCACCGGTCGAGGCCCTGACCGACCGGGAGGAGGACGTGCTGGTCAGGGTGGCCCAGGGCCGGACGAACGCCGAGATCGCGCGGGACCTGCACATCAGCACGAGCACGGTGAAGTTCCACCTCACCGGCCTGATGACCAAACTCGGCGCCCGCAACCGTGTCGAGCTGGCCATATGGGCATACCAGACCGGCCGCGTGCCCTGACCTGCGGCGCGCTCGGGGTCGTCACGGCGGTGACGCCGCACCGGTGGTCCCGGCCGGCAGCCGCAGCCGGAAGGCGGCGCCGTCGGTCAGGTCGTCGACGGTCAGGGTGCCGTCGTGCCGGACGGCGATCTCCCGGGCGATCGACAGGCCCAATCCGGTCCCGCCGTCCTGACGGGACCGGCTGTCGTCCAGCCGTACGAACCGGTCGAAGATCTTCTCCCGGTCCGGCGCCGCGATGCCGGGGCCGTCGTTGCCGACGACGATCTCCGCCTGCTCCCCGGCACGGCCGAGGGTGATGGTGATCCGGTCGCGGGCGTGACGCATCGCGTTGTCGACCAGATTGCGCAACAGCCGGTGCAACTGGTCGGCGTCCCCGATCACCCGGACCGCGACGACGTCGCCCTCGACACGCAGACCCGGTCGTTCCACCGCGACTCGCTCCCGCGCGGCGAAGACCAGATCGTCGAGGTCGACCTCCGCCCGGCGCAGCCGCAGCGCTCCGTCGTCGGCCCGGGCCAGCAGCAACAGGTCTTCGACCAGGCGCGCCAGCCGCGTGCTCTCCCGGTGGATGCGGGTCACCGACCGCTCGGCGGACTCCTCCAGCACGGCGGCCCGGAGCAGGTCGGCGTTGGCGTGGATGGTCGCCAGCGGGCTGCGCAGCTCGTGACTGGCGTCGGCGACGAACCGGCGCTGGGCCGCCGAGGCCACCTCGATCCGGTCCAGCATCGTGTTCATCGTCGAGGCCAGCGCGGCGATCTCGTCGTCCGAGTCCGGCACCGGCAGCCTCGCATCGAGATTGGTCGCGGTGATCGTCGCCGCCCGGCCGGTCATCGCCTCGACCGGGCGCAGCGTGCGCCCGACGAACACGAACGTCGCCACCCCGACCACCAGGGCCAGCAGCGGCATCCCGGCCAGCAACGCGGCGACGATCGCCCCGGTGGCCTCGTTGACCGTCTCCAGGGACTGCGCCACCAGCACCGTCTGCCGGCCGGACGGCGTCTCCACCCCGGCGGCCAGCACCCGGAACGGCCCGTGCCGGCCCATGCGCATCCGCCCGGTCTCCCCCGCGACGCGGCCCGGCTCCGGACGCGACGCCGACAACGGACGGTCCGGGCCGGGGCCCGGCGACGAGCGGACCACCCGGCCGGCCGAATCGACGACCTGCACCAGGGTGCGGCCCGGCTCGGCCGGACTCAACGCCGCGTCCAGCGCCGCCTGGTTGCCGGTCCGCAGCGCGGCGGCGACCTGGTCGACCCGGTCGGTCGCCGCCGTGGTCACGTTGTCGAGCAGAATGCCGCGGGCGGTCACCAGCAGCACGGCACCGGCGAGCACGGTGGCCACCGCCACCACCAGCCCGGCGGCGATGGCGGATCGCAGGCGGATACCGAGCCTGCGGGGCAGGAGCCTGCGCATGGCCGCAACGCTAGTCAGCGCCGGCTGAACGAACGCTGAAAACGCTGTTCAGCGGATTCTCAGTTCGTCGAGGGCAATCTTGGAGACCGGAGCAGGAGGTACCCGATGCGGATTCTCGTCGTCGAGGACGAGGCGGAACTGGCGGAGACGATCCGCGACGGCCTGGCCCGGGAAGGATTCACGGTCGACCTGGCCCACGACGGTCCCGACGGCCTGTGGACCGCCACCGAGAGTCCGCACGGCGCGTACGACGCGATCGTCCTCGACATCATGCTCCCCGGCCTCAGTGGCTACGAGGTATGCCGGCAGCTGCGGTCACGGCAGATCTGGACCCCGGTGTTGATGCTCACCGCCAAGGACGGGGAGTACGACGAGGCCGACGCCCTCGACCTGGGCGCCGACGACTACATGACCAAGCCGTTCTCGTTCGTGCTGCTGATCGCGCACCTGCGTGCCCTGATCCGCCGGGGCGCACCGGAGCGACCAGCCGTCCTGGCCGCCGGCGACCTCACCCTCGATCCGGCACAGCGCCGGGTCTGTCGCGGCGACACGCAGATCCCGGTCACGCCCCGCGAGTTCGCCCTGCTGGAGTTCCTGCTGCGCAACCGGGACCGGGCGGTCACGAAGGCCGCGATCATCGAGAACGTGTGGGACGCGCATTTCAGCGGGGACCGCAACATCGTCGAGGTGTACGTCGGCTACCTGCGCAAGAAGATCGATCACCCGTTCGGCCGCAACACCATCGAGACGGTTCGCGGTACGGGCTACCGCATCGCCGGCAACGCCTGACCAGAAGCTTCTTCAGCATTATTTCAGGTGCACTCTGCGAACGTTGCGGGGCAGCATCCGTGGCCCCCTCCGAAGGAATCCCGATGAGCGACCTGACGCCAGGCAAACCGCACGACGACGGTGACGACACGACACACGTGTCCGCCGTGGCCGGCTCCACGCCGGCCGACTCTCCCTCCGCACCGCCGCCGCCCTCCCCCGCCGGCCCGCAGCCCGCGCCTCCACCGGCCGTGGCGCCCCCCGCAGCCGCAGCGGCAGCGGCGCCCGTTCCGGTCCGTGACCGGTGGTATCGCCGGCGGGTGCCGGTGCTCGCCGTCGCCGCGGCCATGGCTCTGGGTCTGCTGCTCGGCGCCGGTGTGACGATCGGCGCCTTCGCCGCGGGCGGTCACCGTGGCGACGAACGCGGCCACCATGACGCGCGCCCCGGCAGACCCGGCTTCGATCGCGGAGAGGGGCGCCCCGGAGACCGCGGAAACGGCCGCGGCGAGCACCGCCGGGAGCGTCCGGCACCGCCGGCCAGCGTCGCTCCGGCGCCCAGCGCGTCTTCCTGACCCGGAGCCGCCGTCCTCCTGCACGGCCGGCATCGCTCCGGCGCCCAGCGCGTCCTCCTGACCCGGAGCCGCCGTCCTCCTGCACGGCCGGCGTCGCTCCGGCGCCCAATGCTTCATCCTGACCCGGAGCCGTCCTCATCCTGCCCGGCCGGGTTCCGGTCCGATTCATTCCCGGCCGGGCCGGATGACGGTGCGCCGCCTCGGGTCTTTCGACCCTGACGATCATCCGCAAGGGCCTGCCACGGTGAGGGCACCGACGCCTCCGGAGGTGTGTTGCGGATGACCGATTCGACGAACGACATTGCCGGTGCCGAAGCCCGCGACGCCTTGGAACAGGCTGTCCGGGTCTCCCTGCGAGCGCCGTCGGTGTTCAACACCCAACCGTGGAGGTGGCGCCTCGCCGGTGACGTGCTCGAGCTGACGGCCGACCCGGACCGCCGTCTCGGAGCCACCGACACCGAGGGACGCCTTCTGCTGCTCAGCTGCGGCGGCGCCCTGCACCACGCCCGGACGGCCCTGGCGGCTGCCGGGTGGCGGGCCGAGGTGCGGCGGTTCCCCGCGGAGCACCGCCCGGACCTGCTCGCCCGGATCCGTGTCACGTGTCGCATCGATCCTGATCCCGCCGCCCGGAGCCTGGTCGCGGCGGTCAGCCGGCGCCGCACCGACCGCCGTGCGTTCGGTGAGCGTCGTGTGAGCGAGCAGACGCTGGGCCGCCTGCGCACGCTCGTCGAGGCCGAGGGCGCCCGTCTGCACGTGGTTCCCGACGATCGGGTCGGCGAGCTGGCCGACTCGGTCGACCTGGCCGCCTACGTCAACTACATCAATCCGGCACACCGCGCCGAGCTCACCGCGTGGACACACCGGCCGGCATGGACCGGAGACGGCGTCCCGCCGGACACCGTGGCCGCATCGGGCCCGCGGCCGGTGCCTGTCCGCGAGTTCCTTCCGGGCGGCTCCCCCGGCCTGGCCGCCGGCACCGGCCGGGACGAAGGCGCCGCCTACGTCGTCATCTTCGGCGCTTCGGACCGGCCGGCGGACCTGCTCCGCGGTGGCGAAGCGATGTCCGCGCTCCTCCTGCGGGCCACCGCCGAGGGCCTGGCGACCGCACCGATCAGTGAGGCGGTCGAGGTGGTCTGGCCCCGGCAGCTGCTGAGCCGGCTGCTGGCCGACGGCGGCGACCCGTACCTGGTGGTCAGGCTCGGCTACATCGACTCGGCCGAAGCCGTGCCCCCGTCTCCGCGGCGCAAGCCGTTCGAGGTCCTCGACATCGAGGACTGAGCGGGACCGGGTGGCCGGCTGCTCCCACGGAGCCTGACGTTCAGGGTTGCAGTGACCACTGCTGGCACTGGTTGCCCAGCCAGGTCCAGAGCCGGACGTCGGTGCCGTCGGCGCTGTCGCAGTCGGCGACATCGGCGACCTTGCCGCTGTTCGGGTTGAGCAGCCGGCCGGAGTCGGCGGTGGACCAGTCGTAGGCGTCGAGGCACTTGCCGGTGGCCCGGTTGACCAGCTCGAGGTCGTTCGTCGCCGTCGAGCCGGGGTCGAAGGTGATCCCGGAAGGCATGGCCCGGCTCAGGGCGGTGGCGAAGTAGGCGTCCTTGAGCCCGAAGTTGGCGCTGCCGAAGTCGTACCCGCTCAGGGTGTCCCGGATGGTCGTGCTGGGGAATCCGTTCCAGCCGACCAGGGACGGATACTGCCAGGTACCGTAGGCGTTCTCCGGCGGTTCGTCGCTGCTGTTGCCGAGCCGGAACGCGTGGGTGCTCGCCCCGTCCTTGTGATAGACGATCTTGGGATGGGTGCCGGCCCAGAGGACGCTGCTCGCCGGGTGCACGGTGAACTCGCCGTGCGCCGAGGTGGAAACGTAGACGGCCTGGTTGTTCCGCACCCAGACCACGACGTGTTCCCAGTCGTGCCGGTGCCCGCCGATCGAGCTGTTCGCCAGCGCCTGGTCCTTCTCGAAGTACAGGCCGTACGCGATGGCGCACCACCCGTTGTTGCACCGGTATCGCGCGTACCCGTTGGTGTTGTCGAGGTCGGACGTGTCGTGGCATTCGCCGCTGAGCGAACCGGTCGGGGTGAGCCCGCCGTTGACGGTGCCGTCGGGGCCGATCGCCGGAGTCGGGTAGCAGCCATCGGTGTCGTAGTCGTAGGCCGGTTGCCAGGTCCGTTCCAGGATGTCGGCGTTACCGGGCAGTTCGGCCGGCGGTGCGGCGAACGCCGGTACCGAGGTGGCCACGACCAGGGCGAGAGCGCTGCCCGCGACGGTCAGGAACCGTCGGAGGCCGAGTCGTTCGCTGGTTTCCGAGGGTGGACGGTGTGATGCCCATGCCGGAGGTGCTCCTTGCGGTGGCCGGAGGGGAACGGCTGATCCGCGTGGATCAAGAATGGGGAACGACGGTCCAAGTCCGTGGACAGTGACAGCCGCGGACATTCTGGACGCTGCGCAAGGGAAGATCAAGAGTATGTCAGGCCGGCCGGCTACGACATCAGCGACCGCTTTCGGTCATCCGTGGGCGGGCCGGAAGACCCTGCCGGGGCCGCCGCGACCGGAGCAGGGTGATCAGTGAACCACCACTGATCGAGGAGATCGTCATGAAGGATCCCGCCCCCACCACCGCGCAAGCCGACCGCTGCCCGACCTGCCACGGCCTCGGCGAGGGCTGCACCACGACCGTCTGCCACGGCCTCGACTCCGACTGAGCCCAAGCCTGCCGGTCACAGTGCGTTGGCCGGGGCCAGCAGTGCCGTGAGCCCGGCGACCGACAGGTCGATCGCGAAGGCCCAGACGACGACTTTGGTCACGTCCTGCAGCGTGCCCGTCCACCCGGGAAGGAACAGGCCGTACCCGATGAGCAGCACGACGGCGAGCGCGGCCAGGGTTTGCAGGAGCAGGACGCCCGCGCCCGCCACGGCGAGCAGGATCCCCTGGGGCGCGGCCCGCAGCTGGTCCCGAAGGGGCGCCCGGGCGGCCAGCACGACACCGGGCGGGGCGGTGGACGCGGGCACGGCCACATCGGCGGGTGGGGTTGTCGCGGGCGCCGCGGGCGCCGAACCCAGCTTCGTGCGTCCGGTGGACCGCAGCTTGTCGATCACGTCGCCGGTTGCGCCGACCATGTCACCGGTGCCCATCTTCTGATCGACGGCCGGATCCGGCTGGGCCTTCATCGGCTGGCGAATGGCCTCCAGCTCCGCGGCGACGAGGCGTTCGAGGGCCGGTGCGGCGGCGGTGATCGCGGTGATCGGGTCGGTGCCGAACCGGTGCTGCGCCTCGCGTACCTGGGTCATCGCCTGCTCCACGCCGGTGACATCCTGCCCGGCGGTCCGCAGCGACCCGACGATGGTGGCGGCTTCGGCCAGCACCGCGTCGATGCGGGTCCGGAGGTTCGCGAGCAGGTCGTCCGTGATGTGGACCTGACGAAGTAGCCGGCCGAGTTCGGCATTCGTCGGCGGATCGGACGCCGGTGCGGCCGGAATCTGCTCCTCGGTGGCGCGGACCGCGATCAGCAGGTTGCCCAGCTCGCCCTTGCTGCGATCGCCGGCGGCCGCCCGGAGATCGTCCAGGCAGCCGCCGAGCTGGGTGCTCCAGGTGACTGCGCGCCGGGCCAGATCCGCAGTCCGGTCGGTCGCCGTATCGAGGCTGTCGCGTGCCGATCCGGCGTCCCCGGCGGTGATCGCCGCGTCCGCGGCATCCGCGGCGGCACGACCCGCTTTCAGGTCCTCGCCGAAGGCGGCGGGCAGGTGCCACGTCGGCCGCAGCACTTCGGCCAGCGACCGATAACGGTCGTCGAGGGCGGTCAGCTCGGCTTGCAGGCTCTGCAGCCGGGCGGTGACGTCGTTGCGGACCGTCGCCACCACCTCGGTGATCGCCGGTCCGCGGGCACCACGGAGCCGGTCCTGTTGTACGCCGAGAAACGCCCGGAACCCGTCATCCGGGTACTGCGAGCCGAGGCCCGCCAGTTGCAGCTCGAGTTCTCTACGCTGCTGCCCGCGGGCCCGCCAGGCCGCGGCACGAGGCAACAGGATCCGCAGGACCAGACCGAGAAGCACCCCGAGGATCAGGGCCACCGCGATGAGCCCGGGGTGCCGGCGGGTGACGACGGTGAAGGTGATCGGCACCGGCTCGGACAGTTGCGGAGACGACAGCCGCACCGTGCGTACGACGGAGCCCGGATCAGTGCCGCCGGTCACGGTGTACGGAAGATCGACGTGATCGCCCGGCCCCAACGGCCGGCCCTGGCCGGGTGTGCTCACCACGATCTGTGGGTCGTCCGGCTCGACCTGATGATCGGACAGGCCCACGATGCGGCTGGCCGGTCCGGCACGAACCGTCAACCGGGGTTTGCTGATGTCGGCGTCGTCGCCCGGCAACAACGGCAAGGTCCGCTGGAGCGTGAGGGTGGCCGGTGCGACGAGCTGGCCGGGTGGCCAGTTCAGCGTCACGGTGATCAGCTGTTTCCCGGCACCCTGGGCCAGCGACAGACGGACCGTGTACGCCCCGGGTGCCGGTAGCAGGTCGGTGTTCACCGTCAGTTCCAGTGCGGGAATGGGTGTCACGACCGTCGCGGTGACGAGGCCTGCGGCGGAGAGCGGGGCGCCGTTGCGGAGTACCTGGTGTACCTCGGCGGTGATCGGAGCGGAATCCAGGTCGGCTCCGGGTGCGGGGCCGATGGCGATACTGACCTTCGCCGGGTTCTCGGCCGGCATCGTGCCGGTGGCTCCTTCCGGGAGAACCACCACGTCGGCTGCGGCGGCCGGGGCTGCCGGGACGAGCGGGAACAGGGCCACGACGGTCGCGACGAGCGCGACAGCGGGCCTACCGGCGGGCGAATACCAGGTCCGCCGGCCCGAACGCGTCGAACGCGAGGCCACGGATGTCCTCCTTGTCGATCACAATGTTCCTCCGCGCGACCCGGACGGCTTGGGCGAAGGCCTGCGGATGACCGTCGGGGCCGGGGCCGTTCATGGCCGTCAGCAGAGTGGTGGCGAAGTCGGCGGCCAGGTCGGAGTAGACATCGCACTCGGTTCCGACGATGGCGCCCGCGCGTGCGCCGTTGAGGGCAGACAGGAAGCTCGTCAGCTCGGTCGGCCCCGCGGCGGCCGATCTGCAGGACAGAAGCATCACCAGGGAGTGCGGTGGTTGCCATTCGCCGTCGTCGGCCCGGCGGTCCGTGATGCGGTCGGGCTGCAGCCATCCGTCAGCGCTCAGCAGGGCGATGCGGGAACCTTGCGGCTGGTCGTTGATGTCCCGGGTCTCGTGGTGGCCGAGGACGATGACCACAGCGGGACGCGCCGGGTCGAAGAGGTTGTCGAGCAGGTGTTCCTCAGCCCCGAGGCGGCGCACATTGCGAGGATTCAGCAGCTGCGACAGGCGTCCGAGCATGCTACCGGTCGCCTCGTCATCGACGCCGAGGGCGACCAGCGCGCCCGGATCGGTGATCGTGATGCTCGGCGGCATGTCGGCGACCCGTGGATCCGCCAGCAGTTCCTCGACGTGGTGCCGGATGCCCCACAAGCCGTACACGCAGATCTGCCGGTCGCCGGGCGCGTGATCGCACTGCTGCCCGTCGTCCGTCCGGCCGAAACAGACCGGCGGTGGTGGTTGGCCGTACCGGTGGTCCGGAAGGGGCCAGTCGTAGACCAGCGTCCAGGGCAGCGCTTCGTCGACGTCGGCCCGCACGATCTGGATCGTCAGATCCTTCCCCGCCCTCATCCGACGCAGGGCTTCCGCAACGGCGGGGTCGACACGGTTGAAGATCGCCTGGAACAGGCTCCGGCCCTGGGTCGCGATGCGCCACAGGGCCACCGGCGAGGTGATCCGCTCGTCGACCGCGTCGCTCAGGATCTCACGCATGGTGTCGGTGGCGGCCTGGGCGCGCTGCCCCCTCAGCGGTACTGCGGCGGCTACGTCGTCCGACTTCACGAAGAGCCGGTGGTCGCCGCTCGGAGCATGGTTGACGATGAGCGACAGCGCGCGGGGTTTCAAGGTGTCCAGGTTGGTCCAATCCCACGTGGCGCTGTGTTGGAGGACGGCGTGCACGACCGGGACCGGATGCCGCCGCTCGGATTCCTCGACCAGCATTTCCAGCCGGTACGTCTGCAGCAGGTGGTCCCGATGATAGAGACCCACCCGGGCCCACGCCGGCCCGTGCGCCCGGGTGGCGAGAGCGAACGTCACCGTCTCCGACGGCCCGGACGGCGGCAACCGCATCGCGACGACGGCCGGACCGAGGATGTCGACCGTGTCGCTGAAGACCGTCGCGTGCAGCTCGTGACCGTCCCGATCGTCCGGCAGCAGCAGGTCGACCGCCGGCTGTTCGCCGGTGACGAGGCTGACCGGCCAGTTCGCGCCCACCTGCACGTCGAGTTGGTAGCGTTCACCGGCCGCCAGCGAACATACGCGCTCGACGAAGACGGACCCCGTTCCCTGCGGGGCGACCTGCTCGCCTCGGCGTTTCAAGGCCAGGTTGACGACCCGGACGCGATCGGCGGGCCGGTCGGTCCGGCCGGCGGGGGCCGCCTGCCGCAAGGCCGTCAGGGTCTGCTCTGCCGAGCCGAGGCGCAGCCGTGCCTCGGCCAGGACGTGAAGGCCGTGGCTCTCCCGCGCGAAGTCCACCTCGAGCCGGCGGGCCTCCTGGAGATTCGCCACCAGGTCACCGGTCAATGGCTGGAGATCCCCGGGTGGTTCGACCACACCGGCTCCGACGAACCCGGACATGGTCATGGCCTTCTCGTCGATTCCGGCCCAGGCCGACGACAGCCGGAGATCGTGCAGAGAGTCGGGTGACGCCGACAGCCGGATGCCGGCCGGTGACCCGTTCCGGATCTCGCCGAGCGCGTCGTGGAGCGGCAGGTCATGGCTGACGGCTCGCAGAAGGGACGTCACCAGGCGGTCCTGGTCGCCCGGGGCGCCGGTCACGGTGAAGACACTGCGAGCCGGAAACGTGTCGCCCACGGGTGGCATCAGCTCGGGCGGGCCGGAGGACCCGAGGACGATGGCCACCCGGGCCTGGCGTGTCGGGCGGGCCGTGGCGGCACCGGCCAGCTCGGCGGCGTCGAAGGCGTCGAGCACCAGCAGATCGATGTCCCGGCGGGCGAGCAGGTCGGCCACGCCGGTGGCATCGTCCACCCAGATCAGGTCGGCCAGGTGCGGCTGCAGATCGTGATCGTCGCTGATCCACGGGCTCTCCTGGGCGGCCCGCAGCACATCCGCGCCCCGGTCACCGACGCCCACGATGACGAGCGGCAGATCGAAGGGTGGCGACTCGGCGCCGGAGGCCCGGTCCTCGATCAAGATCCATCGGTGGCCGGGATCCCGGCCGAGGACGGCGTCCAGGACGGCTTCCGGCGGAAGCGTCAGGAGCTGCCGGGGTCCCGACACGAAGACCGGCACGGCGGGAGCGAGCCGTAAACCGGTCCGGGTTCCCGGCAGCGCGTTCACCAGATCCTCGTACCAGCCTGGCAGAACAGCCGGCCACCGCACGGGGACGGCGAACGGGCGGCCCGCAACGTCGGCCATCGTGGTCTCCCACCCGTACGCGCGTCGCCGGGGCTGCGGTGCAACGACGACCCGCCCACGGCTGTCGGCGGCGCCGACCGAGATCTGGCCGTCCGGTTGCAGGTCGAGGGTCAGACGCAGCCAGACCCGAGGCACCTCGAGTTCCATGTGGACCTCCCGCCGCGAATGGTTCGCCACCGGCACGGTAGGAAGGAAAGCTCCGCGCGTCCATCAGATTGACGACTGTTGGCACCAGTCGGCTGACCGAGCGTGATCGACGAGCCGGCGGGTGCGGTCGAGGGCGCTCAGGGGTGCAGCCAGCGGTCGAACCAGGTGCGGGTGCGGTGCAGGACGTCGAGCTGGTGGGTTCGTTCGCGGATCGAGTGGCCCTCCCTCGGGTAGGTCACGAACTCGTGCTCGACCCCGAAGTGGCGCAGTGCCCGGTGGAGATAGACGGCCTGGCCGAGCGGGACGTTGGTGTCGTCGGCGCCGTGCAGGATGAGCACCGGAGTTCGGATACGGTCGGCGTAGGAAATCGGGCTGACCGCGTCGTGCGGATACGGGCCGGCACCCGACCAGCCGATGCTGCCGCCGAGCGCGACCTCGAACTGGCCGTTCTCCCCGGTCGCGGCGAGCATGCCCCAGTCGGTGACGCCCGCGCCGACCAGCGCGGCACGGAACCGCCGGGTCTGGCCTACCGCCCAGGCGGCCATGAACCCGCCGTGGCTCCAGCCGGCGACGCCCAGCCGGTCCGGATCGGCGACACCGTCGGCCACCAGCTGATCAATGCCGGTCAGGATGTCGGTCCACTCCTCCTGCCCGGCCCGGCCCGCGACCGTCGCCGCGAACCGGTGGCCGTGGCCCTGGCCACCGCGCGGATTCGGCAGGAACACCGCGTAGCCCGCGGCGGCCAGCCACTGGGCGCTGGGAAACCAGAACAACTGCAGACGATCTGAATATCGGTCGTACGGCCCCCCGTGCACGATCGTGACCAGCGGGAACGGGCCCTCGGCCGCGGTCTTCCCGGCCGGGAGCACGAGCAGCCCGTCCAGAGCGAGCCCGTCGGCGGCCCGGTATTTCAGTGGTTCCTGCGTGCCGAACGTGATGCCCCGCAACTCCGGCCGGGTGTCGGTGATCCTCCGGAGAGGTCCGGCCGGCGGTCCGCGGTGAACGTCGGTGGCCTGATAACGGCCGCCGGTCAGCACCGCGATCTCCCCGCCGGAGCCGGCGACGCTGAGACCGTCGAGACGGCCCCGGTGCCGCGAGAGGATGGTGAGGCCGGCCGCGTCGATCCGGGCCAGCGTGGTGTCGAGACCGTCGGCGAACACCACGAGCGCGGCGGCATCGGCCTGGCAGAGTTCGGCCGGGCACATGGACAGGTCAGCGGTGCGGTTAGCGAGGACACGGCTGCCGAGGGCCAGGTCGAACACGGCGGTACCCGCTTGCAGCCCCGGCGGGGTCAGCGCGAGGTAGCCGATGTGCCACCCGTCCTCCCCCGGCCACCAGGCCGGCGAGTGCGCGTCGGCCGCGACCGGCCCCAGATCCTCCACAGCCCCGGTGGTGTGGTCGAACAGGTGCAGCCGCCCGGTACGCGGCCCGTAGTCACTGTCGGCACCCGCCTGGGTGAGCACGGCAAGCGGACCGCCACCGGGCCGCTGCCGCACCTCCACGACGTGCCGGTCGGCGAACACGTCCGGCGTGGTCACCCGGCCGGTGGCGAGGTCGAGCAGCCGCAACCGGGACCGCGGCTCCCGCTCCCCCGCGACGACGGCGTCATCGCGATCCCGGGCCCGGCGCGCGTCCTCATCGGTGGGCTCGTCCCCGGCGAGCAGAACGACGAGGTCAGGATCAGCCAGCGGAAAGTGGTCGTCGATGCCGGCCCGCCAGCAGGTCACCGCGGTCACCGTGCCGTCGGCGAGCGTGACCCGGTACAACTGCGGGAGGCCACGCTCGGCCCGGTCGGAGAGGAAGAACAGCGTGCCCGAGTCCGCGGACCACCGCGGTACGGACTCGGTCGCGCTGTCCGCGGTGACCCGGCCCGCCTCCCCGGCGCCGACCAGCCACAACTCGGTGTCGAGACACTCCCCCGCCCGGCTGGCGGGAGCCAGCACGTAGCAGACCGACTGCCCGTCCGGCGCCAGGGCCGGACTGTGCGGGGCCCGGCCGTCAACGACGAGTTCGGCGGTCAGCGCTGTCACGCCGGCCAGTCTGCCGGACATCGACATGGCAGGTGGGTTCCGGGTCCCCCGCACAGGTGGAGAAATCTGTGACGGCCGCCGGTGGGTACGGGGGCGTGATGGTGTCGGGCCGTGCTGATGAGAACCGGACTGACGGTCGTGATGATGCTGGGGCTGGTCACCGGGCCGGTGGTGGCCCGGGAGCCGGAGAAGGCCGGGCCGGTGGTCTCGGCCGGTGGGGATCACACCTGCGCGGTGGACGGCGACGGGCGGGTCTGGTGCTGGGGAGACAACGAACGGGGGCAACTGGGTGACGGCACTCAGCTGGATCGGTCCAGGCCGGTTCCGGTGGTCCCACCCGCCGGGGTCTCCTTCTCCACGGTCACCGCCGGTGACGAGCACACTTGCGGGATCGGCAACGACGCCACGGTCTACTGCTGGGGCTGGGGCGGATACGGTCAGATCGGCAACGGGACGGACGGCACGTTCGTCGACCCGATGGTGATGGAGGCCCCGGCCGGCGTGGTCTACGAGCAGGTCACCGCCGGCTACCTGCAGACCTGCGCGATCGGCGACGACACCAGGACCTACTGTACGGACGACGACAACACCGACGGCTACGACCCGCCGGAGGCGGTGAGCCTGCCGGAGGGTGTCAGCCTCACCGCGATCACCGCCGGCCACCTGCACACCTGCGGCATCGGCGACGACTCCAGGACCTACTGCTGGGGTGAGCGCGGGAGCCTGGCCGCGGTGGACACCCCGGATGGGGTGACGTTCACCCATCTCACCGCCGGCAAGGACCACACCTGCGCCATCGGCAGCGACAGGAAGACCTACTGCTGGGTGTACGGCCAGACGCGACCGGCCGCCGTGAACACCCCGGCCGGGGTGACCTTCACACAGGTCGACGCGGGTGACAGCAGCGTATGCGCGATCGGCAGTGACACCCGGACCTACTGCTGGGGTGGGGGCCGCAGCGTGCCGGCCGTGGTCGAGACCCCGGACGGGGTGAGCTTCACCCACGTCGACTCGGGTGCCGGGCACACGTGCGCGACGACGGGCGACGGCCGGATCCACTGCTGGGGTGACGGCGGTAAGGGCCAGCTCGGCGACGGGGGCCGGGCGGATCGGCCGCGCCCGGTCCGGGTGACCCTCCCGCCCGCGCCCGCCGATCCGGTCCCGGCCCGGCCGACGGCCGACCTGTTCTCCGGGCTCCTCCTCTCCTGCATGCTGGACGACCGGGACAGGACCTTCTGCTGGGGCTACGGCTGGACCGGCGGGCTCGGCAACGGGGGTACCGTGCACCGGGCCCGGCCGGCGGCGGTCGACGTTCCGGCGGGAGTGACGTTCGAGCGGGTGGCCGTCGGCAGCTACCACACCTGTGCGATCGGCAGCGACACCAAGACCTACTGCTGGGGTGAGGCCGACAACGGGCGACTCGGCAACGGCGCCACGGCCGACCAGACCCGCCCGACGACGGCGGTCGACACTCCCGGCGGCGTGACCTTCACCGCCCTCGCCGCCGGTGGCAGCCACACCTGCGCGATCGGCAGCGACACCAGAACCTACTGCTGGGGGGCCAACTTCTTCGGCAAGCTCGGCAACGGTGCGGCTCCGGACCAGTCGAGGCCGTCGGCGGTCAAGGCGCCCGCCGGGGTGTCGTTCACCCGGCTCACCGCAGGCGACTATCACACCTGCGCGATCGGCAGCGACGCCAGGACCTACTGCTGGGGCGACACCGATGCGGTGGGTGACGGCGGCACGGAGAACCGGGGTGAACCGGTGCCGGTCCGCACCCCCTCAGGAGTGACCTTCACCCAGATCGATGCGGGTAGTTACCACACGTGCGGGGTCGGAGACGACAGCAGGATCTACTGCTGGGGCGACAACAACACCGGCCAACTCGGCGACGGCAGCGGCCAGGACCGGAAACTGCCGGTGGCGGTGAAGGCACCGGCTGCGGTCCGGTTCGTAGCGGTCACCGGCGGTTCCGCGCACACCTGCGGGCTCAGCGACGATCACCGGGCGTTCTGCTGGGGCCAGGGCTTCGAGGGCCGGCTGGGCGACAGCACCGGTGAGGACCGGCCGCTGCCGGTGCCGGTGCTCGCCCCGGCGGGTGTCGGTTTCACCAAACTGGAGGCCGGCGGCTTCTCCACCTGTGGGCTCGGCGACGACCGCAAGGTCTACTGCTGGGGGACCGGCAATGCCGGTGAGCTGGGCAACAGCGACTGGGTACCGCAGTTAAAGCCGGTCCCGGTCAGTGTCCCGGCCGGGGACGCGAAGGCCGATCGCTGACGCCCACAGGCGGGACAGGTGGTCGACCATCCTCTCGACGTCGAGGGGCTCACGCAGCTCGTTGATGACGACGGCCACCTGCTCGACCATGCCGCCGAGGGCGATCGCGGTCAGACGCGGGTCCAGGGAGGGATCGGCCAGCCCGTCCGCCTGCAGGCGGCGGATGCCCTCGGCGCTGCGGCCGACGAAGAACTCGCGGATCTCCATCAGCAGGGTACGGAGGTTGTCGTCCAGGTAGGCGCCGTGCTCGACCATCCGCAGCACCTTCGCGGCCTTGCCGGTGGCGGCCAGGTAGCGGCGGTTCGCCTCGACGATCCGCGCATACGGGTCGTCGAGGATGTCGGGCACGCGGCTGGCGGCGATCATCTCGTCGGCGGCGGCCTGCACGATCTTGCGCAGCAGGTCGTCCCTGGACTCGAAGTACGTGTAGAAGGTCCCGTAGGACACGCCGGCGGCCTGGGTGACGGCCTCGGGGGTGAACCCGGCCCAACCGTGCTCCTCGATGACCTCCCGTCCGGCGACGATCAACGCGTCGTGGGTGCGCCGGCCCCGGGCGGTCACCGGCGGTGTCGGTGCTGGGTTGGTGCGTGCTCGCCCCATTGGACACCCCTTCCATTACTTGACTACTTTGTCAGAAAGTCTAGTGTGGCGAAATGCGTACGATCCGCGTCGGTAACTGTTCGGGCTTCTACGGTGATCGCTTCTCGGCGATGACCGAGATGCTCGAAGGCGGGCCGCTGGACTACCTGACCGGCGACTACCTGGCCGAGCTGACCATGCTCATCCTCGGTAGGGACCGGCAGAAGGACCCGTCGCTCGGCTACGCCAGGACCTTCCTGCGGCAACTCGCCGGCTGCCTCGCCCTGGCGCGGCAGCGCGGGGTCCGGATCGTGACGAACGCGGGCGGCCTCAACCCGGCCGGACTCGCCCTGGCCGTCCGGACCCTGGCCGCCGAGCAGGGCGTCGAGGTCACGGTCGCGCACGTGTGGGGCGACGACCTGATCGGCCGGGCCGCGGAGCACGGCTGGCCGGGCGCGCTGACCGCCAACGCCTACCTCGGTGCCTTCGGGATCGCCGACGCGCTGACCGCCGGCGCCGACATCGTCGTCACCGGCCGGGTCACCGACGCGTCGCTGACGCTGGGGCCGGCGATCGCCGAGTTCGGCTGGGGACGCACCGACTTCGACCTGCTGGCCGCCGGCGTCGTCGCCGGTCATGTGCTGGAATGCGGCACGCAGGCCACCGGCGGCAACTTCTCCGGTTTCGCGACGCTCGACACCAGCCGACCGCTGGGCTTCCCGCTGGCCGAGCTCAGCGCGGACGGGACGGTGGTGGTGACCAAGCATCCGGGCACCGGCGGCGCGGTCACCGTCGACACCGTCACCGCGCAGTTGGTGTACGAGGTGGGCGGCCCCCACTACGCCAATCCGGACGTGACCGCGCGCCTGGACACGGCCGAGCTGGAGCAGGCCGGCCCGGATCGGGTGCGGATCACCGCGGTCCGGGGTGTCGCCCCTCCCCCGGCCACGAAGATCGCCCTCAACAGCGTCGGCGGATTCCGCAACAGCGTCGAGTTCGTCCTGACCGGCCTGGACATCGAGGAGAAGGACCGCTGGGTCCGCGGGCAGATGACCCGGGCGCTCGCTGCCCGGCCCCCGTCGGAGATCGTCTGGGACCTGGCGCGGACCGATCAGTCCGATCCGGCGACCGAGGCGGCGGCCTCGGCGCTGCTGCGCTGCCACGTCAAGGACACCGATCCGGCCGTCGTCGGGCGGGCGTTCAGCAGCGCCGCGATCGAGCTGGCCCTCGCGTCGTACCCGGGTTTTCACGTGACGGCGCCACCCGGCCAGGGCAGTCCGTTCGGGATCTACCGGGCCGCCTACCTGCCGCAGGAGCTGGTGCCGCATGTGGTGGTCCGGCCCGACGGCACCGAGGTGGAGATCGCGCCACCACCGGTGACGGCCGACCTGCCTCAGGAGCGATCGGGTGCTCCTGGCCGTACCTCCGAAGGTCTGGAATTGCCGTTGGGTCGTCTGGTCTTCGCCCGGTCGGGAGACAAGGGCGGGGCGGCGAACGTCGGGGTGTGGATCCCGGCCGCGCATCCCCGGCGCGCCGAGGCGTATGCATGGTTGCGTGACTGGCTGACGCCGGACGTCGTCGCGCGGTTGCTTCCGGAGGCGGCGGGGCTCGGCGTGGAGGTCTTCGCGCTGCCGAACCTGAGCGCCGTCAACATCGTGATCGACGGACTTCTCGGTGACGGTGTCGCGTCGTCGACCCGTTTCGACCCGCAGGCCAAGGCGGTCGGCGAGTGGCTGCGCGCCCGTGTCGTGAACCTCCCCAAGGAGCTGGTGCCGTGAAACCGAGTGTCGATCCCACAGCGCCCGGTTACACCGCCAACCGGGAGGTGATGCTGGAACGCGTCGCCGACCTGGCGGTCCAGCAGGCCGCGGCCCTGGCCGGCGGTGGCCCGAAGGCCGTCGAGCGGCACCACCGGCGCGGCAAACTGACCGCCCGCGAGCGGATCGAGCTGCTCATCGACCCGGACTCGCCGTTCCTCGAACTCGGCGTCCTGGCCGGTTGGGGCACCGACTTCGCCGTCGGCGGCTCGGTCGTCACCGGCCTCGGCGTGATCGAGGGCGTCGAATGCATGATCATCGCCCACGATCCGACGGTGAAGGGCGGCGCGTCCAACCCGGTGACCGTCCGCAAGATCTTCCGCGCCAACCAGATCGCCGCGCAGAACCGGCTGCCCACGGTCACCCTGGTCGAGTCCGGCGGCGCGGATCTGCAGACGCAGAAGGACATCTTCATCCCCGGCGGTGCGGTGTTCCGCAACCTCACCGTGGCCAGCGCCGACCGCCGGCCCACGATCGCGCTGGTGTTCGGCAACTCGACCGCCGGCGGTGCCTACGTGCCCGGCATGAGCGACTACACGGTCATGGTCAAGGGCGGGGCGAAGGTCTTCCTCGGCGGGCCGCCGCTGGTCAGGATGGCCACCGGTGAGGAGTCCGACGACGAGTCGCTCGGCGGGGCGGAGATGCACGCGCGGACCTCCGGCCTGGCCGACTACCTGGCCGTCGACGAACTCGACGCACTACGGATCGGGCGCTCGATCGTGCGGCGCCTCAACTGGCGCAAGACCGGACCCGACCCCCAGCGGGAGTACGCCGAACCGGTGCTGGCCACCGAGGAGCTGCTCGGCATCGTGCCGTCCGACCTCAAGGTCCCGTTCGACCCCCGCGAGGTGATCGGCCGGATCGTCGACGGCAGCGAGTTCGACGAGTTCAAACCGCTCTACGGCCCGTCGCTGGTGACCGGCTGGGCGCGGCTGCACGGCTACCCGATCGGCGTCCTCGCCAACGCCCAAGGGGTGCTGTTCAGCCAGGAGGCGCAGAAGGCGGCCCAGTTCATCCAGCTGGCCAACCAGAGCGACACGCCGCTGCTCTTCCTGCACAACACCACCGGGTACATGGTCGGCGCCGAGTACGAGCAGGGCGGCATCATCAAACACGGCGCCCAGATGATCAACGCGGTGTCGAACTCGACGGTCCCGCACCTGTCGGTCGTCATGGGCGCGTCCTACGGGGCCGGCAACTACGGCATGAGCGGACGCGCCTACGACCCGCGGTTCATGTTCAGCTGGGCCGGCGCCAAGTCGGCGGTGATGGGGCCGGCACAGCTCGCCGGAGTCATCTCGATCGTCTCCCAGCAGGCGGCCGCGGCCCGGGGGCTGCCGTTCGACGAGCAGGCCGACGCCGCGATGCGGGCCCTGGTGGAGAAACAGGTCGAGGAGCAGTCGCTGGCCTACTTCACGTCCGGGCTCGGCTACGACGACGGGGTCATCGACCCGCGGGACACCCGCACGATCCTCGGCATCTGCCTGTCGGCGATCCACAGCGCGCCGGTGGCCGGCGCCCGCGGCTACGGCGTGTTCCGTCTGTGAAGGAGATCCAGTGATTCGTAGGATTGTGGTCGCCAACCGCGGAGAGATCGCGCGCCGGGTGTTCCGGACCTGCCGGGCGCTCGGCATCGCGACCGTCGCCGTGCACTCCGACGCCGATGCCGGGGCGCCGTTCGTGGCCGAGGCCGACACCGCGATCCGGCTGCCGGGCAACGCGCCCGCCGACACCTACCTGCGCGGTGACCTGATCATCGAGGCGGCCCGGGCGGCGGGCGCCGACGCCGTCCACCCCGGATACGGGTTCCTGTCCGAGAACGCCGGCTTCGCCCGCGCCGTCGAGGCGGCCGGTCTCACCTGGATCGGGCCGGCGCCGGAGTCCATCGAGACGATGGGCAGCAAGATCGGCGCCAAGCGGGTGATGGCCGCGGCCGGCGTGCCGGTCCTCGGCGTCGACCTCGCCACCGTCACCGCCTCGGACCTTCCGCTGCTGGTCAAGGCGTCGGCGGGTGGCGGCGGGCGGGGCATGCGGATCGTGGCGACCCTCGACGAACTGGCCGATCAGGTGGCCCGGGCCGAGGCGGAGGCGGCGTCGGCGTTCGGGGACGGAACGGTGTTCGCCGAGCCGTACCTGCCGACCGCCCGGCACGTCGAGGTGCAGGTGCTGGCCGACACGCACGGCACCGTCTGGGTGCTCGGCGACCGGGACTGCTCCGTCCAGCGCCGCCATCAGAAGGTGGTCGAGGAGGCTCCCGCACCGAACCTGGGCGGCGGGACGCGTACCTCCCTGCATGCCTTCGCCCGGGCCGCCGCGGAAGCGGTCGGCTATCGCGGCGCCGGAACCGTCGAATTCCTCGTCGACGGCGACCGGATCGTCTTCCTCGAGATGAACACCCGCCTCCAGGTCGAACACCCGGTCACCGAATGCGTCACCGGCCTCGACCTGGTCGCGTGTCAGATCGCCGTCGCCGAAGGCCGGCCGCTGCCCGGCGAGGCACCGGCGATCACCGGCCACGCGATCGAGGTGCGGCTCTACGCCGAGGACCCGGCCGCCGGTTTCGCGCCGCAGACCGGCCACGTCCGCACCTTCGACATTCCCCACCATGCGGGGGTACGGGTGGACTCCGCGATCGAGGCCGGAAGCGAGGTGGGTGTCCACTACGACGCCATGCTCGCCAAGGTCATCGCGTATGCCGGCGACCGTGACGCCGCGATCCGGATGCTCGACGACACCCTGCGCCGCACCCGGCTGCACGGTGTCACCACCAACCTCGACCTGCTCCGGGCCGTGCTCACCGACGACGAGTTCGTGGCCGGGCGGATGCACACCACCCTGCTCGACGAACGCCTCGACCAGTGGACCGGCGCCGGCGATCCACGCCGGTACGCCAAGGCGGCACTCGCCGCCGCGATCGGGCAGGCCGCCCGGACCGCCGCGACGGCACCGGTGCTCGCCCGGATCCCCGCCGCGTGGCGCAACGCCGCGGGCCCGCCCCGGCAGCGCGTCTACCGGCGCGGACCCGAGCGGTACGCGGTGACCTACTGGTCGGCCGGCCACCGGCTGGTATCGGACTTCGTGGACGGTGTCAGCGTCGTCGACGTCCGGGGCGACCAGGTCGTGCTCAGTGACGGCCCGGTCCGGGAGACCTACCGGGTCACCGTGACCGGGAACGCGGTCGACGTAGACGGCCCGCACGGCTCCGCCGGTTTCGAGCTGGTCCCGACCTTCGTCGACCCGGCCGAGACGGTCGCGCAGGGCTCCCTGCTGGCACCGATGCCGGCGGCGATCACGGCGGTGCACGTCGAGGTCGGTGCCGTCGTCGGCAAGGGCGACCCGGTCGTCGTCCTGGAAGCCATGAAGATGCAGCACACCGTCACCGCACCGACGGACGGAACCGTCACCGCGCTCACGGTGACCGTCGGACAGCAGGTCGTCGCGGGCGCCGTGCTCGCCGTCATCGAGGAGAACGCGTGACCAACTTCGTCGAGTCCGACGAGCGCCGTGACCTGCGTGCGGCGGTCCACCAGCTCGGGGCCAAGTACGGCGAGACGTACTTCTACGGTGCCGCGGCCCGGGGCGCCAAGACCACCGAGCTCTGGGACGAGGCCGCGAAGGCCGGCTACCTCGGCGTCTCGATCCCCGAGGAGTACGGCGGTGGCGGCGGCGACATCGGCGACCTCGCCGCCGTCGTGGAGGAACTCGCCACCGCCGGCTGTCCCCTGCTCCTGCTGGTCGTCTCGCCGGCCATCGTCGGCACGATCATCGCCCGGTCCGGCACCGACGAGCAGAGACGGCGCTGGCTGCCGGGTCTGGCCACCGGCGAGGCACGCTACGCCTTCGGCATCACCGAACCGGACGCCGGCTCCAACTCGCACCAGATCGTCACCCGGGCCCGCCGCGACGGTGGCGACTGGGTGCTGAGCGGGCGCAAGACGTACATCAGCGGGGTCGACGAGGCCGGGCACGTGCTCGTCGTCGGGCGTACCGAGGACGCGCGGACCGGCAAACTCAAGCCCGCGCTGTTCATGGTGCCGACCGACGCCGCCGGCTTCGTGTTCCAGCCGATCGAGACCGGGCTCGTCTCCCCGGAGAAGCAGTTCAGCCTGTTCTTCGACGACGTGCGGCTGCCCGGCGACGCGCTCGTGGGCCGGGAGGACGCCGGGCTCGACCAGCTGTTCGCCGGCCTCAACCCGGAGCGGATCATGGCGGCGTCGCAGGCCACCGGCACCGCGCGGTGGGCGCTGCGCAAGGCCGTCGGCTACGCGAAGCAGCGCGAGGTGTGGGGCGCCCCGATCGGTACGCACCAGGCGATCGCCCACCCACTCGCGCAGATCCACGTCGAGATCGAGGCGGCGCGCCTGCTCACCCAGAAGGCCGCCGCCCTCGACGCCGCCGGCGATCTGCTGGCCGCCGGGGAGGCGGCGAACATGGCCAAATACGCCGCCGGTGAGGTCGCGTGCAAGGCGGTCGACCAGGCGATCCAGACACACGGCGGCAACGGGCTGGCCGTCGAGTACGGCCTGGTTCAAGCCCTCGCCAACGTACGCCTGTCGCGGATCGCCCCGGTCAGCCGCGAGATGGCACTCAACTTCATCTCCCAGTTCTCGCTCAAGCTCCCCCGCTCGTACTGAGAAGGAACCCCGGATGACCTCCCCACTGGTCCACCTGGACGTAGCCGGCGGCGTCGCCACGGTCACGCTGGACAGCCCGCACAACCGCAACGCGCTGAGCCGGCGGCTACTGGCCGAACTCGGCACCCATCTGGCCGCGGCCGGCCGGGATGCTGCTGTCCGGGTCGTACTGGTGCGCTCCAGCGGGCGGGTGTTCTGCTCCGGTGCCGATCTCAGCGAGGCCCGCCAGGGGACGGCAGGTGACGGGCCGCGGGCGATCGTCGGCCTCCAGCGTCAGATCGCCGCCCTGCCCAAGCCGGTCGTCGTCGAACTGGCCGGAGCGGCCCGCGCCGGCGGTCTCGGCCTGGTCGGTGCGGCCGACGTGGTGGTCGCGGCCGAGTCGGTGACGTTCGCGCTCACCGAGGTTCGGCTCGGGCTCGCGCCGTCGGCGATCTCGCTGAGCCTGCTGACTCGGCTGGCGCCCCGGGCGGCGGCCGACGTCTTCCTGTCCGGACGCACGTTCACCGCCACCGAGGCCGCCGCGATCGGGCTGGTCACCCGCGCGGTCCCGGACGACGCACTGGCGGACGCCGTCGCCGAGACCGTCGCCGAGCTGGTCAAGGGCAGTCCACAGGGACTCGCCGAAACCAAACGGCTGCTCAACGGCGACCTGCTCGGCCGCATCGACCGGGACGGCGAAGAGGCGGCGGAACGGTCGGCGGCACTGTTCGCCAGCCCCGAGGCACAGCAGGCGATGCAGGCGTTCCTGACCCGGAAGAAGCCGGCATAGGCGTGGTACGCGCTCCGTCGCTCCCTCGTCCTCGGGTCAGAAGGACAGCATTCCGCTGACGAGGGCCTGCCACGTCATCGGGCCGACGATGCCGTCCACGGCCATCGACGGGACGTCGGCGTGGATCGCGGACTGGAAGCCCCGTACCGCCGCATCGGTCTCCGGGCCGAAGATGCCGTCGACCGCCGGGCCCTGCTCCGGGTCGCCGGAGAGGTTGCGGAACTGGAACTCCTCCTGCACACCGCGCACGGCATCGCCCTCGGACCCCTTCTTCACCTGGATGATCAGCGCATTCCAGGTGTTCGGCCCGACGATGCCGTCGACCGCGAGCCCCTTCTCCTGCTGGAACGCGCGCACCGCGGCGTCGGTCCGCGGCCCGAAGATGCCGTCGACCGTCACCGTCCGGCCGCGCGCCCGCAGCAGGTACTGCAACGTGGGTACCGGGTGCTCCTTGGCACCCTGCCTGATCTGCGGCCACGGGCTCAACGTTCCTGTCACGGCGATCGCCTCCTTCACACCCGTCATACCGCCGGTCGGGACGGCCGTCGCCACATCTGTCCTCGATCTGCTGAAATGGAACGAGGATGACTCGATCTTCATCGATCCGGTACGAGCCCGTCATCCGTACCTCGTGATGCTGGGATGTGCGTCCCGGAGGACGGAGGGGCGATGGCAGACCAGTGGGGCGGACCGTCCTCGGACCAACGGCGGCCGAACGTCGACATCCGCTTCCTGTCTCCGGCCGGGACCGAGGCGGAGAGCGGGGCCGGCGGCGGTCAGCCGGTGGCCGGGCGTCGCGCCGGGGCGACGCCGGGTGGTTCGCGGCTGGTCGGCAGGGCGACCCTGGCCCGCCTGCGGGGAGTAACGCCGGCCGCCAGGAGGCCGGCGTTCCTCGACGAGCCGACCGCGCCGCAGCCCATCGTCACCCCGCCGAAGGGCACCGAGCCCGGTCGTGCCGCGCCGGCCGGCAGCGCCGGGCGGGTCGTGCTCGTCTACGAGCAGCAGATCCGCAAACCCTGGCGGCTGTGGGTGTTCACGGCCATGCTGGTGTCCCTGACCATCGGGGTGGTTCTCGGCCAGACCGAGGCCTACCGGGCGGGCAAGACACGCTCGGTGGCGGCGGTCCCGGACGCCTCGCAGCCGGCCGTGGTGTCACCGGCGCCGCTGACCACCCCGCTCGGCGCGGTCCGGGAGCGCCGGCTGGAGATCACCGGCCCGGCGACCCTGCTGCGGATCCGCACCGCCCGGATGGGCGAGTCGCTGTTCACCATCACCGGCACCGATCCGGCCGCCGCACCCCGGATCACCGAGGCCGGCGGCGGTTCGGTGCTCACCGTCCCGCCCGGTACGGGCGCCGAGGTGATCCTCAACTCCGCGGTCGCGTGGACGGTGAAACTGACCGGCGGCACCGGCGAACTCGACATGGACACCCGGGCCGGTGGTCTCGTGGGCGTCGAGTCGACCGCCGAGATGTCCCGGGTGCTGCTGCAGCTGGCCAAGCCGAAGGGTGCGGTCCCACTGAGGATCGCCGGCCCGGTCGGTGACCTGACGGTGCGGACCGAGGCGGGAGCCCTGGTCCGGGTCCGCGCCGGAAAGGGCGCCGGCGCGGCCACCGTCGGCGGCACCACCCGGCGCGACGTCAAGGCCGGAGCAACCTTGCAGGAGACCGGTTGGCGAGCCGCCACAGGGAGGTACGACATCCGCGTCAACGCGAGAGTCACCACTCTCCTGGTCGAACGCCTCCCCCAGCAAAAATAAACGACAACCGTATCAGATCGCCCAGGAGCAGCCGGAACGGAGTTGCCTCCGCACTGACCGTTGACCACGAGCCCGCCGCCCGACATATTGGCGCGCATGAGACTGCGCCCGGGCCCACTGCTCGCCCTTGCGGTCGCGTCGGCCTTCGCTCTGGTCGGGAACCTTGCCACCAACACCGTCGAGATCGAGGCGACCTGGATCAAGTGGAGCGTGTGGGCTGCGGCACTGGTGCTCCTGGGGGCCGCACTGCTCGTCGAGCAGCTGAAGGCCAGGGCCGACCGCGCCACACCACCGGACGACGACACGGTCGCACGCACCGTCGACGAACTTGCTCTCTTCCTGCGAGCGCAGTGGAAGGACGAGGAGACCCGGCGCAAGGTCCGAGCCCCGGTCACTCTGCCGGTGACCTGGCACACCGTGACCGACGACCAACTGGTCGACCACTGGGAGAACATCCGTCTCCAACCGCTCGGCAGCAGCGCCGCAGCGCTGCACCTGGACGGCGGCATCGACACGGTCCTCGACGTCTACCGGCGGATACCGTCCGCCCGGCTGGTCATCCTGGGCCGCGCCGGAGCGGGAAAGACCGTGCTGTCAGGACAACTGCTGCTCAGCATCCTCGAAGCCCGGCAGCCGGGCGAAGCCGTCCCGGTCGCCTTCAACCTACGGACCTGGGACCCGTCGACACCGTTACGGACGTGGCTGGCCGAACGGCTCGCCGCCGGATATCCGCAGCTGACCCACCCCGGCCTGCTCCTGGACCGGGATCTGATCCTGCCGATCCTCGACGGGTTCGACGAGATCAACCCCGGCCTGCACACGGCGGCGATGCAGACCCTCGACCTGATGCCCGGCCCGATGGTGCTCACCAGCCGGCCCGTACAGTTCACCGACGCCATCACCAGCGCCCAGCCCCTCGGGTCCGCGGCCGTCGTTCACCTCGACGACCTCCCGCTGGCGGCCATCGCGCAGTACCTGCCCCGAACGATGCGGCACACGACGTCGGCCTGGACGTCGGTGTTCGACCGGATCACCGCCGACCCCGGCGGAGCGGGCGAAGGCAACGTCACGAAGGCGCTCACCACACCCCTGATGGTCTATCTCGCCCGAACCATCTACTCCGGTTCGAGGAGTCCCGCCGAACTGCTCGACGTGGCCCGATATCCGACCGCCAAAGCGATCGAACAACACCTTCTAAGTGCATTCATTCCTGCCGTGTACGGGGAGGGCTGCCCCGAACAGCGCTGGCTGACCACCCTCGCCTCGATCCTGGAACGGTCCCGGACCCAGAACCTGGCATGGTGGCGCCTACGCGACAGCGTCCCCGCTCCGATCCGGGTCGGTGCTTTCGCTCTCGCATTCTCCGTCGGCTTCGGCTCGGTCCTCCTGATCGTGACTGACGTCGAAAGCGCAATCCTCATCTCGGTGGTCGGCAGCGCATTCCTCGGCCCGGCATTCGGCCTTCCACGGAAGGGCCCCACACCGGTCCGAGGCCGTCTTCGCTACAGCGACAAGTTGCGGGGAACGGTCGAGAACATCGTCGCCGGCATCATCATCTGGTCGCTGTGGGCCGGCCTCTTCACCGGTAACGGCGTATGGGCTTTAGGCGGCGCGCTGTTCGGCATGGCCATGAGTGCACGACGAGCCGCCCTCATCGGCGCCACATTTGCCGCACTGGGCGGTGCAGCCCTCAGCATCATGATCGGCCCGAGCGCTTTCCACGCGACGCTGGGCATGATCATGGTCGGCGCATTCGCCGGTGGCTGGGCGGGCTTCGCTGGCGATCTCGGCGAGGCGATCGAAACCGCAGTAGACATGGACTCGGTGGCGTACCCGTTGGAATCCCTTAAGACCGACCGCATCAACACCCTCCGCCGTTCACTCGCAGTGGCGGCTACCTTCGGCCTGTTGATCGTGGGCCTGTCCGGCGGTAGTGACTGGCTGGGTGCCCTAGGGATAGGGGCCGGGACCGGGCTCGTCGCGGCGCTCGGTACCGCGTGGGTTCAGTGGCTCATCCTCGCGCGGGTCTGGCTTCCGCTGCGCGGCCGGCTGCCGTGGCGTCTTCCCGCTTTTCTCGACGACGCCCACGACCGTGGCGTCCTCCGGCAGTCCGGCGGATTCTTCCAGCTGCGGCACGAACTCCTCCAGCGTCACCTGGCGCTCAGCGCAGCCAGCTCCGGTCCAGGTCCTCGGCGTAGGTGGTGATGGCTCGCCCGTACCCCTGGATGTCGGGGTCTGCTGTGGTCTCGGTCAGCAACCGCAACAGGTCGGCGACCGCGGCCCGGGCATCGCCGGTGTTGTAACGCAGCATCGCCCGGAACACCCGCAGCGGCCGGTCGTCGGGGAACCGGGCGAGGGCCTGCGCGAACACCTCGCCCGCCTCGGTGTCGCGGCCGAGAGCCCGTAACGTGCTGCCCAGCCCGAGCAACGCGTCCCGCAGATCCGCCTCGGGCAGGTCGCCGGCGATCGCGGCCCGGTAGTGCGGGACCGCCTCCGCCTCCAGGTCGAGCACGTCGTGCACCCACGCTGTCTGATAGGCCACAACCGCATCGTCCGGGAACTCGGCCCGCAAACAAAGCAGCAGCTCACGGGCCTCCTCGGTCTGGCCGTCGGTGCGCAGCCGCACCGCCCGGGTGAGCCGCCCGTCGTAGGGATCCGTCGTCACGGGTTGATCCTGGCATGCTGGGCGGATGACGATCTTCGACGGCCTCCCGCTGGTTCTGGGCGGCAATACCTTCGGCTGGACCAGCGACGAGGCGGAGTCGCACCGGGTGCTCGACGCGTTCGTGGCCGCCGGTGGCACGCACATCGACACCGCCGACAGCTATTCGGCGTGGGTGCCGGGCAACTCCGGCGGCGAGTCCGAGACGATCATCGGGTCGTGGCTGGCCGCCCGCGGACGCCGCGACGACGTGGAGATCGGCACCAAGGTCAGCCGGCACCCGAAGTTCCGCGGGCTGTCGGCGGCGAACGTGGCGGCTGCCGCCGACGCCTCGCTGGCCCGGCTGCGGACCGACGTCATCGACCTGTACTGGGCGCACTTCGACGACCCGGACACCCCGCTCGACGAGACCGCGGCCGCGTTCGACGCCCTGGTCAAAGCCGGGAAGGTACGGGCGATCGGCCTGTCCAACTATTCCGCCGACCGGATCCGGGAGTGGTTCACGATCGCCCGCCGCGACGGGCTGACCCTGCCGGTGGCGCTCCAGCCGCACTACAACCTGGTGCACCGGGCCGGGTTCGAACGTGACCTCGCCCCGATCGCCGCCGCCGAGAGCCTGGCCGTGGTGCCCTACTACTCGCTGGCCAGCGGATTCCTCACCGGCAAGTACCGGACCGCCGACGACCTGGCCGGTGCGCCCCGCGGCGGGGCCGCCGCCGGCTATCTCAACGACACCGGCCTGGCCGTCGTCAAGGTCCTCGACGACGTGGCCGCCGGTCACGGGGTGGCACCGGCGTCGGTGGCGCTGGCCTGGCTGCGCGGCCGGCCGGACGTGGCCGCCCCGCTGGCCAGCGCCCGCACCGTCGAGCAGCTGCCCGCCCTGATCGCCGGAGCCACCCTGGAACTGACCTCCGAGGAACGGGCGGCCCTCGACGACGTGTCCGCCCGCATCACCGGATAGCTACCGCAACGGTGCCTCGGTCGGGGTCATGGTGGCCTCGATCGTGTCGAGGATCTGCTCCACCTGCGGGCGCAGCAGCTGCCACTCCCGGCCGGAGGCCATTGCCTCGTTCTCCGCGTCGACGGCCACGGCCAGGTCCCGCAGCAGCACCGACAGCTCGCGGGCCCGGGCCTGCCGGGGGGCGTCGATGCTCTGCGACCCGAGCGCGCCCCAGCGCACCGACAGGCCGGTCAGGTCGTCGCGGACCGGCGGCCAGGCCAGGCCACGACGGTCGGTCTCGCGCATCCCCAGCACGCTGAGCAGCCGGGACTCGGTGATCATCCGGGTCTCGGCGGACAGCGAGGCGGCCTCGGAGTCCCACGTGGACGTGCGCTTCGACCGGGCGATCAGCACGGCCGCGGCGAGCCCGCCGAACAGCAGGAACAGCAGGAACCAGCCGAGGAACCCGCCGGAGCCGTCCTCCTCGGCGACGGTCACGACCGCCGACTCCTCGGTCGTGGGCGAGGGCGACTTGGTCTCGGCCTCCACCTTGGTCACCGTGACCTCTACGGTACGGGTGTCCGCCGGCTCGGGCTTGTCGGTGGTCTTCGTCGGTTCCGGATCCTTCGTCCTGGTCGGCTCCGGTTCCTCGGTCTTCTCCGGCTTCTCGGTCGTCTTCGTCGGTTCGGGCTTCTCGGTCTTCTCCGGCTTCTCGGTCGTCCTGGTCGGCTCGGGTTCCTCCGTGCGGGTCGGGAGGGTCCGGTCGGCTGTCGCCTCCACTGACGGGCGCGTCGACGGCAGTGAGCCGACGTCTCCCTCCCCGGTGCACGCCGCAACCCCCAGCAGGCACACCACCACGCCGACCGGCAGCAGTCGTCTCATCGCCATCTCCCACTCTCGGTGACTCGCCTCAGCCTCCGGTCCGCGGCCCGGCCCGGCATCCCTCGCCCCGGATGACCCTGGGACCCGATTCACTCGCGCCGGATGACGTCGGCGTGCGCCGGTCGGCCGAGGCTGGGGCGGTCCGGTGACACAGCCGTGTACGGCAGGGGGAACCGCCGCATGCAGAGCCGACTCCGCCTCGCGGGCCATGGGGTGCAGCCGTTGCTGCTGATGTTCCCGCTGGGCCTGTTCTGGATGGCGTTCGTCTTCGACGTGGCCACGCTGCTGGGCGCGCCGAGCCTGGTCGGTACGCTGGCCTACTGGAACCTGGTGGCCGGCCTGATCGGCGGCGTGCCGGCCGCCCTCGCCGTGGGTTTCGACGCCTTCACCGCCACCGACCCGGCGGCGGCGCGGGTCGGCTTCTTCAGCCTGCTGCTCGACGTGGGTGTGCTGATCGTCTTCGCGGTGCTGACACTGATGCGGGTCCGGGGGCCCGACCGCTCCGCCGACCCGGGCCTGCTCCTGCTGGAGATCGCCGGCCTGGCGGTGGCCGCTTTCGGCGCCTGGTTCGGGGGCCGTTTCGCCGATCCCCGAGCCCCCATAGCCTCAAGCCTCCACTGAGCACCCACTCCGAAAGCACAGCCAGCGGCCACCCGCGCCGCGGGACGACCTGCGCCAGCGGCGCTTCCCGTGCCAGCGGCGCCTCCGCAAACGGTCGGACGGCGGTAGCAACGATCAAATCGCACAATCGCGGAACGTGCGACCTCACCCTCGCTATCACACAGTGCCGCACATACCCCGCCGGATCTTGACCATTTTTCGACCGTTTCCGGTGGTCAGCCGGTCAAGATCGGCCAAGGGGCACCCGATACACGGATCGGGATCACCCATCCTCGCCAGGGCGACTACCAGCGCACACAGCGAACAGCGATCGCGTGCACCGACCAACGCCGGGTGAACCCACTCCGAGGCGAGGCGCGGCAGGCAGGCTGCAAACCGGACCATCCTCCCGAATCGCCGGCAGGGCGGACCACGATCAGCGCCCACGAACGAAGCTTCGTGGGCGCTGATCGTCGTTCTGATACCCAGCGCGTAGCCGGGAGATCGACAACGGCGGGTTCGGGGCCGCCACCCGCGGGACAGGACTGCAAGCCGCCGGGAAACGGCCACGGCCGAGAAACAGCCCGCCCCCGGGAGACAGAAGACGGCGACATACCACCGTCGGGAAGCAGCCACGTCCCATCGACGACAGGGACGGGTCGTGGTGTGGAGTTGGTGGAGGGTGGACGGGCGGACCCCGGCCACCGAAGGACCGCTACACGGGCTGGGGTGAGCGCAATCCACTGATCGACGCCGCGACCAGGCAGATCCCGCCGAACACCAGCGTCGTCGCCCCGATCAGGACGAAACCCGCCAACCCGAGACCGGGCCACACCAGCAGCGCGATCGAAGCGGCCACCGCGACCAGCCCGACCACGATCCGCCAGCCACCACCGGACCCGCGCCGCCCGATGGCCAGGAAGATCTCACCGATCCCGTCGAACAGCCAGCCGAACGCGACGATCAGCAGCATCAGCCCCAGCGACTTGGTGACGTCGGCGAGACACAGCACCCCGGCCCCGGCGACGAGCAGCCCGAGGAGCACCCCGAAAACCCGGTGCAGAACCGTCAGCCCGTCGGCGACGAACATCTGGAGCACCCGGATCCCGCCGACGATCAGCAGGTTGAGGCCGAAGAGGAACGCCACCACCTTCAGGGTGGCCTCCGGCCAGGCGAACGCGAGGATGCCGATGCCGATGGCGAGCACGCCGGCGGCCAGGCGCAACCAGGTCCAGGCACGTGACATCGGGCTCACCGGGCCTCTCGGCCGTGCACGGCCAGCGAGTAGACGACCAGCACGTCGATGGCGATGACCACCGCGCACCAGAACGGGTAGGCGGGCAGGAACAGCAGGTTGCCGAGGGCGCTGATCGCGGCGATGCCGATGCCCACGACCCGGGCCCACGTCTGGCCGAGGAACACGCCGATGCCGGCGGCCATGGTGAGGATGCCGAGCATCGAGTGGAACACGCCCCACACGGTGTAGTCGAAGTCGACCGCCAGCCCGGAGCTGGTGGTGATGTAGTAGTCGTCGCGGATGATCGCCACGATGCCCTCGATCAGCTGGAAGCTGCCGAGGAGCATCAGGATCACGCCACTGAAGATCACCATGCCGAGCCAGTGGCCCGGTTTGGCGGTTTGAGTCGTCATCGCGAGTCTCCCGGAGAAGGGGTGGGGGTCTTCCAGGCCTGCGGCCGCCAGTTCTCCACCACCTTGGCCACGGCCGTGACCAGGAACAGCTGGCCGAGCAGGGCCTCGACGACGGCGATGGTCTGTGCCGGATTGGTGGCCGGGACCAGGTCGCCGTACCCGGTGGTGGTCATCGTGACGAAGCTGAAGAACAACGCCTGGGACAGGCTCGGATCGCCGTCCTCGCCGAACAGCGGGCCCGGCTGCAGCGCGGCGACGCATTCATAGCCGAAACCGAAGGACATTCCGATCAGGAGGTACGCCGCCAGCGCCCCGAGCATCGTCTGGATGTCGACGCCGCCGTGCCGGCCCAGATCCCGCACGATCGAGAACGGGGCCAGCAGGTACAGCGTGCTCGCCGCCAGGAACGTGTACGCGACCAGCGGCGAGTCGTGGATCAGCAGGTTGACCCCGGCGGTGACCAGGGCGAGCACGAACACTCCGGCGGCGGCCAGGCGCATGCCGATCCGGGCCCCCGAGACCCGCAGCGCCTGCCACACCGTCAGGGTCTGCACGAACAGCAGCAGCGCGACCATCGAGCGGCTCTCCGCGAGCAGGGCCAGCACGTACGTCCCGATGATCATCAGGAGGACGACGCCGTACCCGCCGCGGCGCGGTCGCTCAGAACGTGGAACCGGCACCCGGACCCTCCTGGGCCGGCAGCCGCCGCACCTCGATGAGGCGCAGGCCGAGGCCATGGATCCGGGAGATCAGGCCCACCACGGCCGACTGGTCGGGCAGCGAGCCGTGCAGCACGGTCTCCGGCGGTTCCACACTGACCGTGAGGTCACGCAGCTCCGCCAGCAGCTCGTCCGGGATCACCCCGGAAACCCGTACCTGATATGTCGCCTCGGGCATGACTCGTCCCCTCCCCTGTCGTTCCGGTCAGCCAACGCCTGCGCCGGTGATGGCACGTCATCCCGGAGGGATGACGGACTCCGCACCGCGCACCCGGGAGTGGAACAGGCCCAGCCGGAACAGCCGTTCCAGCCGCCGCACGGTGAACGGGTGCGACATCGGCAGCTGGGCCAGGCCCACCCAGAAGCCGCGCAGCTGCTGACCCTGGCGGACCAGCTGTTCCACGTCGGTGGTGTGCTCGGTGTGCCGGCCCGAGGCGAGCAGCACCAGGCCGGTCGCGCCGCCCGGTGACAGGTGGGCGCCGTGCCGGTCGCACGAGTACTCCCGCAGGCGGGACAGGGCCGGGCCGAGCAGCGGGATCCGCTCGGAGTAGCAGACCGACAGCTGGTACCAGAGCGAGACGTGGTGCAGCCGGATGTGGCCGAGCTCGTGGCCGAGGATGAACCGCAGGCCGTCCCGGTTGTTCTCGCGCAGGTTGACGAACAGCTCGTTGGCCAGGACCACGTAGTCGTGGCCGGTGGCCTGGGCGGCGAACGCGTTGAGGGTGCCGTTGCCGTTGGCCAGGAAGAGGTTCGGGCGACGCTTGAGTCCCAGCTTGTGGGCGTAGTCGTCCATGGTGCGGTAGATGTCGCCGTACTGCTTCGGTGACAGCTCGACGGCGGTGCCGCGGATCGACGCCCGCTGCGTCTCACGGATCACGATCAGGCCCGGCACGAACAGCAGCAGCCCGATGAAGGCCGAGCGGACGGTGGTCGCCCAGCCGGTGTTCTCCAGGCGTTCCGGCAGGTAGGGCAGGGTTGCCGCGGCCTGCAGGATGAGCACCACGATGATCACGTTGAGGACCACCATGAACACGTAGAACGGCAGCTCGGCGGGGTGCCTCAGCTTGGCCGGCCTCGAATGCGTCGACACGACGGATCTCCTGTCTCCCGGTTTGCCGCCTGACCTTCCGCCGCGCGCGCGGAGCGCGCCTCATCCCGCCGGAATGAGGCCCGGTCCCGGTCGGTCCGGCGAGGCTGCAAAAGACCTTTCAGCGGTACGCACAAAGGAGCACCCGCCATGCCCGAGGCATCCGTCGTGTCCCCCGGCCGGCCCTGGCTGGCCCGCTCGTCGTTCGCCGCGGCCGCCGCCGCCGTCATCCTGGTCCTGGCCGTCGCCGGTCTGCGCGGCGGCATCGGGCTCCTGCTCACCGCCGCCCTCGGCAGTGCTGCCGGGCTCGCCGCGGCGTGGTGGTTCCTCACCCACCGCGGACTGTGGAGGTGGCTGGCCGGGACGCTGGTCGTGCTCGCGCCGCTGGTGATGGCGGTCGTCTACATGCGGCACCGGCTGCTGTGGGTGGTCGTCGCGTTCGTGCTGCTGTGGGCGGTCGCGGTGGCGGCCGGGCGGCGGGCGCTGTCCGAACCCGATCACGGACCGGCGGAGATCGTGACGGCGGCGCCGCTCAGCCCGTACCTCATCATGAATCCTCGCTCGGGGGGCGGAAAGGTGGAACGCTTCCGCCTGGTGGAACGGGCCCGCGCCCTGGGCGCGCATGTCTTCCTGCTCGACGGGCCGGCGGTGGACGTGGCCGAGGTGGCGCGGCAGGCGATCCGTGAGGGCGCCGACCTGCTCGGGGTGGCCGGCGGCGACGGCACGCAGGCGCTGGTCGCCGGGGTCGCCGCCGAGCACGGGCTGCCGTTCCTGGTGATCTCCGCGGGCACCCGCAACCACTTCGCGCTGGATCTCGGACTGGACCGGGAGGACCCGTCGACGTGCCTGGACGCGCTCACCGACGGTGTCGAGGTGCGCGTCGACCTGGGGCTCATCGGCGACCGGACGTTCGTCAACAACGCGTCGTTCGGGGCGTACGCGGCGGTGGTGCAGAGTCCGGCCTACCGCGACGACAAGGTCGGCACCACGCTGGAGATGCTGCCGGACGCGCTGACCGGGACGAACGGGCCGCACCTGGCGCTCACCGTCGACGGGGTCACCGTCACCGGATCGCAGGCGGTGCTGGTCAGCAACAATCCGTACGCGACCGGGGACATCGCCGGGCTGGGTCAGCGGCCGCGGCTCGACCTCGGAGTCCTCGGGGTGCTGGCGGTGACCGTGCGCGGTGCCGCCGACGCCGCCCGGCTGATCAGCGGCCGCGGCCGGGCCCGGTCACTGACCGTACGCGCCGCCACCGAGGCGGTCGTCGACGCGGACGCGCCGTCGGTGCCGGTCGGCATCGACGGTGAGGCGATCCTGCTGCCGACGCCGGTGCGCTGCGTCATCCGGCCCGGCGCGCTGCGGGTGCGGGTGCCGCGGCAGCGCCCCGGGACCCGTCCGGCGCTGCCGGAGATGGACTGGACACGACTGCGGCGGCTGGCATTGGGCCAGCCGCCGCGTCCGGTGGGCGCCTGAGCGGGTCAGCGCCGGCGCGCCACCCGGCGGGTCACACGCCGTGCGGTGCGCCGGCCGGTACGCCGGGCGACCCTCCTCGAACCGAACATGGTCGTCTCCTCTCTCAGCGTGCGGCGGCTGCCGTCTCCAGGTCGTGCAGTTCCTTGGCCTCCTCGGCGGCGAGCAGACCGATCCCGACCAGGTCGAGCGGGCTGATGAAGCCGTCGGCAAGACGGAACCCGCCGGCCCGGGCGATCGCGTCGCGCAGCGGCACCGCCCAGTGGTGCTCGATCAGCAGCAGCGCCGCCGCGCTGTCCGGCGGGATGTCGGCGAGCACGTCCCACGCCTGCGGGTCGTCGAAGACGGCCACACCGTCCTCGGCCACCGCGGCACCCAGCTGCGCGCCGGCCGCCGCACCCGCCTCGCCCTCGATACCGAGGCCGATCAGGGCACCCACCTTGCTGCCGAGTTCGACGGCCTCCTCCTTGGACAGGTTGCTCAGGTGTTCCACCTCCAGCCCGCCGTCCGCGTCCTTGTAGACGGCGAGGGCGTCGATCACCCGTACCGTGTCGCTCTGCCGGAGGCGCTCCAGCTCGGCGATCACCTCGCCGTGGAAGTTCGGGTGCGGGAAACCCAGCACGATCAGCTGGACGGGACCGATGGACATCTCTTCCACTCCTCAGATCTGCGTCACTGACGATGCGATCCTCGGTCCGGGCGGTGCCGGTGCGCCTCATCCGGCGCGGGTGAGGGCCGGGCGGGCGCGGCCGGGGACCCTCACCTCATGAGACGACTACTCCCGTTCGCCGCGGGGCTACTGCTGCTCACCGGGTGCTCCGGGGAACAGACCCCGACGGCACAGGTCTGCGAGAGCTACGCGGCCGTGCAGAACACCGTCGAACACATCCGGCAGACGAACGTGTCGGAGAACGGGCTCTCCGCCCTCAGGCCGTACCTGACCCAGCTGATCGAGCAGCTCCAGCAGTTCGTGACCGACGCGCAGGCCCAGTTCGGGGCACAGGCCGACGTGCTGCGGGCCGCCGTCGACAAACTGTCGGCCAGTGTCGACACGGCCCGCGCCGACCCGAACGTCGCCAACCTGTCGGTCGTCCGCAGCGACGTCGCCGAGGTGCGCACCAACGCCCAGGCGCTGCGGGCGACCGTCCAGGAGACCTGCTAGGAGGCTTCCCATGCGCGTGGAACGCAGTCGCGCGTCCGGATGGACCGCCTGGGTCCTGTTCGGCGGCCTGATGCTCGTGCTTCTCGGGACCGTCCACCTCTACGCCGGCTCGATCGGCCTGATCCGGCCGGAGATCCTCGCCGGAACCCGCTCCGACCTGTTGCTTCCCGTGTCGGTCACCACTCTGGGCTGGACCCACGTGGTGATGGGCGCGATCGCGATCGTCGTCGGCGTCGGGCTGATCCGCGGGCTGTTCTGGGCCCGGATGTCGGCCATCCTGATCGCCGGGGTGTCGTCGCTGGTGAACTTCGTGTTCATCGCCGCCCACCCGATCTGGTCGGTCGTCGCGCTCGGGCTCGCCGCCGTCGTCGCGTGGGCCGCCGCCGCCCACGGTGACGAGGTGGCCGACGCGTACGGCACGTGAGCCTGCAACGGCTCGACGACCTGCAGCGACGGCGGGGCCCGCTCGGGTTCGGGTATGCGGTGATCTGCAAGTACCTGGACGACGACGGGCCCCGCGAGGCCGCGCTGATCACCTACTACGGTTTCCTCAGCCTGTTCCCGATGCTGCTGCTCGGCGTCGCCGCGGTGTCACAGGCACTCGCCCGGCGGCCGGAACTGCGTCAGGAACTGATCGCCGCGATCGTGCCGCCGGCACTCCAGCCGGGGATCGCCTCGTCGATGGCGAGCATGTCGGCGTCGTACACGGCTCTGCTCTTCGGGCTCGTCTGGCTGATCTACTCGGGGATCGGGGTGGTGCTCAGCGCGTACGACACCATGAATCACCTCGCCGCCGTGCCCCTCCGCAAGCGGGCCGGCATCGTCTCCCGGTATCTGCGGGCGATCGCCGCTCTGGCGGCCGTCGTGGCCGGGACGGTGGCCATCGGTGGTCTCACGGTGGTCGTCCCGGCGCCGCTCGCCGTCGCCGGATCGTGGGCGGTGACGTGCGCGGTGCTGCTGGCGACGGCCCGGATCCTGCTGATGCGGCCGGCGCCGCTGCGGTCGTTGTGGCCGGCCGCGGCGATCGGCGCGGCCGGCGTGACCGGCGTGCTCACGCTCGGTGCGACCGTCCTGCCCGGCCTGGTCCGCAGCGCCGGGCGCATCTACGGCGGGTTCGCCACCGTCGCCGGCTTCTTCACGCTGCTCTATCTGCTGAGCAACGTACTGGTGCTGGCGGCCGAGATCGCCGCGGTCCGGCACGCCCGGCTGTGGCCGCGGTCCCTCGACCCGTCCCGGCCCACCGAGGCCGACGCCCGCGCCATGCTGCTGCTGGCCCGCGAGCAGGAACGCCTCCCCGCCGACATCACCTGCACCCTTACAAAGGCCCGGCCGGACCCTCCACAGGAGACTTCCGACGCCCGGCACGGCCCGATCGTCTGATGCTCGGCTCGGGCGGCCCTTCATACCCTGGCACTGGATTTCTCATTCCCGGCGAATTCGGATTCGAGGGTGAAGAATGACAGGGAAGATCGGCTGGAAAGAGCCCGCAATCGTCCTCGCCGCCATCACTCTCGGGGTCGCTGTCGTCGCATTCGGGCGCGACCTGCTCGGTTTCGAGTTCAGCCCCGAGCCGGAGCCGTCACCGACTGCCGCACTGGCGCTGTCCTCACCGCCGACGTCGCCGTCGCAGTCACCGTCGCCGTCGCCGTCGTCCGAGCCCAACGTGTCCCGGCAGGAGACAGGCGTGCTCCTGCCGTACAGCTACGCCCTCGACCTCGACACCACCGCCACCAACTGGGACGTCGAGAATGCCAGCGTCTACAAGAACGGAGACATCTACTACGCCACCACGGCACGGATGATCCAGACTCGCGCGGACATCGCCATCGTGTCCGGTGACCCGTCCTACCGCGCCTGTGAGGATTCGATGGACCGGCGGGACCGCGCCATCAGCCGGGACGACGTAGTGGTCGGGCTGACGTTCTGTGTACGCACGAGCGAACAGAAATGGGCGTGGCTGAAACTCACGAAATTCGACCGTGGAAAGAGCATGACCTACGACATAACCGTCTGGTGACTGTCTCAGGCCGGGCGGGTGCGGGGCAGGAACCAGGCGGCTGTCAGGCCGATCAGGCCGGCGCCGGCCACCGCCAGCATCGCCCACAGGTAGGCGCGGTTCGGGTCGGCGCCGTTCACACCGGCGACCAGGATCGTTCCGGCCAGGGCGGCGCCCAGCGACGAACCCAGGTTGGAGATGCTGCGGGACAGTCCGGAGATCTCGCCCTGCAGGTCCTCACCGAACGCGGACTGGACCACGTTGACCGACGGCGTCAGCATGCCGCCGAGGCCGAGCCCGATGACGAACAGGCCAGGGATCAGCCCCCAGATACTGTCGACGGCCGTGCCCACCCCGAGGAGCAGCCCGATCCCGGCGACGGTCACCGTGAAACCGGCCAGGATCAGGGTGCGCTGCGCCCGGCGGCGGGCCATCCGCTCGGCGAACAGCGACGACAGCAGGACACCCAGGGTGGTGGCGGTGAAGACGGCGCCGGTCTCGATCGCGTTGTAACCCTTGACCACCTGCAGGAAGGTCGACACCACGAACGACGTGCCCATCACCATCAGCCACTGCATGTTCTGCGTGACCAGGCCCAGGTTGGACGCCCGGTTACGGAACAGCAGCGTGGGCAGCAGCGGTTCGCGGCCGGCCCGCTCCTTGGCCCGGACCGACACGAAGAACCAGGTCAGCACCAGGACACCGGCGATCACGAGGCCGAGCGTGAGCCGCGGGTCGTCGTCGGCGGCGAGGATGCCCAGGACGATCAGGACCAGGCCGGCGGCCGACAGCACGGCGCCGCCGACATCGAACGGCTGCGACCGGTCGGCGGGCAGAGGATCCTGCACGGTACGCCGTGCGAGCAGCACGATCAGCAGGACGATCAACGCCTGCAGGACGAACGCGGCGCGCCAGTCCACGGCGTACGCGATGAAGCCGCCGAGCAGGGGTCCGGCGACCGCGCCGATGCCGCCCATCGCGCTGATCGCGCCGAACGCCCGGGCCCGCGAGCCGATGTCCTGGAACAGCAGCGTCGTCAGGATGTAGACGGGTGGGATCAGGAGGGCCGTACCCACGCCCTCGAAGATCGAATAGCCGATCACCAGGACGGTGAGGTTGGGCGCGACGGCGCTGAGCAGGGCGCCGGTGCCGAAGAGCAGCAGGCCCAGCTGAAGGCACCATTTGCGCCCGAGGATGTCGGTGAGTTTGCCCCCGGGGATCATCAGCGCGGCCATCACCAGCAGGAACAACGTGATCGCCAGTTGCACGCCCTGCACCGTGGTGCCCAGGTCCTCGCTGATGTCGGTGATCATCACGTTCATGTTGGAGCCGGCGAAGCTGCAGATGAACTGGGCCAGCGCGAAGGCGATCAGCGCCCGTCGCAGCCCGACCGGGAATCGTCCGGTCCTGGTCCGTTCCACCATCGTGCGTCTCCTATGAGAAAGGGTGCTGGTCACGACTCCACCGCGGGCCGATGTCGCTCCACGCCCGCTCCCAGGCCCGGGCCCGGTAGCGGTCGAGCAGCGCCATCCCGATCCGGCGGATGCCGTTGGCGGCCGCGGCCGCGGTGGCGACGACCACGATCGCCACGAGGGCGGCCTTGCCCACGGGGTTGCGGTCGCCGGGTCTGGTACGCAGGTCGCCACCGTTGTTGACCCAGATCTGGACCTGGTCGCCGGGTTGCTTCCCGGGTTCGACGGTGATCAGGCCGGTACGCGCGACCCCGTTGGGCGCCGTCCACGCGGCCTGGGCGCTGTACGGCGTGGCCCGCAGGTCGGCGGCGGTGCCGGTGAGGCGGGCCGTGACCTCGCGGAGGTTGTTCCTCTCCCAGGTGATCGCCCGCTGGTCGGACTCGTAGCTGGTGCCGGCCGCCCACCAGGCCAGAACCGGGGAACCGAGCAGGAAGAGCGAGAACAGTCCGACCAGCATCACCAACTCGAACCGGTCGGAACCTCGCCACAGGGGATTCTTTCGGCGGACGAACATGCTCCGAAGAATCGTCGGCCTCGCCGCCGGACGGTTCATCCCCGCCGGATGAGGAGCGGGCGCGGCGGCTCGGCGAGGCTCGACCGCGAACGGGGAGGTGGGCATGCCGATCTGGCTGCGACTGCGACACGAGACCGAGGAGGCCACCGCCTCCGGCATCTACGGACTGATCGTCGGCGCCGCCGTGCTGGTGGCGTCACACGCCCAGACGGCGTGGCGCACGACGATCGCGGTGGTGGTCACGTTGACGATCTACTGGCTGGCCGAACGTTACGCCCGGATAGTCGCCGAACGCATCCACGAGGGCCACCGGCCGACCTGGCACACCGTGCGCCACCAGCTGACGAGCGGCTGGGAGATGGTGACGGCCAGCGCCCTGCCGCTGCTGGTGCTGGTGTCGGCCCGGCTCGCGGGCACCTCACTGGAGACGGCCGAGCTGGCGTCCCTGGCCTGCACGACCGTCCTGCTGTGCGCGGCCGGCTGGTGGATCGGCGCCGACGGCCGCCTGCACCCGCTGGAACGCGTGGTCTCCACCCTGACGGCCGGCGCTTTCGGAGCCGCCCTGATCCTGCTGAAAACCCTGCTCCACTGACGACAGACCTATGCTCGGACGCTGTCGGCGACACGACCGGTCCGCCAGCCGTCCGGGCCCAGCACCCGTTCGCACACCGACACTTGACCTGGGCGAACGGTGATCAGGCTCCACGAACATCCGGTGCCGCGCAGGCGGCGGCTGGTCGCGGTCCCGGCCACCACGAAGACTGTCCCGTCGTGCGTCCGCACGTCCGGCACGTGGGTGTGCCCGGCCAGCACCAGGTCGACGCGGGCGGCGCGGACGGCCGAGAGCAGCCGCTCCCGGCCGATCAGCGCGGCGGTCCCGGTGGCCAGCGGCGGGTGGTGCAGCGCGAGCAGCCGCACGTCACCGTCGGGGGCGCCGCCGAGCACACGCGTCACCTCACCGGCCTGCCGGGCGCTGACCCGCCCGTTCTTCCACCGCCAGCGCGGCATCGACGACAACCCCAGGGCGGTCACGGCAGCGGCACGGCGGATCGGCTGCGGGTCCGCGTCGATCCAGGAATTCCAGCGATGGTACGGCCGAAGCACCCTCCGCCACGACGCAAGAGGCAGGTCGTGGTTCCCGGTGACGGCCAGGAGCGGCCCGGGCAGGCGTCCGAGCAGCTCCCGTGCCTGCCGGAACTCCTCGGTCCGGGCCCGCATGGTGAGGTCCCCGGTGACGACGACGAGGTCCGGCCGGGCCGCCGTCACGTCCGCCACGATGCTGTCCACCGCGTACCCGTAATGGGCCCCGATGTGCAGGTCGGAGAGGTGCGCGACGACGGCCGGCCGGTTCATGGAGGCGCCGGCCCGGTCCGGCGGCGTCCGGGCCG
>NZ_JBHSBL010000019.1:478832-491433 GCF_042650585.1 Actinoplanes subglobosus
GCCCGGCGTGGCGAGCGGCGCTGCACCGCTCGCCGGTGGGGTGGTCGCACTCACCGGGGCGGACTCAGGTCGTTCGGGCCGCCGTAATCGCCGCCCGGGGTCACGACCGTGCCTGCCTTTCCGGCGAGGATCGCGGCGGCGTCCTCCAGAGCGCCGATCGCTGCCAGATCGCCGGTGAGCTCGACGAAACGGCAGACCGCCTCCACCTTCGGCCCCATCGATCCGGCCGGGAACCGCTCCCGGCGCAGCTCGGCGGGGGTGGATCTGGTGATCGGCTGCGGGTCCGGGCCACCGAACCCGCGGATCACCGCTGACACGTCGGTGAGCAGGAGCAGCGCGTCGGCTTCGAGGGCCTCGGCGAGGACGGCGGTGGCCAGGTCCTTGTCGACGACGGCCTCGACCCCGGTGAGCCGGCCGTTGTCGTCGCGGATGACCGGGATCCCGCCGCCGCCGGCGCAGACCACGATCGAGCCGGTGCCGAGCAGCTGCCGGATGATCCTGGTCTCGACGATGCGCTGGGGCTGTGGTGACGGGACGACCCGCCGCCATCCGGGGCCGTCGGGGGCGACGGTCCAGCCGCGTTCGGCGGCGTAGAGCCGGGCGGTCTGTTCGTCGTAGACGGTGCCGACGAACTTCGACGGCGCCCCGAACGCCGGGTCGGCCGCCGACACCAGGGTCTGGTCCAGGATCGCGGCGACCTGACGGCCGGGTAGCGCGTTCTGGAGTGCCTGGAGCAGCCAGTATCCGATCATGCCCTGGGTCTGCGCGCCGAGGACGTCGAACGGGTAGGGGACGGCCAGGGCCGGGTCGGCGGCGCTCTGCAGGGCGAGCATGCCGACCTGGGGCCCGTTGCCGTGGGTGATGACCACCTCGTGTTCGGCGGCGAGCGGGGCCAGGGCGGCGACAGCGCGCAGGGCGTTGGCGCGCTGGATGGCGGCGTCGGGTTTCTGCCCGCGTTCGAGCAGCGCGTTGCCGCCGATGGCGATGACGAGACGCATCAGGACCCCAGGGTGGCGACCATGATGGCCTTGATCGTGTGCATCCGGTTCTCGGCCTGGTCGAAGACGATCGAGTACGGCGACTCGAACACCTCCTCGGTGATCTCCAGCGACTCCAGGCCGGTGTGTTCGTAGATCTCCTGGCCGACCTTGGTGTTGCGGTCGTGGAAGGCCGGCAGGCAGTGCATGACCTTCACCGCCGGGTTCCCGGTGGCCCGTACCGCATCCATGTTGATCTGATAGGGCTTGAGCAGCCCGATCCGCTCGTCCCACATGTCCTTGGACTCGCCCATCGACAGCCACACGTCGGTGTAGAGGAAGTCGGCGCCACGGACACCCTCCGTCACGTCCTCGGTGTGGGTGATCCGGGCGCCGGTGGTCTCGGCGATGCTCTGCGCCGCCTTGATCACCTCGTCCGGGTTCCATCGTGACTGCGGCGCCACCATGCGTACGTCCATGCCCATCATGGCCCCGCCGATGAGCAGCGAGTTGGCCACGTTGTTCTGCGCGTCGCCGAGGTACGCGAACGCGACCTCGTTGTCGTGTTTGACGGTGTGTTCGCGCATGGTGAGGATGTCGCAGAGCGTCTGGGTGGGGTGCCATTCGGTGCTGAGCCCGTTCCACACCGGCACCCCCGCGTACCGGGCGAGGATGTCCACGTTCTCCTGGCCGAAGCCGCGGTATTCCAGGGCGTCGTAGAAGCGGCCGAGCACGCGGGCGGTGTCCTTGACCGACTCCTTGTGGCCGAGCTGGGTGCTGCCGGGGTCGAGGAAGGTGACGTGCGCGCCCTGGTCGTGGGCGGCGACCTCGAAGGCGCAGCGGGTCCGCGTGGACGTCTTCTCGAAGATGACCGCGATGTTCTTGCCGGAGATCCGGGGCACCTCGGTTCCGGCATATTTGGCGGCCTTGAGTTCGGCGGCGAGTTTCAGCAGGAACTTCCACTCCTGCGGGGTGAAGTCGAGTTCCTTCAGGAAGCTGCGGTTGCGCAGGTTGAACGACATCGTGATCTCCTCCGAAGAATCAGGCGTCGCGTTCGATCGGGCAGGTCATGCAGCGGGGGCCGCCCCGGCCCCGGCCGAGCTCACCCCCGGCGATGGTGATCACTTCGATGCCCTGCCGGCGCAGGTACGTGTTGGTGGTGACGTTGCGTTCGTAGCCGACGATCACGCCGGGCTCGACCGCCAGGAAGTTGTTGCCGTCGTCCCACTGCTCGCGCTGGGCGGCCCGGATGTCCTCGTTGGTCTCCAGCACCTGGACCTTGTCCACCCCGAGGGTCTCGGCGATGGTCGCGAAGAGGTCCTGGTTGCGGATCACCTGGAGCCCGTCCGGGTCGTCGTCGGGCAGCACCGTCCACGACCGCAGTGACTCCTGCAGGTACGGGTACAGCACGAAGGTGTCCCGGTCGATCATCGTCATGACCGTGTCCAGGTGCATCATGGCGTGCGAGTGCGGCAGCTCGATGGCGATCACCTTGGTCGCCGCGCCGGCCGCGAACAGGCTGCGGGCCAGGTTCTCCACGCCCATCGCGGTGGACCGCTCCCCCAGCCCGATCATGATCGCCCCGTTGCCGAGGACGTGGATGTCGCCGCCTTCGAGGGTGGCCGGCTGGTGCGGCTCGTCGTCCCCGCCGTACCAGACGGTGAAGTCGGACAGGTTGAACATCGGGTGGAACCGGTAGATGGCCGCGCTGTGCACCGACTCGCGCAGCCGGGCCGGCATCGCCATCGGGTTGATGCTGACGCCGCCGTAGATCCACGCCGAGTTGTCCCGCTGGAACAGGTGGTTGGGCAGCGGGGTGAGCACGAAGTCGTCGGCGTTCAGCAGTTCCCAGCGCAGGCTGTTCACGGTGAACCCGGCGAGCTCGTTCTTGAGGACACCGCCGATCAGGTAGTCGGCGAGCTTCTCGCTCTCCGCCTGCTCGGCGAGCCGGCGCAGCGGGGCGGCCAGGGTGGGACCGACCGTGTCGTCGGTGATGATCCGGTCGAGCACCCAGTTGCGGGCCGACGGGATGTCCAGCACGTCGGCGAGCAGCCGGGCGAAGTAGTGCACCTTGACCCCGCGTTCGCGCAGGACCTCGGCGAACGCGTCGTGCTCCTCGCGGGCCCGTTTCGCCCACAGGATGTCGTCGAACAGCAGATCGCGGACGTTGTCGGGGGTGAGGCGGCTGAGTTCGACGCCGGGCCGGTGCAGGATCACCTGGCGCAGACGGCCGGTCTCGGAGTCGACGTGGAAACTCATGGAACTCTCCTCTTGCGCATGGATGCGTAGACGGGAATGCCGATCAGGCCTGCGACGCCGGCCATCAGGAACGGGCCCCAGACGACGAACCAGTCGTCGCCGGAGTTGCGCGAGTACCAGATGAAGAGGATCGAGAAGATCAAGGCGACCACGGCGATGATCAGGTCTCCGGCGCCGCCCTCGCGCCGCCATTTGATCTTGGCGAGGGCGGAGAAGGCGTACGGGATGGCGGCCGTGATCCCGCTCATCAGCACCAGTGTGTTGAAGACCGTCGCGCCGCTGGTCCCGGCATAGCTGATGATCATGGCCACGGTGGCGAACGCGCTCGACGCGATGATGCCGGCGGCCGGTACACCCTGTTTCGACAGGCGGCCGAACATCGCCGGGAACAGACCGTCCCTGGCCGCGGCGAGCGGCATCTCGGCGCAGATCATGGTCCAGCCGTTGAGTGCGCCGAACCCGGACACGATGACCGCGATCGCCACCAGATCGCCGGCCCAGGAGCCACCGGCCATCATGTTGGCGGCCACCGAGTAGGAGGCCTTGTTCGCGTCCTCGGCCAGCACCGACGTCGGCACGATCCCGAAGACGGCGATCATCGACAGCAGGTAGACCACCGCGGCGCCGAGCGTGCCGATCACGGTGGCCCGGGGCACGTTCCTGGCCGGGTTGCGGACCTTGGCCGCGGCGACCGCGGCGCATTCGACACCGAGGTAGCTGAACAGGCAGATGGCCATGGCGCTGCCGATGGCCTGGAGGTCGGTCTCGCCGCTGACGTTGGCGGGGCTGTAGTTGGCGGTGCTGATGAAGAACAACCCGACCGTCGACATGATCACCAGCGGGACGAACTTCACGATCGTGGTCCAGAACTGGACGACGCCCATGTTCTTCACGCCGGTCAGGTTGATCAGCGCGGGCAGCCAGATGCCGAACAGGGCGATCACGATCGACCAGATCTTGACGCCGTCCTTGTTGACGAAATGCTCGACGTAGTAGACCCAGCCGGTCACGATCGCCGCGTTGCCGGCCCACGCGGTGATCCAGTAGGACCAGGCGTTGGCGAAGCCGACCCCGTCACCGAACGCGGCCCGGGCGTAGGCGTAGGGCCCGCCGTCGGCCGGCATGCGCTTCGACAGCGACGCGAACATCACCGCCAGGGCGACCGCGCCGACCGTGGTCAGCACCATCGCGACGATGCTGATCGGGCCGATCGAGGCGAGCGAGTAGGGCAGGTTGAAGATCCCGACACCGATGATGGTGCCCAGGATCAGTGCGGTGGCCTGCGGCAGGCCGAGAGAACGGGTCTCGGTCGCCTTGTCCAGGTCGGTCATGGCCGCAGCCTCTCCGAAACGGGTTCCGGTCCGAATCACTCGGGTGGGATGAAAGGGGTGTCAGGGCATCGCGGGCTCGAACCGGCCGAGCTCGTCGTCGCCCTTCTGGATCACGCCGTAGCTGGACTCGGGCACCGGCTGCCACGCGCCTTCGAGCTCGCCGAGCGGCTCGGACACGATCAGCCGGGTCTCCTCCGACAGCCCGCGCAGATTTGCCTGCTCGGGGTAGAGGTGCCGCAGCGCGGAGATCTCGGTGCTGTAGAACAGCGAGCGGCTGCGCCCCTCGCTCGAATAACGGAAGCACCAGGTCCGGTCACCGTCGGTGGTGGCCACGGTCATCTGCAGCGGATCCGGTACGCCGTACGCGCGCCCCACCGACTCGACCAGGCCCGCCATCCGTTCCACGGCGGCCACCGGCCGGTCGCGCAGCCCGTAGGTGAGGGCGAGGTGGAACATCACCTCGGAGTCGGTGGACCCGGCCATGAACGGGTACAGGTCGGGGTCGACGGCCAGCACCAGGTCCCGTTTGAGTCGGTGGAACTCGCGGATCGACCCGTTGTGGACCCAGAGCCAGTTGGCGTACCGGAAGGGATGGCAGTTGGTCTGTTGCACCGCGGTCCCGGTGCTGGCCCGGATGTGGGCCAGGAACAGCGGAGACTGGGTGGACCGGGCGATCTCGCGCAGGTTGGCGTCGTTCCAGGCCGGGCCGGTTCCACGGTAGAGGGCGGGTTCGTCCCCGCCGTTGCCGGTGTACCAGCCGACGCCGAAGCCGTCGCCGTTGGTGGTCTCCACTCCGAGCCGGGAGTGCAGACTCTGGTCGATCAGCGAGTACCGGGGCCGGTAGAGCAGTTCCTCGAGGCGGATCGGCGACCCGGAGTAGGCAATCCAACGACACATGGCGCCATGGTGGTCACCGGGCGGCCCGCAGGGGCTCACCCCCGGCGGATGAGCGGCAGCCGGCCCGTTCCAGCCAGTCGCACAACACCAGGTGAACGGCGTCTGAACCGACCAGCGACAGTGTTCGCGCCGGTGGTGGCCTCGACGCCATCCCCGCCGGATGATGCCCGGGGCGCGCCCGGCCGCCGACCATGACGGCATGACCTCGCCGACCGGGAAAGTTCTGGCCGTCGTCCCGCACCGGTTGCGCGCGCCGATCGTCACCGTCCTCAACGAACTGCTGCGCGTACAGATCTTCGACCGGTCGATGACGCTGGCCGCGCAGGCGTTCACGTCGATCTTCCCGCTGCTCATCATGCTGAGCGCGCTGGCCGGTGGCGGCACCCGGCAGCACGTGGGTGAGCTGGTGCGTCTGCCGGACGCCGGGGCGCGGCTGCTCGACGACGCGCTCGACGGCAGCCGCAACAACGCGTTCGGGCTGGTCGGCGGGTTGATCGTGATCCTGTCGGCGACCGGGCTGGCGCGGGCGCTGGTCCGGGCGTACCGGATGGTGTGGCAGGTGCCGGGCCGCCGGGCGGGTGCGGCGGCGACCGTCTGGCAGATCGGCTCGGTGCTGATCCTGGTCGGGTTCCTGATCGTCATCCGGTTGCTCGGCAACCTGACCGGGATGCTGCCGGCACCCCGGGCCGGGCAGGTCGTGGTGACCGCGCTCGCCGATCTGGCGCTGGCCGTCTTCCTGCCGCGGATCCTGCTCGGACCGGTGGTGCCGTGGCCGAAACTGCTGCTCACCGGCGCGCTGTTCGCGGCCGCGATGGTCGGGGTGCGGGCCGGCGGGGCGATCTACCTGCCGCGGGCCCTGCAGTCCAGCGCCGACCGGTACGGGACGATCGGGCTGGCGTTCACCTACATCGGCTGGTTGTACGTGCTGTCGTTCTGCCTGCTGCTGACCGCCGTCCTAGCCGGCGTACTGCACACTCCGGGTTCCGTCCGGGTCGCTGTGCTGCAGACGCCGGATGAGGAACGCCAGGATCAGCTCGCAGATGCCGACGACGAGACTGCCGGCGCCGGTCATGACGACCAGGGTGGTCAGCGACAGGTCCGGCAGGACGACGAAGGCGACGCCGAGCAGGATCGTGAGCACGCCCACGACCACCAGAGCGGCCCGTAGCGGCCCGTGCTGGGTGACACCGGACAGCAGCAGGGCCAGCCCGGACAGGATCCAGGTGGTCCCGAAGATCACCGCCATCACCAGCAGGCCGGTGACCAGGTTACGCAGGCAGGCCAGGCCGGCGATCAGCACGATGATGCCGATGACGCCGGTGAAGATGTGGCCGGCGACGCCGCGGCCGGTCGGCAGGAAGGCCGCGACGATCCGGGCCAGTCCGCCGACGAGCAGCCAGATGCCGGTGAGCACCGCCATGATCTTGAGGGAGATGTCCGGCCAGATCAGGACTGCGAGTCCCAGAGCCACCGAGAACAGGCCGGTGACCAGCAGCGTCCACCAGGGGAACGGCTGCGTGCGGAGTTCGGTGGCCGTGTCCGGCCACGGGGATGCGGTGTCGGTCATGCTGGTCAGGCTGGGTGACCCCCGGGCTCATGGGGATCACCCAGGGCGGGTGAGCCGGTTCAGATCAGGCCGGACTGGCGTGCGGTCACCACCGCCTCGCGGCGGCGGGCGGCACCCAGCTTGCGGTAGATCGATCGCATGTGGGCCTTCACCGTGTTGACCGAGATGCCGAGGTTCTCGGCGATCTCGGCGGCGGTCAGCACGGTCGGCAGATATTGCAGGACGTCGACCTCCCGCTCGCTGAGCGGCCCCACCGACGGCGTCGGCGTCATGATCGGGATCTCGCCGGTGATCTCGCCGAGCACACCGTCCCCGACCGGGCCGCGCATCTCGGTGAGCCACTGCTGACGCTCGGCGAGAACCATCACCCGGTTGGTGTCGAAGGTGCGGAACGGCCGGCGGATCAGATCCGGCTCGGCCGCGGCCAGCGCCCGGCTCAGCGCCTCGCTCGACACCGAGCTGCGGCCCTGGGTGTCGGCGGCGAGCGCGGTGAGGATCCAGGCGGCGACCGCGGACACCCGGTCCGAGCCGGCCCGGACCCGCGACAGCAGCTCGCCGGCCGCACCCACGTTGCCGGTGGCCAGCAGAGCACGGGCCAGGCAGACCTGCTCGGCGGGAGTGAGCACGACCCGGGAGCCGTAGGCCATCACGACCGCGCCGGGGTCGCCGGCGGCCAGCCGGATCTCGGCGCCGGCGAGGCCGAGCATCCGGTCGATCTGCGGTGCGACCAGCGGCGGGCCCGCCTCGGCACGGAGCTGGCCGAGCAGCGTACGGGCACCGGCCGTCTCGCCGCGGTCGAGCATCAGGCGCACCCGGACCAGCCCGGCGGTCACCGACTGGACGGTCTCGGGGATCTCACCGAGCGCGTGCAGGGCCTTGCGCAGCCAGCTCTCGGCCTCGGGCTCGCGGCCGCGTTCGGTCTCGATCAGTGCCCGGGCCAGGTAGGCGGGGGCCACCGCGACCCGGCCACCCGCGTCGATGCGGCCGGCCGCATCCTCGGCGGCGTCCGCGTGCTCGGCGGCCTCACGCAGCGCGCCCTGCAGGAACGCGAGCTGGGCCAGCAGCGCCAGCGAGTTGATCTCGATGAACGGCACGTCGGCGGTGCGGGCGGCGGTGACGGCGGCCCACAGGTAGCGGTCGGCGTGGTCGAACCGCCCGCTCCAGAGCAGGGCGGCGCCCTTGTTGTTGAGCGTCATGGCCCGGTACTGCAGCAGCGACGGCGCCTGATCCCAGCTGAGCCGGGACAGTTCGCCGAGCAGGTCGGTGGTGGCCTCGAGCAGGCTTGGCATGTCGCCGTGCCAACGGATCACGGTCCCGTTCTCCAGCACGGCCAGGGCGGCGCCGACGTCCGCGCGGGTCCTGTCGTCACGGCCGTCGAGCAGGGCGCGGGCGGCCGCGATCCGGCGGGGGACGGCAGCGGCGTCACCGCGGGCATAGCCGAGGATCACCGCGCACACCGCGAACTCGGCGGTCTCCGGCAGCCGCTCGACCGGGATCCGGGTGAGCACCTCGACCAGCTGCGGCCGGTCGGCACCGGTGAACAGCGGCAGCCCGCGCCGGACCACGACGGACGACACCAGGTCCCAGTCACCGGCCGCGGCGGCGTGGGTGAGCGCGGGCAGGGCACCCCCGTCGGCGTCGTGCCAGCGGGCCGCCTCCAGGTGCAGGCGGGGCGGGGCGTCGGGCCAGCGCCGGGCCACCCGGCGGCGCAGGGCGGCCCGCAGCATCGGGTGGTAGCGGAACCAGCGGCCGCTGCCGGTCCGCTCGACGAACAGGTTGCCGCGGGCCAGATCCTCCAGCAGGTACTGGCCGTGCCGTTCGCCGGTGAGGGTGTGGGCCAGGTCGCCGCAGATCCGGTCCGGGATGCTGGTACGCAGCAGGAACCGGCGGACCTCGTCGGGCTGTGCGCCGAGGACCTCGCGCAGCATGTAGTCCTCGATGACGTCGTCGGCGCGGCCCGGCTCGGGGTTGTCGAGGATCAGGCGCAGCCCGGCGCTCCAGCCCTCGGTGCGCCGCACGATCGCGGCGAGCTTGTCCGCGGGCATGCTCCGGCCGGTGTGCGCGAGCAGCTCGGCCGCCTCCTCCAGGCGGAACCCCAGGTCGGCGGGGCGGATCTCGGTCAGTTCGGCGGCTGCCCGGAGCCGGTGCAGCGGCAGGTCGGCCTCGCGGCGGGTCACCAGCACGAAGCGGGCCTGCCGCAGCCGCAGGAGCCCGGCCAGCCCGCCGAGAATGCGCGGGTCGGTCACCCGATGGAGGTCGTCGAGGACGATCACGACCGGCGAGGTGCGCCGGGTCAGGGCCCCGGCGAGGACCTGCCGGAAGTCGGACTCCCCGGCGTCCGGTGCGGGGACGGCCAGGCCCTCGGGGATCGCGCCGGCGGCCTGGACGGCGAGGTAGAGATCGGACCAGAAGGTGTACGGGTCGTCGTGCTGGCCGTCGAGCGTGAGCCAGGCGATCGGCCCCGCCGCCGCCCGGGTCGCCGCCCACGAGGCGACCAGTGCCGTCTTGCCCCAGCCCGGACCCGCGCAGACCAGGGTCGCGGTACCCCGGACACCCTCGTCGAGGGTCAACGCGAGACGGGACCGCCGGATCAGCCCCGCCGGCAGGCGGGGCGGCGTGGTGTGTTCCACGGGTATTCGCACCATCGTGCCGCTCACACGTTCATGCATCGTGCCCCCAGATCGCAGATGACGCCCCACCGATCCCCGCTCGCGGAGCGCCCCTGGATCGGTCCCCCATTGACCGGCCTCACCGAAACACAGAAAGTGTCGATACGGCAACCTTCGGTATTTGCACGCAGGAGGGAACGAACCGGTTTCCCCAGCGTGCAACTTGCATTGATCAACACAATTCATTCGTCTCGTACGAGGCACTTCCACCGTCCGGGACGGGACGCTGGCCCCCAACCGACAGGGAGGGGCCGACGATGACGGCGGTCGAAGCTGACAAGATCGACAAATCTGGCACAGCGAAGGTGGTGTCCTTCGCCGGGGTGATGCTTCTGGTCCTCGGCGCCTTCCAGGTGATGGAGGGGCTGACCGCGCTGCTGCGCGACAGCGCCTATCTGGTCGCCCCGGACGGCGCCCTGATCGAGCTGAACCCGGCGACCTGGGGCTGGAGCCACCTGATCGCCGGGCTGATCTCGGCCTCGGCCGGTGCCGGCATCCTGCGTGGGCAGGTGTGGGCCCGGGTGGTCGGCGTGGTGCTCACCTCGCTGCTCGCCCTGGGTCACTTCCTGCTGCTCGCCGAAGCGCCACTGTGGTGCACGCTGCTGATCTGCGTCGAGATCGTGGTGATCTTCGCACTGTGCCGCGGCGACCACCCCCTCGACGCCTAGATCAGCCGCAGGGCCCGCGCCCGGCGCACCGCCTCGTTGCGCCGGGACGCGGACAGCTTGCGCAGGATGCTGCGCACGTGGGTCTTCACCGTGTTCACCGAGACGTACATCGAGGCGGCGATCTCCTCGGTCGGGAGCATCTCGGCCATGCCCCGTAGTACGTCCAGCTCACGCTTGCTGAGCTGCTCCACCACGACCGGATCGGCGGTGGCGGTGCCGGCCACCGCGGGCGCGCCCAGCGAACGGTACTGCTGGGCAAGCCGGTCGTCGTCGCGCAGCAGCCGCCGCAGCTCGCCCCACACCTGGTGCACCGGGCGCCGGCAGGACTCCGGGGCGGCCACCCGCAGCGCCCGCCGCAGGGCCTCCCGGGCACTCGCGGTGTCCTCCCGCCCGGCCGCCACCATCGCCAGCATCAGCCAGGCGTCCAGGGCGATCGGGGCCCGCGTGCCGGCCGCGTCGGCGACGGTACGCGCCCGCTCGTACGCCGCACCGCTCTCGCCCCGCGCCAGCATCAGCGCGGCCCGGGCCAGCACCGTATCCGGGTCCGCCGAGTCGGTGTACCCGGCCAGCAGGCCGTCGGCCTCGTCGGCCCGCCCGGCGACCATCAGCAGCCGCGCCCGGACCAGCCGGACCTCGCGGGTCAGCCAGCGCGGCGCGCCGTTGTCGGCCTCCTCCACCGCCGCCAGTACCCCGATGGCCTGCCGCAGCTCGCCCCGGGTCTGCAGGCGGCGCGCCCGGACCAGGGCGAACCCGGCCGGGGCGGGCCCGGTCGTGCCGTTGCCGCACATCGGCTGCACGGCCCGCAGACGCCGGTCGGCGGCCTCGATGTCGTAGCGTTCCAGGGCCACCCAGGCCAGTGCGACCTCGGCGGCCGCGGGCCATCGCTCCCGGCCCAGGCCACACTGCCGGGCCAGGTCGATCGCCTGGCGCGCTGCCGTCTCGGCCCGGCTCAGCCGTCCCCGGAACGCCTCCAGCATCGCCAGGTTCTCCAGGCACGACATGCGTACCGTCTCGGCACCGGCCGGCGCGTTGGCGACCGCCTCGGCCAGCACCGTGGCCGCCTCGTCGACCTGACCGACCGCGCTGCGGGCCCGGCCTTCGGCCGCGTAGACCAGCATCGGCAGTTCGGGGTGCCGGGCCAGCCGCTGGGCGGGCACAGCGGCGAGGAAGGTCCGGGCCACTGGGGCGAGCTCGTCCACGTCGTCCGGTCCGGTGTCGTGGGCGAGCAGCAGCAGCCGCATCAGGAAGCAGGCCAGCGTGAGCCCGTCCTCGCAGGAGCCGCCACGCAGCCCGAGCAGCTTGCCGGCCAGGGCGAACTGCTCGGCGGCCCGGGAGTGGTCACCGTCGCCGTAGGCCAGTGCGGCCCGCACGATCACCGGCTCCGGGTCCTCGACGTGCTCCGGCATGGTCCGGAACAGCCCGCCGAGCCGTCCGCCGGGGCCGTCCACGATCAGCGAGCCGAGCGCGTGGTCCTCGATGACCATCCGGGCGGCACCGGTCCAGTCCCCGGCCTGCGCGGCGTGCCCGACCGCCTCGACCAGGTGACCGCGGGCCGCCAGCCACAGCGCGGCCCGCTGGTGCAGCAGCGCCACCTCGTCCGGGTCGCCCCAGGACAGCTGTGCGCGCAGCAGCTCGGCGAAGAGCCGGTGGTAGCGGTAGAGCCCGGTGCCCGAACCGACCGGCTGGATGAACGCGTTCTCCCGGGTGAGCTCGGCGAGCATCCGGGACGCGTCGGTCCGCGCCGTGACCGCGGACGCCAGCTCCGGGGTGAACGTGTCCAGCACGCTGGTCTCCAGCAGGAACCGCCGGGTCTCCGGGGGCTGCACCCGCAGCACCTCGCCGACGAAGTACTCGGCGATGGTGGACTCGTCGCCGGAGATGGTGTCGACGAGCACCTTCGCGTCCGGGGTCCGCTGGAGCGCGCAGGCGCAGAGCCGGATGCCGGCCGCCCAGCCCTCGGTGTGCTCCAGCAGGGTGGCCAGCTCGGGGTCGGCCAGCTCGACGCCGTGCAGGCGCATCAGACGCGACACCTCGGCGGCGGTGAACGCCAGGTCGGCGGTGCGCAGCTCGTGCAACTGGCCGGCGAGCCGGTAGCGGTAGAGCGGCAGTGGCGGGTCCCAGCGGCCGGTCAGCACGACCCGCAGCCGGGCGGAGTGGCTCAGTACGTACTCCAGGCCGGACGCCCAGTCGCGGCCGGGCAGCTGGGAGGCGCCGTCGAGGATCAGCACGTCCG